>CABXCC010000007.1 GCA_902510475.1 uncultured Bacteroidota bacterium | reverse complement strand
TTCCCTGGGTGTGAAAGAGGAAGTAATGATAAAAAGAGAAAATGTATGTCTGAAAAAATTGCAAAATTTGTTCAGAGAAAATTTAATACTGATTTAGCCGGTGATTTAGGACTTTCTGGAAGACAAAGAATTAGTGTTATTTTTAAAATTAATAAAACTGGTGATGTAACGGGCGTGAGAGCTAGAGCTCCACACCCACGTTTAGAAAAAGAAGCACAAAGAGTTATTAATTTACTTCCTAAAATGCAACCAGGAAAGCAAAGAGGTGTGGCTGTCACAGTACCCTATTCTTTACCGATTATATTTCAAGTTCAAGATTAATTTTTTCGTAGTTTCAATTTATTAAGGCTTTAATATATATTATATTTGCGACTTAATTTATTCAAGTTGTCAAACAATATAACATTACAAATTATAAATGAACTGACTAAGTTTAGATTAACTCTGAGCGTTGTGTTCTCTTCATTTATAAGTTATTTTTTAGGTTCTGAATCAATCAACTTTATCGATTTAACATTCCTTTTGACTGGCGGAATTTTAATAGTGAGTTCGTCTAATATTTTTAATCAAATCATTGAAAGAGATTTAGATAAATTAATGAATAGGACCAAGAATCGTCCGCTGCCTAAAAATAAAATTAAAATAAATACAGCGTTATTACTAGCAATAAGCACTGGGGTTTTGGGTATTGTTTTAATGTACTTTATAAACATCAAAGTTGCAATCTTAGCAGCTACATCCATATTCATGTATACAGCTATTTATACTCCAATGAAGCTAGTGAGTCCATTGGCTGTTTTTGTTGGAGCTATTCCCGGCGCATTTCCTTTTATGATTGGTTGGGTAGCCGCAACAAATCAAATTGGAATCGAGGCAATTACATTATTTTTAATGCAGTTTTTTTGGCAATTCCCACATTTTTGGTCCATCGGTTGGTCACAAAGTGAAGATTATAAAAAGGCTGGATTTAAAATGCTTCCAACTGGAAAAAAAGATAAGTCAACCTCTGCTCAAATTTTATTTTATTCAATATGGGCTGTTATTATTTCAATAGTTCCTTTTTTTGGAATTACAGGAAATTTAAGATTAAGTTTATTTGGTTTAATTTTTGTAATCATTTTGGGTGTTTTTCTTGTATACAAGTCTTATTTACTTTTTATTGATGGTAACAATGAAAATGCAAAAAGATTAATGCTAACCAGTATTGTTTATTTGACGCTGGTCCAATTAACATTTTTATTAGATAAAGTTTTAATTATATGAGTTCACAATTAAATAATAGAAACAAAGCATTGAAAATGATGCTTTGGTTTGGGATAGGGTCATTATTTATGACTTTTGCTGGATTAACTAGCGCTTTTATTGTTAGTAAAAATAGGGAAGATTGGATTTTCAATTTTGAACTTCCTGATGCATTTTACTATAGTTTGATGATTATCATTTTAAGTAGTATTTGTTTAATTATTGCAAGACGTTTTTTAATAAATGACAAAATAAAAAACGTTTCAATTCTATTGTTTACAACGATTTTATTGGGAATAATTTTTATTGTCTTACAATTTTTAGGATTTAATCAAATTATTGATAATGGTTATCATTTTACCGGACCTACAAGCACAATAAATAGTTCTTTTATTTTTTTAATAGCCTTTGTCCATGCTATACATGTAATGGTTGCATTAATTGCGCTAATCGTAGTACTTATAAAAAATCTAAAAGGCTTATATAATAGCAAAGATTTAATAGGTTTTGAACTGGCTTCTATATTTTGGCATTTTGTAGACATTTTATGGATTTACTTGTTTATATTTTTGGTTTTCTTCGGTTAAAATAATTACTTTTGTATCTCTTTAAATTAAACTATGGGAACTACTGCTAACACTACTTCAAATGACAAAATTTGGGATGGAGGAAACAAGCCTTTGAATGCATCATATGGAAAGATGATGATGTGGTTTTTTATTGTTTCTGATGCCCTTACTTTTTCTGGATTTATTGTTTCATATGGATTTGCTCGATTTAAGTTTGCTGATTCATGGCCCATAGCTGATGAGGTGTTTACACACGTTCCGTTTGTTCACGGAAAAGAACTTCCAATGATCTATGTTGCTTTTATGACATTTGTTCTGATTATGTCATCTGTAACAATGGTAATGGCTGTAGATGCTGGGCATAAAATGCAAAAAGCAAAAGTTACATTTTACATGTTTCTTACAATTATTGGAGGAATTATTTTTGTAGGCTCTCAAGCTTGGGAATGGGCAACCTTCATTAAGGGCGATTACGGTGCTGTTAAAACAAAGGGTGGAAATATATTACAATTCTTGGATGCTGAAACATCTAAAAGAGTTTCTGTTGAAGATTTTGCATTTGAATTTTCAAGTGTCAGAGACCAACATCAAAGTTACAATGGAATATGGTATGATAATGAAGGTACCTTACCAACTTTTAATATCGAAGAGGTAATTGCCGGTTTTGAAGCAAACCCAAATATTTTGATTAGAAAACAAATTTTAGATGAGAATGGTCATAAAACTATTTTATCTAGAGAAGATTCATTAAATGTATTAAAAGAAACAGGGGTTTCTGTTGTCAATGGAGCTAATCTTTATGAAAATGAGTATGGAGTTCCCCTTTTTGCAAATTTCTTTTTCTTTATTACAGGTTTTCATGGTTTTCATGTTTTTTCAGGAATAGTGTTAAACATAATAATTTTCTTTAATGTGATTATAGGTACTTATGAAAAAAGAAAAAGTTATGAAATGGTTGAAAAAGTTGGACTGTATTGGCATTTTGTTGATTTGGTATGGGTTTTTGTTTTTACATTTTTCTATTTAGTATAATAATATGGCTGAACACGCACACAAATTGGAGATATTCAGAGGTTTAATTAAGTTTAAATCTAATACGCAAAAAATAATCGGAGTTCTTATTCTTCTTTCGATAGTAACACTAGTTGAAGTTGTACTTGGAATTTATAAACCAGAAGTGTTAAATCAGTCTTTTGCAAATCTTAAATTACTCAACTGGGTCTTTATAATTCTTACAATAGTTAAAGCTTACTATATAACCTGGGACTTTATGCATATGCGAGACGAGACTTCAATATTAAGAAGAGTTGTGGTTTGGACCGCTGTTTTTCTTATTTTATATCTCTCTTTTATTTTTATTCAAGAAGCTGGATATATTTTTGATGAGTTTGATGATCCGTCAAATTATATCAAAACAGACTTTTAATTTTTAAATCGTGATTGCTAAATTTTACAGAAAATGGTTTATTCTGGCAATTCTATTTTTGTTGCCAGTTGTGTTTTTATTGTTTCTATACCCCTCAACCCATAACTATAATACTTTAGACATAGTTGGTGAAGATATTAATGAAACAGATTCATTAACATTTATTAATAATAATTCATCAACTTTTAAGGACAACATTACGATATTATCATTTCTTGGTAACAATCCTGTAAAAAATATCACTAGCGCTTTGAATTTAAAAGAGCTTGTTTATGATAAATTTAAGGGCTTTAAAAAGTTTCAAATTATTTCTATTGGAGGAAAAGATTCAGAGTTTGAGTTAGAAAAAGTTAGAAAAGAGTTGCTAAAATCTGATGAATTAAAATATTGGCATTTTGCATATGCAGACAAAGAGTCCATTAACGAAATTTTTAATTCCTTAAGATCTAATTATGATTTGGACAGTTCAAATTATACTAATCGGGTATTTATTATAGATAAGTTATTAAATCAAAGAGGTAGAATTGATGATAGGAATGATGATCAAATAGACAATGATGTGAATTTATTTGGACTATACTCATACAACTCAATATTAGTTTCTGAAATCAAAGGAAAAATGAATGATGATATTAGAATTTTATTTACCGAGTATAGACAAAAAAGAAAAGGAAATTTTAATTCCAATATAAGAAGAATTAGTAATCTGGAAGGAAATGATGGATAATAAAAAGAATATTATAATTATCATACTGATATTAGTCTTTGGTTTAGTTTTTGTTCCAAGAATAATTGATCGAGTTAAGAATGATGATGTATCTCGAAGTGAAAGTAGGAGCTTAAAATTAGATAATTTTGAAAAAAATATTGATCCTCTTCCTTATTTATTAGTGAATAACGAAAGAAAAAAAGTTCCAGACTTTATTTTTATAAATCAAAATGAAAAACAGATATCAAATAAAGATTATCTCGGCAAAGTATATATCGTAGAGTTCTTTTTTACAACCTGCACAACAATTTGTCCAATTATGAATACTAATCTTGTACATATTCAAAATAGTTTTACAGCTTTTCCTGACTTTGGAATTGCATCCTTTTCGATTAATCCAGAATATGACACATCTGAAGTTTTGCAGTTATATGCTCAAGATAATGGCATTACAAATCCCAACTGGAATCTCATGACGGGTGATAGAAATGAAATATACAAACTTGCAAATGATGGGTTTAATTTATATACTGCAGCAAGTTCTGATTTTGTAGATGGTTTTGAACATTCAGGTTATTTTGCAATAATAGACAAAGAGGGATACATTAGATCCAGGGTCGATGAGTTTGGAAACCCAAAAATATATTACAAAGGGTCTGTTAATTTTAATGAAAAATTAGACAATAATGGTGAGGCAGAAGAAATAACAATATTAAAAGAAGACCTATTAAAATTATTAAATGAATAAAATGAATTCAGCTAATATAAAATTATATAACAGGCTTACTATAATAATTTCAGTCCTAGTTCCTGTGGTTGTAGCACTGTTACTTTTTTTAAAATGGGATGCTGACTTATTGATTTTTGATTTAAGATCACCAAATTTTGAACCCATTATATTGATTGATAATTTACCGGTAGTAAAACCACTTAAATTTTTACCTCCAATTTATGCAACCATTAACGGAATAACTGCTGTTGTTTTAGTTTTGGCTGTTTATTTTATTAAGAAGGGAAAAAGACTTATTCATGAAAATTTAATTAAAGTTTGTATTGGTCTTTCTCTTTGTTTCTTGGTTATGTACATAGCTTATCATATCACCAGTGACCCTACAAAATTCGAAGGGGATGGTTTAATAAAATATATTTATTATTTTATTTTAATTTCTCATATATTATTGTCAATCACGGTTATCCCTTTTGTTTTAGTTTCATACGTAAGAGCTATTACAAATGATTTTGAAAAACATAAAAAAATCGCTAAAATAACTTTTCCTATTTGGTTATATGTAGCGGTAACTGGAGTTATAGTTTACTTAATGATTTCTCCTTATTACGTTTAATTATGAAAAATAAAATACTTACTTCTGTTTTTTTGATTTTTTTATCAATCCCAAGTTTTTCGCAGTGTGCAATGTGTAGAGCTGTACTAGAAAGTAGTGAAAATGATGGTATGGCAGAAGGAATAAATAATGGGATTATGTACCTAGCATTTTTACCCTATTTGATCGTTTTCTTCATGATATTTTTCGTTTATAAAAAATTTAAAAAATAAACGTTAACAATATCTAACCTCCTTTTAACAACTAATTAACATCGTTTTGCTGAGTTTTTCTTAACCTTTGCCACAGAAAACAAAAGAAGTAAATGCTTAAAATAAATAACCTCCACAAGTCTTATAAAATGGGAGATTCAAGTCTTCATGTTCTCAAGGGAATTGATCTTCATGTCGACAAAGGTGAAATGGTTGCAATTATGGGGTCCTCTGGCTCAGGAAAATCAACATTGCTTAATATAATTGGAATCTTAGATGAACTTGATTCGGGTGAATACACATTAGACGGTATTGAAATAAAAGATTTAACCGAAAAGAAAGCAGCTCAATACAGAAATAAATTCTTGGGCTTTGTTTTTCAATCTTTTAATTTAATAAACTTCAAAAACGCACTTGAAAATGTAGCCTTACCATTATATTATCAGGGACAAAAGAGAAAGGAAAGACAAGAAAAAGCAATGTTTCATTTAGAAAAAGTTGGTCTAGCTGATTGGTCAACACATTTACCAAATGAACTTTCAGGCGGTCAAAAACAAAGAGTTGCGATTGCAAGAGCATTAGCAGCTGAACCTAAATTACTACTAGCAGATGAACCAACAGGAGCGCTCGATTCAGCTACATCACATGAAATTATGCAATTCCTTCAGCAATTAAATGATGAGGGAAAAACAATTTTAATTGTTACACATGAAGAAGATATTTCTTTGATGTGTAAAAGAATTGTAAGATTAAAAGACGGTGTAATTATGGAGGATAAAAAAATTAAACAAAACAGATTATAATAATGATCGATTTTGGGTTATTTAGGGAAGTATTTCAAAGTTTAAATAAAAATAAACTTAGAACTCTTTTATCAGGATTTACGGTTGCATTTGCAATAATGTTGTTTACAATTTTATTTGGAATCGCGAATGGTTTTCAAAATACATTTAACAACGAATTTAATGGTGATGCAAACAACTCAATTTTTATTTATTCTGGGCGAACATCAAAAGCAGTGGAGGGATATCAAACAGGAAGAAGAATTCAATTTGACAATCCATTATATAAAACCTTAAAAGAAGAGTTTAGTGATGATATTGAATTTATAACTGGTAGGGTCTATAAAAATGTTATTGCTAGTTTTGGAACTGAAAAAAGTAATTATTCGGTAAGAGCAGTAAATCCAGATCATCAATTTATTGAGAAATCAGAAATGAAACAGGGTAGGTTTATAAATCCATTAGATTTAAAAAATAATACTAAGAATATTGTCATCGGAAATCTGGTAGTTGAAGACTTATTTGGTGATATAGATCCGATTGGAAAATACCTTGATCTTAATAAGATAAAGTTCAAGATAGTTGGTGTTTTTGTCGAAAGAACCGAGGGTTCAGACAGTAATGAAGCAAGAGTAATATATATGCCCATCTCAACTGCTCAAAAAATATACGGAAACAATGATTACATCGATCAAATAAATCTTACTTACAATCCTTCACTTTCCGAACAGGAAGCGATCGCTTTTGGAAATAAGGTAGTTGATAAAATAAAAGATATTTTCTTTGTTGCTGAAAATGATCAATCAGCAGTACGAGCTAGAAATAGAGCTAGAGAAAATCAAGAAATAACCCAATTTAACGGAGTTTTGGCAATACTAGTTTTAATTATTGGTATGGGAACTTTAGTGGCAGGAGTCGTGGGAATAAGTAATATTATGATTTTCATCGTAAAGGAAAGAACAAAAGAAATTGGTATAAGAAAAGCACTTGGAGCTCCACCCAACTCAATTATCTTAATCATAATTTTAGAATCTATTTTTATTACTGCTATCGCTGGATATGTTGGACTCCTTATAGGAGGGGCAGTATTAAACAGTTTTAACCTGGAGGATTATTGGATTACGGATCCTGGAGTTAGTACATCTCTAGTTTTAGCAGCAACAATAACATTGGTTATTGCTGGAACCCTTGCCGGATATATTCCTGCTAAAAGAGCAGCATCAATCAAACCCATTGTAGCATTAAGAGACGAATAATATGTTTAAATTTTTAATCGATAAAGATACCTGGCAAGAATTGAGGGAAAGCTTAACAAAAAATAAGTTGCGAACTGTCATTACAATGATTGGAGTGTGGTGGGGAATTTTATTGTTAATAGGCCTTCTAGGTTCTGCAAAAGGAATTGAAAACAAGTTTAGCGTTCAGTTTGGTGATTATGCCACCAACAGTGTTTTTATTTGGGGACAGTCTACAAGTAAAGCTTTTAAAGGATATCAAGAGGGTCGTAGACCTAGACTTAAATATTCACATTTAGAAAAAATTAAAAATCAAGTCAAAGGTATTAAGTTTCTTTTACCAAGAACTTCTAAAGATGTTCAGGTTGTAAGAGGGGTTCAGTATGATAATTTTGGTCTCTCAGGAGATTTCCCCCTTTTAGATCAAATTCAAAAAAAGAATTTAATAAGTGGACGGTTTATCAATCAGTTAGATGTTGACGATAGTAAAAAAGTTGCCGTAATTTCTGATGATGTTTATAAGCAGCTCTTTGATATTGAAGAAAAAGCTATTGGAGAATTTATTAAAATTAACGAAATCAATTATAAAGTCATAGGAGTCTTTGAGCAAGGTGATTTTGATTTTGGTGGAGAGTTGCATATACCTTTTACAACTTTTCGAGATGTTTATAATCAGGGTGATAATATTGGTTGGATTACTGTTACTGGGGAAGACGGATATAATATTAGACAGATAGAAAATGATGTAAAGCTGGTGTTGAAAAATTTAACTTATGTACATCCAGATGACAATCGTGCTTTTGGTAGTTTTAATTTAGGAGAATTGTTCGAAAGATTTGAAGGGTTTTTAATGGGAATGCAATTCCTTACTTGGTTTGTGGGTATTGCTACTTTGATTGCTGGGGTATTTGCAATTGGAAATATATTATTGATCACGGTTAAAGAAAGGACTAAAGAAATTGGAATTAGAAGAGCGATTGGAGCAACACCATTTGAGATAAAAAGACAGATTGTTTTAGAATCAATTTTCTTAACCATTATTGCCGGAATTTTTGGTATTATAAGCGGAGGTTGGATATTAATTGCTATGGATTCTGCTTTTGGAAGTGGTCCTGATTCAGTCTTAATAAACGCATCGGTTCCTATACTTGTGGTATTTATTTCATTAATAATACTGGTTGTATTTGGAACCTTAATTGGGTTAATTCCCGCAAATAGAGCAACAAGCATTAAACCCATTGATGCTTTGAGAGAAGAATAAATAAATTAAATATTAGATAAATGAGAAAACAAATTAAGTATGTAGTTTTAATCCTAGTTATAGGATCATTATTATACGTTTTAAATTATTTTAAAAATGCAAATTCTGCTTCAATAATTGATTATGAGACGGAGCAGCCTTTTTACACTTCAATTGAAAAAGAAGTTGTAGCAACAGGTAAATTAAACCCCGAAGATGAAATTGAATTGAAACCACAAGTAAGTGGAATCATTGATAAAATTTTTGTCGAAGAGGGTGATATAGTTATGAGAGGAGATTTAATCGCTAATATCAGAGTTGTTCCTAATGAACAAGCCTTACTTAGTGCCAGCAGTAGAATTAATTCGGCAAAATTATCATATGAAAATTCTAGAAAATTATATAACCGAAGTGAAAAATTATTTGAAAAGAATGTCATATCTAAACAGGATTTTGAAAATAGTCAATTGTCAATGGATCAATCCAGAGAATCTCTTAAACAGGCAGAAAATGATTTTAAAATCATTAAACAAGGAACTTTGACAGGAGGTAGTACTGCAAACACAAATGTTCTATCTCAAATCTCTGGAACAATTCTAGAAATGCCCATTAGAGAGGGGAGTCCAATCACTGAAAGTAATACATTTAGCCCAGGGACTACTATAGCAACAGTTGCCGATATGACAAAAATGATTTTTGAAGGACAGGTTGATGAAACTGAGGTTTCAAAGCTTGAAGAGGGTGCAGAAATCAAAGTAATACTCGGAGCACTAGAAAAGGATGAATTTGGTGCAAAGCTAACTTTTGTTGCACCTAAAGGAATTGAATTAGGTGGAGCGGTTCAGTTCAAAATCAAAGCAGATGTAAGTATTCCAGAAAGTGTTGATGTAAGAGCAGGTTACAGCGCAAATGCAATTATGTCCATTGGACAAAAAGAAAATATTTTATGTATTAACGAGTCTTTGCTTCAGTTTAATAGAATAACGGACAAACCTTTTGTTGAGATACTAAAAGAAGATGGTTCGTTTGTAACTAAGGATGTTGAAGTTGGAATTTCTGACGGAATAAACGTTGAAATTCTAAAGGGGGTTAAGGAAGGAGATAAAATTAAGGTTTGGAATTCTGTCGAAGATGAAGATGATGATGAAGCAAGAAGACGACAAGACGAGAACTCAAGAGAATTAGAGGATTAAAATTATTAATTAATTATGAAACAAATTATAATACTTACTACTTACTTTTTTCTAATTAGCAGTTCGTATGCCCAAAATAATATTTGGACATTAGAGCAATGCGTTACGCATGCACTAGAAAATAATATTACAATTCTTCAGGCTCAAAATAGTTTGTTGTCTTCTAAACAAGATATTGTAAGTGCTAAGGGAAATTTTTTACCAGCTGTTAGTTCTAATATTAGTGGTGGAGCTAGCCTAGGAAATATTGAAGTTTTTCCGGGTGAATTTAGAGATAGGGAGTTCTATTCAACATCTCTTGGATTAGGTTTTTCTCAAAGCGTTTTTAACGGATTTAGAAATATAAATTTATTAAATCAAAGTAAACTAAGTTTAGAGAGGAATCAATATGAGCTTGAAAAATTAAAGGATGATATTTCATTAAATGTAGCTAATGCATATCTCAATGTCTTATTTAATAAAGAAAATTTAGATCTTGCAAATTCGCAGGTAGAATTTTCTAAATTTCAGGTTTCTCAAGTACAAACTTTAGTTGAAGCTGGTTCTGAACCAATGACCACGTTAATTGAAACACAGGCAACATATAGTAGAGATATTCAAAACTTAACAATAGCAGAAAACAGCCATGTTTTATCTCTTTTAAGTTTATCTCAACTACTCCAATTACCCTTTGAAAATTTTGATGTTGAGGTTGTTCAAATAGATGCACCTTCGGCAAATCTAATGTATGATGATGTAGCGCCCATTATAAATTATGCAATGGAAAACAGAAATGAAATCAAAGTAGCTGAAAGGGATATTGAGCTGTCAAAATTAAGCACTAAAATATCTAAAAGTGCATATTTACCAAACATATCCATGGGATATGGTTTCAATGCTTCAGCAAATTTTTCAAATTTAACTAGTGATGATCAATTTATTGATCAATTAAACGATAATAAAGGCCATTCTGTTAATATGAATATTTCAATTCCGATATTTAATAGGAATCAGACAAAAGCCCAAGTAAATAAATCCAAAATTCAGGAAGAAACAACTAATTTAGCTCTTGATCAAGTTAAAATAAATTTAGTATCTACTGTTCAAAGAGCATTCACTGATGCAAAGGCTGCTTTTAGAGCGTATGAAGCTGCCAAATTATCTTTAGGATCGCAGGAATTAGCTTTTGAAAACTCAAAACAAAGATTTAATCTCGGTGCCTTAAACTCATTTGATCTTGAACAGTCTAGGATTAGACTTTTAAATGCTAGGTCTTCATTAATTAATGCTAAATATGATTTCATATTTAAAACAAAAGTATTAGATTACTATTTAGGTAAAAGATAGTTTAGTGTCTATAATTTTAAATATTGAAACATCAAGTACTAATTGTTCGGTTTCCATTTCAGAAGAAGGAAAGCTTATCGATTTTGTAGAACAAAATTTTGATCAATATTCACATTCAAAATCTTTACACGTTTTAATTGATAAGTTATTCAAAAATACAGAAATTCCATTAGGCGATTTAACTGCTGTTTCTATTTCTGAAGGCCCTGGGTCTTACACAGGATTAAGAATAGGTGTTTCTGCAGCTAAGGGGATTTGTTTTGCTTTAGATATCCCTTTAATAGCAATAGATACTATGTATGTCTTAGCAAGAAAAATAGAATGTTCAAAGGGATATATTATTTCAGCAATGGATGCTAGGAGAGATGAAATTTATTATTCGATTTTTGAATTTAATAACAATAAGCTCCCTAAAAGAATTGTAGAAACAGATTCTTTAGTTTTAAATTCTAATTCATTTCATCAATTTTTGAAATCTTCAACTGTAAATTTTATCGGAAATTCTAATGAAAAAATAATGAATTTTATTGATCATAAAAATGCAATATTTTCAGATTTTTCTCTTCCATCAGCAAAGGAGATGGGAATACTTTCGCATTTAAAATTTATAAAAAAAGATTTTGTAGATATTTCAGAATTTCAACCAAAATATTTAAAGGAATTTGGCGGAAAAAAAATTAAAAATTAATCATATTAATTGATTCATCTAAGTTTTCTGTAGGCATTTTACATGCTTTGTTCACACATACATAGATAAGTGTTTTACCGTTTATAAATCGGTTTTGTAACAAAGGAAGATCATTACTGGTAGAGGATCCAATAACCAATTTATTTGGAAGATATTTTGTGTTAAGTTCTGTTGCTTTTTGAATTGCGTTTTCACCTACAATTGCCACTTCATAAAACTTTGATTTTAAATTATAAATTAAATCAAACCAGTTTGAATAACCACTAGGATATACTTCAAATTCGTTGGTGACACTCAGTGCCATTTTCTTTGATAAATTAAAGTATTCTTGTTTATCAAAATAATGATATAATTTAAAAAGATTTTTTGCCATTATTGAATTACTAGAAGGGATAACATTATCTCTAAATTCAATTGTTCTAGTAATTAATTCCTCGTCTTTTTTTGATGTGAAATAAAACAAAGCTGATTCATCTTTTGAGAAATTTTTAATTACATACTCAGAAAGTTTCAAAGCTCTTTCAATCCATTTCTGATTTAATGTAATTTCATATAAATCAAGGCTAGCTTGAATAATTGTTGCATAATCTTCTAGGTAGCCGTTGACTTTACTCTTACCATTAACATAATTATGAAACAAACCCCCATCATTTTTGGTTAAACTTTTATAGATAAACTCAGCTGACTCAATGGCTTCATTTAAAAATATTTCATCATTAAAAGCCTTATAAGCATCTACATATCCTGATATCATTAATCCATTCCAGGATGTTACAATTTTATAGTCTAAACTTGGTTTCTTTTTATTTTTTTTTGCTTCTTTAAGTATAGACACCCAATTTGATAATTTATTGTTAAAAATTTCTTCCGTTAAATTATACTCAGAAATAAACTCAGTATCTGAAATATTATTAATTAAAACATATTTGTCTTCCTCCATCCAGTACCCATAATCGTTAACATTATAATATTTTGAAAAAAGATCAAAATCCTCGCTGATTAAATTTTTTAACTCTGAAAAACTCCATGAATAATACGCGCCTTCTACATAATTATTTTCATCAATTTTACTGTCCGCATCTAATGAAGAATAAAACCCACCTGAGTTATCTTTCATCTCTTTATTAATGTACTCATGAATTTTATAAACTACTTTTTTAAACTGTTTTTTATTAGAAACTTTAAAACCTTTTGAATAAAGACTCATTAATTGAGCGTTATCGTAAAGCATTTTTTCGAAATGAGGTATGTGCCACTTTTCATCAGTTGAATACCTAGAAAATCCACCTTCAATATGATCAAAAATTCCGCCATATGCGATTTTCTCTAGTGATTCTAAAATAATATTTTTTGCTTTTAGATTGTTTTCTTGAACACTGTATCTAAGAAGAAAATCTAGATTGTTAGGCATCATAAATTTAGGAGCTCCATTAAACCCACCAAATTTCAAGTCAATACTGTCAATTAATTTTTCTGAATATTTTAAAAGGTCAATGGATTTAAAATCATCGATTGCGGGATCAACTATATTTAACGAATTTATACCTTCTTGTACTTTGTCAGCATATGAAATAAATTTTTCAGGCTCTTTTTCATATATCACGGAGATTTGATTTAACGCCGACAGCCATTGTTCTTTTGAAAAATAAGTTCCTCCCCAAATTGGTCTTCCATCTGGAAGAGCAATTACATTTAGCGGCCAACCTCCACTTCCAGTCATAAGCTGAATAGCATTCATATATACTTGATCAATATCAGGCCTCTCTTCTCGATCAACTTTTAATGATATGAATTTTTCATTCATCAACTTTGCAACAGCACTATCTTGAAAGCTTTCCCTTTCCATTACATGACACCAATGACAAGATGCATATCCAATACTGATGATTACCAATTTATTTTGCTTTTCTGCAATATTTAAATATTTCTTATCCCAAGGATTCCAATTAACAGGATTTTTCGCATGTTGTAAAAGGTATGGACTAGATTCATTTATTAAATTATTTTCTTTATTCATTAAGATTTCTGAATTACATGA
This sequence comes from uncultured Bacteroidota bacterium, assembly GCA_902510475.1. Taxonomy (GTDB): domain Bacteria; phylum Bacteroidota; class Bacteroidia; order Flavobacteriales; family Flavobacteriaceae; genus MED-G13. Next base: position 38,396 of record CABXCC010000007.1, on the reverse strand, counting down.
AATTAAAATAAAAAATAAGATTAATATGCCTAAGAAATTATTTCTCATTACTCAAAAATACAAAATAGATTACTTTCTATCCGTTTATGGCTTCAACGGTTTCTACCTGACCTTGGAGCATTTCCTTTAACATATTTTCAATTCCGTTTTTTAGAGTTATTGTAGATGATGGACAGCCGCTACAGGCTCCCTGTAAAATAACTTTCACTAACTTTTTTTCAGAATCATAGGAGTCAAATAAAATATTACCACCGTCAGACGAAACGGCAGGTTTAATGTATTCGTCTAAAATAGAAATTATTTTTTCAGATGTATCGTCTAATTTAACATCTACTTTTTCTTTTTCAACTAAAGTCTCATGTATTTTATTATTCTCTAAGTAATTTTTTATGAAACTTCTTAATTCGTGAACAATTTCATCCCAGTTTTTAATTTCATATTTAGTAATTGAAACAAAGTTTTTGCTTAGAAAAATATTTTTAACATAAGAAAACTCAAACAATTTTTTTGCAAACTCCATATTTTGAGCTTCATCAATATTATTAAACTCTAAGTTGTTTTCAACAATCAATTTGTTTGATACAAACTTTAAAACTGCTGGGTTTGGTGTACTTTCTGTATATATAGAAATTGGATTGTTTTTTTTCTCTTTTATATTTGAAATAACTTCTTGACCACTATTTAAATAGTTTTCGATTAAATTTTTTACTTCCTCTTCTACATCACCCCATTCAACGATATTAAATCTTTCAATAGAAATAAATGAAGGAGTTATGTATACTTTTTTTACAAATGGCAGATAAAAAAGTTCCTGGGCTAACTTTGAATCCTTAGCCTCATCAATATTATTATATTCGTTACTTATGTGATTAGTAATGAAATTGCTAACCTCAAATTTATTAATGAACTTATTTTGAGTTCTTTCAATATTAACTTTAAATTCCATAATTTGTTTTTACAAATGCAAAAATAGTAATTATCAGTCTTTACAGAAATAATTAACAAGATATGTCTATTAAAATTTATATATTTGGTCGATGTACATGTTCAAAATATTTTTGAGTTTGTTTATTATCTTAACATAATGAGAAATAAGAACCTTCTTTTTTTAGTGATTATTTTGGCTTTTTCATTCTCAAAAGTTACATCTCAAGAAGGATTGCCTATTTATTCTGATTATTTAACTGATAATTATTACCTTCTGTATCCTTCAATGGCTGGGGTGTCAAATTGTACAAAAGTCAGATTCACTGGCAGAAAACAATGGATTGATCAGGATTTATCTCCTAATCTTCAAACAGTAAGTGTTAATGGCAGAGTAGGTGATTCTAAATCTGCACTTGGCGCCATAGCTTTTAAGGATGAGAACGGATATCATTCTCAAACCGGAGCATACTTTACTTATGCTCATCATATAATGTTTTCCAGAAGTGAATTAGATATTGATATGCTTTCCTTTGGACTAAGTGCTGGGCTAATCCAATATAAGCTGGATGAATCTGCATTTTTATCTGGTGGTTTTGATCCACTAATTTCTGGTATAGAACAAAGTGCAACTGATTTTAATCTTGATTTTGGATTCTCCTATCAGTTTCTTGATTTTTACGCACACGGAGCCATTAAAAATTTACTTAACAATGACGGAATCAATTTTAATGATCAGGGTTTAAGTTATAATAACCTTAGAACATATCTATTTACTACTGGATACCTGTTTTCCAGCTACACGCAAAATTGGAATTATGAACCATCAGTAATGTTGGTTCATAAAGAAGCAACAAAAGAAACTTATGTAGATTTAAATCTAAAAGTATACAGGGAAATGGATTTTGGTAGATTATGGGCTGGACTTTCACTAAGAGGCAGTTATGATAATGTCCCCTTTTTAAGAGAATCAGGTTCTTACGAAAAACCGGGATCAAGCTTTATAACCCCTATGATTGGAGTTGAGTATGATAGTATTGTTTTTGCATATTCATTTAATTACCAATCAGATTCTATTATTTTTAATAATGGTGGTTATCATCAAATTACATTAGGATTTAATCTTGGTTGTCGTAAGAAAAGGTATAATTGTAACTGCCCGTGGTTAAAATAGTCTAAAAATCTAAATAGCTTATTTGATAATTAGTTTTCATAAATTCCTTTGATAATTTATTGCCGTTATAAATTATATCAATTGAATTATTTGATCTGTTTTTATTTTCTATTTTAAGACTTTTTAAGGTTTTTATAACATGGTTGGTAACAGGCGAGATAGTATCAACTATTTTTACATTTTTTGATAATATTTTATTTATTTTCTCTTCTAAGAAGTTATAATGAGTACATCCTAAAACTAAATAATCAATATTATTTTTGATCATCGGACTTAAATATTTTTTTAGATAGTTTTCTATCAGAATGTTTCCATTAATACCCTTTTCAATTTCATTAACAAGTCTATATCCAATCTGTTCATGAACTTTAATTCCGTCTTTAATGTTATCTTTAGAGGTACTGTTAAATAATTTACTTTCTAATGTTTTTTCAGTTGCTAATACTCCTATATTTTTGGTTTTTGTGTTTAAGATAGCTGGCCTAATTCCAGGCTCAATTCCAATTATTGGTACAGGAATTTTTTCACGCAATAAATTAATGCAATTTGTTGTGGCTGTATTACAGGCAACAATTATCATCTTACAATTTAACTCAATTAACTTTTTTGAGTTTTTTAAACTAAAATTTGTTATCTCTTTATGTGACTTGTTACCGTATGGACAATTTTTATTATCAGATAAATAAATAAAGCTTTCATTTGGTAATTTTTCAACCAAAGAATTTAGGATTGATAATCCTCCAATACCAGAATCAAAAAATCCTATCGGTTTTTTCATATTTTGATAAAAAAAAAGCTGTCTAAGTTGACAGCTTTTTATACTTAAGTTTTTTTAAATTAGAATCCTAACTCTTTTTTAACATCAATCATTAAATCTGTTCCATTTGCTATGATCACTCCCTGTCCTTGTGTTGAGTCTAGCACATAATCAAATCCCATCGAATCTGCAACCTTACTAATAGCAGCCTGAGCTTTTTCAGTAATTGGTTTTAGCAAGTCAAATTCCTTTTTTTGTAATTCTTGTTGGGCTTGAGCTTGATATTGTCTAATACTTTGCTCCATACCCTGAACTTCCTGAAGTCTTTTGGCATTTTCTTCATCTGTTTGGGAAGCAGCTTCAGTATCGTATTGCTTTACCTTGCTTTGTAATTCAGCAGCCATGGTCTGAATATCAGTTTCGTATGTTTTTGCAAGTTTTTCTAATTCAGATTTTGCATCATTCATTTCTGGCATTGCAGCAACAAGCTCAGTTGTATTAATATGAGCAATTTTTGATTGTGCAAAAGTTGAAAAACTAAATGCTAACAAGATTGCTATTAATGATATTCTAATCTTTTTCATATCTATTTTTTAAATTTTATTGAATGTAAAGGTACTAATCTTTTACTTTTCTTTTATTACTATTTTTTTGTTTTCTTTGTTCTAGCAGTTCTTTAACTGTTAATTTTTTGTTTGATTCGGTTTTTTCCGGTTGATTGTCAATTTTCTCATCAATATTCCTTTCAATTTTTTCAGAAATAATCGATTCATCAATTATGTTTTCATTTTCTGCTTTTCTTTTATCTTTTCTTGAGTCTAGCTTTTTTCGGTTGTTAGCTCTAGAAATATTTCTTAATATTTGATCACTTATATCATGTCTTCTGTCAGAATATAGCATTACAATATCAGCTGATTTATCAAAAATAAAATCATAATTCTTTGATTTAGCTATTTCTTTAATTGCATTAAATATTTGATCCTGGATAGGTTGAATTAATTGTTGCTTTTGCAGAATTAAATCTCCTCTTGTTCCAAATCTTTTTTGCTGATATTCATCTAATTCTTGTTCTTCAAATTCAATTTCACTTTCAATCTCTTCTATTAAATCTTTAGTCAATAAAATCCTTTCAGAATTAAGAGATTCTTTTTTTCGCTCGATTTCTCTAGACCTTTGTGAAATTTCGTCTTTCCAATTTTGCGCTTTTTCTTCAAGTCTTTTTGAGACCTCACTGTATTCCGTTAAATTTTCTAGTATATATTCGGTATCAATATATCCAATTTTAACCCCTCTTTGGGCCATTGTTAAATTCACATAGAGTAAAACAGTAAGTATTAAAATTCTTTTCATATTATGTAAACGAATAAACTATCTAAAAATTTTGTCCAAAGATAAAATGAGTTTCCCAACCATGTTTTGTTGATTGCCCGGGGATAGGATCAAAACCATGCCCAAAGTCAATACCTAATAATCCAAATTGAGGCATAAATAGTCTAACTCCAATCCCTGCAGATCTTTTTAATTGGAAAGGATCAAAATCTCTAAAACTATTGTAAGACGCCCCACCCTCAACGAATGTTAGAGCAAATATTTTAGCCTGTTCTCCTAAACTAACAGGGTAACGTAGTTCCAAGGAATATTTATTGTATATGGATCCTCCGTCTTGCGCAGAAAGAGATTGATTGGGATATCCTCTTAGCGGTATATTTTCTCTACCATCTAAATTATACATTCCCATTCCATCACCGCCTAGAAAAAATCTCTCGAACGGAATAATTCCCCTGTCGTTGTTGTAAGCACCCAGGAAACCGAATTCAAAAGAAGGTCTAAGAACCAACTTTTTTGTAAGGGCGGTAAACCATTCCCCTTTAAATTTTATTTTATAGAACTCTAACCATTTGTATCTTTCCTGGTCAATTTCAGCAATTCTGTCACCTGCACTGGTATTGCTTGGGTTAATTGCTAGTTCATCTACTAATTCGTCTCTTTCGTCTTTTAGTGCTTTATAGTCGACATCGTTAAATGCAGAGTATGGAAAAGTCATTTTTGCAGACAAAGAAAAATTTGAACCACCGGTTGGATAAATAGGGTCCGTGTAGGTGTTATTTCTACTCAATGCAATGGTGTAGGAAAGATTATTAGATGATCCGTTACCAAACGTAAATAAACCGGTATTATATTCGTTTAAATCATAAAATTGATAACCAATAAATTGTGATAGTGTAAAATAATCATCCGGTACAGTTAGTCTTTTAGCTAAACCAACAGAAACTCCAGAAATATTAAAATATTTAGATTTATCTGCTGTATAGTTGTATGGATTAAACATGAATTGTTTAGTTTGTGATAGTTGTACAGAAAACTGTACAGGTCTTTTACCTCCAAGCCAAGGCTCGGTAAAATTAAAACTGTTAACGGTGTAAAATCTACTAGCCTGAAGTCTCAAGGCAAGTCTCTGCCCATCACCCATCGGTATTGGTCGATATGCTTCTTTTTTAAATATATCTTTTATAGAAAAATTATTGAAAGACAGTCCTAATGTTCCAATGAAACCACCCCCTCCGTATCCACCTTGTAGTTCAATTTGACTTGAGCCTGTTTCTACAAGTGTATATTCTAAATCTACAGTTCCATCATTGGGGTTAATATTCTTAAAATCAGGAGAAATTAACTGAGGATCAAAAAACCCAAGTTGACCCAATTCTCGAAGAGATCTAAAAACATTGGCTTTACTGTATAATTGGCCAGGTCTGGTTCTAATTTCTCTATATATAACATGATCATTTGTCTTATTATTTCCGACAACAGAAATTTTATTAAAATAAGCAGGCTTACCTTCATTAATTCTGATTTCAAGGTCAATTATATTTCCATCGGCATTAACCTCAACAGGGGTTATGGATGAAAAAAGATATCCGTTATTTTGATAAAGATTGCTTAAATCATCAGCATCAGGATCAGATTTGTCTGCAATTTTCTTTTCAAGTTCAACTCCGTTGTATGTGTCACCCTCTTTAATACTTAAAATTTGATTTAATTGTTTGTCAGTGTATACACTATTTCCTAAGTAGTCAATTTTACCAAAAGTGTATTTAGACCCTTCAATTAGATCTATTGAAATATCAATACTTTCATTATTATTTTCAATCGTATCAGAGACTATCCTAGCATCTCTGTATCCATTTTCTTTGTACTTATCTACAATACTTAACAGATCTTCTTTAAAGTCTTCAGGCACATATTTTGACCTCTTAAATAGCCTGTAAAACTTTTTTGTTTTAGTATTCTTCATTGCTTTTTCAAGAGTTTTCGATTTAAGCTGATTAATACCATTAAATTTTATTTCATTCACTTTAAGCTTACTCCCTTTTACAATATCTAATGTCATTTTAACTTTAGATTTATTTGTGGAATCAACTACTTTTTCAGTGTTAATTATAACCTTGGCCTTGAAATAACCTTTTTTTCTGTATTTATTTTCAAGATAATTTTTAGTAGTAGTAATGAGATTTTCTGTAACCTTAACTCCACTTTGAAGTTTGTTTTCCTTAATAATTTCTTCTTTCTTTCTTTTTTTGACTCCTGAAATTTGGAGAGAGGTAAGTTCAGGTAGATCATAAAGTTCAATCTCTAGATTAATAACCCCATCCTCAATTTTTGTTTTATAAACGTTAACAGAGCTAAATAGGTTAGATCCCCACAACTTTTTTATCGCATTACTAAGTTTTTCACCGGGGATACTTATTGCATCTCCTTCTCTTAACCCAGAAAATGTAATAATTGTAAGGGGACTAAATGATGTATTACCAGAAACTTCAATTTCACCAATGTTATACCTCTCAACGTTATTTTGTGAATATGTCGATTCGGAAAACGAAAAAATGAATCCCAAAAACAAAAGTTTAGCTAACAGGCTAAAATCCTTTAAAGTGTTTTGTGTATTATTTAACTTGTTCACTAGTTTTTCCAAATCTTCTTTCCCTATTTTGATAACTAATTATAGCTTTATACAAATCTTCTTTTCCAAAGTCGGGCCACATTTTTTTAGTAAAATATAACTCAGCATATGCTATTTGCCAGAGCAAAAAGTTGCTTATTCTTTTTTCGCCACTTGTTCTTATGAGTAAATCTACATCAGGTAAATGACGGGTGTAAAGATGGTCATTTATTACGGATTCGTCAATTTTTTTTAAAGAAATTATATTATTTTTAACTTTATCTGATATTTCCCTGACTACATTAACTATTTCACTTCTGCTTCCATAACTCAGAGCTAGGGTCAAGGTAAGCGCTGAATTATTTTTAGTTTGCTCTTTTACCTTAAGTAGGTAATTACTGATTTTTTTTGGAAGTCTATCAAGATTACCAATAGTTTCAAATTTTATATTGTTTTTATTCAAGTTTTTCAACTCATCTTTTAGGGAAAGTAATAATAACTGCATCAGAAAGTCAATTTCTACCTTAGGTCTATTCCAGTTTTCAGTCGAAAAAGCATAGAGTGTAAGATTTTTTATTTTTAGTTCAGCACATGACTCAACGATTCTCTTTACCGCTTTTCTTCCTGCTCGATGGCCATTTTCACGTCTCTGACCCTTTTTTTTAGCCCATCTTCCGTTACCATCCATTATTACAGCTACATGTCTGGGCAAATTTTCTTTATCGATCTCTAACAAACTCATTTTATGTTACAATAACATGGTTTTCTCCCAAAGGTATATGAAAGATTCATTATAGAAAACATATACCAGTCATTATTATTAATATTTCCAAAATTATAGCCTACTTCGTCTGTAGATATTATATTTCCGTCAATATCATCGGTAAAAGTATACCTTGCACCCAATTCAAAGGAAATTATAAAATTTTCAAAAAATCTATATTTAATCCCCACGACCAGAGGTATTCCTAGTGTCGTATTTTTCTTTGAAATTCTAGTAATATTAGCATCTTGAAGTATTTGTTTATCATATTTTGAATGAATGACTCCTGTATAAAAATAAGGGGTAAATAAGTTTGAATATTCGTGAAGATTATACTCCAACATGTTAAATTCAATTCCTAATGATATTTCTGTGAGCGGAGTTTTAAAATTATAACCTCTTTCAATTCTTCTAGGGTCTTTTGAATTCAAATCATTAGCCCCAAGATTTGTGTTAATAATCGTCATTTTGTAAGAGTGTCTGGGGCTCCTATTCCACTTTAAACTGATTCCATTTATCAAGTCATCACCGATTTGATTGTATATGGGGTTTATAAAAGTTGTTTCCCCCACATCACCTATAAAATTAGATTTACCAGTTATATACCCAATCTCATATATCTGAGCCATTGAAAGACTAGAAATCAATAAGGTTGTTATGATTGTTATTTTTTTTATTAAATCCACTTTACGGTTTTAAATAAAACATAAAAGCAAGAACTTTATTGCTTTGTTCTTTTGTCTTTTCCCCATAAGAGTTTTTCACGAAGAACTTTTAAATAGCTGTCTTCATCAAATTCTACCATTTTCAAAAACCGTAAAGCCTTTTGTACAATAATATTCAAGTTGATTGGGACAGAATATATATTTGAATCAATTGAAATTAAATATTCATTTTCACGTCCGTTTACAGAAATATCAACTTTTTTATCATCCGAAATTACTAGAGGTCTTGCATTTAAATTGTGAGGTGCAATGGGGGTTAAAACAAAGTTTTTACTTTCCGGAATAATTATTGGCCCACCACAACTCAGAGAATAGCCAGTTGATCCTGTTGGAGTTGAAACTATTAATCCGTCAGCCCAATAAGTGTTTAGGTACTGGTTGTTCAGTTTTGCTTCAATTGTAATTAATGACGTTGTATTTTTTCTTGAAACTGTGATTTCATTTAAAGCGTATTTTTTTTTACCGTTGAAAAGCACCTCGATCATTGATCTATTTGAAATGTTAAAGTCATTATTTTTTAATCTATTAATAACCATTTCTATATTTTTTAACGATGAATTTGCCAAGAACCCTAGTCTCCCCGTATTAAGGCCGATTATGGGGATAGACAATTCACCAATTTTTTCTGCAGAGTTTAAAATGGTACCATCTCCACCAACCGAAATAGCAAAATCGTAGGAATCATTTAATTCAACAAAATTTTTAATATTATGGTTAATATTTGCACTTCGTAAAGCTGATTTTGAAATTTTTGAATTGATGTCAATTTCAAATTCTATTTTATTTTTTATTAATGATTTGATTACTGAAAATATATTATCATTATTTTCAATCACATCAGGATTCGTAAATAGGGCAATTTTCAAAATGTAAATCTTATAAAACTCTTGTTAAAGATGTTCAAAATTAAGTAAAATTAAATTAGTTTTACAGAATATTCCAGACTTAAAAAACCTACTATGACTAAGCTAAGTGTCAATATCAATAAAATAGCTACTTTAAGAAATTCGAGAGGAGGAAATTACCCCGATATTTTAAAATTTGCTAAAAAAATACAAGATTTTGGGGCAGATGGTATTACGATTCATCCTAGACCTGACGAAAGACATATCAAATACGCTGATGCAATTGCATTAAAAGAAGTTGTTTTCACCGAGTTTAACATTGAGGGAAATCCCATTGATAAATTTATAAAATTGGTTAATAAAATAAAACCTACTCAGGTTACTTTGGTGCCTGATGCAATTGACGCTATTACTTCAAACTCTGGTTGGGATACAATTAACAATAAAAACATGTTGAAAGAAATCGTAAATGAATTTAAGTCTAATAAAATTAGAACCTCAATTTTTTTAGATCCTGACATAAAATATATTGACTCGGTCTGTGAAATCAACCCCAATAGAGTTGAATTATATACTGAACAATTTGCAAAAGAATTTTCTCAAAAGAATTTAACCACTATAAATTCATATGCCATATGTGCCTCTGAGATTTCAAAATCTGGTATAGGAATAAATGCAGGTCACGATTTATCTTTGAAAAATATTAGATTTTTTAAAGAAAACATTCCGGATTTGGCAGAGGTCTCTATCGGACATTCTCTTATCACTGAAAGTTTATTTTTAGGACTTGAAAATACGATTAAAAGATATCTTAAACATCTTTCTTAGTTTATGCTTCTTCACTCTAAAATACTAGGATCCTCAGCAAATGAAATTTTAATACTACATGGATTTTTAGGAAGTGGAGACAATTGGATTTCAATAGCTAAAAAACTTATAGAAAACAACTACAAAGTTCATTTAATTGATCAAAGAAATCATGGCAGAAGTTTTCATTCTAGAGAATTTAACTACGAATTGATGCGTGAAGATTTATTGCTATATATCAATCATCACAACATACATCAGCCAATTATTATGGGACATTCAATGGGTGGAAAAACAGTTATGAATTTTGCTTTGAAACACCCTAATCTTTTATCAAAATTATTTGTTATTGATACTAGCCCAAGATTTTATGAAAGACATCATGATTATATTTTAGATGCATTGCTCAGTATAGATTTAAAAAAAATAAATAAAAGAATCAATGTTGATTTAGAGTTGTCAAAAACAATAAAAGACGTTTCATTAAGAAATTTTTTAATGAAAAACTTATTTTGGAAAGAGCCCCATGTCTTAGAATTTAGATTTAATTTACAATCTCTTCATTTAAATGTTGATGAGATAGGCAAGGAAATAAGCTATACGGATCAATTTAAAAAACCAACATATTTTTTTAAGGGTGAAAATTCTGATTACATCAAGGATGTAGATTATAAACCAATATTAAATCTTTTTCCAAATTCAAAACTAATTTCAATATCAAATTCAGGCCATTGGCTTCATGCTGATAACAGTGAAGAATTTTTAAAAAATTTTATATCACTTCTCTAACCAATAACCAAGTAATATCTTTGAGTCCTGTAAAAAAAACAGTACTTTCGCAGACCAATTTTATTTAAAAAAATGAAAATATCTATATCAAAAAAAAATAAGCTTAGCGGAAAAATTAGTGTAGTTGTTGAAAAAACTGATTATGAATCTAAGGTAAATGATGTATTAAAAAGGTATACAAAAACAGCAAAAATTCCTGGGTTTAGAAAAGGACACATTCCAATGGGTCTGGTAAAGAAACAATACGGAAATGCAGTAAAAGTTGATGAAATCAATAAGCTCTTAGATTCTGAGCTGAAAAAATATATTCAAGATGAGAAGTTAGATATTTTAGGTGGACCAATTCCATCATATGAAACTATTGATTGGGATTTAGAAACAATTAATTTTGATTTTGAGATTGGTTATACTCCCGAATTAAAATTAAACTTTAAGCCTAAAAAACCGATAGTTAGATATGAAGTAAAAGCCGATAAGAAGTCGGTAGATAATCAGATTAAAAACATTCAGGAACAATACGGTAAATTAATTTCAAAATCAAAAATTGAAAAAGGTTTTGAAATTACCGCCAATTTTATCTCTGAAGTTGATGAGATTAATAACTCAAGTATGTTTAAAACAGAGTCATTAAAGCCTGCTTTTCTAAAAAAGATAGTTGGGTTAAAAGTTAATGACGAAGTTTCTGAGAAATCATCTAAAATTTTCAAGGAGGATTATGAACTGTCCAGAAATTTGAAAATTGAGCTTGATAAAGCCAAAGAAATTAAATCTGATATTACAATAATTTTTAAGGAAATAAATGTGAGGGAGCCCGCAGATTTAGACCAAGAATTATTTGATAAAGTTTATGGTAAAGGTTCTGTAAAGAATGTAACAGAACTAAAAAACAAGCTTTCTAATGATTTTATAAAACAATTTGAAAATCAAACCGATCAAAAATTAATGAATGATTCGATAGAATATTTAATTGAATCAACAAAAATTAACTTGCCTTCTGAATTTTTAGTCAAATGGATGCAATTAAGCTCGGAAAAAAAGATTACCCAAGAAGAAGCTCAAGCCGAATATGAAAAATCAGAAAAGGGCATGAAATACCAGCTTATTGAAAGTAAAATTATAATTGATAATAAATTACAGGTCAATTTTGAAGATTTAAAGGGTTTTACCACTGAATTGATTAAAAATCAGATGTTGCAATACGGTCAGGCAGCTCCAGACGAAAAAGAACTTGAAGGTATTGTTGCAAGAGTTATGAGCAATAAAGATGAAATTAAAAGATTAACTGAGCAATTGACAAGTAATAGAATTCTTGAGTTTTTTAAACAAAACTTTAATTACAAACTCAAAAAAGTCTCATATGATGAGTATATAAAGGAAGTATACCCATCATAATTAATTCTTATATTTATAATAAATAAATTTAATATCACAATATGGACTTTGGAAAAGAGTTTAAAAAATTCGCCATTAAAGATCAAGGAATTAGCAGTACTTATTTTAATGATATTGTAAGTAGCATGTATCCTTCGGGGCTTACCCCTAATATTATTGAAGAAAGACAAATGAATATTGCAATTTTTGATGTTTTTTCAAGATTGATGATGGACAGAATAATTTTTATGGGTACTGCAATAAACGATCAGGTTGCAAACATAATTCAAGCTCAACTATTATTTCTTGAAAGTACAGATTCTTCAAAGGATATTCAGATTTATATAAATTCACCTGGCGGTAGTGTATATGCTGGTCTAGGAATATATGACACCATGCAGCTTATTAAGCCTGATGTGGCCACCATATGTACAGGAATGGCAGCCTCCATGGGAGCTGTTTTGTTATGTGCTGGTAAAAAAGGCAAAAGAAGTGGACTTACTCATTCTAGAGTTATGATTCATCAACCATTGGGCGGAGCTCAGGGTCAAGCTAGTGATATTGAAATTACAACTCGTGAAATTTTAACCCTTAAAGAAGAATTGTATAAAATTATCAGTAAGCATACGGGGCAAGATTATGAAAAGGTTTATGAAGATAGTGATAGAGATTATTGGATGAAAGCTGACAAAGCTCTTGAATACGGAATGATTGACGAGATTCTTACAAAAAACTAATTCGAAATGTCTAAGTCAGATTTAAATTGTTCTTTTTGTGGTAAGAAAAAAGACCAGACCAGCCTATTAATTGCTGGTATTGATGCCCATATTTGTGATGTATGTATCGAACAAGCAAACGGAATAATAATCCAAGAAAATAAATCTCAACAAAAATCAGAGGAAAAGTCTGATTTACAAACCTTAAAACCACAACAAATTAAACTTTTTCTAGATGATTATATAGTTGGTCAAGATTTCACAAAAAAAGTTATTTCTGTTTCTGTCTATAACCACTATAAGAGAATTAATCAGCAAACATCAAATGATGTTGAAATTGAAAAAAGTAACATCATAATGGTTGGTAAAACAGGTACCGGAAAAACATTAATTGCGAAAACTATAGCTAAAATGCTCGATGTGCCATTGGCAATAGTTGATGCCACTGTGCTAACTGAGGCCGGTTATGTTGGGGAAGATGTTGAAGGAATACTAACAAAATTATTACAATCTGCTAATTATGATATTGAAAAAGCTGAAAGAGGAATTGTTTTTATTGATGAAATTGATAAAATTGCCAGAAAAAGCGATAACCCATCTATAACTAGAGACGTTTCTGGTGAAGGAGTCCAGCAGGCATTGCTTAAGTTGTTGGAAGGAACAATCGTTAATGTTCCTCCCAAAGGCGGAAGAAAACATCCAGATCAAAAATTTATTGAAATAAACACAGAAAAAATATTATTTATAGCTGGAGGTGCTTTTGACGGAATTGAAAGACACATTTCAAGAAGATTAAATTTAAATGTTATTGGTTATAAAAGTATTGGGAAAGATCAGATTTCAGAAGACAACATTCTAAAATATATAAATCCTAAAGATCTTAAAGAATTTGGATTAATACCTGAAATCATCGGAAGACTCCCTGTTGTAACCTACATGAATCCTTTGAATAAAAGTGCACTCTTAAGTATTTTAACAGAACCGAAAAATGCCCTTATTAAACAGTATGTAAAATTATTTGAAATGGATAACATTTCATTAGAGATTAATAAAAGTGCTTTAAATTATATAGTTGACAAAGCGATTGATTATAATTTAGGTGCTAGAGGATTAAGATCTTTATGTGAAGAAATCTTAAATGATGCAATGTTTAATTTACCTGGTAGTGAAATAAAGAAACTTGTCGTTACAAAAAAATATGCACAAGATCAGCTCTCAAGAATTAGCTTGGAAAAGTTAAAAGCAGCATCCTAATTGTTTAATCCAATAAGTTTTTCAATAAACTTTCTGTTATTTGATAGTCTTGGGATTTTATTTTGTCCACCAAGCTTATTATTTATTTCTAACCATTTCATAAACACTCCTTTCGAGCCCACTACAACTTTTGGTTTTTCAAGAGTAAAGTTATTGTATCTTTTGGCTTCGTAGTCTGAATTTTCTTTTTTGAGTTCCTTATCAATAATTTCATCTATTTTAATATTTTTATATGGTTCTTCGCTAAACTCTATAAACCATTCGTGCGCTCCTTTTTTATTATTTTCCATGAAAATTGGCGCAACGGTATAGTCTACTATCTTCAAATTATATTTTGAAGACAATCTATTTATTACATTATCAGTGTTTTCTATAATTACCTCTTCTCCAAAAACATTTATGAAATGTTTAGTCCTACCAGTAATTATAATTTTATATGGAGATACAGAGGTGAACTTGACTGTATCACCAATTTTATATCTCCACAAGCCAGCATTGGTTGTAATTAATATTGCATAATTTTTATTTTTTTCAACTTCACAAAGAGGAATGATTTTCTCTTCTTTGGTTTCAAAACATTTCATATCTATAAACTCATAAAAAATCCCGTAATCTAGCATTAATAATAATTCGTTAGAATTGTTTTCGTGCTGAATAGCAAAAAAACCTTCAGAGGCATTATAAATTTCATAATAACGCATCGAATTAATATTTAAAATATTATTGTATTGATTTAGATATGGTTTAAAACTTACACCTCCGTGAAAATATACCTCCAAATTTGGCCATATTTCTGAAATATATTTTTTATTATTTCTTTCAATAATCTTATTTAGTAGTACCAACATCCAAGATGGAACTCCAGCAAGACTAGTAACATTCTCGTTGATTGTTTCATTTATAATGGCTTCAATTTTATAATTCCAATCATCCATTAATGATGTTTTATTACTTGGGGTACTACTAAATTCAGCCCAAAAAGGCATATTATCAATTAGTATTGCCGAAAGGTCACCATAAAAAGTTCCATTTTTTTCATAAGGGCTTTTGCTTCCTCCAAGCCTTAAGCTTTTCCCTGTAAAAAGCTGAGAATCAGAATTATTATTTAAGTACATACAAAGTAAATCTTTCCCTGCTGCATAATGGCAATCTTCCAAGGACTCGTCACTAACAGGAATAAATTTGCTTTTTGAATTTGTTGTCCCACTTGATTTGGCAAACCATTTAATTTTAGTTGGCCAAAAGATATTGTTCTCACCCTTTCTTGCTAATTCAATTTTATCTGAAAAGTTTTCATAGTTAAATGCCGGAACCTTTTTTGAAAAGTCCTCGTAACTTTTTATTGATGAGAATCCAAAATCTCTTCCAATAATTGTATTTTTTGCTTTGTCAATTAAATTTAATAAAACATCATTTTGAACCTCACCCGGATATTTTTCAAATAATTCAATTTGATGCATTCTCTTTTTTAAGAACCAGGAAGCAATTGAATTTATTATGGGTATTGGCACGTTTTTTTTGTATTTTAAGACCCCTTAATTTAATAAAATTTATGCATTTTAAAGGCGTTGTAAAAAAAATGACTACAGAATTTAATTCGACAATAAATTATTTTGTCGAATTTGAGAATAGCTATATTCATTTAAATCAATTTTTAGATCATGATATATCAATTAATTGTTTTGGATATAATTGCCTTTCCTGTTCCTCAGCTCAACCTATATTCAGACAAGGTTTTTGTAAAAGTTGTTTTTTTGAAAGCCCTCATGCTGGAGAATGGATTATTAAACCAGAGTTAAGTAAAGCACATTTAAATATTCCTGATAGAGATTTAGATTACGAAAAAAAAATTCAATTACAACCTCACGTAGTTTATCTCTCAAACACCGGATCAGTAAAAGTTGGAATAACCAGAAAATCTCAAGTGCCGTATAGGTGGATTGATCAGGGAGCCCATGAGGCAATTGAAATTATCGAAACCCCAAATAGATTTTTAGCTGGTACAGCTGAGGTTGCTTTAAAGAAGTATATGAGTGATAAAACGAATTGGAGAAAAATGCTAAAAAACGAAATTGATAATGTAAATCTTTTAAATTTCAAGGAACAGGCAAAAACATATATTCCGAGTAATCTTGAACATTATTTCAACGATAACAGTAAAGTTGTTAAAATTAATTTTCCCGTTTTAAAATACCCTGATAAACCCAAGTCGGTTAAAATAACCAAAGATGTTGAGTTTTCAGGAAGGTTAAAAGGAATCAAAGGGCAATACCTAATTTTTGAAAATAACAATGTTTTAAATTTTAGAGCTCATGAAGGTCATTTATTTAACATTTCTATTAAATCTTAGTCAATATCTAGCTCTTCGTTTATATCAAGATTAAATTTTTTCCTAAATATATATACACCTAAGTATAAAAATGGAGTATCTACAAGCGCTATAAATACTTTGAAAATAAAGCCAGAAATAAGTAATCCTAAAAACTGATCCCACTCTAAAATATCGGTTAAACAAAGAAGAAAGATAATTGTAAAAGTATCAACAAATTGAGAGAAAAAAGTGGAAAAATTATTTCTTAGCCATAACATTTTACCCTTTGTTAAATTTTTCCAAAAATGATAAATATGTATATCTATGTACTGTGCAAATAAGTAACTAAGCATACTTGAAAGTACCGCAATAATAGTACTTCCAAATACTTTTTTAAATAATATGTCATCCACGGGTGAATTATCCATAGCAGGAACTGCATCTGCAACGTAAATAATTAGAGTTGAGAAAACTGCGGCAAATATTCCGACCGTTACAACCTGGTTTGCTTTCTTTTTTCCGTAAATTTCGCTAATTAAGTCAGTGATTAAAAAGGTTATAGGGTAAGGCAAAATACCAACAGATAAGTAAAAAAGTTTCTCGCCAAATATTTCAAAATTTATTGGATGCCAGTAAAAAAATTTTTGAAATATTAAATTTGAAACAACTAAAGATGTGATAAATAGCGAAGCTAGGATCAAATAAAGTTTTTGGGCTAAAAATTTTTTTTCTGAATTCACAATTTTGTCTTTAACCAAATATAGTAAATCAATTTCTTTTAACTAATTTGTTATTTCTTATGGATTTGTATAAAAAATATCATGTTTCAATTGGATCCAATATTGGAGATAGGCTTGAAAATATTCAATCATCATTGGATTTGATCCATTCTAGGATTGCTTGTTTAACAGGAATTTCATGCATATATGAGTCTGAGTCAATTGGATTTGATGGAGATGATTTCTATAATATTTGTGCATCTTTTTTCTCAAATATAAGTCCATATTTAGTGATGCAGAAATTATTAGAAATTGAAAAAACATTAGGTCGTAATAGATCCGATGAAACCAAATATATTTCAAGAATAATTGATATAGATATTCTCTTAATTGAAGATTTAGTTATTGATTCTGAAGAATTAAAAGTACCTCATACAGAAATGTGTAATAGAAGATTTGTAATGGAACCTTTGATTGAGATTGATCCAAATTTGATTCATCCAGTTAGTAAGGTTTCATTAAAGGAAATTTATGAGGCGTTTGATCAAAATCAAAAGATTCAAAAAAAAGATTTGGTTTTAAATAACCCAGGGAATCTGCTGTCTATTAGAAATTACAATTACATTGCGATTGAGGGAAATATAGGCTCAGGAAAAACTAGTTTATCCAAACAAATATCAGCTGACTTCAACACTAAATTGATGTTAGAAAGATATATTGATAATCCTTTTTTAGCTAAATTTTATGAGAATCCTCGAGATTTTGCATTTAAATTGGAAATGTCATTTTTAGCTGATAGGTATCAACAAACAAACGAAGATTTATCTCAATTAAATTTTTTTAATAAAAATATAATTAGTGATTATGACATTCATAAATCTTTAATTTTCTCTAAAATAAATCTAAATTCGGATGAATTTAATTTATACAGAAAACTATTCTACTCTCTTTATAAAAGTATTGTAAAGCCTGATTTAATTATTTTCCTAAATCAAACCATAGAAAATTTAAAAGGTAATATTAAAAAAAGAGGAAGAGATTATGAAGCATTTATTTCTGATGAATATTTAATAAGTATCAATAAAAGTTATTCAGAATTTTTTAAATCAAGACCTGATTTAAATGTTAAATTTATCGATGTCTCAGAGATAGATTTTGTAAAAAACAGATTAGATTATTTATCAATTATTAATCAAATTGACTAATCGATATTTTTGAAAAAACATCCCATATAACAATTCCAGCTGAAACCGAAACATTTAACGAATGCTTGGTTCCAAATTGAGGAATTTCAATGATATCATCACTAATATCGATTATCTTTTGATCAATTCCCTTAATCTCATTTCCAAAAATGAAAGCATATTTTTCATTCTTTTTAGGACTAAATTTTTCTAGTTTTAACGACTTATCAGCTTGTTCAATGGAAATAATTTGAAATCCTTCTTTTTTCAAATTTAAAACCACCTCTTTAATATTATCAAAATATCTCCAATCTACAGATTCCGTACTGCCTAATGCTGTTTTTCTGATTTGATTATTCGGTGGAGTGGCTGTTATTCCACATAATATAATCTCACTGATTAAAAATGCATCACATGTTCTAAATATACTACCAACATTATGTGCGCTTCTGATATTATCGAGTATGATTATAATCGGAGATTTTGATGTGTTTTTAAACCCGCTTACAGATATTCTGTTTAGTTCACTATTTTTCAATTTTTTCATATAATCAACTTAAACAATTGTTTTTTAAACAACTAAATAATAATTACTTTAGTAACGATGTAGTGGTAAAAATAGCATTTAACTTTTCGTTTTGAAAAAAGACACAAAAAAAATTACTCCTTTGATGCAGCAGTATAATGCAATAAAAGCAAAATACCCTGATGCTATGTTACTATTTAGAGTTGGAGACTTTTATGAAACTTTTGGAGAAGATGCAATTCAAGCCTCAAAAATATTAGATATTATTTTAACCAAAAGAGGCGCAGGAAGTCAAAGTGAAACAGAACTTGCTGGTTTCCCACATCACTCACTAAATTTATATCTTCCAAAGCTAGTGAAGGCAGGTCTTCGTGTTGCCATTTGTGATCAATTGGAAGATCCAAAAAAAACAAAAAAAATTGTTAAGCGTGGAGTTACCGAATTGATAACACCTGGTTTAGCCTCCGTCGATGGGGTATTGAATCCAAAATCAAATAATTTTTTAGCATCGGTTTTTATTAGTAATAATATTGGTATTTCCTTTCTTGATATTTCAACAGGAGAATTTTTAATTTCTCAAGGAGACTCAGAATATATAGCAAAATTATTAGCTAATTTTAATCCCAGTGAAATTTTAATATCTAAGCAGCATAAGAAAAAATTTAAGGAAATTTTTGGAGAATTATATAATCTGTTTTTCTTAGAACAGTGGATATACAATTCTGATTTTGCAAATGAATTAATTCTCAAACAATTTGAAACGAAATCCTTAAAAGGTTTTGGAATTGATGATTTAAATGACGGTGTTATTTCAGCGGCAGGAATTTTACATTATTTAAGTGAAACTCAACATCACAAATTAAATCACATTACTAGTATAAAAAGAATACCAAAAGAAGGTCATGTATGGCTAGATAGATTCACGGTCAGAAATCTAGAAATTTTTCATCCCAATTCTATTGAAGGGAAATCACTTATCGATGTTATAGACAGAACCATTTCACCCATGGGAGGCAGACTCTTAAAAAGATGGTTGGCATTACCATCAACTGAAAAAAAGTTGATTTTACAAAGACACAATATTGTTCAACATTTTATTGATAGTGATAAGGACAGAGAACTTTTAATCGAGGTTTTAAACTCCATAAGTGACCTTGAACGACTTGTTTCAAAAATATCAACAAAGAAGATTAGCCCCAGAGAACTATTTAATCTAAACGAGTCGCTAAAAACAATAAAACCAATAAGTAAAGAATTAGCAAAAACAGATTGCTTAGAATTAAATGAAATTGTAAAATCAATTCAAAATTGCGATAAATTAATTAATGAAATAAGTAATACGCTTTCTGATTCACCTCCGGTTAATATTAATAAGGGCAATTCAATTTCATCAGAATTTTCATCTGAGTTAATGGAGTTAAGAAGCTTATCAAAAAATAACAAAGATTTTCTTGATCAAATGCTCAAAGAGCAATCTGAAGCAACTAATATTCCCTCTTTGAAAATTTCTTCAAATAATGTATTTGGATATTATATTGAGGTTAGAAATACTCATAGAGAAAAAGTACCTGAAGATTGGATTAGAAAACAAACCTTGGTAAATGCTGAAAGATATATCACAGAAGAATTAAAAGAATATGAGTCTAAAATATTAGGTGCTGAACAAAAAATAACGGAATTAGAATTGATGCTTTATGATCAGCTACTTGATTTTTGCCAATCATTTATTAGGGTCATACAAAACAACTCTAAATTAATAGCAGAATTAGATTGTTTATTGTCATTTTCTGTTCTTGCAATTTCAAAAAATTATGTAAAACCAATAATTGACGATTCTTTAGATATTGAGATAATTAACGGAAAACACCCAGTCATTGAATCTCAATTGCCAATTGACAAGCCTTTTATCCCTAATAGTATTCATCTTAATTCAAAAAATCAACAAATTATCATGATTACTGGGCCAAACATGTCTGGTAAATCAGCTATTCTACGTCAAACAGCAATAATCTGTCTACTTGCTCAAATTGGTTGTTTTGTCCCTGCTGAAAAATTAAGAATGGGAATTATTGATAAAATTTTTACTCGTGTAGGTGCTTCGGATAATATTAGTATGGGTGAATCTACTTTTATGGTAGAAATGAATGAAACAGCTCTCATTCTAAATAATATCTCAGATCGCAGTTTAATTTTACTTGATGAAATTGGAAGAGGTACCAGTACTTACGACGGCATTTCAATTGCATGGGCTATTACGGAATATTTACATGATCATAAATCAAAACCAAAAACCTTATTTGCTACTCACTATCATGAATTGAATCAAATGGAAGAATCTTTTGATCGAATCAAAAATTTTAACGTATCAATAAAAGAAGAAAATAATCAAATATTATTTCTACGAAATTTAGTTGCAGGAAGTAGTGAGCATAGTTTCGGAATTCATGTAGCAAAAATGGCAGGTATGCCAAAAAATGTTTTGGATAAAGCAAATGAAATGCTAAAGCAATTAGAGTTGTCTAGATCATCTAAAGAATTGGTGATTAATAAAATCTCCCCTCAATTAGATTTTTTTAATATTAGCGACCCCTTATTGGATGATTTAAAAAAAGAAATAGAGGAACTAAATTTAGATGAATTAACTCCCATTGAGGCCCTACTTAAATTAAATGAACTTAAAAGAAAGATTAATAAATAACGTTTTTTACTTTTACTAACGATTTAAAACAAAAGAAAAAAGAATAAATAATGAATAAATTTCTTACTACATCTATAATGTGTTTAATCACATTATTTATTTCTTCTCAAAATTTAAAATCTCCTGATAATAATTTGGATTTAAATTTTAGTATTGATGAAAATGGAAGGGCAACTTACAACTTAACTTATCACAATAACCCTGTGATTTTAAATAGTGGATTAGGATTTATTTTGAAGGATAATGTTGAATGGATGAAAGTTGACACCTTGGATATGGTTAATGATTTTAAAGTTGTAAATGTTTCGTTTGATTCCATGGATGAAATATGGAGTCCAGTTTGGGGGGAAGAAAGTAAAATTAGAAGTAATTATAATGAAATGTTTGTTGAGCTTGAACAAGAAGATTCTCAAAGAAAAGTAAACATTAGATTTAGACTTTTTGATGATTCTTTAGGCTTTAGATACGAATTTCCATTACAGGAAAATCTAGGATCATTTATCGTAATTGATGAAAAAACTGAGTTTGCAATGGCTGGAGATCATACAGCGATTTGGATACCTGGAGATTATGATACCCAAGAGTATAATTATATTACTTCCAAATTATCTGAAATAAAACAAAAATCCATTGACTTTAAGGAGGAGAATGTTTCCATGTACAGGTTCTCAGACTGGGGAGTGCAGACATCATTAATGATGAAATCAAACGAAGGGTTATATATTAATATACACGAGGCTGCATTGATAGAATATTCTGCGATGCACTTAGAGTTTAATCCTTTGAATATGACTTTTGAAAGTCATTTAACTCCTGATGCCTATGGTAATATGGCCTACATGAATGCTTCACACAATACGCCTTGGAGAACGATAATCACAAGTGACGATGCACGAGATATTTTAGCAAGTAGAATCACTTATAATTTAAATGAGCCTTCAAAGATCGACGACACATCATGGATAAAACCTACTAAATACATGGGGGTATGGTGGGAGATGATCACGGGTCAAAGTACATGGTGGTACACAAATGATCTCAAATCTGTAAGGATTAATGAAACAAATTATGATGAATTGGAGCCAAATGATTCACATGCTGCTAATAATCAAAAAGTGATGAGATATATAGACTTTGCTTCTAAACACGGATTCGATGCTTTATTGGTAGAGGGTTGGAATATAGGCTGGGAAGACTGGTTCAACAAGAAAAAGGATTATGTGTTTGATTTTTTGACTCCGTATCCCGATTTCGATATCGAAAAATTAAATAATTATGCAAAAGAAAAAGGAATCAGTTTAATGATGCATCATGAAACTTCAGGGGCAATAAGAAATTATGAAAGACATATGGACGAAGCATATTCTCTTATGAACAAATACGGATACAAATCTGTAAAAAGCGGTTATGTAGGTAGAATAATTCCTGCTGGGGAAAGGCATTATGGACAATATATGGTAGACCACTACATTTATGCTATCGATAAGGCAGCTGATTATAAAATAATGGTTAATGCTCATGAAGCTGTAAGGCCTACAGGAGTTGGCCGAACATACCCCAATCATATAGGAAATGAATCAGCAAGAGGAGCTGAATTTCGTGGATCAAAACTAAATCATACAACTATTTTACCTTTTACAAGATTAATTGGTGGTCCAATGGATTATACGCCTGGAATTTTTGAAATGGATCCAAGAAAAAATAGACCTGATTTTACACCAAATTTAAACGAAACTCTCGCCCCTGGTTCCGTTACAACTACTTTAGCCAACCAATTGGGATTATATGTTGTTATGTATAGCCCATTACAAATGGCTGCTGATTTACCAAAGAATTATATGCGTTTTCCTGATGCATTTCAGTTTATAAAGGATGTGGCATTAGATTGGGATAAATCTGTTTATTTGGAGGCTGAGCCAGGAGAATATGTAACCATTGCTAGAAAAGAAAAGGGTACTGATAATTGGTTTGTTGGTAATTCAAATGGTTATGATAAAAGAGAGGCTTTGGTAGATTTTAAATTTTTAGATAAAAATAGAAAATACACGGCCACAATTTATAGAGATTCCAAGGATGCAGACTATGCAAAAAATCCTCAATCGTATAAAATTGAAAAGATTGAAGTATCCTCAAAAAGTAAAATTAAAATACCTACTGTTGCTGCCGGAGGATTTGCAATTTCAATTTTACCAAATTAAGTTTTATATTTCAAAATTTATCTTAAATTTGCATCCGCACTTACGGTGCTAGGTTCTTTAAAATAATGCGAAAGTAGCTCAGGGGTAGAGCATCACCTTGCCAAGGTGAGGGTCGCGGGTTCAAATCCCGTCTTTCGCTCCACAATATTAGTTTAATGCTGAAGTGGTGGAATTGGTAGACACGTTGGACTTAAAATCCAATGGATAGTAATATCCGTGCGGGTTCAAGTCCCGCCTTCAGTACATAATATCCTCAAGAATAATTATTTATTTTTGGGGATATTTTTTTATATTTAGTAATATGAAAAAAATTATTCTATCATTCGTAATGATCCCTGGTTTGTACTTTGCTCAAGGTCAAGAAGCTGACATCCTGTTAAATGGAACAGTAAGTGCTTTAAATAACCAAATCAAAGATGTTAACGATCCAACCGAAGCCCAAGATGCGGTAAACTTAGGTTTTTTGATGAATAAGTTATCTGACTTACAAGACCAGATTGATGTACTTATGTACTTATCTCAACCGGATGGTGGAACTGTTATGGATCAAGATGGTAACATTTATCGATATCTACCCTACGGAGATCCGGTGCAACAATGGACAGTGCAAAATGCAGCAGTAATCACCTACCGTGACGGTACTCCTATTCCTCAAGTAACTGATGATACAGAGTGGGCTAATCTTGTTACCGGTGCATGGTGTTATTACAATAATGACCCTACGAAAGGAATACTCTATAATTGGTATGCAGTAGCAGGTATACACGATACTGATCCAAACACTCCAAACAAAGAACTAGCTCCATTGGGATGGCATGTGCCATCAGACCAAGAATGGTTAGAACTAGATTCTGGGATTCTAAACGGAGGAGTTAGTGCTAGCATCACCCTCCCAAAATCTATGGCTTCAAAATACGGATGGATTACCTCTAATACATTTGGCGTACCAGGGAATGATCAATATTTAAATAATTCAAGTGGTTTTAATGCCAAACCTACTGGGACAAGATATGGTTTTCAATCTGGATCTTTTTCAGAGGCAGGTTCACTCACAGTTTTCTGGACTAGCACCCCATCTTTTGATGATTATGCGTGGTTTTATACACTTGGAAATGAAAGCGATAGCACACATCTCTACGGTGGTAATTTTATGAGCCAAGGTATGTCTGTTCGTTTTGTAAAGGATTAGTTTTAAAACTAAATTTAATTAACTAACTAAATATGATGAGTGGGAGATTATATGTGATCTTTTTTCTTTTTTTTACATTCAGTTTAAACTCAATAGCACAAAGCTTTTATTCGGGTACTGTTATTGACGAAAATAGTGTACCTATTTTTGGAGCATCAATTATAATTAAAAATAATTCCAATTTTGTACAGTCGGACATTGACGGTAAATTCGTAATTGAGGCAAAAACTAATGACATATTATTAATTAGTTACTCAGGATACAAAAATTTAGAGTTTCAATTGTCAAATAATTATGAATTGAATGATATTATTCTAAAGGAAGATATCAATTTACTTGACGAAGTTGTTGTTGTAGGTTATGGAAATCAAAGAAAAGAAATATTAACCAGTTCTGTTAGCTTAGTCAAAGGTGATGATTTAACCAATGAGCCTGTTTTGAATGCAACACAAGCACTACAGGGAAAGGCAGCAGGTGTTCAGATAATATCGTCCGATGCACCTGGAGTTGCTTCACAAGTAATTATTCGTGGTCTTGGAACTATACAAGCTGGACGTGAGCCACTTTATGTTGTTGATGGGATTTTGACCAACAATATTAACAATATAAACACAGCAGATATAGAAACTATCACTGTCTTGAAAGATGCTGCTTCTTTAGCCATTTACGGAAATAGAGGAGCTAACGGAGTTATAATTGTTAACACAAAAAAGGGTGGGGAAGAAGAAATTAAAGTATCATATGATAATTTCGTCGGAATCAGAGACATCAGTTATAGGCCTGTTATGGCTAACTCAAACTCATTTGTTACATATAGTAATGAGGCAATTCTATTCAATCTTCTAAATGATTCAAATCCTAACAATGACAATGATTTAAGTGCTTTTTTTCCCTCAGAACAGTTATATAATACTAATTGGATAAAAGAAATTAGTCAGTTAGCATTTCAAAGTAACCATAATATATCAGCTGCAGGTGGTAATGAAAATTTAAAAACTTTTTTTAGTGCTGGATTAAATCAGGAGCAAGGGATTTTAAAAGGTAGTGAATTAGAGAGAGCTACACTAAGAAGTAATTTAGATTATAAAATTTCTGAAAAAATTAAATATTCACATAGTATTAGTTTTCAACTTGCAAATTCACAACCCAAAAGTTTTGGTGTTTTTACAACAGCTTATAAGCAAGCTCCAATTGTTCCTGTGATAGATGAAAATGGCAGATACGGTTCCTCTGTTGCTTTTAATAATGTGGGTAATCCAGTTGCACAGCTTAATCTACAAAATGAAAAACAACGTTTTTTAAAACTTCAAGGCTCGTTTAAAATAGATTATGAAATTATCAATAATCTAAATTTTACATCTCGTTTTTCCGTAGAAACAAACCATAATCGTTTTTATAATTTTGACAATAGACTTGCAAGCTATCTTTCGTTAGAACCTGGAAATACAATTGATAATTTTCAACCAACAGACCCAGAGGCTGAACAAATTCCAGAAACTGTTTTATATGTGGCCCATAGTAATGATTATCGTTGGTTTTTTGATAATTATTTTACTTACAAGAAAACATTTGACGATTCTCACAATATTAATGTCACTTTGGGTTTAGTGGCTGAAGAAAACAAATATGAAACACTTTATGGGTCAAGAATAAATGTTCCTGCAGATGAAAATTTAAATTTTAATTTGAATTTAGGAAATAATAACGATGGAACAGAAGGATCGGGAGGAGGTTTCTCAGAAACTAGAAAACTTTACTCATATATCTCTCGTTTAAATTATGATTTTGACAAAAAATATCTTTTTAATTTTTCATTCAGAAAAGATGCTTCAAATTTCTTTCAAGAAAAATATCGATATGGTAATTTCTATGCATTAAGTGCTGGTTGGTACCTAAGCAAAGAAAGTTTTATGCAAGAAAGTGGTTTTGATATACTCAAAGCAAGAATTAGTTATGGAAAATTAGGTAATGCACAGATTCCCAGTTTAAATATTGTTCGTTACAATCAAGGATTTTCCTATCCATTTGGAGCTAATCAGGACGTTCAACAGGGCGGAACGGTAACTGCTACAGTACAAGAAGATTTGTCTTGGGAATCAACCTATGAATTTAACTTTGGTATTGAATTCGCACTTTTAGATTTTAAACTTAACGGTGAAATAGATTTTTATGAAAGGGTTAACAGCAATGCTATTTTACCCTTACAACTTCCTAACACATTTGGATTTGATCCATTTCTGTCTCATGTTGGTGAAATTAAAAACATAGGTGTAGAGCTAAGCTTAGATTGGAAGGATAAAATAAATGATGACCTATCTTATTCGATAAATACAAATCTTTCTTATAATAAAAACGAACTAAGCAAAATATCGAATCAATTTTTTACCAATCAAACAGGCGGAAATATTAATAACGGACAGTATACCAAAAGAGTTTCAATTGGACAACCTTTAGGAAGCTTCTATTTATATGAAATAGCAGGAATTGATGATCGTGGTGAATTTGTTTATAAAGATCTAAATAATGACGGTGAGATAAATGAAAATGATAGAAGATTTTTTGGTACATATATTCCTTCTTTAGTGTCCTCTTTTAATATTAAAGTTATTTATAAAAACTTTGATGTTAATATTGCAACTTATGGAAGTTTTGGAAATAAAGTTTATAACGGTAAAAAAGCACAAAGATTTGGTAATGAGAATATTGAGCAATTTGTTTTTAATAATCGTTGGACAAGTGGTAGGCCAAGTACCAATACACCTGTAGCATCAAATAATGTACCTCTTTCTTCAAACTATTTTTTAGAGTCTGGAGATTATTTTAGAATTAATAATTTTACAATAGGATACACATTTGAAAGAGAAAATTCAAAATTATTTAAGAATACTAGACTGTATTTTACGGCAAAAAATCCATTAATACTCAAGAAATTTTCAGGGTATACACCTGAACTTCCGGGTGATCCGATGGGTTTAGCTGGAGTAGAGCTGGATGCATATCCTACGCTTAGCTCATTTTACCTAGGAATAAATATGTCGTTTTAATTAATTACTTATGAATAAAAATAATAGTAAATTAAAAATATTAATCGGGACATTTATAGTGGTAAACTTATTTATCACATCCTGTTCTGAAGATTTTCTGGAAATAGAAGCTAATCAAATTACTGCTAACTCAATAACTGAGGAACAAGCTGTTGAACTGGTAAACGGTATTTATAATATTTTTTTAAGTTGGCAGGTAAGTTCATTTTCATGGAATGGTATTACAAGTATTGCTAGTGATGATGCTGATAAAGGAAGTGATCCAGGAGATACCGGTTCAGATAAACATCTACTAGATGCCTTAAACCATGATGCAACATCTATTTCTGTTGCTGAATTATGGGAAGGTCATTTCAATGGTATTCAAAGAGCTAATCAAGCTATTAACAGAATACAGCCATTCGATGATTTGGATAATGAATTAAAAACAAGACTTTTAGGAGAAGCAAAATTTTTACGAGCCTTATTATATTTTAGGTTGTTACAAACATTTGGTGAACTCCCACTTATTACAGAAACACCAGATATCAATTCCCCTCTTGAGGAATTATTAAGTAGAGCAACAATTGATGAAACTTTTTTATTTATAGAAGGTGATTTGATCCAAGCAATAGAATCGCTACCAAACAAGAATCAATATCCTAATATTGAATTAGGAAGAGCAACAAAGGGAGCAGCAAAAACACTTTTGGCTAAGGTAAGTATGTATCAAGAAAAATGGGATAATGTCCTGGCTTTGACAAATGAAGTGATTCAATCAGGTGAATATAGTCTGACATTAAATTATGAAGATATTTGGAAAGAAATTGGTGAAAACAACGAAGAATCGATTTTTGAAATTCAAGCAAAAGGTGCAATTCCGTCAGTAGGGGTAGATAAATATAGCTTGACCCAGGGGGCGAGGGGTGAAGGCGGTTGGGGCTGGGGTTTTAATGTACCTAGTACTGACCTTCTAAATTCTTATGAGGAAAATGATCTTAGAAGAGATGCAACTATAATTTTTAGAGGTGAGACTTTATACGACGGAAGATATGTTCCTGAATCAGTTGTCAATGAAATGTATAATCAGAAAGCCTACTCAAGTGCTTTTACAGAGTTTGAGCGAACTGGTAAAAATATCAGGATACTCAGATATGCTGAAGTTTTGTTAATGAATGCTGAAGCGGCAATTCATTTAGGAGGTGACGTTTCAGGTCCTATAAACCAATTAAGATCTAGAGCAGGATTAAATCCTCTAAATAACCCAACACTATTAGATGTTTGGAATGAGAGAAGATGGGAGTTAGCTTTTGAACATGACAGATACTTTGATTTGGTAAGACAAGGGAGGGCAGCCTCAGTTTTACAATCACTAGGCAAGCCATTTGTTACTGGAAAACACGAGTTATTCCCTATTCCTCAACAGCAGATAGATCTAAGTAATGGTATTTTAACCCAAAACCCAGGATGGTAAATAAAGAATTATGAAATTAAATATTTTCTATAAAATTGGATTACTTACATTGTTTTTTGGGATTTTTTCCTGTACAAATCCAAATGATATTGATCCGCCGCCGCCAGATGTTGGCTTTATACCTGTTGACAATGTAGATGTAATCCCTTTCGAAGATTTGCTAACGTTAACACAACATCAAACTTTTAAATATTTTTGGGACTTTGCTGAACCCGTTAGTGGTTTGGCCAGAGAGGACAGTGAAAGACCTAATATAATTACAACTGGTGGTTCAGGATTTGGAATTGCTTCATTCATTGTTGGTATTGAGAGAGGATGGGTAAGCCGAGATGATGTAATAAACCGCATGGAAACTGTTTTAACTTTTTTAGAAGGAGCTGAAAAATATCATGGAGCTTTTTCCCACTGGTATGATAGCTCGGGAAATACAATTGAATTTGGTGATTTGGATGACGGTGGTGATATAGTAGAAACAGCACTATTAATTCAGGGTTTATTGATTGCTAGACAATATTTTTCAAATAATAATGAAGAGGAAATTGAGCTGAGAAATAGAATTACAACTATTTGGGAAGATGTTGAGTGGTCTTGGTATACGCAAGGACAGAATAAAATTACTTGGCATTGGTCTCCAAATCATGATTTTGCCATAAATTTAGATGTTAGAGGTTGGAACGAAGCTCTTATTGTATATGTATTGGCTTCATCCTCACCAACATATCCAATTAATTCTGAAGTCTATAACGATGGCTGGACAAGAGGCGGTGCTTTTGTTAATTCTGGAACTTTTTATGATATATTTTTACCATTAGGTGAAAATTTTGGAGGACCCCTATTTTATTCTCATTATTCGTTTGTAGGATTAGATCCAAGAAATTTAGAGGATCAATACACAAATTATTTTGATCAAAATAGAGCTCACTCATTGATTAATTACGATCATTGTGTGACAAATCCAAATAACTTTGGTGGTTACAGTGAAGATAGTTGGGGTATTACTGCAAGTACCAACTATAATGGATACTCGGCACATAGTCCGAATAATGATTTAGGCGTAATTTCACCAACAGCTGCTTTATCATCTTTCCCTTATACTCCGTTAGAATCCAAAAAAGCACTTGAAAATTTTTATTATAATTTAAATGATGAATTGTGGGGTGATTATGGATTTTTTGATGCCTTTTCAATTCATTATAATTGGTATTCTGATAGATATCTAGCGATAGATCAAGGACCAATCGTATTGATGATAGAAAATTATCGATCGCAATTATTATGGAATCTATTCATGCAGGACCAAGAAATTATTGAGGGATTAAGCAACTTAGGTTTTAGTTTTTAATCTTCAAATATGAAAAAAAATATAATTGAACTATGTTATATTTATAACTTTTAAAATCAAGAATTAAATGAGAAAATTTATACTATTTATCACTTTACTTTCAGGGTATTTTACCTTTGGTCAATGCTCTGACCCGGTTATTACAAATTTTGAATGTGGAGATGTTAGTCAAACTATTTTAGGTAATGGAATTAATACTGTCGTAAATGCTTTTCAGACTGGAATTAACAAATCAGCTAATATTGGAGAATACTCAGATGATGGGACTAATGGATGGGATAATTTATTGATAGACTTTGAAAGCGTAATAGATCTTTCTTCAAATCCTTATCTTAGTTTTAAGCTGTATTCCCCTACATCTATACAAGTTTTAGCTAAACTTGAGGGAGGCTCAGAATTAGAGTTATGGTCAGACTATAGTTTAGAAAACACATGGGAAGAATTTAATTTTGATTTTAGTGATGCTGTATCAAACGGTAATACAAAACTAGTTTTGTTCTTTAATGCTGCTCAAGAATCAGGAACATCATCTGACATATATTATATTGATGATATTAGATTTACTAATTCGAGTAATAATCTCCCGATGATTTCAGATTTTGAAAGCTTAAACCCCTCAGTTCCTCTCTCAGGGAATATTCAAACTGTATCAAATCCATTCTATGATGGGATTAATACATCGACAAACGTTGGAGAATATATTGATGATGGAACCAATGGATGGGATAATTTATTAATAGACTTTGAAAGTGAAATAGATCTTTCTTCAAATCCTTATCTAAGTTTTAAACTACACTCTACATCCTCTATTCAAGTTTTAGCAAAATTAGAAGGAGATACAGACACTGAGGTTTGGTCAGATTATAGCCAAGAAAATACTTGGGAGGAATTTAACTTTGATTTTAGCACTTCTGTCGGTAACGCTAATACTAAACTTATCTTATTCTTTAATGCTTCGCAAGAATCAGGAACATCGACAGATATTTATCATATTGATGATATTCGTTTTACATCCTCTTTATCTTTAACAGAAGAAGGGATTTCTGAATTAACTCTTTATCCAAATCCAGTTTTTAATATTTTAAATATTAGATCCAATGATATTATCAATTCGTATAAGTTGTATGATATTCATGGTAAACTTATTTTAAATGAAAATAATATAAATAGCAAAAATTTTGAGATTGATGTTTCAAATCTTGATTCTGATATTTATATTCTAAATACATATTCTGAATCAAAACAGGAGTCTTTTAAGATATTAAAAAAATAATTTTAAAAATTAAATGAAAAATCAAATTATGGACAGCCTAAATTTTTCTCTCAAAAGTTCCCTATTATTTTTGATTTTGATAATTTTTTTGTCTTGTGAAGATGATTTTCAAGACTTCCCCGTTATAAGCTACAATCCTTGTGATTTAGAGGGTGTAATTATTAACCCTGATATTATAACTGAC
Organism: uncultured Bacteroidota bacterium; assembly: GCA_902510475.1. Classification (GTDB taxonomy): domain Bacteria; phylum Bacteroidota; class Bacteroidia; order Flavobacteriales; family Flavobacteriaceae; genus MED-G13. The sequence continues at coordinate 6,213 of CABXCC010000007.1, read as the reverse complement.
TTTGAATGTCAGTCAAATTTCATATTAGACAATGTAGAAACTGTTCGAAATCCTTCTGAAACTCCTTTGAATACTAGTAATTTTGTTGGTTTATACACAGACACACAAGAACCAACAGATTTTATTGAAATTGACTATGGATCTCCCATTGATTTATCAACTAATACAGTTTTTAAAATTAAAGTCAAGACTGAAATTTCAGGGGAACTTCGGGTTATGATGGATGGTGGTTCATCTGAACCAGTTATTCAATCACAAAATGTTAATGGCGATAATGCATGGGGAATTTATATTTTTGATTTTAGTTGGAGGCAATATGAAAATCATACCAAATTAAAAGTTTTTCTTAATTATGGGGTTGAGGTAATTGGTAGTACACCAAACTTATATTACATAGACGATTTGTTTTTTGATACTTTTGTTAATCCATGTGAAAATTTTACTGAAAATAATAATATTTTAAGTGACTTTGAATGTCAGCAGAATTATGAATTATTAAGTGCTAATAATGAAATTCATACAGTAAATAACCCGTATCCTAATGAAATCAATAATAGTATTTTTGTTGGCCAATATACTGATGATGGATTAGACGGGTCTGATGCATTAACAATTAATTTTAACGACCCTATAAATCTTACCGAAAATCCTCAATTACATATAAAAATTCATTCATCCATAAGCTCACCACTATTGGCAAGACTCGAGGGTGGAGAATCACCCATAGAAATAAATAACAATATAAATTTGACAAATGAATGGGTTAATTATGTATTTGATTTTAGTTTATCAGCGAATGATCAAACACAACTAAAAATTTTCTTTAACCATAATGTAACAAACGGAACGTTAACCGATATGTATTATATTGATGATTTGATGTTTCTACCTGCACCATGTGATGAGCCTGTGATCGAAAACTGTTCAAATGTTGTTCAAGATTATAATATAATTAGTGATTGGAATTGTCAACAGAATTATGGGATTGAAACTACTGTTCCAAGTGTATTAAATCCGTTAATTAGCTGTGATAACAGAAGCGAGAATGTTGGTCAATATACTGATGATGGGACAGAGGCATATGATGCCTTTATATTAAATTATGGTTCAATTATTAATTTAAATTCACACAACAAATTAAAATTTAAGCTCTACTCTAATTCATCAATTCAAGTTTTAGCAAAACTTGAAGGAGGATCCGCGATTGAAAAATGGTCAGACTTTAGCTCGGTTAATACATGGCAAGAATTTTCTTATGATTTTAGCGACTCAATAGGTAACGAAAATACTACACTTGTTTTATTTTTCAATGCCGGTCAAAATAACGGGAACCCTGAAGATATTTATTATATTGATGAACTTCGATGGGAAGAAAATTAGAAATTGATTAATTATCAAACCATGAAAAAAATTTCAATAACTACAATTGTTTTGTTAATATTTAGTCACTGCCTTTATTTAAGTGCAAATAATAATAATAATAATCCAGAAACAGATATCTACAGAAAAGTAGATTCTATCATGAGTCTGATGACATTAGATGAAAAAATTGGACAAACAATTATGTACAGTGGTGATTGGAACAATACGGGGCCATATGTAAATTCAGATAATATGAGATTCCTTAAAGAAGGTAATTTAGGCTCAATGTTAAATGTATACACATCTAAAGGGACCAGAGAATTACAAAAAATTGCCGTTGAGGAGACTCGTTTAGGTATTCCTTTGCTTTTTGGTTATGACGTCATTCATGGTTTTAAAACAATTTTTCCCATAAACTTAGGAATTGCCTCAGGTTGGGATCTTGAAGATGTTGAGGAAGTAGCCAGAATATCAGCAGAAGAAGCTTCGGCCGCTGGAGTACATTGGACGTTTGCTCCGATGATTGATATTGCAAGAGATCCTCGTTGGGGACGTATTTCTGAAGGATCTGGAGAAGATGTTTATTTAACCAGTAAAATTGCCAAAGCATATGTTAAAGGTTTTCAAGGCAATAGTCTCACTAATAATAATACAATTTTAGCCTGTGCAAAACATTTTGTTGGATATGGAGCTGCTCAAGCAGGTAGAGATTATCATACTGTTAATATGGGTGATAATGAGCTTAGAAATGTATATATGCCTCCGTTTAAAGCAGCAATTGATGTGGGTGTTGAAACATTTATGACTGCTTTTAATGAGCTTAATGGTGTACCTGCAACAGCAAACCAATATATATTTAAGGACATCCTTAGAGATGAATGGGGATTTAACGGATTTGTGGTTACAGATTATACAGCGATTAATGAATTGGTAAATCACGGATATGCTGAAAATGAAAAACATGCTACTGAATTAGCTATTAATTCTGGTATCGATATGGATATGATGAGTGGTGCATATAGACGTTTTTTAAAAGAATTGATAATTGAGGGTAAAGTCGATGAAACATTGATAAATGAAGCGTGTAGAAAAATTCTTACTGCCAAATTTAAATTAGGTTTATTTGATGACCCTTATAAGTATTGCAATGAAAAAAGAGAAGAAGAAATCACCTATCGTCCTGAATTTTTAGAATCTGCAAGAAAAATAGCGTCTAAATCATCCGTCCTACTTAAAAATATTGATAAAACTCTTCCATTAAACAAAAAACAATCTATTGCATTGATTGGTCCACTAGCAAAGGATAAAAAAAATATTATAGGGAGCTGGGCAGCTGCAGGGGACAGAAACGGAAAAGCGATTAGTATATTTCAAGGAATAAAAGAATATTTAGATGATTCGAACATTATGTTCGCTCAGGGCTGTGATATTGAAAGTAACGATTACAGTGGATTTGATAAAGCTATAAACATAGCCAAAAAAGCAGATAAAATAATAATGGTTTTAGGTGAAGATTATAACATGAGTGGAGAAGCTGCAAGTAGAACTAATATTAAACTTCCTGGAATTCAAACACAGTTGATTAAAACTATAAGGGGTGAATTACCCAATAAACCAATTATTTTAGTTTTAATGAATGGTCGTCCACTGGATCTGACAATTGAAGATTCTCTAGCTGATGCTATATTAGAGGTTTGGTATCCAGGAACTAGTGGAGGGCTTGGCGTAGCAGATATTTTATTTGGAAAATATAATCCATCTGCAAAACTACCCATTACTTTTCCAAGAAATCTTGGTCAAGTACCAATTTATTATAATCAAAAAAATACAGGGAGACCAATTTCAAAAGAAAACCCAACCGAAGATTATAAATCAAATTATATAGATTCGCCAAACACCCCATTATATCCATTTGGTCACGGCCTTAGCTATACAACTTTTAAATACTCTGAAATTAAACTTTCTAATGACAAGGTTAAAGAATCTGAAATATTAAAAGCTAGCTCAACAATTACTAATACAGGGGATTTTGACGGGCATGAGATAGTTCAATTGTATATTCGTGATAAAGTTGGAAGTATTACCAGACCCGTTAAAGAATTAAAAGGTTTTAAAAAAATATTTCTTAAAAAAGGAGAGAGTAAAACAGTAGTTTTTGAGATCTCCCCCGAGGACTTAAAATTCTACAATAACGGAAAATTAATTCTTGAATCTGGTGAATTTGAAATAGCTATAAGTCCCAGTTCTGATTTTGAGTTCAATAAATTATTCAAGCTGATTTTAAATTAAAAACACCCTTTACAGATTGAAGGGATTGTTTAAAAACTCAATTTTATCTAAATCTTGATTTTTTCTTTTTTCTCTTTCTTGATGAATTTCTAGAGTCAGATCTTTTACCACGATTTCTTCTATTCCCTCTATCTTTTCTTCTTTTAGAAGGATTTTGATCAAGATCGGATGGCTCTGCTAAAACCAAATCATTCCCCTTAAAATCAATTTTTTTAATATTTTTTATAAAATCATCCTTATAGTCTTTATCAATCTCAAAAAATGTTTGATATCTACCTAATTCAATTTTACCGATTTCAATACTATTAGATTTTAATGCTCTATTTACAATAGAAATAATATCTAATGGAGTTGCTCTGTGTTTTCTTCCGATATTAATAGAAAATGCTGTTAATGATTTTCCATTTCTATCACCTCTTTTAGAGCTTCTTTTATCTTTTGACCTTTTGGAAGGCAGTTTATTGGATTCTTTATAATATTTTAAAAATCTATTAAATTCAGCAGACACAAATCTTTTAATTAATTCTTCTCGGCTTAGCCATTCAAGTTTTTTGTATATATTTTCTAAAAAAGGTTTGATTTGCTCCTCATCAACATCAACATTTTCAATTTTATCTATCAGCTTAAATAACTGATTTGAACATATTTCGCTTCCTGTTGGGACCTCTTTTGGAATGAATTTTATAGCTCCCTTTTTTTCTATAGATTTTATTTTTCTTCTTTCGCTTTCATTTGAAATAGCGATTGAAATTCCGCTTTTTCCAGCTCTAGCGGTTCTACCACTTCTATGAACATAAACCTCAGGGTCGTCAGGAAGTGAATAATTAATTACGTGTGTAATATTATCAACATCTAGACCTCTCGCGGCAACATCAGTAGCAATTAATATCTGCAAAGACTTATCTCTAAACCTCTGCATCACTTCATCTCTTTGATTTTGAGAAAGATCTCCATGAATTGCATCAGCATTATAACCTTCAGCCATGAACTTATTAGCTATTTCTTTGGTATGTCTTTTTGTTCTACAGAAAACTATTCCATAAATATTTGGATTAAAATCAGCAATTCTTTTTAATGCCTCATATTTATTTCTTGAGCTTACATTATAAATATGATGTTCAATGTTTTTTGCGGTTGAATTTATTTTGGAAACGGTAATTTCTTTAGCATCTCTCATATATTTTTTTGAGATACTTTTAACTTCTTTAGATATTGTTGCTGAAAACAACATTGTTTGCCTATTTGATGAGGTTTTATCTAAAATAAAATCTAAATCATCCTTGAATCCCATGCTAAGCATTTCATCTGCCTCATCAAGAATTACCCTGTTAACTAGTTCAAGTTTTAGATTTTTTCTTTTTAATAAATCTTTGGTTCTTCCAGGTGTTCCAACTACAATCTGAACTCCTTTTTTCAAAGATTTAATTTGTGTTTCAATGTTTGTACCTCCGTAAACAGATAAAAGCTTAATACCTTTAACGTATTTTGAATAGGATTCTAAATCTTTACAAATCTGAACGCACAATTCACGAGTTGGACAAAGAATTATTACTTGAACATTTTTATTTTCTACATCAACTTGTTGAATGGCAGGCAAGCCAAAAGCAGCTGTTTTACCTGTACCTGTTTGAGCAAGTGCGATTAGGTCCTCATTTTCCGTAAGTAAAAAAGGGATTGATTCTTTTTGAACTTCTGTTGGTTTTTTAAAACCCAGTTCCTCGATTGCCTTGCACAATTCTTTATTAACTCCTAATTCTTTAAACTTTGTCATTAAATTATTTAATCGTGCAAATGTCGACTATTTAATCGGGTATTCAATCAAAAAAAATAAATTAAAAAATTTTTTGTGAATACCTTTTCAATAAATAAATAGATCACTATCTTTATACTAATGAAAAAATTATTTTTAAATAACTGGTGGTGGTTACATGATATTAACGTTTCATGAGGTAATCGCTATATGACAATATTTCAAAAGCTTATCATCATGATAAGCTTTTTTTTTTATAATTAGTTTAGTTAGTTTGTTTATGTTAAAAGGGGGGTAGTACATCCCCCTTTTTTTATTTTTTATTCGTTTTTTATATGATTTAAAATTAGATTGATAGCTCCTTTTTGCTTTTTGAAATAGTCAGAATTACTATTTGACATTCTATTTAATTCATCTTTATCACTTAATGCTTTTTCAAATGAATTATAAAACTCTTTATAGTTGTTAGATACACTGATCATTCCTCCATTTTTAATCATCATCCTAGCTTCGTCAAATGTTTTGTAATTTTTACCAATTATAATGGGCTTTCCAAATGAAGCTGGCTCCAAGGTATTATGCAGTCCTGTTGTTCCCATACCCCCACCAACATATGCTAATGTGCAGTAAGAATATAATGAAGATAGCATCCCAATATTATCAATTATTAAACATGAAAAATCACCCTTAGATTGATTTGATTTTATTTCTGAAAAAAGAACAGATCTTTTTTTAATTTTTTGTTTTATTCTATTACAGTTTTCACCTATTTCGTGCGGAGCAATTATATATTTTAAATCTCTTTCAGATTC
>CABXCC010000006.1 GCA_902510475.1 uncultured Bacteroidota bacterium | reverse complement strand
TCTACGGAGGGGTCAGGCCCTCGTGAAATGGTAATAGTAAACGATAACTTATATTTTACCAATTGGAATACAAACGATGTTAAGGTTTTAGATCTCTTTAATTACACAATCAGCGATTTAGTGAATTTTGAAGGAAAACCAGAATCAATAGTATATGAAAATGAAAAACTATTTGTAGGGATTCAATTAAACAATGATTACTCTGATTCCAATAAAATGATCAGTATTAATTTATCCAACAACGAAGTCGAAGAAGAATATGAAATTGGATATGGACCAACTTCGATTGTGAAATCAGGTAATCAAATATTTGTAGCTAATACATATTATGATCAAGATTTTAATGCATTTTTTTCAACATCAAGAGTAGATTTAATAACTGGTGAAACTACCATCAACAATTATGGTGACGGTGTTGTCTGTGGTGGATCAGTACTTAAATTAAACAATGATATTTATAGATCTTTTAACGGTGGGATAGTAATGTTAGATAATGAATTGAACTTTATAAATGATACTAAAATTGGTAACGAAGAACCTGGTCAAGTTTATTCATCTGAAATTATAAATGAAAAAGTATGTTTTGGAATAACCAATTTTACAGATATAAATTTGGTTAAAATATATAATTCAAATAATGAATTAGAATCAACAATAGAAGTCGGTTTATTTCCTGGAGATTTTGCATATTGGGAAGAACAACAATAAAATAATTTTATTTACTTAAAAAGTTTTCAATATCGTTGTGTAAAGAATCATCAACCATTGACTTCCATGAATTGTCTCTATTTTTAATGGACTCACGAATTTTTGTTGCTGAAATAAACATTGCCCCGCTGTCTGAAGGAGGTTGATATTCGTTAATTTCATAACCAACTCCCCTGCCATAATTTACCGATTCAATATCAGGAATAATCATCACTTCAACATCATCCCCATGAGCTGCATGATACTTTTTAATCATACCAACAGTTTGCTCAGTGGTAAAAGGATTTCTTTCATCTGGCTTTATATTTCTAACCATAATAAGGGCTGGGATTCCCTGATTTAATTTTTGTTTAATCAACTCGATATGACCAAAATGATAAGGCTGATATCTCCCAACAAATATCGCATACTTTTTATCGATATTTTTAGTTGGTTCACCTCCATGATTAATTTTTTTCCACATTTTAGATTGTTTTAGAAATAAGGTTTTTAAATTTTGTAGTTGACCATCCATGATCTCTATTCAAATAATGAATATTGATGTTTAAATCATCTCCGGTAAATGATTTATTTTTATAATCATCCCCAAGAAATCGAACTGAATATTCTCCTTTAGTTATAAGCTCATATAATTCACTTTCATAAGTGTACGATCGAATATCATTAATATATTTTATTGATGATAAAACTTCAATTCTTTCATCCAGGGTTAGTATTGGTTTTAATTTTTTAGGACGTTCTATTGATGGATCAGAGTGAAGAAGAACTGTAAAGTGATCACAGTTTGTGTTACATTCTTTAAACATTTTTATGTATCCAGGGTGAATTACATCAAAATTTCCAGCTACAAATCCTTTTTTCATACTAAATTTTTAATGAATTAATTATAAAATTTACAGATTCATCAATGGTCATGTTTTTTATTTCAATCTCAGGGTTTTGAGGCTCTTCATATGGTGCATCAATACCTGTAAAACCTTTTATCTCACCGTTAAGAGCCTTTTTATATAGACCCTTAGGATCTCTTTGAATACATTCATCAATTGGGGTATTAACATAGATTTCAATAAAATCTTCACCAATTAATTTTCTAGCTTCATATCTATCGTCATTATAAGGTGAAATAAATGCAGTCATCACAACTTTTCCTGAATCTGCAAAAAGTTTTGCAACCTCACTAATTCTTCTAATATTTTCTTTTCTGTCTTCAGGCGAAAAACCGAGATCTTTATTTAAACCCATCCTTACATTATCTCCGTCTAGTATGTAGGTGTTATATTTTTTTGAATTCAAATTTTCGTCAAGTGCATTAGCTAATGTAGATTTTCCTGAGCCGGACAAACCTGTAAACCATAAAACTTTTCCTTTATGCCCTGAAATATGTTCTCTTTTTTTTCTTGAAACTAAAAAATTATGTTTGGTAAGGTTAGTCGCCATATTACATTATAATGAACGCAAATCTAATAAAAATATTATATGAAGATTAAATTAAAAATTAAATATTTATAAAGAAATTTTATAGAGGAAAGGACTTCCCATAAATTCTGCTTCTGAAGTAATCCAGAAATTATTTTTATCGATTATTTTGATTGATTCGACCTGGGTTTTTCCAATCGGAATTTTATAAGTATCGGCTTTTAAATTTTTGAGCTTTGAAATATTAAAATTCTTGATTTTGTGTATAAAATATTCGTTGAAATCTTTGGTTGATGTCAAAACCAATAACCTCAATTTTTTATTATAGTCAGCTGCTGTTACTATTGACTCAATGTTAATTTCTCCAACTAATTTAGCCTTATAATTACCTGCTTTTTTTGGAAGTTTATAAATTTCTGTGATTTTTTTTGCTCTATTTTTTGTGAAAATTAACAAATAATTAGCAACAGAAATTAATCCTTCAGCATCATACATTGAAAGCTGTTTGAAACTAAAATCTTCTTGTTCTGGATAATAAAAATTGATTATTTCAAAAGAGTTATCCGTAATATCCAACGGAGCTTTAATTATTCTTAAGTTATCCCTTGTATCAAAGTTATTTCCTATATCAGCTATGTAAACAAATTCATCATCAACTGTTAAATCTTCCCAATCGTTATTTTGTAATTCACTAAAATTTCTTTCAATAATTAACTTACCACTTTCATTTAAGTAATAAAGAACAGGTTGATTTCCAGAATCATTTAGGGTAATTAAATTATTGTCAACTTTCTCTAATCCGGATGTTTCATATACGGAACTTGGGAGCTCTATTTCTGAAACAATAGTTTGAGCCTCAAGATTTGTTATGATAAAAAAGAGTAGAAAGAAGTGGCCCAGGGAGGATTCGAACCCCCAACCCTCAGAGCCGAAATCTGATATTCTATCCAGTTGAACTACTGAGCCTTTTTGTTTCACGATAAAAACCCCCTAACTATTGTTGATATCATCTTTCCGTCAGCCTTACCCATGAGTTTCTTTGTTGATATACCCATGACTTTACCCATGTCTTTCATTCCCTCGGCTCCGGTTTCATCAATAATGGATTTTATAACCTCTTTTACCTCATCTTCAGAAAGTGCTTTGGGTAAGAATTGCTGTATTAGCTCAGCTTCTTTTATTTCAGGATCTGCTAAATCATTTCTTCCTTGACCATTATAAATTTCAGCACTGTCTTTCCTTTGTTTTACCAACTTTTGTAGTAACTTCAATTCATCTTCATGAGATAATTCTCCGACAGACGACTTCTGTGTTTTATGCAGCAGAATAGCTGACTTAACAGCTCTTAGTGCTGTCAATGCCATTTGATTTTTACTTTTCATTGCTTCTTTAAGGGCAGTTGTAATTTTTAATTCTAAACTCATACTGGTTTCTTTAAATATTAAATATACTGTTTATAAATTCTTTAATTTTTCCCAATTCCAAGCGGTTTCCAATGCTGACTCAAAACTCATAACGGGAAACCAACCTAATTCAATATTTATTTTAGTGTTATCTGAATAAATTTTTTCAACATCACCCGCTCTTCTTGGTCCTAGTGCATGTGAAATTTTTAAATTATTAACTTTTTGAAATGAGTCAATAACCTCCAGAACACTTAAACCTTTTCCTACACCTAGATTATAAGCTGTTTTTATTTTAGTATTATTCAAAATATGATTTACAGCCATTACATGCGCCTTTGCTAAGTCAACTACGTGTATATAATCTCTTACACATGTACCATCAGGGGTATTATAATCGTTACCAAATATTTGCATAGACTTTCTTTTTCCACTTGCTACCTCACAAATAATAGGAACCAGATTGTTTGGTTTATCAGCTGAGCAATCACCAATCAAGCTGGAAGGATGAGAACCAACTGGGTTGAAGTATCTCAATGAAATACTATTAATTTCAGATTTTTGGATTAATTTTTCACATAATTGTTTTGTTTCACCATAGGGAGATTCAGCTTTTCCAAAAGGTGCCAACTCATTCACAGGTAAAAATTCTGGACTTCCATACACAGTACAAGAGGAAGAAAAGATAATATTATTAACATTATGACTATTCATTAAATTTATCAATATTTCTAAAGAACCAATATTATTAGAGAAATATTTATCTGGTTGTATAACGGATTCCTCAACGGATTTGAAGGCAGCAAAATGTATAACTGCATCAATATTTTTTTGCTCCTCGAACAACTTGTTCATTTGCTCAAAATCTGTGCAATCAAGTTTATAAAAATCAATCTTACTTTTGGTTATTTGCTCAGCCCCTTTAATATTATTCAATGAGCTGTTGGACAAATTATCTACTACAATGGGTTTATAACCAGAATTATATAGCTCTACTAAAGTATGTGAACCGATATATCCAGCACCACCAGTAACTAAAATATTTTTTTTCATAAAAAATAATTCAATTTTGATTCTTGACTTATATTAATCAACGTTGTCGTGAAGAAATGAATTGTTTTTTCGAATTTTCACATCATCATTTTCATCCGATCCAACAGAAGTTCTAGAAATAGTATTTTCTGACGAATAATTCTTATCCTCTAATTCAATTCCCTTTCGCTTATAAGCTGGTTCATTTTCAATATCATCAATTTTTGACTTATTAAACTTATAATTAAATTCTTTCATTCGCAACCTTCTTTCCTTTGATCTTTGTTTTTGGAAATCAGAAATAGAAGTGTTAATGGGATCTTGACTTTCATTTTCCTTATCATTTTCTACGGTTGCTTCAATAGTTTGGGTTTCAACCTCAAAATCTCTACTATTTAGTTTACTTTCAATCTCAATTGTTTGTTCAAATAAAATATCATCTTCGATTTCATGCATAAGTTCCTGATCACCAACGGAATTATTTTCTGGAATAACCCCAGTATAATCTTTTACCTCAATATCCATTACTTCAATTTTTTTATTTGATTCATCAATCGTTTTATTATTGTTTGAATCAAACAAAGACCACTCTATCGAATTTTCATCATCATTGTCATTTATTTCTGGATGATAAATTTCATTATTTTCATATGTTATCTCTTCTGGGTCAATTACATCAATATCCATGACATCTACAATAGGTGATTCTATATTCAGGACATCTTCACTCATATCAAAAGGGGTTTCAATTTCTAAAACCTCTTCATTTTCATCGCTCGAATTAAAATCTTCCTTACTATTTTCTGAAAGATCAGATGATTCTGTAGCCTCGTCTTCAAACTCGTCCAATACGTGAATTATTTTTTCATCTGAATTCAAATCTTCAGCATCCAAAGAAACCTCATCTGATGGGGTTTCTTCGCAATTATCCTCCTCTAAAACATGAACTATTTTGTCTTCGATAATATCTGTTTTTTCGAAATTAATCACCTCTTTTTCAAATGGATTTTCTTCAATTTCAATTTGAGAAAACAAGTTATCTTCACCTAATTTATGAACGATTTTTTCAGGCTCTGTATTTGAAATTTCATTTTGTTGATCTACATCAAATCCCGTGGCTATTACCGTAACAGAAATTGAATCTTGCAACTCATAATCTTCACCTACACCCATTATGATATTTGCACCGTATCCAGCTTGCTCTTGAATATAATCGTTTATTTCACCAATTTCGTCAATTGTAATTTCCTCATTACCTGAAACAATTAATAATAAAACATTTTTGGCTCCAGAAATCCTATTATCATTTAACAATGGAGAGTCAAGTGCTTTTGATATTGCATCATATGCTCTGTTACTTCCAGATGAAGAAGCTTCACCCATAATAGCTGTACCACTATTACTTAATACAGTTTTTGCGTCCTTTAAATCAATGTTTTGGGTATAGTGATGTGTAATTACCTCAGCAATTCCTTTGGAAGCTGTTGACAATACCTCATCTGCCTTGGAGAAACCTGCTTTAAATCCTAAATTACCATAAACTTCTCTAAGCTTATTATTATTTATGATGATTAGTGAATCAACTTGATCTCTTAGTTTTTCAATCCCTATTTGAGCTTGCTCATTTCTAATTTTCCCCTCAAAACCAAACGGAGTTGTAACAATACCAACGGTGAGAATATTCATGTCTCTTGCCATTTTTGCAATGACAGGAGCTGCACCCGTTCCTGTTCCTCCTCCCATTCCAGCAGTTATAAATACCATTTTTGTATTTACGTTTAACATTGACATTATATCTTCTGAACTTTCAAGTGCTGCTTTCTCTCCAACCTCTGGGTTTGCTCCAGCTCCTAATCCTTCTGTAAGATTTACTCCTAATTGTATTTTATTTGGAACCCCGCTATTATTTAAAGCTTGTGCATCAGTATTACATATTACAAAGTCAACTCCCTTTATTCCTTGCTTATACATATGATTAATTGCATTACTTCCTCCGCCACCTACTCCAATGGCTTTAATTACATTTGATTGATTTTTAGGCAAATCAAAACTAATTCCTAAATCTAAATTTTCATCCATGGTACAGTTTTAAAATTTTAATTATTATTCAGCATTGTCTAGAAAATCTTGTAAATTTTTAGTTAGCTTATCTAAAAAAGACTCTCGTTCAATTTTTTTATTTTCTTTTTTTAATTCATCCGAAGATGATTCATTATCATCATTTGATCTTTCTTCGTTTTGTGGATCATTATTAAATAATTCACCCTCAATATTTTCTGGTTCATTTTTTCTTAATCTGTCCAATCCATCCATTACTAATCCAACAGCGGTTGCATAAAGTGGGCTTGTCACAGACTTATCTGTATCACCAGCTAGATGTTCATTTGGGTATCCTACTCTTGTATCCATACCCGTCACATATTCTACCAATTGTTTTAAATGTTTTAATTGACTTCCTCCACCAGTTAAAACAATACCAGCAATCAGTTTTTTCTTTTGATCTTCGTGACCATAATTTTTTATCTCTAAATAAACTTGTTCGATAATTTCTACTGTTCTAGCGTGAATTATTTTTGATAAATTCTTTAATGATATCTCCTTTGGATCTCTTCCTCTTAGACCAGGAATTGAAACAATTTCATTTTCTTTATTTTCTCCAGGCCATGCAGAACCAAATTTTACTTTAAGCAGTTCAGCTTGTTTTTCTATGATTGAACATCCTTCTTTTATATCCTCTGTGACTACATTTCCGCCAAAAGGAATTACAGCCGTATGTCTTATTATTCCATCTTTAAATATGGCTAAATCGGTTGTTCCACCACCAATATCAATGAGGGCTACTCCAGCCTCTTTTTCTTCATTACTCAAAACAGCATTTGCAGAAGCTAAGGGTTCGAGCGTAATTCCATCAAGATCTAGCCCGGCACTCTTTATACACCTTCCAATATTTCTGATTGAAGAAACCTGACCCACAACGACATGAAAATTTGCTTCTAACCTTCCTCCATACATTCCAATAGGCTCTTTAATTTCAGCTTGACCGTCTACTTTAAATTCCTGAGGTAAAACATGTATAATTTCTTCTCCTGGCAACATTACCAATTTGTGAACTTGATTAATTAACCTTTCAATATCATTTTCATCAATTACCTGCTCTGAATTATTTCTTGTTATATAATCACTATGCTGTAAGCTTCTTATGTGTTGTCCAGCAATCCCTACAGTAACTGCATCAACTTTGAATCCTGAAATTTCTTCAGCCTCTGAAACTGCTTGCTGAATGGATTGTATTGTTTGTGTAATATTATTAACAACTCCTCTGTGAACACCCAGGCTAATAGACTTTCCTACACCTAAAATTTTCATTTTATTGTATTCGTTTGTTTGTCCAATCAACGCAACAATCTTTGTTGTTCCTATGTCTAAACCAATTGATATCATATTTTCTTGCATAACATTTATTTTTTTAAACCTACAACCTGATTCTCAAATTGTAGATTTATCATATTATAATTCTTTAAATCACCTTCTTCTTTAGCTCTTATATAAAAGGCCTTCAAATTTGTAATCTTACTTTTTAATTTATTATTATCTCCAATCAGAATTGAAGCCCTATAGTCTCTTAATTTTAAACTTATTTTATTATTGTTAACCATGATTTGAGATATGTTGTTTTTCAAAAAAACATCCTCCTTAATAAATAAGGAAACTTTAGTTAAAAAATCTAAATTGGTTTCAGAATTATATCCGAAAACAACAGGAACTTTTACAGATTGAAGTTTTGAAAGGGACATAAAATTTGAATTCTTGTCTAAATAAAAAGAACTGTCCTTAGTGATTAATCTAGCAATAGGGTCCTTTTGACGCACATTTACATGCAATTGCTGACCCACTGTTTTAAAAACTTGAGATTTCTCAACGTAAGTGTTATTATTAATTTCATTTTCTATTTTAACAAGCGCAATAGAATCTTTTGAAGAGTTAATGTGTTTTAAAACCAAATTTTTAACAGAATCGGCTGAGATAAAGTAACTTGTATTTGTCTCTATTGAAACAATTACGTCAGAAATAATTCTATCATTATTTTTTAAATTAGAACCATAAAATAGCCCAATTGATAATATTAAAATCAATACAAATAATATATTTGCCCAGTTAATACGCATATTCAAGTTCTTGTTTTATGTGTTCAACTTCGTTTGCAATATCACCAGCACCCAATGTTATGTTTACCCTATATCCTATATTTTTAATATGATCTGAAATGTCAGACTTCCTTGAAATAGTTTTATGATTAGAATGAATTTTTTTTAACAACCATTCTGAACTAATTCCCTTAATTGGAATTTCTCTGGCTGGATAAATTTCTAAAAGAATCACAGCATCAAATTGAGATAAAGCTGTTGCAAAATCCTCTGCCAAATCTCTAGTTCTTGAATATAAATGAGGTTGAAAAATAACAGTTAATTTGTCATTTGGATAGATATTCTTTAACGAATCAAAAACCTTGTTAATTTCTTCTGGATGATGAGCATAATCATCAATATATACTATATTTTCATTGTCAATTTGATATGAAAACCTTCTTTTTATCCCCTTAAAAGAGATTAAAGAACTAATAATATGATTTTCAGAAATCCCCAACTCTAATGCTAATGCAATGGCACATGTAGCATTTAATACATTATAATGACCAGTTAATGATAATTTAATATTTTGAATGGTTGATTTCTTTGAATCAAAATCAAAAATACTAAGTTCACTTTTACAGTTTATATTTAATACTTTATAATCGGAATCGTTTCTTTCACCATACTTAGAAGAGTTAAATTCCAGGTTTTCATGAGTAATTAATAAACCTCCAAACTTAATATTATTAGCAAAATCATAAAATGCCTGAGATAAACTTTCCTTATTTCGGTATATATCTAAATGATCTACATCCATAGAGGTAATGCACGCAAAATCCGGATTTAATTTTAAAAACGACTTATCAAATTCATCTGCTTCAACCAAAATAAACTCATCTCCATTGTATAAAAAATTAGAATTATAATTTTCCATAATACCTCCAACAAATGCAGTAAAGGATACATCTGCACACTTCATAATGTGAGCTAAAATTGATGTTGTTGTCGTTTTTCCGTGGGTACCTGCTATTGCTATGCACTTACTTTTTCTAGAAATGTTTTCTAAAATATCAGCCCTCTTATAAATATCAAAATCATTATTTGTAAAATAATTCAAAAGAATATGATTATTGGGAATTGCAGGAGTGTAAACAACAACGGTATCATCTTTTGGTAAAGCATTATATTTCACTGTAATATTTTCAAGATTATAATCTATTTTTGCTCCCATTTTTGTTAGATCAATCGTTATGATTGATTTTTCTCTATCATATCCAAACACATTTTTATTTTTTTCAATGAAATATTTTGCAAGACCACTCATTCCAATCCCGCCAATACCAATTAAAAAAATATTATGTTTAGAACTTAAACTCATTAATTCATTATTTTTTTTATTTCATTTACGATATCATTTGTAGCGTTAACAAATGCTAACTTTTTAATGTTTTTAGATAATTTATTTCTTAACTCAGATGAAGAATTAAGCATATTTATCTTATTCTTTAAATCCTTTTCTAAATTCTTTTCTTCAACCAATATTGCAGCATCATTTTCAACAATCGCCTGTGCATTTTTCAATTGATGATCTTCGGCTACATTTGGGGAAGGAATAAAAATTACGGGCTTTCCAATTATTGATAACTCTGAAACAGAACTTGCACCAGCCCTTGAAATAATAAAATCGGAAACAGAAAAAGCTAAATTTATTTCGTCTAAAAAATCAACTAATTTTATATTTTCAGAATCTACCATGGATTTGTATTGATTATAGTATAACTTTCCACACTGCCAAATGACCTGAAGATTGAGATATTTTAAATAATCAATTATGGAGTATATAGATTTATTGATCTCCCTTGATCCAAGACTCCCCCCCATAACAAGCAAAGTTTTTTTGTTGCTATCTAGTTTAAAATGACGAATACCTTTATCAAAATAATCTGCATTTGAAGAAATTGATGATCTGACAGGGTTACCTGTAAGTACAAGCTTATCTTTTGGGAAAAATTTATCTAAATTTCTATATGCTACACAAATGGTATTTACACGTTTGGAAAGAATTTTATTTGTTATACCAGGATATGAATTTTGCTCTTGGATAAGAGTAGGTATGTTAAAAAAGTTTGCAATGTATAGAGTAGGCCCACTAGCATATCCACCGGTACCAACTACCACATCGGGTTTAAATTTTTTAATAAGAATTATGGATTGAAAAACACTAACTAATAACTTTACAGGAAATAATAAATTATTAAATATTTTACCACGATTAAATCCAGAAATCCACAAACCTAAAATTTCGAAACCATATTGTGGAACAATTTTCATTTCCATCTTATCTCTTGCTCCAACAAATAAAATTTCAGAATTATTATCTCTACTTTTTAATTCATTAGCAATTGAAATTGCAGGATATATATGCCCTCCTGTCCCTCCACCAGAAAATATGATTCTACTTCTTCCCATTTATATTGTCTCTTTTAATATTTCTAATGGACTTTCACTATTATTATCCTCTAACTCATTTTGAGTTGATCCACATTTAACACTTTGTATGATTCCAATTGCAATACAAGTCATCCATATTGATGTACCCCCACTACTAATTAACGGCAAGGGTTGACCAGTGATCGGAAATAATTCAACCGAGACACCAATATTTATTAATGCTTGAAAGACTATGGGGACTCCCATTCCTATCACCAATAGAGATCCAAAAATAGTTTCTGATTTGTTAGAAATTATTATTATTCTAAATAAGAAAAGTAAGTATGCTAACAGAATGGAAAGTCCACCAATTAAACCATACTCTTCAACAATTATTGCAAAAATAAAGTCTGATGAAGATTGAGGTAAAAAATTCTTTTGTACACTTTTACCAGGTCCTAATCCTTTTACCCCTCCAGTTGCTATTGCAATCTTAGCTTTTTCTATTTGATAATTTTCTTTAGAATTTTCTTTATCTACAAAATTCTCAACTCTACTTTTCCATGTATCAACACGATTTGGAAATAATCCGGGATATGCCTTGACAACCAATATGAATAGTGTCAATATAAAAAGGCCTGAGAAAATAATACCAGCTAAATATCTTTTTGGATAGCCCCCTATAAAACACAATAAAATGGCCATGCAAAATAAGATTGCAGTGGTTGAAAAATTAGCTGGTAAAATCAATACTAATATTGACAAAATTGGAAACCACAAAGGGATAATAGAGCTGCCAAAACGTATCTCTTGATCTTTAATTTTAGCAAGATATCGAGAAACATAAATCATTAAAATAACTCCAGCTAACGTTGACGGTTGGAAAGTAAACCCAACAAATGGAATTTTTATCCATCGACTTGTATTTGTCAATGAATCTGTAATTGAAGGCTGAAATAATGTATACAATAATAAGACTATTACAACAGGTATCATTAGGATTGAAATTCCTCTAAAATATCTATAGGGAATTTTTTGAATAAAATACATAAAAGTAAATCCAACTGACAAATGAACAAAATGCTTAAATAGAAAACCAATTGTATTACCCCCGCCAGAAATATATGCTAGATTACTAGCGGCGCTATATACAGGTAAAAAGGAAAAACCTGCAAGCAATAATAATACTGCCCACAAAGTTTTATCTCCTTGTATGTTTTCTAAAATTTTATTCATTATAATTTTCTAACTGCTGATTTAAATTGTCTTCCCCTATCTTCATAATCGTCGAATAAATCAAAACTTGCACAGGCCGGAGAAAGAAGAACTGTATCACCAGAAGTTGAAACTTTATATGCCGCACTAACAGCTTCATTCATTGATTTGGTTTCGATAATATATTCAACAATATTTTCAAAATGATCAATGATTTTCATATTATTAGCTCCTAAACAAATAATTGCTTTTACCTTTTTTGAAACTAATTTTGTCAATTCTGAATAATCATTTCCTTTATCAATCCCTCCAACTATCCAAATAGTTGGTGATTCCATTGACTCCAATGCATAATAAGCTGCATTTATATTTGTTGCTTTAGAGTCATTAATATACTTTACCTTATTAATTGTTAAAACATTCTCAAGCCTATGTTCAACTCCCTGAAAATGCTCTAAACTTTTTCTAATGGTCTCTTTTCGAATCTTTAATAAATTTGCAACCGTAGCGGCAGCCATTGCATTTCTTATGTTATGATTCCCTTTTACTAAAAATTTGTCTGTAGGCATAGTTATTTTATTTTTATCAATTATGATATTTATTTCTTTGTTTAAATAATAAGCTCCCTGATCAACTTTTTTTTTAATCGAAAAAGGAAGCAATATTGAATTAATATTATTTGTCTTTATGTATTTATTAGTTTCATCACAATCTGAATTATAGATTAAATAATCATTTGCAGATTGATTCTTTGTTATTTTAAATTTGGCTTCGATATAGGCATTGTAATTTTTATATCTGTCTAAATGATCTGGACTAATACCAGTTAATATTGCTATATGGGGTCTGAATTTCTCCACACCATCCAACTGAAAACTACTTAGCTCAACCGTACTGTACTGAACAGAATCTTCACAAACTTTCGAAAAACTATTTCCAATGTTTCCTGAAATTGAGCAACTGATATTTGCATCAGAAATTAATTTGTGAACCAATGTTGTAGTAGTTGTCTTACCGTTACTTCCAGTTATTCCAATAATTTTTGATTTTGAAAAATTAAATGCAAATTCAATTTCAGAAATCACTTTAATATCGTTGTTTCGATAAAAATCAATTATTTCCAAATCATCAGAAATACCTGGGCTTTTTATAACAAAATCTATGTCTGTACATTTTGCCAATTCGTGCGAGTTTTCTTCAAAATCTATATTTAATCCATTAAATTTCTTCTTGGTTTCCGTATCAATCAGGCCGTTATCAGAAACAAATACTTCATAAGAATTTTTCCTAGCTAGTATCGCACTACCTTTTCCGCTCTCACCTGCACCAAGAATTACTATTTTTTTCAATTATCTGATTTTAAGAGTTATTATTGATAGTATAGCAAGTACAATCCCCACAATCCAAAACCTTGTGACAATTTTACTTTCGTGATATCCTTTTTTCTGAAAATGATGATGTAATGGAGACATTAAAAAGATTCTTTTTCCTACTCCGTATTTTCTTCTTGTATACTTAAAATAGAATACCTGTAGAATCACAGATAAATTCTCAATCAAAAAGATTCCACATATAAGTGGTATTAACCATTCTTTTCTTACGGCAATTGAAATAACTGCAATAATCCCCCCGATGGTTAAACTTCCCGTATCCCCCATAAAAACCTGAGCGGGATATGTATTATACCAAAGAAAACCAACAAGAGCTCCAACAAAAGCTCCAATAAAGATTGTAATTTCACCTACTCTTGGTATGTACATGATATTTAAATAATCAGAAAAAATTATATTTCCAGAAACCCATGAAAAAACACCAAGTGTTAAAACAATTATTGCAGATGAACCAGCAGCAAGCCCGTCTAAGCCATCTGTTAGATTAGCTCCATTTGAAACAGCTGCAATAATTAGTACAACAAAAAAAATAAATACAATCCATGTGTAGGATTGTAAACTTGGATCTATCCAGGTAATTAAATCTGAATAATTGAACACATTATCTTTGACAAAGGGTATGGTTGTCTCAGTCGATTTATATTCTGATAGGTTATCAATAGCTTGTATTTGATCTGTAAATGGTCCTTGATCTTTGACAGTAACTTCTGGATGAAAAAAGAGTGTTGCTCCAACAACTACCCCAAGAATTACTTGACCTATTATTTTATAAGCTCCCCTAAGGCCTGTCTTGTTGCTTTTGGATAATTTGATATAGTCATCAATAAACCCAATTACTCCCATCCATAACAGGGTAATAATCAATAAAATAATATATATATTATCAAGTTTAGCAAATAATAAAACAGGTATAAGTGTAGAAAGAAGTATTATTAAACCTCCCATTGTAGGAGTCCCTTGCTTTTCATTTTGTCCTGAAAGTCCTAAATCTCTTATTGATTCACCTATTTGTTTTATTCTCAAAAAATTGATAATCTTCCTTCCGAAAATTGTAGAAATAAGTAAAGATGTAATGACTGCTGCTGCTGCTCTGAAAGAAATATACGTAAACAAAGAAGCTCCAGGGATCTGGTATTGATTTTCTAGATATTCAAAAAGATAGTACAGCATAGTTTTAGTTTTTTTGATTTAAAAGGTTTTTAACAATATCAAAGTCATCAAAATCAGATTTTACACCCTTAATTTCCTGATAGGTTTCGTGTCCTTTGCCCGCAATCAGAATAATATCATTTGATTTAGCAAACTGACATGCTGCTTTGATTGCTTCCTTTCTGTTTGTAATTGAAATAGATTTGTTTGAATGAAAAGGCTTTACTCCCCTGGTCATTTCTTCAATTATTAATTCTGGGTCCTCATTTCTAGGGTTATCACTTGTAAAAATTACTTTAGAACTTAGTGAAGTAGCAATATCACCCATCAACGGTCTTTTTGACTTGTCTCTGTTTCCTCCACAACCAACGACTGTTATCAAATTATTGTCAATCGACTTAATTTCGTTTATAGAATTAAGAATGTTTTCTAGTGCGTCAGGGGTATGTGCATAATCAACGATAGCTGTAATTTTACTCTTTTTATAAAACTGAAATCTACCATCAACAGCTTGTAAATTACTTATTGACATCAAAAGCTCGTCCTCTGGAACACCTAATATCGAAGCGGTTGAATAGACAGCTAATATGTTGTACGCATTAAATCTTCCGACTAGTTTACTCCAAACCTCTGAACTATTAATTTTTAAAAGCATTCCATCAAATGATGATTCCAAAATTTTGGTTTTAAAATCTGAAACTGAGTTAAGTGAATACGTATATTTAGCTGCTTTTGTATTTTGAAGCATAAATAAACCGTTTTTATCGTCATTGTTTGTTAATGCAAAAGAATACTTACCTAGTTGGTCAAAGAAAGATTTTTTGACATCTCTGTAGCTTTCAAAAGTTTTATGATAATCTAGATGGTCATGGGTTAAATTTGTATAAATTCCCCCTTTAAAATCTAATCCTTTAATTCTATTTTGGTCAATTCCATGTGAACTAACTTCCATGAAGCAATACCTTACATTTTTAAGGACCATCTCATTTAAATATCTGTTAATCGAAAGAGAATCTGGAGTTGTTTGATTGGCCTCATATTCGTTTTTATCGATTACAATCTTAACAGTAGAAATTAATCCAGATTTAATTCCTAAGTTTTTATATAATTCAAATAAAAGAGTTGTAATCGTAGTTTTCCCGTTAGTACCAGTAACCCCTATAAGGTTTAATTTTGAGGAAGGATTATCAAAATAATTTGAGCAAATAATGGCCAATGCTTCTCTTGAACAAGTTACATTTATATAAACAATATCATTAACTTTATCTTCTGGCATTTCTTCACAAATAATACACTTAGCACCATTTTCAATAGCTTTACTTATATAATCATGTCCGTTAAAATTTACTCCATTTATAGCGACGAACATGTCAGATCTTGTAACCAGCCCTGAATCAAACTCAACTTTTTCTACAGACAAAGAGGTATTTCCAAAAACACGATTTATATCTACTTTATATAAAATTTCTCTAATTAATTTCAAATCAATTTTATTTTTATCGTTTGTCCTTTATTAATTGTTGATCCTGCCCTAACAGATTGTCTAATCTTATTTCCATAACCCTCAACTAAAACTTTACATCCTATATTTTCTAAGAGTGGAATTACATCCATTAATTCATAATCACTCAGGTCAGGCATGATCATATTTTCTAATTGGGTTAAGACTGTGGAATCAATACTTTTACTTTTCCAATCAAAATCATCTCTTTTAAATATTTCAACAGAGGGGATTTCAGAATATATTTTTTGTGCTATCTCTTTGAAAACAGGTGCTGCCACTACATTACCATAATATCCCTTAGATTTATTGGGTTTATGAATAACTACAATGCATGAATATTTTGGTTTATCTGCAGGAAAATAACCGGCAAAAGAAGAGATATATAAACCAGATGATTTCCAGTATTCCGTTTGACAAGTACCTGTTTTTCCTGCCATTGAAAAATCTTCAGAATAAATATTATGTGCTGTACCATGTTTTTTTTCAACAACATTTTTCATCATATTTTTTACCACATTAATTGTTTCGATACTGCATATTGATTCAGAGATTATCTCAGTGTTAAATTGTTCGATAACTTGATCAAATTGTTTTACTTGATTAATAAACCTTGGCTTTACCATCACTCCATTATTAGCTATTGCATTATAAAATGTCAAAGTTTGTAATGGAGTTAATGAAATACCATACCCGAATGCCATCCATGGTAGATCCAAACCATCCCAATTTATTTTATCACTAGGATGTGTAAAAACTGGATTACCCTCTCCTAAAATCGGTAAACCTAAAGGCTCATTAATTTTCATATCATATAATCCTTCTACAAATTTTTCAGGGTTTTCTTTGTAGTTGTCATTAATAATTTGAACTAGTGCTGTGTTAGATGAAACTTCGAATGCTCTTGCGGCAGAAATTTTTCCGTACCCCCCTTTTTTGGAATCTCTTACTTTTCTACCATAAAAACTCAAGATTCCACTCTTTGTGTCAATAATATCAGAAGTATCTATAACCTTGTCCTCTATAGCTCTTACCATTGCCATTAATTTGAATGTCGATCCAGGTTCATGAGACTCGCCTACAGCATAATTTAATTTTTCATAATATTTTCCTTCTGTAGTTCTTCCTAAATTTGAAATTGCCTTAATCTCCCCTGTTTTAGTTTCCATAACTACAACACTTCCGTGCTCTGCCTCATAAAATTCAAGTTGTTTTAAAAGTGCATGATGGGCAACATCTTGAATTTCTATATTTAAAGTTGTATGCAAATCATACCCATCCCTTGGTTCTTTCTCATTATAATCTAATACTGGCTTCCATTGGCCAAGACCAATTTTTTGAGAAAATCTTATCCCATTTTCACCTTTTAAGTATTTAGGTCCAAAGGCTCCATCCAATCCTGGACGCATTGCATTGCCAAAGTCATCATATCTTTCATAACCCACTGTTCTTTGAGCAATCCCGCCAATAGGATAATCACGTTTTGTATATTGTTCACTAATAAGCCCTCCCTTGTATCCACCAAGATTAAATAATGGGAATTCCTTAAATTTTTTATAGTCTAGATATCCTAGATTTCTAGCAATTAACAGGTATCTGTTTTTATCTTGTCTGGCTTGCCTTAACTTATTTGAGTAAAATTCAGATGGCTTATCAAAATATTTTGATAATTCAGCTGCTAGAACATCAACATACTTCTCAAAATTCTTTTTGGATGGTGCTAATGCGTCAAATCGTATATTATATTTAGGCACTGAACTAGCCAGTAGTTTTCCAGAATCTGAATAAATATTTCCTCTGTTTGCAGGTATTTCAATATTTTTAAATTCTCTCTCCTCAGAAATATTTATGTAATGGTCACCTTGAAAAAATTGTAAGTCTATTAATTTAAAAATGACAGCAAATACAACAACAATAAGCATTAAGCTTATTACATAGAGTCTTGTTGTTATATTTTTTTTAGTTACTGACATTTATTACAATTTTAACGGGTGGTTTTTTGGATGTTTTTATTCCTTTTTCAAATAGTCTATTCTTTACTGTTGACTCCATTTTTAGGGTCATTAGTAACGTTCTGGTATCTACAAACTCAGACCTCAACGATTTAATTTGTTCATTGAGTGCTGCAATTTCATATACTTTTTTATCAACCGAATGGGATGATGAAATCATAATAATTGATAAGACCAAAAAAAGAAATATATAAAGCCAATTAGAGGTAGATTTTTCATCAACTAAAAATGATCCTCTAATTATATTTATAATCTTATTCTTCATTGGCTAATTTTTTTCAGCTATTCTGAGTTTTGCACTCCTTGATCTTTTATTAGACTTTATTTCTTCTGAACTTGGGCAAATCAATGACCCTATTTTCTTGAGTGGAACTGAAAAATTTCCATAAAAATCTTTCTCAATTTCGTTTGAAAAACTGCCAGTTTTAATAAACCTCTTGACAAGCCTATCCTCTAGTGAATGATAGGATATTATAGCTAGCCTTCCACCGGGTTTTAATAACTCACTAGATTGATGTAACAATGATTTTAAAACATCGATTTCATTGTTTACCTCAATTCTTATTGCTTGATAAATTCTTGAAAGATTTTTATTTAAATAACTACTTGGAAAAAGGGGTTTGAGTATAGAGTTAAGCTGAAAGGTTGTCTTAATTTCCTTCTCTTTTCTTGCAATACATATCTCTTTTGAGATTCTTTTTGAGTTTTTTAAATCACCAAAATCAAATAATACATTCGATAAGTTATCTTCAGAGTATTTGTTTATCACATGGAAAGCATCAATTGAACTTTCTTTATCCATTCTCATATCTAAATTTGAATCATACCTGTAGGAAAATCCTCTTTTAGGTTCATTAATTTGGAAAGAAGAAATTCCTAAATCAGCAAGAATTCCGTCAACCTTATCAAATCCTATATTTTTTAAAAATTTTTTCATGTATGTAAAATTTTCATTTATGAAATGAAATCTTTTATCTTCAAAAATATTTGTGATCGCATCTGGATCTTGATCAAATGAAATCAGGTTTCCTTTTTCTGAAAGATTTTCTAAAATCTCTTTACTATGACCTCCTCCTCCAAATGTTACATCAACATAAATCCCTTCATTATTAATATTTAACCCCTTAATAGATTCTCTTAGCAAAACAGGATTATGATAATTATTCGTCATCATCACCCATAACTTCTTCAGCTAATTTTGCAAAATCATCTCTTGAATCAACAATTGAGCTTTCATAACTATCCTTATCCCATATCTCGATTATATTAACCGACGATGACAATACAATTTCCCTTTTGATATTTGAAAATTCAATTAGATCTTTAGGTATCAATAGTCTACCGTTACTGTCTAGTTCAATGAATTTTACACCAGCGGTAAACCTTCTAATAAAATCATTATTCTTCTTCTTAAATCTGTTAAGTGAATTAACTTTTGAAATCAACTCTTCCCATTCGGAAATGGGATAAAGCTCTAAGCAACTCTGAAATACAGCGCGTTTCAGCACAAATCCTTTGTTAATTACAGCAGCTAGTTGCTTTTTGAAAGCAGAGGGAATTAAGACTCTACCTTTTACATCAACTTTACATTCGTATGTTCCAATTAAATAATTCAACTTCAATAACAGTTTAGATAATCTCAAATTTAATAAAAATATTACCACATTTTACCACATTTTACCACTTTGTTAATAAAATTCAGTCAAAGCTATATTTTAGCCTATAAAACCGACCTATTTATATTGTAATTATCTGATTATTAAGTGGTTAATTTCATTTTTGAATTAATTAACATTATGTGTTGATTAATTGTTAATGAATACTGTTAATTAATGAATAATGGACAAAAATGATTACTTTTGACTATCAGAAAAACGTATATGAAATTCAATTTAGTAGAAGACAGAGGATACAAATACATTGAAGAAGGTGAAGGGTTTCCAATTATTATTCTTCACGGACTAATGGGTAACCTAAGTAATTTCAACGAGGTTACAGATTTTTTTAAAAACAGAAACTTTAAGGTAATTATGCCAGTTCTTCCCATATATGACATGCCTTTGCTAAAAACATCTGTGAAAGAACTTGCTAAATTTTTAGATAAATTTATTTTACATAAAAAAATCAAAGAATTTGTATTGATGGGAAATTCTTTAGGTGGACATATTGGACTTTATTACACCAAGATGTTCAACAAAGCAAAAGGGCTAGTATTGACTGGCAGCTCTGGACTTTATGAAAAAGGGATGGGAAGCGGTTACACGAAAAGAGGGGATTATGAAGTGATAAGAAAGAAAGTTGAAGAAGTTTTTTATGACCCCATTGTAGCTACCAAAGAATTAGTTGACGAAGTATTTCAGACAGTGAACGACAGAAGTAAACTAATAAAAATTTTAGCTATGGCAAAAAGCGCAATAAGACACAATATGTCTGATGATCTCCCTAATATGAAACTTCCAACCTGCATAATTTGGGGGGAAAATGATAATGTTACACCCCCTGAAGTAGCTGATGAATTTCATAAATTACTACCTAATTCGTCCCTATACTGGATAAAAAAATGTGGACATGCCCCTATGATGGAACATCCGTCAGAATTTAATTCTATTTTATTTGACTGGCTTTCCTCAAAAATTTTAGATAAATAATGAATATTAAAACTGCAAAATTTGTAGTTAGCAATCAAAATGTCAATGATTGCCCAAAAGAGAACATCCCAGAATATGCTTTTATCGGGAGAAGTAATGTTGGTAAGTCTTCATTAATAAACATGCTTGCCAATAATAAAAAATTAGCGAAAACCTCCTCTAAACCCGGAAAAACAAGACTTATTAACCATTTTAAAATTGATTCCTTTTGGCATCTGGTAGATCTTCCTGGCTATGGATATGCAAAAGCATCAAAGACCGAAAAAAAAGAATTTCAAAAACTCATTACCGACTATTTTAGTTACCGAAGACAACTTGTAAATGCATTTATTTTAGTTGACGTAAGACATGAAGCACAAGAAATTGATATTGAATTCATGAGATGGCTTACGACTAATGACATAGCCTTTTCGATTATTTTTACAAAAATTGATAAATTAAAACAGAACGGAAACCCAAATGAAGGAGTAGAATCTAAATTAGAAGAATATAAAAAAGTTCTGCTGGAAAATTGGGAGTTTTTACCAAAAATATTTTTAACCTCGAGCACTAAGCATATAGGGAAAGAAAATATTATAGGCTACATAAATAATTTAAATAAACTGCTAAAAACCACTAAATAAAGATCTTCCCGAATTGTGATCAAACTGATCAACACGCAACAGGCTAAGAATTGTTGGTGTAATATCGTTTATAAAAGTTTTTTCATCAGATTCGCCATGATTGATGTTTGCACCATAAAAAATTAATGGAACATGTGTGTCATAGTCATACCCAGATCCGTGAGTAGTACCTCTGTCTTCATAAAAAATCGTATTTGGCTTGAGGATAAATATCACATCTCCGCATCTATCTTTGTCAAAACCATTTTTTATTAATTCTTCATATCCACTATATTGATTTTCAGATGAAAAAAAATCAGAATAATAAGCTTCCTTTACAAAATCAAACTCTTTCAAAATACTTATAGTTCTATTTTGAACATCTCTAAAATTTAATCCCTTTTCATTTACCTCATCCTTGTTAATGTAAATCTGGTTATTCATTGCCGACAAAATCAAATTATTACTATCAAAAGATTCATGAAGTCTTTCAATCACGCTTCTTTTAAATTTTGATTTACTTATTGCATCAGCTTCTACACCTTCATCCCTCAACTTAGCCGGAACTTCTAAAGCACCATGGTCACCAGTCAAGAACAAAGTATAATTTTTCTCACCTATTTTGTTGTCAAGGAAAGTTAATAATTTCTCAATTTCCAAATCAAGCCTATAATAAGTATCCTGAGTTTCCAACGATAAAATTCCAAAATTATGGCCAATATAATCAGTTGAAGAATAACCAATTGTGATTACATCCACATAATCGTCATCACCCAGATTTTCATTTATTATTGCTTCGATTGCAAAGTCAGTTACCAAAGAATTTCCATAAGGTGTTTCTTTAATCATATTATAACCATTATTAAGGCTACTTAATTTTGAAATCTCATATGGAAAAGAAGTGTTAGGTTTTCCTTTAAAATATTTCTCATAGTTGTTGTTGTCAGATTCATATCCAACATATTTTTCAGGTTTTAATAATAAATTCCAATCTTTTAGATAAACATTTCCAATATTTTTATTAAAATCATCAACCCAAATCGGAAGACTACTCATGTAATAACTGCTGGTAATCATGTCCCCTTTGTCGTAACCATAAAACCAATAAGCAGCATCAGCTGAGTGTCCTCCCATAAATATTGCTCCTCTGTCTTTTAATGATATACTTACAGTCTTAGATTTATTATTATTGGAAGATTTAATTAAATCTGCAAAAGATTTTACTTTCATATTTTTAGGAGACTTTTTCCCGTAATATGCATTACCCCCAATATTTTCATAGTTATTATCTGTTGTACAATAAATTTCTCTTTTTTCTTTTCTGTCGTACCAGTCATTACCCACAATACCGTGAGTACTTGGAGTTGATCCAGTTGCAACAGAAGCATGGCCTGGAGCTGTAACAGTTGGTACATAATTAAAATGATTGTTTTTAAAATTATAACCACCCTTGATAAGTTTTTTGAATCCGTTTTCAGAAAAATTTTGATCTAAGTTTTCCAAAAAATCATAACGCATTTGATCAACAACAATAGCTACCACCAATTTTGATTTTTCATTTTCAGCATTTGTAGATAGCCAAAATAAAATTAGTATCAATAAAAATAGATTTTTCATTTTTTAAAATATTTGATAAAATTAAGGATTCTTATAAAATAGAATATTACTTTAATGTAAATTTTTGAAATAAAATAATGAAATTTCTTTTCAATATTGGATTGTATTTTATAATGCTTCAAAAGATGCTTCAAAAGCCAACTAAATGGAAAGTTATGAGGCAATTAATAATCAAAGACACTGAAGATACGGTTATAAATTCTTTGGGAATTATTTCTTTTGTTTCTTTTTTTATTGGAGGTGTAATTACAATTCAGCTTGCACTAAGCACCACTGGATCATTTTATCCAAATTATCTAGTAGGATATGCTACAAGAGAGACAATAATTCTTGAATTTGCTCCAACCATTATATCAATTATAATGGCCGGAAAAGTTGGCTCATTTATAACTTCAAGCATTGGATCAATGAGAGTGACAGAACAAATTGATGCTTTGGAAGTGATGGGTATTAATTCCATAAACTATCTTGTTTTTCCAAAAGTTATTGCCCTTCTATTATATCCATTTTTAATTTCTATTGCAATGTTTTTAGGAATTTTAGGTGGAATGGCAGCATGTGTTTATGGGGGATATAGTACAATGAGTGATTTTATCGACGGAATTCAAACAGATTTTATTCCTTTTCACATGACATATGCGTTTATAAAAACTTTTGTTTTTGCATTTATCTTGGCTACGGTACCATCTTTTCATGGATATTATATGAAAGGTGGAGCCTTAGAAGTTGGTAAAGCTAGTACTACTTCATTTATATGGACATGTGTAACGATTATCATTTTTAATTTTTTAATAACCCAAATGCTTCTCGGATAATGATAAGAATTAAAAATCTTAAAAAATCATTTGATAATAAACCTGTTCTTAAGGGAATATCCTGTGAATTTGAAAAAGGGAAAACAAGTTTAATAATTGGACAAACTGGCTCTGGAAAAACCGTGTTTTTAAAATGTTTACTTGGATTACATAAATATGATGGAGGCGAAGTTTTATTTGACAAAATCAATCTGAATTCAATGACTGAGCTAGAAAAGATGTCTCTTAAATCTAATATAGGTACTGTTTTTCAAGGCAGCGCTTTGTTTGATTCTATGAATATTGAAGAGAATGTGATGTTTCCTCTTAAAATGTTTAAAAACATACCATTAGACGAAATGTATGACCGAGTAAATTTAGTTCTAAAAAGAGTAGAATTAGAAAATAGTAATAAAAAAATGCCTAGTGAAGCATCAGGCGGAATGCAAAAAAGAGTTGCGATTGCAAGAGCAATTGTAAATGAACCAAAATATTTATTTTGTGATGAGCCGAATTCTGGACTTGACCCAAAAACTGCGATAGTAATAGATAACTTGATTAAAGAAATTACTGAAGAATTAAATATAACTACAATTATTAATTCACATGATATGAACTCAGTAATGGAGATAGGAGAAAAAATAATTTTTTTGAAAAACGGAAAATTAGAATGGGAAGGGAGTAAAAAAAATATTTTTAAAACTGAAAATGAAGCTGTTACAGATTTTGTTTATTCATCTGAACTTTATAAGAAAGTGAGAAAAATGTATTTAAAGAAATAATTATTTAATTTCTTTAAGCCCTGTGAGTGAAGACGAACTCCTTATTTTTTCACCGAGTCCATCAATCATTTTAATGTTATTCTTTTTACAAACAGGAGTTTCAGGAACTTCTTCAGTAGATCGATCACCACCATTAGCAAAAATATCTGGATTAACTGCCTCTAAAGACTTACAAACTGTTCTATCCGTATCTATGGAGAGAAAAACCTCATCTACACACCTTAAAGCTTTAACAATCTTAACGCGATCATTTTCATCCATAAAATATTTGCCTTTCTTTAATTTACACTGATCATTGTTATTTACAATAACAACCAGTGAATCACCTAAAGATTTAGCCATTTCTAGGTATTCCAAATGACCTACATGAATCGGGTCAAAATAACCACTGACAGCCACTCTAATATTATTTTTTTTCATAACCGGTTATAATTTCAGCATTTGGGTTAAACAAATATATCTTATTAGTTTGAATTTCTAGGCATTGGTACCTCTTCCTTAGTTTTTTTAAAAAAACATATTCTCTTCCGTTTGTTGCAGTAAATCTTGAATTCATTTTTAAATCTGAAATATAGTTTTTCTTCTCAATATTAAATTGATTCAAAGCATGACTTAATGTAGCATCTGAATCTGTACTTGCTTTAGGGTTAAGGGTGTAGCTTGCAAGAGGCTTCAAAATTTGTTCAGGGAAAATGTGGTTATTTAAAACAGGTAAGAGTAAATTTTTAAACTGAGTCTTCCACTCGATGCCGTGAGGCTTAACTTTGAAGCCATAAACCTTAAAAATAAATAGATGGGATATCTCATGTAAAAGTGTTATTAAGAATCTGTAGGGATTTAAATCAGAATTGATTGTAATTTTTCTTGTTCCATTTTTATTTACAGAAAAATCTCCATGTTTTGTTTTTCTATTTTTTTTTAAATGAATTATAACCTCTTCATCTTGAATAATTGAATTAACATATTCTATAGAAGTTTTAGGGATTTTATCTGATACTAAAGACATTTAAGGAGTGCTTGATGATACAGAAACTATTTTTCCATTTAAAAATTCATAACCGGAAATTGAAAATTCATAAATATAATTTGCCATTTCTTGTGCAGTGGTTGATGCTTTAAAATCTGGAAATGCCTTTTTCAACATTTTTGTTTCAACAGATCCTAATGCTAATGAATTGAAATGAATTTTTCTTTCTTTAAATTCCTCAGCTAACATTTCTGTTAAAATATTTAATGCTGCTTTGCTTGAACTATATGCTGATAAACCAGAAAACTTAACACTTCCCTGTACACCACCAATTGAACTAATATTCACGACGTTGGATGTAGCACTCATAAATTTTATGACTTTTTTAATGAGCATAGCTACAGAAAAAACATTAGTTGAATAGACATCTTGGAAGTCCTTAAGAGTTGTTTCTTCAAAGGATTTATTAACTAAATGTCCTGCATTATTTATTAGTATGTCTACATTTTTAAATGACCTTAGATACTTATCAAGTAAACCAAGATCCTCTGACTCAGTAAGATCAAGATCTATTGAGGTAACTCCAGGTAAATCTAACATTCTAAGATTATTGTTATTTCTGGATATTGCTAAAATATTATTATTATTTTCTGAAAATAATTTTACGAGCTCGAAACCAATCCCAGAACTTGTACCAGTAATAATTACATTTTTTGACATTGAATAAATATTATTTATACTAAATAAGCATCGAAAGTGGGTTTTCTATTAGAGGCTTTAATGATTGTAAAAATTTTGCCCCGGTTAAACCATCAACAACCCTGTGATCACAAGCCAAGGTTAATTTCATTGTATTTCCAACAACGATTGAACCGTCTTTTACAACAGGTTTTTCTAAAATGGATCCTACGGAGAGAATAACAGAGTTTGGAGAGTTGATAATTGAAGTAAAACTCTCTATACCAAACATACCTAAATTAGAAATTGTAAAAGTGCTCCCTTGCATCATTTCTGGAGTTAATTTTTTGTCTCTCGCCATACCGGCCATTTCTTTGACAGATCTACTTATATCTGCAACTGACATTTTATCTGCGTTTTTTAATACAGGTACGATTAAACCATCTTCAACACCAACAGCAACACCAATATTGACAAAATTATTATACCTTATTTTGTCATCAAACCATTGAGAATTAACACTAGGATTATTTTTCAAAGCAACGGCACAAGCCTTAACTATTATATCGTTAAATGAAATTTTAGTGTCAGGAATAGAATTACATTGTTTTCTAAACGCGATTGTTTCTGACATATCAAGTTCAATATTTAAGTAATAATGAGGCGCTGAGAATTTTGATTCAGAAAGTCTCTTAGCTATAACTTTTCTCATTTGAGAATGATTTACCTCACTATAATCTTCTACACTTGATTGGGTAGACGATGGCATCTCAGCTATGCTACTCTGAACAGGTGCTTTGAAATTCTCTATATCGGATTTAATAATTCTTCCATTTTCTCCAGAACCTTTTAATTGGTTAATGTCGATATCCCTTTCATTGGCCAATTTTTTTGCCAAAGGCGAAATAAAAATCCTGTCATTACTTTTAATAACTTCTGAAGTATTTTGAATAGCTTGATCAGCTTTTTTGATTTCTGGTTTTGACTCAGTAACTACATTTTCTTTTGTTACTTCAACTTTCTTTGTAGGAACATTAAGGTATGTTGAAATATCCTTTCCTTTGGGACCAATAATTGCCAATAAAGAATCCACTTTTGCAGAATCACCTTCTTTTAGGCCAACATGTAGCAAATTACCAGAGTAAAAAGCCTCAAATTCCATTGTAGCTTTATCAGTTTCGATTTCGGCTAAAATTTCTCCTTCCTCAACTTGATCACCAACTTTTTTAAACCAGGTTGCTACGGTACCTTCCTCCATAGTATCACTCAAACGAGGCATTGATATGACGTGCACATCTTCATCAAGTTCTGTTTCAGCTTGTTCTATTTGAATGGTTTTATCGTCATCTGCAACTTTATCATTTTTGATTTCATTTTCAGAGCTATTACCTAAAATTAAATCAATATCTTCACCAGGCTCTCCAATAATTGCTAATGGTGCATCTACTTTAGCGGTTTCATTTTCATTTATACCAATATAAAGAAGTGTCCCCTCATAAAAAGATTCAAACTCCATTGTCGCTTTATCTGTTTCAATTTCAGCTAAAATTTCACCCTCTTCAACCTTGTCACCAACTTTCTTAAACCAAGTAGCAACAGTACCCTCTTCCATAGTATCACTCAAACGAGGCATTTTAATTAATTCAGCCATAATTAAATTTTATGTTTTAAAAATGGGTAATTAGCCTGTTCATACACAGCGTCGTACATTAAACTTTTTTCGGGGTAAGGAGAATTTTCTGCAAAAACTTCACATTCTTTAACCTTAGCTTTTACACTAGCATCAATTTCTTCAATTTGTTTTTTTGATGCATACTTTTTGGTCAAGATTAGTTCTCTAACTTTGGTGATCGGATCAATTTTTTTATAATCTTCTACCTCATCTTTAGTTCTATAATGTTGAGCATCACTCATTGAATGCCCTCTGTATCTGTAAGTTTTCATTTCTAAAAATGTTGGACCATCACCATTTCTAGCTCTTAAAATAGCTTCATCAACAGCTTTGGCAACTTTTACTGGATCCATACCATCAACAGGTCCACACGGCATTTCATAACCTAATCCTAATTTCCAAATATCAGTGGTATTAGAAGTTCTTTCAACCGAAGTACCCATAGCATATCCATTATTTTCACAAATAAATACAACCGGTAATTTCCAAAGCATTGCTAGGTTGAAGGTTTCATGAAGTGATCCTTGCCTAGCAGCACCATCTCCAAAACAGCACAATGTCGCTGCATCACTTCCATGATACTTATCTCCGAATGCAATTCCAGCTCCTAGTGGAATTTGACCACCAACAATCCCATGACCTCCATAAAATCTGTGTTCTTTTGAAAAAATATGCATTGAACCTCCCAGTCCTTGAGAAGTACCTGTTGACTTACCATATAATTCAGCCATTACTTTCTTTGGATCTACTCCCATTCCTATCGGCTGTACATGATTTCTGTATGCGGTTATCATTTTATCTTTAGATAAATCCATAGCATGCAAGGAACCTGCTAAAACAGCTTCCTGACCGTTATAAAGATGTAAGAAACCTCTAACTTTTTGCTGAATGTATACAGCGGCTAGTTTATCTTCAAACTTTCTCCAAAACAGCATGTCTTCATACCAAGACAAATAAGTCTCTTTTGTTATTTTCTTCATTGCGACATTAAAAGTGATCTGTAAAAATAAGACAATGTTTTCTATTGTAGAAAGTTAATTTTATAATTTTTATAAAAAAGTCTTGTCAAATTTAAAAGGGAGAAGGTTATTAATAGAGTCTGTATATACGATTTTACCTTTTTCACCCATAAAATACAAGCCAATATTAGAATTTTGCTTTGTTTCATATTCAGAAATAACCTGTCTACAAGCGCCGCATGGCGCAACAGGAATTTCATTAATTTTTTCGTTAGATCCAGCCACTACTACAATTTCTTTAACTTTTGTGTCTGGATATTTGGAATTTGCATAGAATAAAACTGTTCTTTCAGCACAAAGCCCAGAGGGATATGAAGAGTTTTCTTGATTAGATCCACTTAATATTTCACCGTTTTCTAATAAAACGGAAGCACCAACACTAAAGTTTGAATATGCAGAATATGCAGATTTTCTGATTGAAATGGCTTCTTTGAATAAATTTTTGGTTTGATCGTTTAATTCATCTATTGTGTCATAGACTATAAAACTAGAACAAACCTTAACTTCTTTCATAATTAGATTTTAATACTCTAAGTATTGATTACTACCGAAATCAAAGGTTAAGGAAAACCTAAGAGTGTTTTCTAGAGGACTTGGAACTTTGGATGCAGAGAAAAGATATGAAAGATCAACTTTAGTCCCAGAGAATTTAAAACCAGCACCTAAAGCCAAAAATTTTCTAGCACCTTTTTCTTCACTTTCATTAAAATAACCAGCTCTTAAAGCAAATGAATCATCGTATTTGTACTCAGCGCCTAGTGCCCAAGTAAACTCCTTTAACTCTTCATTAAAACCACCGGGTGCATCAGAAAATGATTGAAAAATACCACTCATAAAATCAACATCTGTACTCTGACCTTGATAGATAATATTATCAGTTGAAACCAACTCACCCAATTCATCCACACCATCATCATATACTCCATTTTCGTTAATGTCGCTATAATTGTATTCTCTACCTAGAATTGGAGGGGTAGGCACTAACATCTTTGAAACCTCAGCGGTTACCGAAACTGTATTGTACTGATCTAAAAGAAAATCAAATCCACCTCCTAATTTTAAATTTGTAGGTATAAATGTTTCGGAACCTGATTCATCATATTTAATTTTTGGACCAAGATTTTGAATTATTGCACCTCCTCTAATTCTACCATCTATGTCTCCAAAGCTCTGCTCTTCACCTTGATAATAAGCAGATAAATCAACTGCAAAAGAACTAGCAGCTTTTGCGGTTTCATCAACAGCCTGAATTCTCAAATCTGATCTCAGATATCTCAATGCTACTCCCATGGAAAATTCATCTGCCAATCTTAATGAGTAGGAAATATCCATTGTCATCTCGTTAGGTTTTTCAATTAGTGCCTGAGAAAATTCATCCTGAATAATTTCGATTTCACCTAATGAAAAATATCGTAAACTTACTGCAAATGCACTTCTTTCATTGATCCTATTAAAGTAAGTTAGGTTTCCAAGAGATATGTCATTTACAAGCTTACTCAAATACGGAGTGTAACTAAGACCAAAACCTGATTTATTTTCTGAAAAAACATACTTTGAGGGGTTCCAATATTGAGAATATGCATCAACAGATGTAGCAACTCCCATGTCACCCATACTAGCAGCTCTGGCATCAGAAGCAATTAACAGGAAAGGTACTCCGGTAGTAATTACTCTACTGTCCGATGAATTCGGTATAATAACGGTTGATGAAGTTTGAGCATTTAATTGCAAAGTAAATACTGCAATAAATAATAAAATAATTTTTTTCAAATTCATAAGATTACAAATATAATATTTTAAAGTATAACTAATTTTTCGGTTTTTGACACTTGTTTATTTAAAGTTTCAGATCTAACATTGATTTTGTATATATATACGCCTTTGGCAACTTTATCTCCAAAATCATCCCTTCCGTCCCAAGAAAAATCTCTTGAAAAATTACTCCCTGTATTTGATTGGGTAATCCCATTAATTGTTTTGACCAATCTTCCAGAAATAGTAAATATTTGTATTGTAACGTTCAAAGGGGCAGAACTATTGTGATTAAACCAAAATTCTGTAAAATTTATAAAGGGATTTGGATAATTTAATAGGTTTTCAATAACAATATCCTCGTTTTGGTCAAAAACCAGAAAGTCAATTTCAGTTTCAGACGAATTATTATAAACATCCCAAGCCTTTAGTCGTAAGTTATGAACACCAGGAGTCAAGTTATTAAAGGGGAAGTTTATAGTGCCATTTTTATAATCATCAAGATCTGCCTGATAATATTCATTAAGTCTATAAGAATTAACATCATCATTGTCTAAAATAGCTATTATATCATGACCAACTCCGCTGGCTGTATTTATTCCATTCTCGTCAAATAATTTTACAATTAAATTTGGATTCTCGTTCGTAATACCTCCGCTAATAAATGACTCATCATTCATGTAAAGATCAATTTCTGGTCCTGTATTATCTTCTTGAGCATTTTCATTTATACCACCAATCAAAACAGATAAATCGTAACCATTTCTATCCTCAAGACCAGAATTTTGTTTAGAATAAAAACTAAATTTACCATTGTCAACTTCCATACCCACATCCTTTGGAACAACAAAATTAAATTCAAAGGAACCGTTTAAAACAGAAGACTTTCCTCTAAATAACACCTCTCCAAGAGTATTAAAATTTAATATTATTGGATTTCCACTATTATCTGTTGTACCATCATTTCCAAGTGTTGATCTCTCGATCTCTTTATCAAATACTGTTGCTGTTAACTCCCCCTGATAAGAATCTATTCTTAATCCATTGTCGTCTTGAACCTCACCTTTTACATTAATCAAGTCCAAGCCCCTCAGTGAAGAATCAAAATCCTGAATTGGAACGTCATTTATACTTGTAATTTTTACATCTGGTTTAGGAATTGAAAGTTTCATAGCAGGATCTCCAATAAAAAAAACAAGTCTTCTCTGATCAGAATTTGAAATTGAAGGGTCTATTTTTGTTAATCGTAGTGCTTCAGCCATTGTAGTGTAGGTATCAGAATTTAATGAAAAAAGATACTCTTCCAGTGTTAAGTTGAAATTAACCCCAACAGAAACAAAAATCTGTCTAGTGGTTGTAATTAACGCAATTGCACCGCCATTTTTATTCCAATATAAAAATTCACCTGCTGTTTGTCTGTTTGGATTATCAAATTTTGTAAACTCACATGTTACCGAAACAAAACAATTCAGCTTATCAGAATTGACTAATTCTGCAGCATCAATCTTACCAAAAATTCGTTCTCTAGCTATTCCATCCTCCCCTCCATGACCAAAATAATTTACTACCAATGCACCTTTTTTTATTCCGTTGATTATTTGATTTTTTACCTCAGGATACCTTTCACCACCAGATGAAGTTTCTTGCTGAAACGCATCAGATAAAATTTTACTTGCATTAAAAAAAGGTTTGTTTTCTTGAATTAAATCAGCAATGTCGTTCGATGTTGCTTGAATAATATTTTCCCAGGGCTCGTCAACATCATCTGAAATAACCATAATTTTGTTTCGCCAGTCTCCAAATGAACTCTCAGAATAATAGGATTCAATTTTATCAACTAAATCTCTTGCCCTTTCATTTGAATCTGCTAAAATTCTTCCAACAGCAATATCAAGCTTATTAAAATTAGTCATTCCACCTTCATTTGAATCCATCATACCAAAGAAGTCATCAGAAATATATGAGCTAGATAAGCTAAAACTGTTTAACGAATTCCATGAAGGGATTATATTTGTATTAAATGGGATCCTGTCCTTATAGTCAAATGAGGCATCTCCAAACAGACACAAATAAGTAAAATTTTGATTATTATTTTGATTATTGTAGACATATCTAATGAAATTCCTAATTGCAGAAATATCCTGATTACCAGAGCTAAATTCGTTATAAATTTTTTCCACATTTACAACTTTGACGTTTAAGTTATTTTTTTCCCTGTTAATTTGAGCTAATCTTTCAGCCTGAAAGATCATATCTGGATTGCTAATAATAATATAATTTGGAGCCTGGATTAAACCAGATTCATCTAAAAAAATATCTTCCTTCAAATTTTGATTCTCGATTTGAAATTGGCCATCGATTACAGGTTCGAATACATTTTCATAATCAAAGGCTATAAATTTATTATTTGGGTTGTAAGCTGAATTAAAACTAAAATTATTTGAACTTTCAGGTATAATTTCTGAAATATTTGAAATATTTGAAATATCCCAGATAGCATTTATATTTTCAGAGTTGTCTATTTGATAACTTACAATTCCAGATTCTGTTATTAAATTATCATTATAAAAAATCAATTGACTTTCGTTAAAAACCAATGAGGATGTTCCTTTTAGGGAAATATAGTCTAAGTAAGCAATTGAACTTGGATTCCCGTTGTTATTGTAATTTAAAGTAACATCAATAATTTCAGATTGTGAATTAACTTGAGACTGATAACTAGACCCTGTAGCCAGTATTGGCTCACCAATAGATCCAAAATATAAATTTGTTAGTTGCTGACCGTTTAACCTTACTGACATTGAAGTTGGAATTTCAGATGTCGCGGCGGTGTATATTTTGAAATCAATAGGAAGATCAGTACGCAGATTTTCAATATTAAATTCAAAAGTTTTTGTATTTTCAAAATCAAATCTATCTCCAAACCATCTTCTACCAATTTGAGCAATATTATATTGATCAATTTCATGAAACTGATAATTAGTATAATAATCAATTATTAAGTCAGGAGGATTATTTGGCTCAGAATAATTAAGAATTCTTTGCCCATCTGATTGTCCTACGGAGATAAAATAAGAGACTCTATCTTCAAAGAGATTCAAGTTTGTATTACTTTCAGAATTAAATCCGGTCGGGCCTTGCGCATAAAAAAGGATGTAATCTTCATTGTTAAAGCTACTTTCATTTTGACCCATAAATTTAATGGAGTTCTCAATTGGATCCAAAGGAAATTCTTCTGAATTAAGCATTGGTAGCATAGATCCTCCGTGACCATATATCTTTAATTTTCTTGGGTCCAAATTAGAAGTATTAATCCCCAAATCTTCTAAAAAATCTTTATCAATTTTATGAATACCCGTGTTTTCAACATAAAATTTATACCAATTACCACTTTTCATCACCGAGGGCTGGATAATTGACTTTTGTATATTTCTGCCTTTTAAATATTTATATTCAACTGCAAATTTTATAAGTTTTTTATACACTCCATCTTGGAAAATAATAGGTGTAATTTCAAGAAATGAAAACATTTCATTTCTTGAAATTGAAGTGTTTAAATAAAACTCAATTTCTTGAGGAAAATTTATTTTTTTTAGACCTGAGAAATTATCAATATTTATATTAGAAAATTCAGCATTCACGATTTTGACAGAATTAATGTCAATTAATTGAGAGTCTTTCCACTGCTTTACAACTGAGTAAGATTGATTAAAAGAATAGTTGTTTTCAAAGTTTTCAATTTGAGGAACATAAACTTTATTATCGTCAATTTCATATTCAATACCCTCTATCCAATTAATATCATATTCTATGTATTGAGCATGAATATTAACGGTCGTAATTATTAGGGAGATGAAAAAAAATAATCTCATAAAACTATTAACGATATGAAAAACTTAATATTATAAAATTTAATTGTCAAAAATAATATAATAATACAATGAACACTACGTTTTTACATTAAATCAATATGATTGAAAATTGCATTTGAGTATTAATTGTTATATTTGGGTGCTGTTCAAGAAAAAAATTATTGAATATGAAAAGAAATTATAAATTTTACTTGTTATCACTTTTTAGTGTAATCCTTCTGTTTTCTACAGGAAGTTGTAGTAAATCTCCTTTTTCAAAAAACAGAAATATCTCTTCAGCCACAGGCTGGAATATCCAACCTATAAACTCTAAAAAATCT
Organism: uncultured Bacteroidota bacterium; assembly: GCA_902510475.1. Classification (GTDB taxonomy): domain Bacteria; phylum Bacteroidota; class Bacteroidia; order Flavobacteriales; family Flavobacteriaceae; genus MED-G13. The sequence goes on along the minus strand of CABXCC010000006.1, from coordinate 21,041 downwards.
GGATTCCAGTACAATATTGGTTTCAAAGGTCAAGAAACTCCTCCCAATATGGTTTTGGTTGAAGGCGGTACATACACTAAAGGAAAGGTTCAGGATGATCCAATGAGAGATTGGAATAATTCAGCAAACCAACAACATGTTCAATCCTTCTACATGGACATAACCGAGGTTACCAACAAAATGTATTGTGAGTATTTAGATTGGTTAAAAAAGAACTTCCCACCTGAGGAATCTATTTACAGAAATATATATATCAATGCTCTTCCGGATACATTAGTGTGGAGAAATAAATTGGGATATGGAGAGGATATGGTTAATAATTATCTGCGACACCCTGCATTTGGAGAATATCCAGTTGTTGGAGTAAGTTGGATTCAAGCCTATGAGTTTTCTGAGTGGAGATCTGACAGATATCAAGAATTAATACTAGAAAGAGAAGGTTATTTAGCTAGAGATGCAAAAGTGGATAGTGTTAACAGTAAAAGTACATTTAATATAGACACATATGTTTTAAATCCAAATTCAACATATGGTGGAAATGATAACGTTAGGAGAGGAAAATCTTCAAGGGTACCTGATTCAATTGCTCCGCGAGCAGCAAATCGGGAAACAGGGTACATAACCCCAAAGTTTAGGCTACCAACCGAATCAGAATGGGAATATGCCGCTTTAAGTATGGGTGAAGTTAGAGAATTTAATAATTATAAGGGACGAAAAAAATATCCTTGGAAAGGTCCTTACACTAGAACAGGAAAACGTCAAAATTTAGGTGATCAACTTGCAAACTTTAAAAACAGTGACGGTGATTATGGTGGAATTGCTGGATGGTCCGATGACGGAGCTGCTATTACAAATAAAGTTGGTTCATATGACCAAAATTCTTTTGGGCTTTTTGATATGGCAGGTAATGTAGCCGAATGGGTTGCAGATGTATACAGACCAATCGTTGACGATGAATTTAACGACTTTAATTATTTTAGAGGAAACGACTACAAAAAATTCAAAATTGGTGAAGATGGGAAAGCAGTAGTTGCAACCGAAGCGGTTTACGAAACTCTTTCTAACGGGAAAAAAATAGCAGTAATTCTTCCAGGTGAGCTTGAAACCACTGAGTTAGAAGATAGTGATGTTAGATTCAGAACACAATTTGATAAAGGTTATAACGTTAACTTTAGAGACGGAGACTACCTATCCTCAAGAAATTTCAAACCTGAAGACAGAAGATACAGTAGAGCTGATGAGGAAAAAGGTGAAACAAGAATGATGTATAAATCTCCCAGTTTTGAAGATTCTGATGACACGAACGATGAATTTGACTACGACGCTGATCCTACCCTTACAACATTGGTTAATGACCAGTCTAGAGTATATAAGGGTGGCTCATGGAAAGACAGGGCGTATTGGCTTGATCCAGCCCAAAGGAGATATTACCCACAAGATCAGGCAACTGATTTTATTGGGTTTAGGAATGCAATGTCTAGACTTGGATCTCCCACTCTTAACACAAAAAAATCGAGAAACTAATTACAAACAATTAATTAAAAAGCCCTAATCACATCGATTCAGGGCTTTTTTTATAATTTTATATTATGTCAATTGAAGATTTATATAATATATATATAGGGTGCTCTGGTATTTCAACAGATTCAAGACATATTAACAACGGTGAACTTTTTTTTAGCCTCAGGGGACCCAATTTCAACGGCAATAAATATGCTAAAAAGGCCATCGAAAACGGAGCAAAATATGCAGTTGTGGATGAAAAAGAGTTTGCAATTGATGAAAGATATGTTTTAGTTAAAAATTGTTTAGAAAGTCTACAGGAAATTTCTAATTATCATAGAAACAAGTTGGGGGTAAAAGTTATTGGGATCACTGGTAGTAACGGAAAAACTACTTCAAAAGAATTAATAAACAGTGTTTTAAAACCCAACTTTAAAACTATTTATACTCAAGGAAACCTTAACAACCACATTGGTGTTCCGCTAACATTATTAAAAATACGCTCTGAGACTGAAATTGCCATAATTGAAATGGGCGCTAACCACATAGGAGAAATTGCTCTTTTATCTAAAATTAGCAATCCAGATTTTGGATATATAACAAATTTTGGAAAGGCACATTTAGAGGGATTTGGTGACGAAGAAGGAGTTATGAAGGGAAAAAAAGAACTGTATGAACAAATTAAGAGAAAAAAAGGATTGATTTTTCAAAATAGTGATGATGAAAAACAGATAAAATGTATTGGGGATTATCAAAATGTATTTTCTTTTGGCAAATCTAAAGGTGATATCAAATATTTGGTTAAATCAGTAAATCCTGAAATTAAAATCAAAGTAAATGAAACCTTAATTCATAGTTGTCTTTTTGGAAATCATAATGTCGAAAATATTATGGCAGCCGTTGCAATTGGCAAATATTTTAAAATTGATTTAGAAAAAATTAAAACTGGAATTGAAGCTTATATCCCTTCTAACAACAGATCACAAATAATAAGTAAAGGGTCAAATAAAATAATGCTAGATGCATACAATGCAAATCCGTCAAGCATGTATGCAGCAATCAAATTCTTTGAAGAATTTTCAGAAAAAAATAAAATTTTAATTTTAGGCGATATGTTTGAATTGGGTAAAGATTCAAACACATATCATCAAGAAATTGCAGAATATTGCAGAAATATTAAAAACACGAAAATATTTCTCGTAGGGGAATTATTCTGTAATACCACTAGATTTAAGGAGTTTAACTACAGTTTAAATATTGAAAATTTAATATCAAAAGGAGATTTGTCAAAAATCAAAAGCTCCTATCTATTTATTAAAGGATCAAGGGGAATAAAACTTGAGAAGGTAATAGATAATTTAACTTAATTTCCAATAACAGTTATTACAATTTTTCTTTTACTTGCCTTATTTCTATGCTCACATAAATAAATGCCCTGCCACACTCCTAATTGAGGAATTCCATTTTTTATTGGAAAACTAACAGATGAACCCAGTAAACTACTTTTTATGTGAGAGGTCATGTCATCAGGTCCCTCAATGGTGTGTTTAAAATAGTTGCCGTCTTCCGAAACCATCAGGTTAAAATGGGATTCAAAATCCTCTCTTACGTCAGGGTCAGCATTTTCATTAATGGTTAAACTTGCAGATGTATGCTTAATGAAAACATGCACTAATCCAGTTAGAACAGGAAGTTCATTAACGATTTCACTAGAGATAATATGAAAACCTCTGGGATAAGGGCCAAGACTAATTTCTTTTTGAAAATTCATAAAATCAAAAAATAAAATTTAAGTAATAATTAACAACGAGAAGAAAATTAGTATGCATTTTGGTATTAAATTTGCCATAATTTAAATCTATGAAAAAATATACAATTTCCGTTGGTGTTGGACTTACAATATTATTTTTGGCTTATCTGTTATCTAATCTAATTTTAGGTTCTAAAAAAAATGAAGTATCTAGTGTGTCTGAAGTATCAAAATTAGTAGCAGTAAAAGAGGTTAAAAATAGTATTAGCCCCATTAGTTTGCCTGTCGATGGCAGAATTAATTCTAAAAATAAAATTGACATATACAGCGAAGTACAGGGAATTGTAAATATAAATGGTAATATATTTAAGGAAGGAAAAACATTTAAAAAAAATGATAAAATTCTGTCAATAAAATCTGATGAATTCTCAACATCAGTCAAACAAGCAAGAAGTGAATTACAAAATTTAATTGCATCGATACTTCCAGATATCAAAATTGATTTCAATAAAAACTTCAATTCATGGAATAATTATTTTCAAGAATTTAACGTAGAAAATGAAATATCTGAATTACCGATACCAAAAAGTGATAAAGAAAAATATTATATAGTTGGGAAAGGAATACAATCAATGTACTATAAAGTCAAGAGTTTAGAGGAAAGACTTAAGAAATTTATTATTAATGCTCCTTTTGACGGTTCAATTTCAAAAACCTACATAAACGAGGGGACTCTTATAAATCCTGGAATGATTCTGGGGTCTTTTATCAGTGATTCAAATTTTGAATTAACAGTTAATATACCTTCAAAATATGCTGACTTTGTATTGATTAATGACAAGGTAGAGATCACTTTTAACAACAAAAAAATTAATGGTTTAATTAAAAGAATTAACAAAAACATAGATGAACAGTCTCAAACCATTAGTATTCATATTGAATTTACTAACAGGGATTTAAAAGATGGTTTGTACGTTAATACAAAAATACCCTTAGATCTTAATAGTGAAGGATTTTCTGTTTCGAGATCCATACTAATAAATGACTCCTTCGTTTATGTTGCTGAAAACAATAACGTTGTTGGAATCAGAAATGTTAAACCAATCTATTATGATGAGGATTCGGTAATAATTTCAGGTTTAAAGGATGGCGAAAAAATAATTTCATCATACATTCCTGGAATTTACAAAGGAATGAAGATTAAAATTTCTGATTAGTGAGGAAAATTATAGCCTATTTTGTTAAGTATCCAAAAGCTGTAAATATTCTTGTAATGTTTTTTATTGTTTTTGGAATTTCAGGTGTGCTTGCATTAAAGTCATCCTTCTTCCCTTTAATAGATTCTAAATTCATTTCAATTAATGCAACTTATCCGGGTGCTTCACCTCAAGAAGTTGAAGAGGGAGTTATATACAAGATAGAGGAAAATTTAAAGGGCGTTACAGGAATAGTAAGAGTAACATCTACTTCTAGAGAAAATTCTGGTACCATATTAGTTGAAACTGACGAGGATTTTGAACTTGATGCAATATTGTTTGAGGTAAAAAATGCAGTAGATAAAGTTCCGTCATTTCCATTAGACCTTGAACCTATTGTTATTACCAAAATTGAAGAACAACAACCAACGGTTATATTCTCTTTAACGGGTAAAAATATTGACCTAAAGTCATTAAAAAATATTTCAAAAAATATTGAAAAAGACATTAGAAATATTGAAGGTATTTCACAGATTTCTGTTTCAGGTTTTCCTGAAGAAGAAATTGAAATTTCAATAACAGAAGAAGATTTATTAAGATATAACTTATCATTTGATGAAGTTTTAAATTCGGTTTCAAGGACAAATATCCTGGCAACTGGCGGAAATATTAAAACCAATGAGGAGGAATTTTTAATTAGGGCAAGTAATAAGAATTATTATTCAAATGAGCTTCAAAATATAATTGTAAGATCAACCCCTGACGGTAAAAAAATAAGGTTAAATGATATCGCTAAGATTAGGGATAAGTTTTCTGAAACCCCTCTCTCATCCTATGTAAATAACGATTCGGCTATAATTTTGTCGGTTACAAGTACTAATAACGAAGATATGATGGATTCTGCAAAACGAATCAATCAATATATTGACGAATTTAATAGTATTAACACAGGCTTAAAATTAACATCCTTAAAGGATTACTCGATAGCCTTACGACAACGAACGAATCTATTACTAGAAAACGGAGGTTTAGGTATCTTGTTGGTTCTAATTTTTCTGTCTCTATTTCTAAACATAAGACTTGCCTTTTGGGTTGCCTTTGGATTACCTATTTCGTTTCTTGGTATGCTAATTTTTGCAGGTGAATTTGACATAACAATAAATCTGATGTCACTTTTTGGGATGATTGTTGTTATTGGGATTTTGGTTGATGACGGGATTGTCATTGCCGAAAACATATTTAGGCATTATGAGGAGGGAAAGACGCCCGAACAAGCAGCAGTAGATGGCACTATGGAAGTTTTGCCCGCTATTGTGTCGGCTATTATAACAACCTTAATTGCATTTTCAACATTACTACTTCTTGCTGGTGATGTTGGAAACTTTTTTGGAGAGGTTGCAATGATAGTAATATTAACACTTATTGTTTCTCTGGTTGAGGCTCTTATAATATTACCTTCTCATTTAGCTCATTCAAAAGCACTTCACAAAAAAGATGAAATCAAAAAGAATATAATATACAGGTTTTTTAAGTATATGAGAACGGTCAATGACAAAGGTTTTCAATTAATGAGATGGCTAAGAGATACAGTTTACAGTCCAACATTAAAATTTGCTTTAAAATATAGGTTTTTAAGTTTTTCCGGATTCATAGCTGCACTTTACCTTACAATTAGCTCTGTATTTGGAGGTATAATTGGAGTTACATTCTTTCCTATGATCGATAGTGATGCAGTAACAATTGATTTGAAAATGCCTATGGGTACAAATGTAAAAGTTACAGATTCTATCATCAGTGTAATTGAAAATCATGCAATTGAAATTGGAAAAGAATTTGAAGAAAAGTACATGAAAGACGATGAAAGAGATTTAATAGAGCATATTCAGAAAAATATTGGTTCATCAGCAGATAATATGTCAATGGTTAAAGGATTTGGAGATATTGGTGGATCTTCCACTGCATCACTAGAAATTTTTCTTCTCGATAGTGAAAACAGACCTCAAGAAATAAGAGCCCCTGAAATGGCAAATATAATTAGAGAACGAACAGGAGAAATTATTGGTGCAGAAAAATTTGTGGTTGATGGCGGTGCTAATTTTGGAGGAAGTCCAGTTGCAATTTCACTACTTAGTGACAATATTTTAGAACTAAAAAATGCAAAGTCTGAGTTGATGCAAAAGTTAAAGACAAACCCCAAGCTCACTGATATTATAAGTAATGATCCTGATGGTATAAAAGAGATCGATATTAAGTTAAATGACAATGCATATATGCTTGGTTTGTCCTACGCCTATGTTATGAGACAAGTAAGATCTGCATTTTTCGGAATTGAAGCTCAAAGATTTCAGAGAGGAGAGGATGAAATAAGAGTATGGGTTAGATATGACAAAAACTCAAGATCACTTATTAAAAGGCTTGAAGAAATGAGAATTTTAGCTCCAAGTGGTGCTAGAATTCCTTTAAATGAAATTGCCAGCTACTCTGTTAAACGAGGAGAAGTTTCCGTTAATCACCTCGATGGTAGTAGAGAAATTCAGGTAAATGCAAATCTACTTGACCCAACGGATAGTGCATCAGACATTGTGTTTAGTGTTCAAAATAATATCATTCCTGCAATAAAAGAAAAATACCCTTCAATTAAGGTTTCTTTTGAAGGTCAATACAGAGAAGCAAATAAAACTATTGAATCATCTAAAGTAGTTTTCCCATTAGCATTATTTTTAATATTCTGTACAATTGGTTTTGTATTTAGAACATACAGTCAACCGTTTTTATTACTTATGCTAATACCATTTAGTTTAACAACAGTAGCCTGGGGTCATTTAATACATGGATTTCCTATAAACGTAATTTCGTTATTAGGTGTTATTGCCCTAATAGGAATCTTAGTTAATGACGGTTTAGTACTAATATCAAAATTCAACTCGAATCTTAGAGAAGGCATGAGTTTTGATGATTCTATTTTCAATGCTGGTAAGGAAAGATTTAGAGCAATCTTCCTTACTTCAATAACAACCATTGCAGGTTTGGCTCCGATCATTTTGGAAAAAAGCTTTCAGGCTCAACTACTTAAACCTATGGCTATTTCGATTGCATATGGTATTGGATATGCTACATTTTTAACACTCATTTTACTTCCAATACTAATATCATTTACCAATTCGTTAAAGGTTAATTTTGCATGGATTGTAAAGGGAGAAAAGCCAAACAAAAGAGATGTTGAAGCCCCAATTGTAGAACAAAATAAATTACGAAGATGAAGAAAATTTTAAATATTTTGTTAATCCTTTTTCTTATAGCACCTAATGTTATTGCTCAAGAGGAACTTACAATTTCATCAGCAATTAAAAAAACACTTGAAAATAATCTTGATATTGAAGTTTCAGAAAACTTTAAAAGAATTGCAAAAAATAATTCTAGTATTTTAAATAATAATTATCTCCCTAATATTCAGCTAGGTTCTGAAATAAACACCAATATTCAGAGCATTGAAATTGAAACTCCAAGTGGGATTTCTGGTACCCTAGACGATACTCAAACTGATAATAGTTCTGCAGTATTATCAATTGACTATAATATTATTGACGCTTCGGGAAGAAAATATAATTATAAAAAATCTAAAGAGCTATATTCTAAATCAAATTTAGAAGTTCAAGAAATAATTGAAAACACCATACTCCAATTATTTACAGTTTTTTTTGAAGTTGGGCGATTGTCTGAAGAAAAAGAAATATTAAAAAATTCTTTAGATATCTCTAAAAGAAGATATGAAAGAAGATTGCTTGAGTTTGAATACGGCCAAACCAATAATCTTGAAATTTTAAATGCAGAAGTGGATGTGAATTCTGATAGTATAAATTTATTAAACACTTCAAAAAAATTATTTAATGCAAGGAGTGATTTGAATTTGATTATGAATGTTGACTTGGAAAGTGAATTTAATATCAACACAAATATTGATTTTTTGAGTCAACAGGAGATAGACAATATTTTTTCTTATGATATTACTAAAAATACTAGGCTTTTAATTGTTGAGAAGGATATTGCTATTTCCAATCTTGACAAAAAAATTGCTAAATCTTCATACTTACCTACAATAGGATTAATAGGATCCTATGGATGGAATGAAAGTATTAATGATAACCCATATGCTTTTTACAATAAAAGTATTTCCGATGGTTTCTCTGCAGGAATCAATATGAGATGGGATATTTTTAGAGGAGGTAAAAAAATTATTGCGAATAAAAATGCTAAAATTAATCTAGAAAACTCTGAATTAACGAAAAAGAAAACGGTTTTAGAATTAAAGAAAGAATTAAGAAATGCCTATCAAACTCACCTAAATAATTTATATATTTTAGAAGTTCAAAGAAAAAACCTCAATACAAATAAAAATAACTTTGACAGAAACATTGAGAGGTACAAAATTGGACAAGTTAGTTCAATAGAATTTAGAAGAGCCCAATTAAATCTTCTCAATGCTGAGCTATCTAAAAATTCTTCTAAATATCAGGCAAAAATTTCAGAGGCCTATTTTTTAAAAATTTCAGGAGAAATAATTTCAAAATTTAAATAACTCCAAGAAAAAAAAGCTTTAAGATCCAAATAGAGGTTCGAAAACCATTAAGCTTTATCAATTTATTATTCAATTTATTATCAAATTGATTTTCAAGCTTCTTGTGAATCGGTACTATTAAAAAGAAAGTTAAAATCCATATTAGAGAAACTAAAACAAATTGAATGAAGAAATGAAAATTTGTATTAACGAAAAATACTGTAACCGTAACGAAAAATTCAATTGTCATTATTGGCCCCACAATAAATAACATTTTCTTTGTGTAAGCTTTATGAAATTTCGAAAATTCCTTTCTGTCAATGAGTTTAAATGAAGGATATGTTACAAATTGAGTTATCAATGAAACTCCAACCATTAATAGATTACAGAAAAATAAAGCTGCGATAAATAAAAACTCCATTAATCTTTACAAAACAAAAAAAGCGCCAAACAGCACTTTTTTGTCCAATTGTTCTTACCAACAAATTTTTTTGTGGGTCATACTGGATTCGAACCAGTGACTTCTACCCTGTCAAGGTAGCACTCTGAACCAACTGAGTTAATGACCCGTTATGATTCCTAAAATAAATAATATCTTTATAAAAATATAATTAATTCAAAAATTAATGGTTCAAATATTTATAACCGGAGGAACATTTGATAAAAGTTACAATCATATAAGTGGAGATTTGTTTTTTGAAAAAACACATATTCCTGAAATGTTGAAAAGAAGTAAATCAAGACTTAATGTTGAAGTAAAAACTTTGATGATGATTGATAGTCTTGAAATGACAGAAAGTGATATAAACAAAATTATTAAGGAATGTATAGATTCAAAATCTAAAAGAATTGTTATTACTCATGGAACAGATACTATGGTGAATACTGCCAATAAAATTGCAAAAAAAATTAATAATAAAACCATTGTCTTAACTGGTGCAATGATACCCTATGCATTCGGTAGTTCTTCAGACGGTTTTTTTAATTTAGGAAGTGCTTTATCATTTGTTCAGACCTTAAAGAGAGGTATATATATCGCCATGAATGGACAATATTTTAATTATAACAATGTGATTAAAGATAAAGAAAAGGGGCATTTCAAAAGTCTATAACTAACCCTTAAGTCTGTCTAATCTTTTTAATAAAGGCGGATGAGAATAGTGAACAAAAACATATAAAGGATGTGGATATAGATTACTTAGAGAATCTACAGATAATTTCTTTAAAGCCAGTTCCAAAAAATTTCCATTGTAAGTGTCTTTGGCAAATTTATCAGCTTCGTATTCGTTTTTTCTACTTAAAATGTTCATCAATATACCTATTATTAATCCGATTGGAGAGTACAAAAAACTAAATGCAATAATTCCTATATGAAAATTCATTTTTGAAGATCCCAAAGAACTTGCAATTACTTCCATATTCAAACATAATTCAAACAAATAGCACATTATACCTAATTGTAAAATGGTAAGAAACATTGAAACAAGAATATGTTTTTTCTTAAAATGACCAACCTCATGAGCCAAAACTGAAACTAATTCTTCATCTGTATGCTTTTCGATTAGTGTATCGTATAAGGCAATTGTTTTTCTAGGGCCAAGGCCACTAAAAAATGCATTGGCCTTTGTAGATCTTTTAGAACCATCGATAACAAAAATGTTTTTAAGTGAATAACCTACTTTTTTTGAATACGACTCAATTTTTGATCTTAATTCTCCATTTTCTAAAGGGGTAAGTTTATTAAAAATCGGTACAATCAAATCAGCATAAAACATATTTAAAAAAACCATAAATGATGACAATCCAATCCAAAGCCATATCCAAAAACCTGTGCTAAAATATTCAATCAATACTATAGCAAGTGATGTTAATACAATAATAAATAAAGACGAAATAAAAAGTCCCTTGATCTTGTCTACGATAAAGGTTTTTAAGGTTGTTTTATTGAAACCATATTTTTCTTCAATAAAAAATGTTGAATAATAACTAAAAGGCATGCCTAAAAAAGTAGTTAGTAAATGAAATATCATAAAAAAAATACATGATTGAACAATGATAGAATCTGAAAATGAAACTGCATATTCACTTATTAATCCAAAACCAAAGAAAAATAGCATTAGAATTGTAATTACAAAACTAATAGAACTATTTAATAATGATATTTTTCCTCTTTCAATTTTATAATTTTTAGCTTTTTGGTATTTATTAGAATCATAAAAGCCTTCTAAATCATCAGGAATACTTTCTTTCCAATTTTTATCATTTAAATATTCTAAAACTGTAGTAAAAAGAAAATTAAATATTGTTAATCCTATGAATATAAACAGTACACTTTGAGAGTCCATAATGACCTAATTTAGGTAAACAAAAATAGTTAAAATGAAGCTTATTTTCATAAATTAGTCACATGATTAGACAAATAATTTTATTAATTATTACAATTTGTATTGGAGTATACTTTGTCTTCTATTCAAATATATTAGAGTTTGAATTAAATTCACTTCAAAGGCTTGCATTTAATGATATGTTATTCTTGTATTTAGCCGCCGCATCTTACTGTTTTATTTCTGGAGAATTAACTAAAAATTACAGTCAAGTTGATAGGCTCTGGAGTATAATTCCAATTGTGTATTGTTGGTACTTTACTTATTCAGCTGGAATGGATAACAGATTAATAATGATGTCATGTTTAGTTACAATATGGGGGCTTAGACTCTCCTTTAATTTTGCAAGAAAAGGAGGTTTTTCAATACTACCTTGGAAAGGCGAGGAAGATTATAGATGGAGTGTTTTACAAAAAGAAGTTCCCGCTTTAAAGACTAAATTAAACTGGTCTCTTTTCAATTTACTTTTTATATGTTTTTATCAAATGGGTTTAATTTTTCTTTTTTCTCTTCCTATTCTTGCTGCATGGCAGGGTGAAAGAGAATTTTCTGATTCAGATATAATTATCGGAGCAATTATGCTTATTCTGATAATAATCCAAACCATTGCAGACGAACAACAACATAAATATCAGACAAAAAAATATGCACTAATTGATGGCAATCATGAAATTTCTGGAAATTATAAAAAAGGATTTATTGATACAGGTTTATGGAAATTTTCAAGGCATCCAAACTATACCTGTGAACAATTAATTTGGATAACATTCTATTTCTTTAGTGTCAGTGCTAGTGGAAAATTATTAAACTGGTCCGTTATTGGGTGTGTTCTTCTTGTGGTTCTATTCTATTTTAGCGCAAAATTTAGCGAAGGCATAAGCGCTGAAAAATACCCACAATACAAAGATTATCAAAATAAAACTCCAATGTTTATTGGAACAAAATAAAAATTATGAAGAAGTCATTACTGTTAATGATTATACTCCTACATTCTTGTGATATGAAAAAAAATGAAATAATTGAGCCAAGGGCAGAGAAAATAAATAAGATTATGACAATGCATAATCACGAAAGGATTGATGAGTTTTACTGGTTAAATGAAAGAGGTAATCAAAAAGTAATTGATTATTTAAATTCAGAAAATGATTATCGAAACTCTTACATGGAAGATTATAAAGATCTAGAGAATGAATTGTTCGAAGAAATTAAATCAAGAATTAAAGAGGATGACTCAAGTGTACCTTATTTAGACAATGGATATTATTATTATACCCGTTTTGAAAAAGGGAAACAATACCCGATATACTGCAGAAAAAAAGATAATTTAAAAAATGATGAGGAAATTCTTATAGATGTAAATAAAATGTCTCAAGGTCACGAGTATTTTAGAATCGGGGGTATTGATATTAGCCCCAATAATAAAATTATGGCTTACTCGGTTGACACAATAAGTAGAAGATTATACACAGTTCATTTCAAAAACTTAGAAACAGGTGAAAAAAACACTCATACTATTTCTAATACATCTGGTGGAGTTAGTTGGGCAAATGATAACATGACACTGTTTTATAATCAAAAAAACACTAAAACCTTAAGAACTGAAAAAGTAATGAGGCATTCTTTTAATCAAAATCAAAAAGACGAGGAAGTGTATTTTGAAAAAGATGACGAATTCAATTTATACTCATATAAATCAAAATCTGGAAAATATATAATTATCGTTAGCGGAAAAACAATTTCAGATGAAATTAGATTTCTCAATGCCAATGAACCTGACGGAGATTTTAAAATTTTTCAAAAACGAGTTGATGGACTTGAATATTCAATTGATCACTTAAATAACAAGTGGTATGTTAGAACGAATATAAACGATTCTAAAAATTTTAAACTAATGGTATGCGATGAAGATAAAACTTCGTCTGATAATTGGAAAGAATTTATCAAGCACAGAAAAAATGTTTTATTAGAAGGGGTTGAGGTTTTTAATGATTATTTTGTGATTACTGAAAGAGAAAATGGGCAAAGAAGATTTAATGTGATTTCGGGTAAAGATGGTGAAAGTCATTATATCGATTTTGAAGAGGAAGTATTTTCAGCATACTCAAGTGTGAATTCAGAAATTAATTCTAACACATTTAGATATGGTTATTCGTCAATGACTACTCCTAATTCTACAATTGAATATAATTTAAATAAAAAAACAAAAACTGTTTTAAAGGAAGCTGAGATTTTGGGTGGTACTTTCGATAAAAACAACTATGAGTCTATGTTAGTTTGGGCCGATGCCCGAGACGGAAAAAAAGTTCCTATTTCATTAGTCTTTAGAAAAGATACATACAAAAAAGGCAAAAACCCTCTTTTACTTTATGGATATGGATCTTATGGCTCAACAAATAGCGCCGGATTTAGCTCTGTGAGGTTAAGTTTATTAGATAGAGGATTTGTTTATGCTATTGCACATATTAGAGGAAGTCAATATTTAGGAAGAGAATGGTATGAAGATGGAAAGATGTTTAATAAGAAAAATACATTTTGGGATTTTATTGATAGTGCAAAATATCTAGGCAATAATAGTTTTGTAGATAGAGATCAAATTTTTGCAATGGGTGGTAGCGCAGGTGGGCTTTTGATGGGTGCTATAGCTAATATGGAACCTGAAGTTTTTAAAGGTATCGTGGCCGCTGTTCCATTTGTAGATGTTGTAACCACAATGTTAGATGAGACTATTCCATTGACAACATTTGAATTTGATGAATGGGGAGATCCCAAGAATGAAGATTCTTACTATTACATGTTATCCTATTCACCATATGATCAGGTAGAAGAAAAAAACTATCCGGCAATATTTATAACTACTGGATATCATGATTCTCAAGTCCAATATTTTGAGCCTGCAAAATGGATTGCAAGATTGAGGGATAAAAGAACAAATAATGAACCTCTACTTATGTACTGTAATATGGACGCCGGTCATGGCGGAGCATCAGGAAGATTCGAAGCGTATAAAGAAACTGCTATGGAATATGCTTTTTTGATTTCGCTGACCGAAAATAAGTGATATGAAAAACATTTTAATTTTAATTATATTTTTAACCACATCAGGAATTTATTCACAAAGTCCTGTGGGAGCTTGGGAGAGATTCTACACAAATGATGATGGAAGTGAAATAATGAGTGTTGTCATTTTCTCAGAAAAGTTTCAATCAATAGCAATGTTTAATGCAAATTCAGGTGAATTCATTTACTCAAATGGAGGTACTTGGGAACTAAATGAAAATATGATGACTGAAAAAGTTGAATTTGATACGCAAAATTCTGAAAGAGTTGGAGAGACAGTAACCTTCAGAGTGGAAATTTCTGAGAATAAATTATCTCTTCCCGATTCAAACTGGGAGTTTAACAGAATTGATAATGGATCCCCAGGAGATTTAAGTGGTGCCTGGCTAATGTCCGAAAGATATAAAAACGGAGAGAAACAGATTAGGAATACTGATAGACCCAGAAAAACAATGAAAATTTTATCTGGAACTAGATTTCAATGGATTGCTTATGATACAGAAAAAAAAGAATTTAAAGGAAGTGGCGGGGGAACTTACACTACTGTTGATGGAAAATACTCTGAAAAAATAGAGTTTTTTTCTAGGGATATTTCTCGAGTTGGAATGTCATTAGAATTTAATTTTAGTATAGAAAATGGTGATTGGATTCATAAAGGTAAAACGAGTAAAGGAGACCCTCTACACGAAACATGGAGTGTTAGAAAAAAATAATAATTTATAATAAAATTTGGTTTAATTCTTGATTATCATTCACAATCAAATCATAATTGTGAATAAAAAAAAACTAAATATCGTATGGTTAAAAAGAGATCTTAGAACAATAGATCACAAGCCGTTTGAAACTGCCGAATCAAAAAGAGCACCTTACTTACCAATCTATATTTTTGACCCTGAACTTATAAAACATCCTGATACAAGTGACAGGCATTTACAATTTATATTCGATTCCATTATTGATGTTAATAGTAAGTTGTCTAAATATAATAAGGAGGTCGAGATTTTTTATGGCTCAAGTATTAAAATTTTTGAAGACCTTAACACTCAATTTCAAATAGTAAATATATTTGGCTACCAAGAGTCTGGAATTAAACCTTCATGGGATCGAGATTTAAAAATTAAAAGCTTCTGTATTAATAATGAAATTCATTGGGCTGAATTTCAAAGGGACGGGATAATTAGAGGGATTGGAAATAGAAAAAATTGGAATAAAAGGTGGCATATTGAAATGCATAAACCAATAATTCAAAATTTATATAAAAAACAAAATAAAATTTTAATTAAAAATAGATTTGAAATTCCAAATTCATTATTAACCAAACTTAAAAAAACAAATATAAATTTACAGCCAGCTGGTGAAACATATGCATGGAAATATTTAAAATCCTTTCTAAAAGAAAGGGTTAAAAACTATTCATTTAATATTTCAAAACCAGAGAAAAGCAGGTCTTCATGTAGTAGACTATCCCCATACATTTCATGGGGTAATTTGAATATAAGGATTGTATACCAGTTTATGTTAGAAATAAAAAAGAAAAAAAATAATCTAAGGTCGATTAATGCCATGATGTCCAGGCTTCACTGGCATTGCCACTTTATTCAAAAATTTGAAGTTGATTGTAGCTATGAAACAGATTTTATCAATAAGGGGTTTAATTTATTAAAAAGAAAAAAGAACATAAAATATATCAGAGCATGGGAAAATGGTCTCACGGGCTACCCTCTTGTTGATGCAAGTATAAGAGCGGTCAAAAAGACGGGGTGGTTAAATTTTAGGATGAGAGCAATGTTGGTTTCATTTTTTGTACATAATTTGGATCAAGATTGGAGAGATGGAGTTTATTTTTTAGCTAAAAATTTTTTGGACTATGAGCCAGGAATTCACTTCACACAATTTCAAATGCAAGCTGGTACTACCGGAATTAATACAATAAGGATATATAATCCAATTAAAAATTCAAAAGAGCATGATCCTGACGGAATATTTATAAAAAAGTGGGTGCCTGAGTTAAAAAATTTACCCACCAAATTTATACATGAGCCATGGCTAATTAATGAACTAGAATCAAATTTTAATAATTTTATAATTAGCGAAGACTACCCAAAACCAATAGTTGAAATAAAAAAAAGTACAAAAATGGCCAAAGAAAAAATTTGGGGTCATTTGAAAAATAAGCTTGTTACAAAGGAAAAAAAGAGAATTCTAAAGACTCACGTAAATCAAAATAATTAGTATATTAATAAACTTAAATTTAAAAAAATGGTAAAAAAAATACTACTCATCCTAATATTAATGATTTTCTCAATTCCAACTAATGGACAAGAAAAGAAAGATATAAACAACGAGGATAAGAAAGAAGAAAAGAATATGGAGGATAAGGAAGAGAAAAAGGAAGAGAAGACTATTTCTGATTTGACAAAATCTAGTAAAAAAATTGATGGTATGTTTACTATTTATCAGGACACAATTAACGGAAAATTAAAGATGGTTGTTTCAAAGGATCAATTTGATAAAGAATTTATATATTTTTCTCAAATTGCTGATGGTGTAGTTGAAGCCGGAAGGTTCAGAGGCTCATATCAAAATGAGGCAATTTTTCAAATAAAAAGATATTTTGATAAAATTGAATTTACAGCACCAAATACAAATTTCTATTTTGACCCTTCTAGCCCTCTTTCAAATTCAAAAGAGGCAAATATTAGTCAAGCGATATTTTACAGCACTAAAATCTTAGCTGAAGACAAAGAAAAAGAGCATTACTTAATTGATATTAACAAAATGTTTCTTTCAGAAACATTGACCAGAATTAAGTACCCTAAAAGACCCGGAGCTTCATCATCTGCATTTAGTCTTGGAAGCTTTGATAAGGAAAAATCTAAAGTTGAAGAAATAAATAATTATCCAGAAAATACAAATCTTAAAACAGAGTATGTCTACAATAATCCTTCATTCTTAAATGGAGGTTCTGAGGCTGTCACTGATGCTAGAAATGTATCAATTAAAGTTTTTCATTCAATGATTGCTATGCCGGATAAAAACTTTGAAGTTAGATATGCAGATCCAAGAGTTGGCTACTTTACTACAGAGACGAATAATATGACAACTACTTCAACTACTAATTATAGGGATATGATTAATAAGTGGAGACTTGTAAAGAAAAATCCTGATGCTGAATTATCTGAACCTGTAAAACCTATTACATGGTGGATTGAAAATTCTACTCCTCATGAATGGAGAGATATAATAAAATATTCTGTTTTACAATGGAATAAATCATTTGAAAAAGCAGGCTTTAAAAATGCACTAGAAGTGAAAATTCAGCCTGATGATGCTGAATGGGATGCTGGTGATATTAGATATAATGTTTTGAGATGGACATCATCACCAAGACCTCCCTTTGGAGGGTATGGACCTCGTATGGTTAATCCAAGAACGGGTGAAATTATTGCTGCAGATATTATGCTTGAGTTTGTTCATTTTACCGGCAGGGTATTTTATAAAAAATTATACCAGGATGCAGCTAAAAACATGAGCCTTGATGAAGATGAATTAGAATTTAAGAATAATTATGGTCACATATGTACTGCCGGAGAACATGCGCATGAAAATATTCTTTATGGAAAAACAATCTTCCCGGAATACTCTGATGATGATATTAATTTAGGAAAACTTGAAGAAGATAATATGATAAGATTGATAATGCATGAAGTAGGTCACACTTTAGGTCTTAGTCATAATATGAGAGGAAGTCATCTTTATAGCCCAGAAGAATTAACTAATCCAGAATTAATTGAAGGAAAATCAATAAATACTTCCGTAATGGAATATCCTGCACTAAATGTAAGTTTAGATAAAAGTAAGCAAGCTCAATTTTCAGATATTGCTGCAGGACCTTATGATGACTGGGTTGTAGAGTTTGGTTATAAACCTAATTTATCAAATCAAGAGAGAGAAAAAATACTATCCAGATCAAATGAACCTCAATTAGCATTTGGTAATGATGCTGATGACATGAGATCATCCAGTAGAGGTATAGATCCTAGAGTGATGATTTATGATTTATCAAATGATCCTATTAGATTTTCAATTGACAGATTTAAATTAAATAAATCCGTGATGAAGGAATTAAAAGATAAATTTTTGAATAACGGTTCCACATATGAAGATTTAAGAAGAGGATATTATACATTAAGTTCATCATCTTCAACGGCTGGAACGGTTATTTCAAGATTTATAGGAGGTGTTTATGTGGATAGATCCGTTGTAGGGCAAGAAGGAGCTACAAAACCCTATACTCCTGTAAGCTACAATGATCAAAAAAGAGCATTCAATGCTTTGAAGGATTATATTTTTGCACCTAATTCGTTTAAGGTTTCTAATGATCTGTATAATTTGCTAGCAAGGGAAAGAAGAGGCTTTGATTTCTTTTCTGGACCTGAGGATCCAAAAATACATGATCAAGTTTTAGGTTATCAAACAAGAGTCTTATCTCATTTACTTCACCCAAACACGCTGCAGAGAATAGTTGATTCTGAACTATACGGTAATAAATATAAGTTAACAGAATATATGTTAGATCTTAATAAAGCAATTTTTGATGCAGATAAAAATGGTGATATAAATACATTTCGTCAAAATTTACAAGCGACATATGTAACCAGATTAATTGAAATCATTTCTGGTAAAAATTCTAGTAGATATAAAATTCCCGTTCAATCTATGGCAATATATAATCTGGAAAAAATAATGAAATATGTTAAAAATAATAAAAGTGGTAATATTTCATCAAATGCTCATAGAAACCATTTAAAGAAATTGATTTCTAATGCACTTGAGAATATTTAAATATTATAAAATCACTATATTGAAAATACTAACCATAAAAAATATAAAATGAAAAAAAACTTAATTATAACTATTCTAACTCTATTTATTTTCTCTTGTGAAAATACTCCAGCTGTTATCGGAACAACATTAGGGCCTGAAGGTAAGTCGTCAGATATAATTGTCGGAAATACTGATCATGTACAAATCTGGATAGATTATATTGATGCTCACAATGAAAGAAATTTAGATAAAATTGCAGAAATCAATTCTGAAGAATGGGTTGGATATCCACCTAACGGAAATGTAATTAAAGGAAATGAAGCTCATATTGAATTCTTAGATGAGTGGTTTAAGTCACCTGCAAATCCACGATGGACTGTTAAATGGATGATTGCAAATAAGGGTGAAGATGACGAAGGGGTTATGCAAGAATTCTTAACAACTGGAAATGATATTACATTCGTCGACGAAGAAGGAAATGAAGTGGTTGAAAATCATATTCATGATATTATGTTCAAGGATGGAAAAATTAAAACTATTTATGTTTATTCAAAACCTGCACCAAGTATTGTTGAATAAAAATTAGATAATAGTTATAAAAAAACCTCAACATAAAATGTTGAGGTTTTTTTTATATTTAATATTAATTAACAGCCTCCGTCATTATCTCTAGTCCAAACATCGACTTCTTCAGGAAAATCTGAATCGACAGCAGATAAAGTATTACCATTATTAGATAAAGTAAATGTCATAGTGTAATCTCCGATAGTACCACCTTCACCATCATCACAGTCAGAAATACATTGTATAAGTATAACTAAATTATCAGATGTGTTTTCTTGAACAGTTGCCATATCACCGTTTGCGTCTTCTACACCCCAAATAACATTATCTGATTCACATACACCATCATAAAAGTAAGATGAAAAAGCTCCATCTGGTGAAAAAGAGATCCACGATGATTCCGTTGAATCGTTCCAAGGAGAAGCCCAAATAACCCCGTTATATTCAACAAGAAATGATTCATCTGCATTTACATCATCATCATCATCATCTCCGCCGCATGATACAATAAACAGTGAAAGAGTTAATACGAATATTAATTTATATAAATTCTTCATAATTAATTAGTTTTAAGTTAAATACAATTTACAAAAAAAACCCACTCATTTGAGTGGGTTTTCTTTTTGGTGGGCGCGAAGGGATTCGAACCCCTGACCCCTTGGGTGTAAACCAAGTGCTCTGAACCAACTGAGCTACGCGCCCCTAAAGTAGGTGTGCAAATATATATTAGTTATTGTAAATGAGCAAAAAAATTAAATAAGATATTATTTCTTAATTATCTTATATTGAGAAACTTTAGAACCATTATTAATGTAAACCAAATATGTACCATTAGACAATAAACTAATATCAATTCTGTTAATGACTGATACCTTCATTACTCTTTTTCCCAATAGGTCATAAACACTCACCTCCAGTTCATTTTCATTTCCACTGATAAATAAAATATCCTCCGTGGGGTTTGGGTAAATTATAATGTTTTCATCTAAATCATCATTAATTCCAAGTCCTGGATTAATCATAATAATCGCCTCACAGACAGAGCTGTTTCCGTTGCTATCAATAACGGTCATATATATAATATTTTCACCGATATCATTTTCGCTAAATTCAGTCTGAGACAACTCAATAGATTCAATACTACTACAATTATCAAAACTGTTATCATTAATGTCATTATAAGTAACTTCAGCAAAACCATTTTC
>CABXCC010000005.1 GCA_902510475.1 uncultured Bacteroidota bacterium | reverse complement strand
TTACATTTATAGTTATAAGCTAAATTACCTGTTTATATGTCTATGAGTGAATTTTATTTCCTGGGAAAAATTACTAGAAAGTTTAGCTTTAAAGGAGATTTAATTATTTTCTTAGACACAGATACACCGTCAGAATATTATCATTTAGATAAAATATTTATTAAAATAAAAGACCGCTACATCCCTTATTTTATCGAAAAAATATATCCGTATAAAAATAATAGTATAAGAGTTCATTTTGAAGATATTGACGATGAACATGAAGCAAAGGACCTTATAAATAAAGAAATTTATCTACCCACTAATTCTCTTCCCGTTTTAGAAGGAAATAAATTTTATTATCATGAAATAGAAGGTTTTATGATTAAAGATAAGAATCTTGGTGAACTTGGTTCTATTAAATATGTGAATGATAAATCTCCACAACATTTATTTGTTGTAGACTACAATAAAAAAGAAATATTAATCCCGATAAATGACAAGTTAATTGAGAATATTAACCGAAAGGAAAAAATAATAAACATGAATTTGCCATCTGGATTAATTGAACTTTACCTCTAAGAAATGAATAATAAAATACATGTAGATAATGATATCAGAATTGCCGAGACTCTTCCTGCTAAATTTTATAAAAATCAAGAAATTTTTGAAATCGTAAAGGAAAAGATTTTCCTAAGATGTTGGCATTGGATTGGTGATGAATCCATGATTAGTGAAAAAAACCTGACATTGCCCATCAATCTATATCCTGAATTTTTAGACGAACCAATTGTAATTATTAGAGATGAAAAAAACGACATAAGTTTTCTTTCTAATGTATGCACTCATAGAGGAAATATTCTTGTAAAAGAAAAATGTATTTCAAAAAAAATAACCTGTTCATACCACGGAAGAAGATTTAATAATAAAGGTGTTTTTGAATTTATGCCTGAATTTAATGAAACTAAAAATTTCCCAAGAGAATGTGAAAATTTATATAAATTTCCATCTTACAGTTGGAAAAAACTTCTGTTTTTAGGATTAAATCCTGGATTTAAAATTGAAAATGTTTTAAATAAAATTGAAAATAGAATTGGGTTTTTACCCCTAAATTATATCAAACCGGATTTAAAACTTTCAAAAGACTACTACATCGACGCAAATTGGGCTTTATATTGTGATAATTATTTAGAAGGGTTTCATGTTCCATTTGTTCACAAGGATCTAAATGAAGTATTAGATTATAAGAATTATCAAACAGAAATTGATGATTTTTTTAATCTTCAAATTGGTTATGGAAAAAATAAAAGTGAGTGTTTTGAAATTCCAAAATCTCACAAAGATTTTGGAAAAAATATTGCAGCATATTACTATTGGATATTTCCAAATTTGATGTTAAATTTTTATCCGTGGGGTATATCAATAAACCTAGTATGCCCTTTATCTAAATCTAAATCTAAAATATTGTTTAGGTCTTATGTTTTTAACGAATCAAAATTAAATCTTGGAGCTAGTGGTGATTTGGATAAAGTAGAAATAGAAGACGAAGAAATTGTTCAAAATGTTCAAAAAGGAATTAAATCATCATTTTATAGTACCGGAAGATTTTCTCCATCTATGGAAAAAGGAGTTCATCATTTTCATTTGCTTATTTCCAAATTTTTAAATAATAAATAAATTAAAAAACTTTATTCTTAAAGAGGCATTAATTAAATTTGTAAAAAAATTTGTATATGAAACCTGATCTTTTTGAGGCTCCAGATTATTACTGTCTTGACGACCTGCTTACAGATGAACATAAATTAATTAGAGATTCAGCCAGAGACTGGGTGAAAAAATCTATTTCTCCAATAATTGAAGAATATGCTCAAAAAGCAGAATTTCCTAATCATGTAATTAAGGAATTAGCTGATGTTGGTGCTTTTGGACCTTATATTCCAGAAAAATATGGTGGGCCTGGACTTGATAATATTTCTTATGGATTAATAATGCAAGAAATAGAAAGAGGAGATTCAGGAATAAGATCAACAGCTTCTGTTCAGTCTTCTCTCGTAATGTATCCAATTTGGAAATACGGAAGTGAAGAACAAAAAATGAGGTTTTTACCAAGATTAGCAACAGGTGAACTTATGGGATGTTTTGGCTTAACAGAGCCTGACCACGGTTCAAACCCTGGTGGAATGACTACTAATTTTAAAGACAAAGGTGATCACTTTTTGTTAAACGGGGCTAAATTGTGGATTTCAAATGCTCCTTTTGCTGATATTGCAATTGTCTGGGCTAAAAATGAAGAGGGTAGAATTCATGGGTTAATTGTTGAAAGGGAAATGGAAGGATTTACTACCCCTGAAACTCATAATAAATGGTCTCTGAGGGCAAGTTCAACAGGTGAATTAATTTTTACTGATGTGAAAGTGCCAAAAGAAAATCTTCTTCCAAATAAATCTGGTTTGGGGGCTCCACTTGGATGTCTTGACTCCGCTAGGTTTGGCATAGCATGGGGTGCTATAGGTGCTGCTATGGATTGTTATGATACTGCATTGAGATATAGTAAAGAAAGAGTTCAATTTGGAAGGCCAATCGGCGGCTTTCAGTTACAACAAAAAAAATTAGCTGAAATGATAACCGAAATTACTAAGGCCCAATTATTAGCATGGAGATTGGGAACCTTAAAAAACGAAGGGAAAGCAACTTCTGCTCAAATTTCAATGGCTAAAAGAAATAATGTTGAAATGGCAATTAAAATTGCTAGAGAGGCAAGACAAATTTTAGGAGGAATGGGAATCACTGGCGACTATTCAATTATGAGACATATGATGAATTTAGAAAGTGTAGTTACATATGAAGGAACTCATGACATACACTTATTAATAACCGGGTTAGATATTACTGGTCTAAATGCTTTTAAATAATAAATGTGGATATAAATTATATAGAAAATAAAATAGAACCATTAAGAGATAAACTGTTAAATCACAGGCTTTACTCTAGGATTAGTAAAATTGAAGATCTGCAAACTTTCACAGAAAATCATATTTATGCAGTATGGGATTTCATGTCATTATTAAAAGCTTTACAAATAAATTTAACCTGTACAAAAACCCCTTGGGGGCCCAATAAAAATTCTCAAACGGCTTACCTTATTAATGAAATTGTACTTGCTGAAGAGACAGACGTAAACCAGGAAGGTGATAGAAAAAGTCATTATGAATTATATCTGGATGCCATGAAAGATATTGGCGCATCAACAAAGAAATCAACTGACTTAATAACCAAGATGATAAATTCAGATAATATTTTTAAAACAATCAATAGTTTAGAAATACACCCTAATATAAAAGAATTTTTAAAATTTACTTTTTCCGTTATCGAAGAAGGAAAGCCCCACAAGATTGCAGCAATTTTTACATTTGGAAGGGAAAATTTGATACCAAATATGTTCAATGAAATTCTTCACGAATTTCAAAAAAATATAACAGAAATAGACATATCTAAACTGATATATTATTTTGAAAGACACATTGAGCTAGATGAAGATGAACATGGCCCAATGGCTTTGGAGATGGTCACAGAATTAGCTAAAAATGATAAAATAAAATGGCAAGAAATAGAAGATATTTCTATAACAGCATTAAATAAAAGGATCTTATTATGGGATGCTATATATGACCAATTAGAAAATACTACTGATTGGACGAAGGAAAGATCAAATTATAATGAAACTTACTCTCTAAATTATGAAAAATGAATAGCTAGGTATAGCTTTAAAGAGAATAAACTATTAAGATTGTTTAGTAAACTATTTGATAGATTTAACAACTGAACCTTCAGCTTTTTTCATTGTTCCATCAAACCCCTCTACCCCAGAAACAGTTGTATATTTTAAGATGAATTTCTTTTCGGGGTTTATTATTTTAAACGCTGCCTGACACATTAACGCCGCTTCATGAAAACCACACAATATAAGATTTAATTTTCCTGGGTAAGTGTTAATATCACCAATTGCAAAAACACCCGGAATATTAGTTTGATAATCCAAAGAATTATTTACTAATATTGAATTTTTTTCTATTTCTAATCCCCACTCAGAAATTGAACCAAGTCTAGGCGTTAATCCAAAAAGTGGAATAAAGTAATCCGTTTCAATTTCAATTTCAGAATTATTATTTCTTACCACTACAGAATTTAATTTTTCATTTCCATTTAGGGAAATAACTTCTGCAGGTGTCAATAGATCAATTTTATTTTGATCCTTTAAATATTGTACTTTTTCTACAGAGTCATTAGCTCCTCTAAATTCATTTCTTCTGTGAATAAGAGTTACTTTTTTAGCAATTTTAGACAATTCTATAGTCCAATCTAATGCTGAATCTCCTCCACCAGCTATAATTACATTTTTATCCTTAAAAGTCCGCGGCTCCCTAATAAAATATAAAACCCCTTTGTCTTCAAATTTTTGAATTCCATCAAAGGTTGGTTTTCTTGGCTGAAATCCACCTAATCCACCAGCTACAACTACAATAGGGGCATTATGAACTGTTCCTTTATCTGTTATTACATTAAAGCTTCCGTTACGATTCTTTATTAGCTTTTCTGCTTTTTCTCCTAATGTAAATCCTGGTTTGAATTGACCATTTTGTTTTAATAAATTATCTATAAGGTCACCAGCTAAAATTTCTGGGTATGCAGGTATATCATATATAGGTTTTTTTGGATACAACTCAATACATTGACCTCCAGGTTTTGGAAGTATATCAATTAAATGACACTTCATTTTTAGCAAACCCGCTTCAAATACTGCGAAAAGGCCAACAGGGCCGGCTCCAATGATAATAATATCAGTTTTAATCATTAACTAAGCTTATTCTACACTAACAACATGCTCAATTTGGGGCGCATGTTTCTTAATAATCATTTCTACTCCAGATTTTAATGTCATCTGATTTACGGTGCATGTTGAGCAAGCACCCTCAAATTTCACCTTAACAGTATTCTTATCAAAAGATACTAGAGAAATATCACCTCCATCATTCTTTAAAAACGGTCTGATTTCATCTAAGGCAAATTCTATATTGTTTTCTAATGTTTTATTCATTTTTTTTATTTACAGCAGAACAACCTGCCATTGTTGTAATTTTTAAAATTTCGGAGGGGGGTAAGTCTTTATTCCTTTTTACCAATTCAGAAACCATATTTTTTGTAATATCCCTGAAAGTTAATGAAATTTTTGAATCTTCTTGCAATGATGCTGGATGTCCAAAATCTGAAGCTTCTCTGATACTTTGTACAATAGGAACTTCACCTAAAAATTTAACCTTCATGTCGTCAGATAAATTCTTTGCTCCGTGTTTGCCAAAAATATAATATTTATTTTCCGGTAATTCATAAGGAGTAAAATAGGCCATATTTTCAATCAGACCGAGCACTGGAACATTTATACTTTTTTGTTTAAACATTGCAATTCCTTTTCTTGCATCAGCCAATGCAATGTTTTGAGGAGTACTAACAATTATACTTCCGGTAACTGGAAGAGCTTGTAATATGCTTAAATGAATATCACCCGTGCCAGGAGGTAAATCAACCAATAAAAAATCAAGATTTCCCCAGTCAGCATCAAAAATCATCTGATTTAAAGCTTTAGAAGCCATTGGTCCTCTCCAAATAACAGCTTGATCAGGTTTGGTGAAAAAACCAATAGATAAAATTTTAATTCCATAATTTTCAACCGGCTTCATTTTATTTTTTCCATCTATTGTGATACTTAATGGTCTAGCATCGGCTATGTCAAACATAATTGGAATTGAAGGTCCGTATATATCTGCATCTAAAATACCAACCTTGAAGCCCATCTTTGAAAGTGATATAGCAAGGTTTGACGTTACGGTTGATTTTCCAACCCCTCCCTTTCCTGAAGCAATTGCAATTATATTCTTTATGCCCTTTATAGGCTCACCTTTTATTTGATTTGACGTTATTTCAGCTTTTTCAACTTTAAAATTCGTTTTTAGGTCAAATTCAGAATTGATATTTTCTTGTATCAATTTTTTAATAGAATTCTGAATATTTTTTTTTGATTGTAGAGTAGGGTTTGTAGTAGAAATATCTAATATGATCTCTTCTCCAAAAATATTTAAATTAATAATCTTAAAATCTTTTTTATCTATTTTTTCTAAAATTTTAAGAATATTTGCCTTCGATAATTCCACAAAATAAATTTTTACAAATATACTATGAATTAAAAAATTTTAATAGAAAAAATGATTATTAATCTAACTCAACTGATGGGTCCCAAACAATATTTTTAAAATCTACAATAATATTATTTTTTACTTTAACCCCTTCACTTTCTAATAATTCTTTCATCATGTTTGAGCCTGAAAAGTGATGCTTTCCCGTTAGTAAACCAATCCTGTTTACAACTCTATGGGCTGGGATACCATGAATTTTATGTGATACATTCATGGCATATCCTACCACTCTCGAACTTTTAGGTGTACCAAGATATTTGGCTATTAAGCCATAAGTAGAGACTCTGCCTGTTGGAATATTTTTAACCACATTATAAACCTTTTTATAAAAAGTAATTTCATCCTTCATATTATTTTAAAACCTTAAAATTTATAAATGTTATTGGCTTTTTTTGTTTTAAAAATTTTAACTCATAAAAGGTTTGAATTGATAAAACATCATCTGGGGCACCGGAATTATTATAGATGTCATGATTGGAATATATAAGCTCTAAAAAGTTTGTTGAATTTATTAATCCTAACATGTAGCCATGTAAAAATTCACTATCTGTTTTTAAATTTATAATCCCGTTAGGGACTAAAATATTCTTATAAAGATTTATAAATTTTAAATTAATTAGTCTATGTTTTTCTCTTTTAAATTTTATTTGAGGATCAGGAAAAGTAATCCATATTTCAGAAACTTCATCCTTTGAAAATATTTTATCAATTAATTCTATTTGAGATCTTACAAAGGCTATATTATTTAGTCCTTCATCAATTGCGGTTTTTGCCCCTCTCCAAAACCTTGCTCCTTTTATATCAATTCCAATAAAATTTTTTTCTGGATTTAATTTTGCTAATTCAATTGAGTATTCTCCCTTACCGCAACCTAATTCAATTATTATTGGATTATTATTTTTAAAAAATAAATTATTCCATTTTCCCTTATACTCAAAATTGTTATCAACCAATATTTCTCTAGATGGTTGAATTACATTTTTGAAGGTCAAATTTTCTTTAAATCTCTTTAGTTTATTTTTACTTCCCAATTGATTTAATTTTGATTGGCTAAACTACTTAATTTAAGGGAATTTATGATTTTTTTAAGGTGAAAGAAAATTCACTGCCAATACCAATAGTAGATACAACATTAATAGATTCACCATGAGCATCAATAATATGTTTTACAATTGCTAATCCTAATCCTGATCCGCCATGGCTTCTACTTCTACTTACATCTACCCTATAAAATCTTTCAAAAAGTCTAGGCATATTTTCTTCGCTAATACCCAGTCCGTTATCATTAATTCTTATCAAACATTTGTCATTTTTAGATTGAAAAATAATTTCAGTGGTTCCTTTTTCTTTCCCGTAATTTATCGAGTTTGAAATCAGGTTAACCAATACTTGCTGAATTCTATTTTTGTCAGCACTAACGATGATCTCTCCTTTAAATTGATTGTCTAATAATAATTTTATTTTCTTTTTTGATGCAGAAATTTCAAGTTCTTCAATAATCTCGTTTACAAGATTTATTATATTGAAAGAAGATATGTCTAATTTTAACGTTGAAGCCTCAATTTGAGTAATTAAATCTAGATCTTTAATTATATAAGTAAGTCTTTCAACACTTTTATCAGCTCTTTTTAGATATTTTGCTAATAATTCTTTATCTCCTGCTGCCCCATCTATTAAATTTGAAATATACCCCTGAATCGAAAATAAGGGAGTTTTTAATTCATGTGCTACATTTCCAATAAACTCTTTTCTGTATTCATCTTCTCTTTTTAAAGACTCAATTTCGGTTTTCTTTATTTTTGCAAGTTCACTTAGATCTTCAATTAATCCATCCATGTTAGGAACAATACTAGATGTTGAAATTAAAAAATCTGATTTAAAATTTAAATCTTCATAAATTTGTCTAATTCGATTTAAAAATGTCTTTTGAACCCTAATTTGAATCACAATAAACGAGAAAATAAATAATAAAAATGACACAATTAAAGATTTAGCTGAAAATAAAATCAAAATCATTTCCTCAAAAAAGCAAACACCTAAACATTGTATTTGAATAATGTTTTCAGCATTAGTAAAAATTAGAGCCGCTAAAGAAATATATAAAGAAGTTATAGTGGAGAAACTGTATGGATTGGATTTAAATATATTTGGTGTCAAAACTTAAATTTATAGCCAACTCCTTTTATGGTTTTAAAGAATGAATCGCCAATTTTCTCTCTAAGTTTTCGGATATGAACGTCTATAGTTCTGTCACCCACAATGACATCTTTACCCCAAATTGATTCGAGTATAAATTCTCTTTTAAATACCTTGCCAGGTTTTGACGCTAATAAAAATAGCAATTCAAACTCTTTTCTTGGTAATGAAATTTCATTTTTTTTAAGTATAACTTTATAACTAGACCTGTCTATTGTGAGTTCGTCATATTTTATTATTTCATCTTCGTCGTCAGAAATTCTCCTTAATAAAGACTTGACTTTACTCAATAGCATCTTGGGCTTAATTGGTTTGGTAATATAATCATCTGCACCGACATTAAATCCTGCCATTTGACTGTAATCTTCTCCTCTTGCAGAAAGAAATGTGATCAAAGTTTTTCCGATCTTAGAATCATTTCTAATTATTTCACATGCTTCAATACCATCCATTTCAGGCATCATTAAGTCAAGAATGATTAAATGAGGCTCAATTTTTTTTGCAATTTTAATTGCTTCTAAACCATTTGAAGCGGTATATACATCATAGTCTGCATTTTTTAAACTGTATGAGATAATTTCTAAAATATCGGGCTCATCGTCAACAAGTAGAATTTTAAAATTATTAGTTTCCAATATAATTAAGTTATTGAATTACAAATTAAGAAAGTTATTTCATATAAATTTGATTATTTAAAATTGGTAACAAAAATATAATATAAAATTGGTGTCTGTTTTTTAAAATTATTTTTCAAAATTATGATCAATATTGATGACATTTTTAAGATTTCTGATCCTAAATATTTTAAGGATTTAGCTTTAAAAGTTTATGATTTTCAATATAAAAATAATGGGGTCTACAGAAAATTTTGTAATCTAAATAATAAAAATTTAGACAACGTAAAAGAAATTTTAGAAATCCCATTTCTTCCAATATCTTTTTTTAAAACACATAAAATACTAAGCTCAAAAAAAATTGAAAAAACATTTTTTAGCAGTGGAACTACAAATAAAATTAGCAGTAAACATTTTGTTTCGGACCTAAATTTATACGAGAAATCATTTCTGACAAATTTTCAAGAAAATTTTGGCAATCCACGTGATTATACAATCATTGGGCTTCTTCCCAACTACTTAGAAAATAAAAGCTCTTCTTTGATTTATATGGTTAATAAATTAATTCAAAAATCAAATTGTAATGAAAGTGGTTTTTATTTAGAAAAATATGAAAGTTTAATTTATAAATTATTAGAACTAGAAAATTTAGGGAAAAAGATTATTTTATTTGGAGTTTCATATGCTTTATTGGATTTAATTGAAGTCAAAAAAATCAAATTAAAAAATACCATAATCATAGAAACGGGGGGGATGAAAGGAAAAAGAAAAGAAATGATCAAAAGTGAACTACATGAAATTTTAAAATCTGGTTTTGGAATTACAAATATTCAAAGTGAATATGGAATGACTGAATTACTATCACAAGCATATTCAAAAAAAAATGGAATTTTTAAATGTCCAAAATGGATGAAAATATTTATAAGAGATATTAATGATGCCAATAATTTGAGCTCATACAAAAAAACAGGAGGTATTAATATAATTGACTTAGCTAACATATATTCTTGCAGTTTTATAGCTACGGATGATCTTGGAAAAATGGTATCTAAGTCAAATTTTGAAGTTCTAGGAAGAATCGATAACAGTGATATTAGGGGATGTAATTTATTAATCTAATTACTTAACCTTAATTATAAATGTTTTTTTCTTACCTCTGTTAAGAACAATGTATTTATTATTAATTAAATCTGTATTTGTTAATTTATAACTTTCGTTGACTTTGGTCTTATTAACAGAGACAGAATTTTCCTTGAGAGCTCTTCTTGCCTCAGAGTTAGAAGATAAAAATCCTGAAATCTCAGAAAGAGATTTTATAATATCGAGACCATTTTTTATTTCATTTTCTGAAATTTCACAAGTAGCTACTCCTTCAAAAATATCCAAAAAAACCTGTTCATCAATCTCTTGAATTTCTTTCAAAAAATCTTTGCTAAAAAGAATTTCAGATGCTTTAATCGCATTGTTTAACTCTTCAGCACTATGAACAATTTCTGTAATTTCAGATGCTAATTTTTTTTGTAATATCCTTAAATGAGGATTAGCTTCATGATCAACTATCAATTTTTCGATTGCATTTTTGCTTAAAAAAGTAAAAATTTTAATGTAATTTTTTGCATCCACATCAGAAGTATTTAGCCAATATTGATAGAATCTATAAACTGATGTTTTTTTAGAATCTAGCCATATATTTCCATCTTCAGACTTGCCAAATTTAGATCCATCGGACTTTGTAATTAAAGGACAAGTAAGGGCATAGCCTTTTCCCTTATCAATTCTTCTTATAAGCTCTGTGCCAGTGGTAATATTACCCCACTGATCACTACCTCCCATTTGAATGGAGCAATTATTATTTCGACTTAGAAATAAAAAGTCAAATCCTTGAACCATCTGATAGGTGAATTCAGTAAAACTCATTCCGTTACCGGAATCTGATGAAATTCTATTTTTAACCGAATCTTTAGACATCATGTAATTAACGGTAATGTGTTTTCCAATATCTCTGATGAACTCTAAAAAAGAAATTTTTTTCATCCAGTCATAATTATTTAGCAGAAGAGCATTGTTTTTTGATTTAGCTTCAAAAGATAAAAAACTAGATAATTGTTTTTTTAAACAGAGCTCATTTTGTCTTAACGTCTTTTCATCTAAAAGATTTCTTTCTGATGATTTTCCTGATGGATCTCCAATCATCCCGGTTGCCCCTCCTATTAAAGCAATAGGCTTATGACCTGATCTTTGAAAATGCGACAAAAGCATAATCGGTACTAAATTACCAATATGTAATGAATCTGAGGTTGGGTCAAACCCAATATAAGCAGACCTTGTTTTTTCTTTTAAAAACTCATCAATTCCAGGTGTAGAATCATGGATTAAGCCTCGCCATCTTAACTCTCTAATAAAGTCACTCATTTTCTATTTATTAATCTATTGTAAGATAATCTAATTTTTTAAAAGTACTGAACGATAGGGGTTTTTAGAATTATCAATACTATCATTTTTTTGCCCCTCTAAAATTATTTGTTTACTTCTCTCAGCTCTCTTTGCTCTTATTTTTTCAATGGTATCTATTACAATCTCCTTATTAAGCTCTAACTTTGTTAAAACGCTTTCATATATATATAAATATTTTTCAAGATCCGTTGAATAATATTCGTTACTATTAACAAATTGTAGGCTATCGATCTTATATTTATTCAAAATATAAGTTTTGGGTTTCATCCCGTTATTTTCAAGAATCCGTTTGTTAATTCCTTTTGAAACGCTTATTAGAGACATGTCATAAATAATATTAATCATTTTTTCCTCAGAGATTAAATTTTCAGGAATATTATTTTTTTCCTCGTTGAAAAAATTACATGAACAAAAAATAAGTGTGATAATCAATATTTTTTTCATCTTTCAAATTTAATTTTCATTCCCATAATTGAATCGTTAATTGTTCCATTTGAATAAACTAAATTACCGTTTACAATTGTATGCAAAATTCTTGATTTAAAAGTCTTATTTTCAAAGGGAGACCACAAACACTTATATAAAAGATTTTCTTTTGAAACTGTCCAAGGGTTATTCAAATTAAATATAACTAGATCAGCAAAATAACCCTCTCTAATGTATCCTCTATTCTTTATGTCAAATAATATTGCAGGATTATGACACATCTTTTGAACAATTTTAGTTAAAGAAATTTTATTATTATGAAATGCCTCTAACATTGAAACTAACGAATGTTGAACTAACGGCCCCCCTGAAGGGCAAGAAGTATAATTATTTAACTTTTCTTCAATCGTATGTGGAGCATGATCTGTAGCAATTACGTCAATCAAATCATTGTTAAGTCCTGCCCATAACATATTCTTATCATTTTCAGTTTTAATTGCAGGATTCCATTTAATCTTTGCACCGTATTTATCATAATCCTCCTCAGAAAAGGTTAAATGATGGATGCAAACCTCAGATGTTATCTTTTTATCTTTTAAAGGAATATTATTTGAAAACAATTCCAATTCTTTTGCTGTTGAAAGATGAAATACATGCAGTCTAGCACCAGTTTTTTTTGCCAATCCAACAGCCATACTAGATGAAATATAACACGATTCTTCACTTCTAATTTTTGGATGATAATTAATTGGAATATCATTACCAAAAGTATCCAAGTGAAGTTTTAAATTATTTTTTATAGTTTGCTCATCTTCGCAGTGCGTAGCAATAGGTATCTCAACATTTGAAAAAATTTTCTCTAACGAGCCTACATCATCAACTAACATATTACCTGTAGATGATCCAAGAAATAATTTAATTGCTGGGATTTCTGTTAAATCATTTTCTAAAATTTCATTGAGGTTTGAATTTGTGCCTCCAAACATAAATGAATAATTAGCCAGAGAGTTATTTTTAGCAATATCAAATTTATTTTTAAGTTCGTCAATTGTAGTTGTATTAGGATTAGTGTTGGGCATCTCAAAAAATGAGGTAACACCTCCTGCCACGGCAGCCCTTGACTCTGAAAAAATATTTCCTTTGTGGGTTAAACCAGGTTCTCTAAAATGTACTTGATCGTCAATAAGCCCCGGAATTATATAATTTCCCTCAGCATCTATAATTTTCGTATTTGGATAATTTGGACTGATAGAATTTGAAATCTTTCTAATTTTTGAGTCTTCAATTAAAATATCAGATTCAAAAATTTCACCTTCATTAATAATTTTGCAGTTTTTTATCAGAGTCCTTTTCATAATCTATCTCGAAAACATACTTTTTAATTTCATAGAAATAACTCCGAAAAAAGCTTCTCCAATAATTGATCCATCAAGTTTTGATTTACCGAATTCTCTATCAGTGAAAATTATAGGAATTTCATGTAGTATAAATTTCATCAAAAACAATTTAAATTTCATTTCAATTTGAAATGCGTATCCGTTAAACCTTATAGAATTTAAAGATAATCTTTTTAAGGTTTTAGTGGAGTAACACACAAACCCTGATGTTGGATCTTTAATATTCATTCCAGTAATAATTCTCACATACCAGGAAGCCAAATAGGAAAGTATTATCCTTCCTAATGGCCAATTGACAACATTAATTCCTTTGATATATCTAGAACCAATCGAGAGATCATTATTGTTATAAGCACATGAATCATAAAGCTTTTTAATATCTAAAGGATTATGAGAAAAATCAGCGTCCATTGAAATAACGTAATTAAAT
This sequence comes from uncultured Bacteroidota bacterium, assembly GCA_902510475.1. Taxonomy (GTDB): domain Bacteria; phylum Bacteroidota; class Bacteroidia; order Flavobacteriales; family Flavobacteriaceae; genus MED-G13. Next base: position 64,067 of record CABXCC010000005.1, on the reverse strand, counting down.
TTATTTTCAATCGCCCATTTAAATCCCAAAAGATAGGCTGTGCCAAGTCCAAGTTTAGACTGTCTGATTTTAAGATGTAGGTTATTATTGGTTTTTGAAATAACTTCTTTAACTTTACCAGAAGTTCCGTCAGGTGAATTATCATCTATTACTAAAATATTAATATCCTTATGTAATGAAAATATTGATTCGATTATTCTTAATATATTTTCTGCCTCGTTATAGGTGGGAATTATAATTAGAACATCCTTCATAGAATTGCTTTTTGCAAAAGTATAATTTTTAGTCTAAAAAGGAATCTTATTTAAAAAGATATGGTAAGAGAATATTTTTCAAATGATATATTAACTTCTTTATTTCTTTTTTCATTTCTGTTAATATTAATTCTGAAAAAAATAGACGGTGAGATTTTTTATGACAATTTGCACCTTCACAAAAAAAAATTACTCAGTAAGCTTTATAATAATGATTTTATTTCACTTCGATTTATCAATATTATTTATCTGTTGGTATTTCTTTTAAATATTTCTATTCTATTGACAATTTTTTCACAGGGAAAATTTACTCTAAATATCTTTGAAAATCATTTATGTTATATTATTTTATTTATTTTTTTAAAATACCTGCTAGAGAAATTTATAGGTTGGTTGTTTGAATTTAAAAGGATTTCCAATAATTATCTTAATTCAAAACTTTTTTATTTTAACGCCTTGGGGATACCAGTACTATTTCTAAATATGTTAATTATTTTTTCTCAAAATTATAACGAGGAATTAGTTTATTTTTCACTAACAGTAATACTTTTATATTTGATTATCAGTCACTTCTCAATATTTTTTGCTTTTAAAAATCTGATTTATAAAAATTGGTTTTATTTTATTTTGTATCTTTGCACACTTGAAATTATTCCATATTACTACATAATCAGTAATATAATAAATGTGTGACAAAATGAAAGTTAAAACTATATTAGTTTCTCAACCAAGACCCAAGCTGGAGAACTCGCCTTTTTTGGACTTAAAAAAAAGAAGAAAGGTCAAGATAGATTTTATCCCTTTCATACACGTTAAAGGAGCTTCTGTGAAAGAAATAAGATTACAAAAAATTGATTTAACAAAGTTTTCTGCGATTATTCTTACAAGTAGGTACGCTGTTGATCACTACTTTAGAATTTGTGATAAAATGAGGTTTAAGGTTCCAGACTCAATGAAGTACTTTTGTCAATCAGAAGTTGTTGCCCTATATCTGCAAAATCATGTGGTATACAGAAAAAGAAAAATATATGTTGGCCAAAGAACATTTAAAGATTTGTGTCCTTTAATAGAAAAGCACAAAAATGAAACATTTCTTTTACCAACAACTGATAAACTAAAACCAGATGTTCCTAAGCTACTTGATGAAATAGAAATTAACTGGAGGCAATCTGTATTTTACAAGACTGTTATTAGTGACTTATCACACCTGGCAGACGTCACATACGATATTTTAGTTTTCTTTAGTCCCTCTGGTATTGAGTCACTAATTCATAATTTCCCAAATTTTAAACAAAATAATACAAGAATTGCTGTTTTTGGAGCAATCACAAAAAAGACTGTTGAGGAAAAAGGGTTAAAAGTTGATATCTATGCCCCATCACCAAAATTTCCGTCAATGACTATGGCTTTAGATAATTATATAGCCAAAGCAAACAAAAGATAATTTATTTCATATTTGGGGCTCCAGCCAAAATTTGACTATCTGCTTGGTCCTCAAATTTTTTAAAATTTTTAATGAAAGCACCTGAAAGCATATATGCTTTTTTGTAATATTTTTCATCATTATTCCATGTTTGTCTTGGGCTCAGTACACTGGTTGGAACATTAGGACAAATTCTTGGTTGCATTAAATTAAAAACCGAGTGGATGTGGTAATTTTCACTATTTACCTTATCCAATTCACCAGACATAGCTGCATTAATCATTGCTCTGGTATACTTTAACTCCATTCTTCTCCCAACCCCATAAGGTCCTCCAGTCCAACCTGTGTTAACAAGCCAAACATTGACACCTGAATTTTTCATCTTTTTTATAAGCATTCTTGCGTATACTGTTGGATGTAGTGGCATAAAAGGAGCTCCAAAGCACGCTGAAAATGAAGGGACCGGCTCGTCAACTCCAGCTTCTGTACCTGCTAACTTAGATGTATATCCTGAAATAAAATGATATGCAGATTGACTAGGATTTAGTTTAGAGATCGGTGGTAATACACCAAAGGCATCAGCAGTAAGAAAAAAGATATTGGTTGGATTTGATCCTAAGGAAGGTTTTTTAATATTATCAATATAATGTATTGGGTAACTTACTCTAGTGTTCTGAGTAATTGATTTATTATTAAAATCTACAACACCACCATCGTCTAAAATCACATTTTCAAGCAATGAACCCGGCTTAATTGCATTGTAGATTTCTGGTTCTTTTTTTGCTGATAAGTTTAAAACCTTTGCATAACATCCACCTTCAAAATTAAAAATATTGTCATTTTCATCCCATCCGTGTTCGTCATCACCGATTAATTTTCTAGACGAATCTGTAGAAAGAGTAGTTTTACCGGTACCTGAAAGACCAAAGAATATAGATGTATCATTCTTTACACCAGAATTAGCACTACAGTGCATTGGTAAAATATTCTTTTCAACAGGCAAAGTGAAATTTAAAACAGAAAAAATACCTTTTTTTATTTCACCCGTATATCCAGTTCCACCAATAATAATTACTTTTTTAGAAAAATTGATTATGGAAAAATTTTGATTATCTATTCCATCAGTTTCAGGGGTTGCTATAAATTTTGGTGCAGAAATCACAGTCCATTCAATATTGAATTTTTCATTTTCTTCTGGCCTAATAAACATGTTATGAGCAAAAATATCACTCCAAGGATATTCACATATTGTTCTTAGATTTAATCTATTTTTTTCTGAAGCACAAGCATAACAATCCCGAACATAAAGCTCTTTACCGGACAAGTAATTGGTAATCTTTGAATATAAATTATCAAAAATTTGAGTATCTACAGGTCTATTAATTTCACCCCACCAAACTTTATCTTTAGTTATTGAATCTGAAACGATATACCTGTCCTTAGGAGATCTACCGGTAAATTTTCCCGTATTGATTGCTAAAACATTTTTATCAGTCAATTTTCCTAAATCGTTTTCGACACACAAACTATACAGTTTTTCAACCGATAAATTGTAATTGATTTTAGAACTGCTTATTCCGAAATGATTTAAGGAAATTTTGAGATTATCTGAATCGTTTGAGACTACGACCATATTTGATATTTCAATAGATTATAAGATTTAAAATTAATCTAAATTATTTAATTAATACTAATAATTATTTACTAATATTATAATTAAATTAACAAAGTATGAGAAACATTTTAATTGTAGGTGCTGGTAAATCTTCACCTTATTTAATTAAATATTTACTCGATAAATCTCAAAAAGAGGAATTGTTAATTCATATTGCTGATTTAGACACAAATCATTTAAAAAAATATCAGAAATATGAAAACTGTAAGGTGTCACCAATTAATATTTCAAGTGAAAAAGAAAGAGATAAATTTATTTCAGAGTCTGATCTGGTTATTTCAATGCTTCCGGCTAGGTTTCATATTATCTTAGCAAAAAGTTGTCTGAAATTAAAGAGAAATCTTTTAACCGCCTCCTATGTTAGTGAGGAAATGAAAACTCTTACAAATGATGTCAAAAAAAGTGAATTATTGTTTTTAAATGAGATGGGGCTTGATCCAGGAATTGATCACATGAGCGCCAAAAAAATAATAGATGAACTATTGGCAAATGGTGCTAAGATAAACTCTTTTAAATCTTATACAGGAGGGCTAATTGCTCCTGAGAGTGATAATAATAAATGGAATTATAAATTCACATGGAACCCGAGAAATGTTGTTTTAGCTGGTCAAGGTATACCGGCAAAATATATAGAAAATAATAAATACAAGTATATACCATATAATAGGCTATTTAAAAATATCGAAAAAATAAAAATAGAAAAATATGGTCAATTTGAAGTTTACCCTAACCGAGATTCATTAAAATACAGAGAAATATATTCCCTCAACAATATCAAAACAATGATAAGAGGAACCATCAGAAAAGTCGGTTTTTCTGATTCATGGAATATGTTTGTTAAGTTAGGACTAACAAATGATAGTTTCAAAATTTCAAACTCTGAAAATATGAGTTATAGAGAATATGTAAATTGTTTTTTACCCTATGATGATAAATTATCAATTGAGGAAAAACTTCAGAAGGTTCTTTCAGTGTCAAAAGGTGATAAAAACTGGGGAAAGATTAAGGAAATAGATATTCTTAGTTCAAACAAAAAAATCCCGTTAAAAAATGCATCACCAGCTCAAATATTAGAATATATTTTAAAAGATTCATGGAAACTAGAAAAAAAAGACAAAGATATGATAGTCATGTATCATGAATTTGGATATGTAACAAGTTTGGGGGGGAAAGAAAAAATTATTTCCACAATGGTTTGTAAAGGAAAAGATGAAACCTATACCGCAATGGCTAAAACAGTTGGGTTACCCCTTGCGATTTCTTCAATTCTTTTATTAAATAATAAAATTAATCTTATAGGTGTTCATACGCCAATCGAGAGAGAAATATACAACCCTGTTCTAAAGGAATTAGAAACCAATGGAATAAACTTTCAAGAGTATTAAATGAAAAATAAGCTGATAAAATTAGACGGTATTGATAAGCAAATCCTTAGAATGTTAATGTCTAACTCCAGGAGACCTATCCTAGAAATAGCAAAAAATATTGGTATTTCAGGTGCTGCTATTCATCAAAGATTAAGAAAACTTGAAAAACAAAATTTAATTTTAGGCTCAAGTATTAAAATTAATCATAAAGTTTTAGGATTTACAACCATGGCTTACATAGGCATATTTTTAGATAGAGCCACAAATAATCTAAGTGTAGTTAATCAACTAAAAGAAATTCCTGAAATATTAGAATGTCACTATACAACAGGTGATTGGAGTGTACTTACAAAATTATTATGTAAGGATAATGAAGACTTAATGGAAATACTCACAAAAAAAATTCAAACCATAAAAGGTGTCTCTCGCACCGAAACATATATTTCTTTAGATCAACAAATAAATAGACAGATAAGTGTTTGATAAAATACCAAAAATCATATTACGAAATTTATAATTTTTCCGGGGACTATAATAATTCTTTTTGGCTCAATTCCATTTAATTTTTCAAGGATAATTTCATCAGATAAAATCCTAGCTTCAATCTGATCTTTTGTTAAATTCAGAGGTAATTCTATTTTATGTTTTAGCTTTCCATTTATTGATACAGGATAAATTTTTGTATTGTCCTGTAAAAATGATTCAATGGAATCTGGATATTTTGAGTAAACGATTGATTTTTTATTTCCTAGATTTTCCCATATTTCTTCCGAAATATGAGGGGCAAAAGGATATATAACTAACAGTAATTGCTCTAATACTTTTCTGCTTCTGCATTTTTGAGAGGTTAATTCATTAACTAAAATCATCATAGCTGAGACTGCTGTATTAAATGAAAAAGATTCGATATCATCTGACACTTTTTTTATACACTTATGTAAAGCTTTCAAACTTTGTTCACTGGGATCAGAATCGTTAACTAACATATTAGAGTCTGTATCAAAATACAGTCTCCAAAATTTCTTTAAAAAGTTATGAACTCCAGAAATCCCAGCTGTATTCCAAGGTTTTGATTGCTCGAGTGGGCCCAAAAACATCTCGTAAAGTCTTAAAGTATCAGTACCGTATTTTTCACAAATATCATCAGGATTTACTACATTATATTTAGACTTTGACATTTTTTCAACTTCACGATCGACATAGAATTTATCATTAAATTCAAATGAAGCATTTAAAAATTCGGAATTATTATTTTTTAATAATTCTAAGTCTAGTTCATTCTTTTCATTAACAAAATTTATATCAACATGAATTCTTTGAGTCTTATATTTTGATGCTATTTCAGCTGACACGTAACTTTTTCCGTCAATTTTTCTATATATAAATGCACTATTTCCCAAAATCATGCCCTGATTAACTAATTTTTTAAAGGGCTCAGATGTGTTTACATAGCCTAAATCAAATAAGACCTTATGCCAAAACCTAGAATACAAAAGATGAAGAACTGCGTGTTCAGCTCCTCCTATATAGAGATCAACGGGCATCCAGTAGTTAATATTTTTTTTGGAAGCAAACGATTCGTTGTTTTTTGGGTCTAAAAACCTCAAATAATACCAGCACGATCCTGCCCATTGTGGCATTGTATTGGTTTCACGAATAAAATTCTTTCCATCAATATTCACTGATTTCCATTCAGAATTTCTAGCCAAAGGAGAAAGACCGTCAGCAGTAGGTAAATAAGAATCAACTTCTGGAAGTATGAGAGGCAAATCTTTTTCTTTTAGTCCTTCCGTTCCTTCATCAGAATGTAGAATGGGTATTGGTTCGCCCCAGTACCTTTGTCTTGTAAAAATCCAATCTCTTAACTTATAATTTGTAGTTTTTTTAGCTACTTTATTTTTTTCTAAATAAGTAGTTATGATATTTTTAAAATCTTCACTAGGTAAGCCATTAAAGTTAGATGAATTTATTATTTCACCTGCCCCGGAATAACAATCCTGATCACTTTTGATTACCTTAATGATTTTTAAATTAAATTTTTTCGCAAACTCAAAATCTCTTTCATCGTGTGCAGGTACAGCCATTATTGCTCCTGTACCATATCCGAAAAGTACATAATCAGATATCCAAATAGGGATCTTTTCCTCACTTACGGGATTAATTGCATAGGCGCCGGTAAATACTCCTGTTTTATTTTTTTGGTTTTCCTGTCTTTCAAGATCACTTTTTAGTGAAGTTTTTTTGCAATACTCCTCTATTTCCTTTGTTTGTTCATTTGAAATAATATCTGTAAGAATTGGATGTTCAGGTGCTATGACTAAATAAGTTGCTCCAAAAATAGTATCGGGTCTTGTTGTAAAAACATCAATTGTATTGTTTTCGTCAATTTGAAAAGTAATTTCAGCTCCCGTTGATTTGCCAATCCAATTTTTTTGTGATGCCTTGATTGAATCTGGCCAATCTAAATTATCAAGATCTTCGATTAATCTGTCAGCATATTCAGTTATTTTCATAACCCATTGTTTCATTGGTCTTCTTACAACCGGAAAGCCTCCTCTTTCACTTAAGCCTCCAACCACCTCTTCATTGGCCAAAACAGTACCCAATTCTTCACACCAATTAACATCAATGGTGTCTACATAAGCCAATCTTTTAGAATCAATAAAACGATTTTTTTGAGTATTTGTTAGAGAATCAGGAATCGTTAATTCTGAAATATTTTTCGCTTTATTTTCTTTTTTATCAAAATATGAATTGTACAGTTTTAAAAAAATCCACTGAGTCCATTTATAATATTCACTATCAGAAGTTTTTATTTCTCTGTCCCAATCATAAGAAAGCCCAAGCCTGTTTAACTGATCTTTAAATCGTAAGATATTCTTATCGGTAGTTATTTTTGGATGTTGACCTGTTTTAATAGCATATTGCTCAGCAGGTAGTCCAAAAGAATCAAAACCCATTGGGTGTAATACATTAAAGCCCTTGGCTCTTTTATATCTTGAAATTATATCAGAAGCAATATATCCTAGCGGATGACCAACATGTAATCCTGAGCCAGAAGGGTACGGGAACATGTCTAAAACATAATATTTGGGCAAGTTCGAATTGTTGTTAACAGAATATATCTTATTTTCTAGCCAATACTTTTGCCATTTTTGCTCTATAGTTCTAAAATTATATTCCATTAACAATTAAATTGACCAAAAGAACAAATTTACATTTTATACTAAGAATAGAAAATCTTTTTAATTATTGATTTGTTCACTACTTTTATTGAGAATTAAGATTTATGAAAAAAATCAAAAACAAAAGATTACTTACATCTTATATGTCAATAGTTATTATAATGTCTATTGTATTATTTCTTTTTGGTTTTTTTGGGGTATTTGTGATTAGCTCAAACTCAATTGCAAACTCATTCAAAGAGAATTTTTCTGTATCTATATTTTTCCAAGATAATGTAAAGCAGATAGAGGTTACACAATTACAAAATGAACTTTTAATGAGTGATTACATTGATAAACTATCTTACGTTTCGAAAGAAAGTGCGGTATTAATAATGAAAGAAGAATACGGTGAAGATTTTATCCAAGACTTGGGATATAATCCCCTGGTTAACTCTATTGATTTAAATTTTAAGAGTCAATATGTTGAAGCAGTAAAAATTGATAGTATCTCTGAAATTATAAAAAAAAATAAATACGTTGACGAAATTGTTTATGATAAAAACCTTATTAATCTTATAAATGAAAATATCAAAAGGGTTACATTCTGGCTTATCCCATCAATTTCTATTTTTTTGATAATTACATTTTTGATAATAAATAGTTCAATTAGGTTATCAATTTATTCTAATAGGCAATTAATTAAGACTATGCAGTTAGTTGGTGCGACAAAATCTTTCATTAGAAAACCTTTTCTAAAAACCAATGCTTTTTTAAGTTTAATTTCTTCCTTTCTTTCTATAAGCTTAATAATATTAATCATAAACTATTTAGATAATAATATCAATTTTTTAAAAAACATAGAGCCCAAAACAATATTCATTCTTTGCTTTTTTATGGTATTATTAGGTTTAACAATTAGTTACATTAGCACATTTTTTGCAACGCAGAATATTCTAAAAATTAAGGCAGATAAATTAGATATATGAAAATGGAAAAGAGAAAAAAACAATTAATATTCGGAAAGCGTAATTATAGAGCAATGCTAATTGGTGTGTTTTTTATAATTCTAGGTTTTATACTAATGTCTGGAGGAGGTAGTGATAATCCTAATATTTTTTCTGATGAAATATATAATTTTACCAGAATACGAATAGCTCCAGCTATAATTCTAATAGGATTTGGAATACAAGTTTACGCTATTTTAAAATCATCTAAATAAGTTAAAATGGATGAGATTGACGCACTTGTTTTAGGGATTATTCAGGGCTTAACTGAATTTCTTCCAGTTTCATCTAGTGGACATTTAGAGATAGGAAGAAGGTTATTAGGTGCTAATGAATTACCCTCGGACAATCTTCTAATGACTTCAATTTTACATTTTGCCACTGCGCTTAGTACAATTGTTATTTTCAGAAAGGAAATATGGAGATTATTTACAGGTATTCTTTCAGAAAATTCTGAAGACAGTAAAAATTATATTATCAAAATTATTATAGCAATTATTCCTGCTGGAATAATTGGGTTTACCTTGAACGATTATATAGAAATATTATTTACAGGAAATATTACTCTTGTAGGTATAATGTTAATAATAACTGGAATATTACTTTTTTTAACCAAAATAATAAAACCAAAAAATTCAAATATTTCTAAGACTGATGCTATAATTATTGGATTGTCTCAAGCTTTTGCTATTCTTCCAGGAATTTCCAGATCTGGAGCAACAATATGCACCTCGCTGTTTTTAGGAAATAGTAAAAGTGATAGCGCAAAATTTTCATTTTTGATAGTTATACCAGTGATTTTTGGTGCTATTTTAAAGGATATTTTCTCAGGTGAAATATTTAATAATCAATTGGATCTGTCTGTATTAATTATTGGCTTTCTTTCATCTTTTATTTTTGGCTTATTAGCCTGTAAGTTGATGTTAAAAATTGTAAATAATAACAATTTAATATATTTTAGTTTTTATTGTTTTACCCTAGGAATTATTTCAATTAGTTTACTGTGAATTGATGAGTATAAATATCAAAGAAGGAGAGCTTATTTTAATTGACAAAGAACTTAATTGGACTTCTTTTGATGTTGTGAATAAAATTAGATATGCAATCAAAAAAAAATTTGATATAAAAAAAATAAAAGTTGGTCATGCAGGAACTCTGGACCCGCTTGCTACTGGTCTTTTGATAATATGCTGTGGGAAAATGACAAAAAGTATCAATAATTTTTCTGCAATGAATAAAACATATACTGGGAAAATTACAATAGGCTCAACAACACCCTCATATGATTTAGAAACTAAACCCAACGTTCATTATCCAATTGATCATATTGATGAAAGATTAATTCTTAAAACCGCTAAAAAGTTTGTTGGTAAAATTTTTCAAACTCCCCCCATGTTTTCTGCTATTAAAAAAGACGGGGTGAGATTATATAATCTTGCTAGGCAAGGAAAAGAAATAAAAATAGACAAAAGAGAGGTTTCTATTGATAGTTTTGAAATAACCTCGTTTAATCTACCAGAAATATCATTTAATGTTACTTGTAGTAAGGGAACATATATTAGATCATTAGCACACGATTTTGGAAAAGAATTAAAGTCTGGCGCTCATCTTTCTGAATTAAGAAGAATTAAAATTGGTGATTACTCAGTAAAGGACTCTGTTAAGGTAATGGATTTTATAAGGGAAATCTAGAAATTAATTTTTTCTGAGTGAATAAGTGTTTTAGAATCATAGGGAATATTATTTAAAATCAATTTAATTGCATTTATTCTGGCGGACATTTTTTTATCAGCTGAAATAATATTCCATGGAGCTATTGATGTGTTTGTTTTTTTGAACATTTTGTCCTTATAAGTTGAGTATTTTTCCCACAATTTCTGAGCCTTACCATCAACCTCAGTAAATTTCCATTTCTTTAATTGACTATTTTTAATTTCATCAAATCTTTTTGCTTGTGTTTCTTTTGATACAGAAAAATAGAATTTTAACAATATGATTCCGTTATTAATAATAATATTTTCAAATTCGTTTACATGACTCATGAAAATATTATAATCTTTTTTACTGCAGAATCCATTCACCGGTTCAACTACTGCTCTGTTATACCAACTTCTGTCAAAAAAAACAATTTCACCATTATTGGGGAATTGCTCTACATATCTTTGGAAGTACCACTGCCCCATTTCTTCATTGCTTGGCTTAGGCAGTGCAACTACTTTTAATTTTCTTGGATTTAAATTTTCAATCGCCCTTCTTATTGCCCCACCCTTACCTGCAGCATCTCTTCCTTCACAAACAATAATAACCTTTTTATTTTTTTCATAAACCCAATTTTGAAGCTTAATCATTTCTAATTGAAGTTTTAAAAGATTTTTTTCATACTTATAATATCTTAAAGTTTTTGAAAGTGATGTGTCATTTCTTGAAAGTAAGTTTATTAGAGACTTATTTTTATTTAAGATTTTTACATCCTTTAAAGAAACCTCTTTCAGCTTTTCAGATTTTAAAGGCTTAGGTTGTTTAGAAAAATTTTTTCCTTCTGAAATATTTTTAAATTTTGACAGCACATATTTAATAGAATTAATTCTTGCTGCAAACTTGTCATTGCTGTCTATGATTTTCCAAGGGGATAAATTTGAATCTGTTTTCAAAAACATGTTTTCTTTATATTTTGTATAAATTTTCCACCTCTTTTGACCTTCCATATCAACTTTACTAAACTTCCAAGTTTTAAGGGGGTTTGATAACCTTTTTATAAATCTATTTCTTTGTTCATCTTTGGTAATTGAGAACCATAATTTAATTAAAATTATACCGTCGTCAATTAACATTTTTTCAAAATCATTAACCTGATTAATGAATTGATCATATTGCTTTTCATTACAAAATCCCATTACAGGTTCTACAATAGCTCTATTATACCAACTTCTGTCAAAAAAGACTATTTCTCCAGTATTTGGCATTTTTCTCAAATATCTTTGAAAATACCACTGACCCTTTTCTTTTTCAGTTGGTTCAGATAATGCAACTACACTTGAATATCTCGGATTTAAATGCTCTATAAATCTTTTTATTGCTCCACCTTTACCTGCAGCATCTCTTCCCTCGAATATTACACAAAGTCTTTTATTGTTTTTCTTTACCCAATTTTGGAGATTTACTAAATCCGATTGTAGTTGGATAATCTGATTATGATAATCAGATTTTACTATAATTTTTTCAAACCTCTTCTTAGGTAAATTTTTTTTCAGAAGATTGATAAAATCATTTCGATTTTTAAAATTATTTAATTCTTCAATTGATAACATTTTTCTTAAAAAGGTAAGTCATCTAAATCTTCATCATTTGTTTCAGATGCGGGTTCAAAAGGACTTAAATTATCTAATGGGGGTAAATCTTCGTTTTGTTCATTGGATTCTAATAGCTCTATCCTCCAACCCTGAATTGTATTAAAATATTTTATTTCCTTGGTTTGTGGATTTTCCCATTCTCTACCCCTTAAGTTGATATTTACTTTAACATTTTGACCTACTTTAAAACTATTTAAAAGATCTGTTTTATCTTGAACAAATTCTACAGAAATTGTTTGCGGATATTGCTCCTCAGTGGTAACTACTAATTCTCTTTTTTTAAAAGTTGAACTAATTTCTTGAACATCACCTATTAATTTTATTGATCCCTGGATTTCCATATATATTTAAATTTTATATCAAATATGAAGATAGATAATAAATAAGAAATATTGAAGTTTAATTTAGATATAAACTCACTATATTTAATAATACTAACTTACGTAATATAAGATGACAAAAAACATTAAGCTTACAAATTGGTTTATAATTATTTTCTCGTCGATTGTCATTTCTGCAATTTTATGGAACACATATATATTTGTTCAAAATTTCAAAAACGAAGAACGAAATAAAATGGAGCTATGGTCATTAGCTACAATAGAATTAGTTAGTGCAGAAGGGGAAATTTCAAATTTAACCTTGGAGGTTTTAAGAAAAAACACAACAACTCCAATGATTAAGATTGATTCTGATGGATCAATTGAATTTAACAATATTCCTGATTTAGATATAAATGATACAATTCAAATAAATAAACTTACAGAAAAATTTAAGTCTGAAAATCCACCAATTGAAATAAATTTTGGAAAAGAAAGGATTTCAACTTTATACTACGGAAACTCATCGTTATTGAATAAGCTAAAGTATTATCCGTTAGCCCTTTTAATTATAGCTGCTATTTTTGGTTTTATAGCTTTTCTGTTTTTTAAAAATTCTAAAATTGCTGAAATGAATAAATTATGGTCTGGTATGGCTAAAGAAACTGCTCACCAAATTGGGACGCCGTTGACTTCGCTTATGGGATGGGTTGAGCTTCTTCGAAATAAACACAATGAAAATGATTACTTAAATGAGATTGAGAAAGATATAAATAGACTTAATGTAATCTCAGATAGATTTAATAAAATAGGATCTGAACCAAAATTAGAAAATAAAGATATTTCAAATGAAATCAAAAAGACGATAAACTATTTGTCTTCTCGTTTAAGCAAAAAAATTAGCATAAATTTCATTAATGAAAAAGACAAATATTTAGCAAAAATTAATCCTCAATTATTTAGTTGGTGCATTGAAAATATTATTAAAAATAGTGTTGATGCCATTAAAGATAAAGGGGAAATTTATATAAGGATTGAAAAAAATAATTCCAAAATTAATATCTATTTAGAAGACAATGGGGTCGGAATGGAAAAATCTTCTTTTGTGAAAATATTTAATCCAGGATTTACCACAAAAGTAAGAGGATGGGGGTTAGGATTATCTCTCTCAAAAAGAATTATTGAAGATTATCATTCAGGGGAAATAAAAGTATTAAAATCAGAATTAAATGTGGGTACTACTTTTTTAATCACCCTAAATGGAAGAAAATGATTTTGAAATTAAATCTGAAATTTTAATAAATTCATCATTCGTTAAATTAACCTTTTTACTAAAGTTTGCATCTTTCATGTCATTAATTGGAATCAGGTGAACGTGAACATGAGGAACTTCTAATCCTATGACAGAAATTGCGATTTTTTTACATTGAATTACATCCTTTATAGATTTTGCAACTTTTCTAGAGAACATCATTAAATTTTTATAAGTTTCCTTATCCAAATCCAATATATCATCAGTTTCTATCTTTGGTATACAAAGTGTGTGACCTTTGGTGTTAGGATTAATATCTAAAAAAGCTAAAAATTCCTCATCTTCTGCAACTTTATAACAGGGTATTTCTTTATCAATTATTTTTTTGAATATTGTAGACATTTACCTTGAAATTTCTATGATTTCAAAATTAATAACTCCACTAGGAACATTAATTTGAGCGACATCACCAACAGATTTTCCCAAAAGTCCTTTACCTATGGGTGAATTTACAGATATCTTTCCTGAAGCCAAATCTGCTTCTCCATCAGCTACAAGTGTATAATCCATTTCCATCCCGTTTAGTTGATTTTTAATTTTCACTTTTGATAATACCAACACCTTTGAATTATCAAGTTGAGATTCATCAATAACTCTAGCATTTGATAAGGTTTCTTCAAGCTTTGAAATTCTCATTTCTAACATTCCTTGTGCCTCTTTTGCAGCATCATATTCAGCATTTTCACTCAAATCTCCTTTATCCCTTGCTTCTGCAATTGCGTTTGAAGCCTTGGGTCTTTCAACATCCTTAAGCTGGTTTAATTCTTCTTTTAATTTTTTTAGTCCCTCTGCCGTATAATATGAAATTTTTGACATAGTAATAGTTTTTAAATTTATTTCTTATATATAAGAAAAAATCTCGCTTTAGCGAGACATAATCAAATATACAAAATTATTTAAATCATCATTTTTATTGTATTTTTAAGAAGTGAGACAGACAAAATTCTACTTTATAATAATTCTAATATTATTAAATAGTTGTGCAAAAAATATTAATGATTCAAACTGCAATAACCTTTTAAATCTCGATGTTTTTTATGAGTTAAATTTGAATTTACCTCAATATTCTCAGCTTAACTTTATTAGTAATTCAGTTTACATTCCAAATGTAGGAAATGGTGGCATTATCGTTACCAATTCTGGAAGTGGTTTTTTAGCTTGGGACGCTGCAGATCCTAATCACGTAAATCTACCATGCGCAGTATTATCTATTTCTGGCTTAGAGGCCACATCTGATTGTGCACAACAAAACACTTACAGTCTAATCACTGGCCAGTCCTTAGGAGTCGCATTACCCTGTACTTTAAAACCATATAGGGTAGAACAATCTGGAAATATTCTTCTTTTAACGAGTTTTTAAAATTTAAAAGTAATTCCCAACAAAAAATTTCTTTTTGCCTGTGGATAATAGCCTGTTCCCTCAACAGTAATTGTTGAGTTTGGATCTGACCATGTATCATCATAGGTATAATAATATCCGTTAGAAACATATTCTTTATTAAGTATATTATTAATCATCAAGTTGATGCTAACTTCACTAAAAAAAGAGGTTTTTTCAAACCCATATTTTATAATTAGATCAGTTACTCCATAGGAATCAAGTTTTGAGAAATCAGATTCTGTATTACTCATAAATTGATCACCTATATACTTATTCAACAATGAAATTTCTGTATTTTCTTTGGGTTTAAATTCTAATTTAGTACTCGAAATGAGTTCAGGCGAAAAGGAAATTTTAGTATCTCCTAAGTTTACTAGCTGACCATTCAAATTGGTTTTAAAATCTCTATTTACGTTTTTACTAAAACTTACATTGGCAGAAACATTAATTTTTTTACTGAGTTTATATGCAGACTCTAATTCAATTCCCTTTCTAAAACTTTCTCCACTATTATCTCTTATTGCAGTTCCTACATCATCTAAAGATCCTGTGAGAACCAACTGGTTTTTATATTTCATATAATATAAATTAGAACTTAGATAAAATTTTTCTGAGTTAAAATTCCAGCCCATTTCATAGTCTATCAATTCCTCTGGCTTAATTTCAATATTATTTTCAAAATCACTTCTAGTTGGTTCACGAAATGCTCTTGCAACAGAAAAATAAAATCTATTTTTACTGTCCTTTTGAAAATTTAATCCCGCCTTTGGATTGAAAAATGAGTACTTTTTATTAATAGTTAGATCGCTCACATTGGATGTGCTTCCAGACGTGATGTAACTTATTTTTCTCAACTGTAAATCCGTGTAAATATTTATTTTTTTAGAAACCTGGAAAATTGATTTAAAAAAATTACTAAAATCTTTTTTCAAACCGTTTCCTGTGTAAAACTGATCGGTAAATTCTATATCTCCTGAGTTTTGAGCCCAAATAGTTTCACCAAAATGATCTCCATCATATTCACTGTATGTAGATCCCAAAATTATATCGTTTTTGGTTCCCGTATAATTTAAGTTATAGTTTACAACACGGAATTGATTATCTAACCATTTTCTTGTGATAAAATCTTCATTTCCATTTTCATTATATTGTTCATAATAACCTTTTCCATTGGTTAGATTTAAAGCTAAATTTGAGAAAATTTTAGAGTTAATTGATTGAGTCCAGTGAAGTTGATAATGATCCTGTTTGTAATTATCAACTTCATTTTCGTGAAATTGCGCATTACCTTCTAGATCTAAATAAAATCCTGAAGGATTGTATGTTCTATCATCTTGTAGGGTTTGAGAATCGATTCCATTCCATGCTTGATAAGTTATTTCGTGTCCTCCAAAATTCAAAAACTTAATTAATGTTTTGTCCTTTTTGTAGGAAGCTTGAATGAAATGAGATTTTAAATCTGAGGATGCTCTATCAATATATCCGTCAGAAGTTATTTTTGACAATCTACCCGAAAATTCAAATACATTGTTAATCAGACCTGTACTAAATCTAATTGTATTTTTTACTGTATTATAACTTCCAATAGAGCCTGAGTTCTCTAAGTATGGTTTTTCAGAAATTTTATCAGTAAGTATATTAATACTTGCTCCAAAAGCACTTGATCCGTTAACGGATGTTCCAATTCCTCTTTGAACTTGTAAATTTTCAACAGATGAAGAAAAATCAGGTAAATCAACCCAAAAAGTTCCTAATGATTCAGCATCATTATAAGAGATTCCATTTATTGTAACATT
This sequence comes from uncultured Bacteroidota bacterium, assembly GCA_902510475.1. Lineage (GTDB taxonomy): Bacteria > Bacteroidota > Bacteroidia > Flavobacteriales > Flavobacteriaceae > MED-G13. Next base: position 47,018 of record CABXCC010000005.1, on the reverse strand, counting down.
TGTTGATTGTGAATTAACTCCTCTGATTCTAATACCTGTGTATCCAACACCAGCGCCAGCATCTGAAGTTGTAACAACATTGGGAAGAAAATTTAATAATATTGGTAGATCTTGCCCTAAATTTCTCTTTGAAATTTCATCTTTTGACATAGTGTTAAATGCCATTGGCATATTATCTTTTACTCTAACTGAAGAAACAACTACTTCCTCTAAGTTTTGAACCCTTGTTGAATCTATAAAGGTTTCTTGAGCGTTTAAGGAAAAACTGAATATTAGTAGTAATAAAAATAAATTTTTCATTGATTATATAGTTTAAATTAAAAATTGAAGGTGTGTTTACTAAACTATATAGAATATAAATTCATTTTCCTAAACAGCATTACCTGTTCGAGGTTCAATGGGTATAATCTCAGCTTTGGAAAGCACCCCTTAATAGCACAAAAATATAAATAAATTGTTAAAAACTGTACTTTGCCGTTAAAATAAAATTCCTGCCTAAATCATGAGTAAAATATCTCAATCTATTTAGGTAATCTTTATAAATTGTGTCAAAAAAATTACGCACTTTAAAATTTAATTTTAATTTATTTCCACGATTCAAAATAAATTCCGTAGAAGAATTAAAATTTACTAAATGGTATGCATTGGGAGGAGTACTTGTATCTAATAGTTCGAATGTTTCCTCAGTTGGAATGTATACATCAAAATTATTATTTGGAAACTCGTTTTGCCTAAAGACATACTCACTTTCCAAAGAGATAATTAAATTATTGAGGTTAAAAAATTGGTAGGAAATGTAATTTTTAAAATTTGCAGGTGGTAAATTAATGATGGGCTCATTATTGTTTTTTAAATAACCTTTAATTAATGAGAATTGATGACCTGTACTTAAATCTTGATTGTATTTTTTATCATATTTAATATCTACGCCATAAAGAGTTGCATTTTCTTGCCTGTACTCCCAAACAGGAAATACACCCCTAATTGTTGGTAAAAGATATGTTGGCATTATATATATGTAATCGTTAATTGAATTAATAAAAGAAGTCGCTTTAAAATTATATTTCTCACCAATTAACTCATAAGACAGGGAAAGGTTATGACCAATTTCTGAGTTAAATCTCAAATCTCCAATTTCAATTCTAGCAGCTGAGTGATGAAGTCCTTCGCTAAATAGCTCTGAAGGATTTGGATTCCTTGAAGACATGGAATAATTAAAGTATATTTTTTTATTTTCAGCAATCTTATAATTAGCTCCGATATTCGCTGATAAATTATAAAAATTAAACTTAGGATTTGTTAATATTTGAGTTCCTAAATCATTTAGTACAATTTCAGGGAATAACTCATTGTAGTTTCTTGATTCCCAAAAAGACGTCCTATAATATTTATAGGCATTCATGTGTGAATAATCAAATCTTAAACCCGATTCAAACTGAAACAATTCATTAATTTTTAAATCATAAATAGAGTAAAAACTCAAATCGTATTTTTTATAATCTGGGATTATTCTTCTTATACCGGTGTCAGGATCAGGAAAGTTATTTTGATATCTAGCTGAAATACCTGCCTTAACATTTGACGTGTTTGTAAGTTTTGAGTTTAAATCAAGGGAAATTGAATGTGTTTGTAGGTTTAAATCTGATGCAGGCTTATCCCGGTCATCACCTCTTCTAATATCATATTCCTTTCTATCATTCACTTGAAAATCATAACCCATTATCAGCTTTCCAAAATCAAAATTTTTGAAAAGTTTTAATTTAATTAAGTTATGATTGGTCTTTTGTTTGGGGGCATTAATATCATAACTAAATTCATTAATAATATTAGGAATTTGATTATTGATTGCGTTAACAATGTCCCTTGCGGTGACAGCATGAGAAGATCTTAAGATTCCGATATTGTTGCTAAAAAATGAATAGTAAATATCAAAACCATGATCGATTCTATTTAATCCTGCTTTAAATGAAAAATTCCTTTCAGAGAATGCTGTATTAGTCATTGAATATTCAGGGGCATTAAAATCACCCATTCTTTTTACAGTTGTCTGAAATTTAGAATACCATCCGTTAGAATTTGATTTGGTAATATTTGTTGAAATTGAACCTCCTCTTCCATTTGTTTGAAAATTTGAAAAAACATTTCCATATAAACTATCGATTAGGGGAGCTCTATCTGTTTCAGTAATAATGATGCCTCCAACTGCATCACCAGCATATTGAAGAGCACCTGCTCCTTTGATAACAGCAATTTTATCAGAAGAATTTATATCGATACTCGGCGCATGTTCAATACCCCAATTTTGATCTTCGACTCTAACGTCGTTATTTATAAGTATTACTCTACTACTGTGTAGTCCATTAATCATGGGTTTAGATAAATAATTTCCACTGTTAATTGTACTAACACCGGAAAGTATTTTTAAAACATCGCCCAAAGATCTACTATTAAAATCGTCTAAAACATCCTTTGAAATATTATTTTCAATTAATGATTTAGAAATTTTTCTGGAGTCTGAAAGAACCATAATTTCCTCTAATTCGTTCAGGTGATGCTCCAGTCTAACCCTCTTTTTTAAATTTCTTTTTAAGTCAACTTCTAGCTGAATAGTTTGACATTCTTCATGAGAAATATTTATTTTATATGTGTTTTTACACAAATTCTCAAAAGTATACTGACCACTATCATCCGTAACCCCAGTAATATCAAGATCAACTAAGTTTACAAAAGCCTTTTTTAATGGTGTACTGTCGTGAAGATCGATAACCTCAAGGGTTAGGTTATAATCACAATTTTGAGCTTTTGAAATAACGTGATTAGATAAAATAAGAAAAAAAAACAGTACTAATTTCATATTGAAACTAGCACTGTTTCCATGTAAGAATAAATTCATTTAATTATTCTACTGATACGTTAAAAGTAACTTCAATATCAGTTGATCCACCTGCTGTAGCAAGTCCATCGTTTGGCTTCATTGGCTCATGAACTAAAGTAATAGTAATAGTTCCTGATCCAGCCTCGTTAGTTGTTAAAGTAAACAATGTTCCTAATGGATTTTCATCAGAATCAAAGTTAGCATATTCAACTCCTACGTTTAGATCACCTCCAGCTGAATAAAATACTTGATGCTCTAAGGCTTCTTCTTCAACCTCTTCAGTAATGTCTTCTGCAGGATCTTCTAATTCATTTAAGAACTCTAATCTGACAGAATAAGTTGTGTTTGCTGCAAGTACACCATCGGTTACTACAGGCTCTAGAGGACCTTCTCCATCTGAATCTGTAGAGGACATTGCAAGTGCTCCATCAACATATACATTCATAGTTGTGATTACCTCTTCCTCGTTAACCGGCTCTGGAGTATCATCGTCATCATTACACGAGAAGTATAAAAAAGGGATTGCCAATAAGGCGTATTTAAAAATTTTCATAGTTATTATTTTTGAAAAATTATTAATTGAAATGACCCAAACCATTTGGATCAAAAAATGAAATATGATTCAAATTATTTGAATCATGAATAAATTGGGTACTAAGATTTTAAGGGTGGTCCTCTTAAGTTAAATCCAAGTGGATCGTTAACTAATTTTAAATCAATATTCGTGAGGACTAATTCACTTTTATGAATTGTGTATGTAGAATATTGTTTATTTTCTACATAATTGTTTTCGATATTTAAGTATAAAGAACAATAAGAGCAATCGTTCTCCTTTTCATGAAAATTTAGCTCAATTTCTTGTGATGTTTTATGGTCTTCAAATAAGGCATGACCTAAACCTAAAAATAGGGGAAACACCAAAGTAAGTATTAGGAGAAAAGAGTATATTTTTTTCACAGTTCAAATATAGATAATTTTTATTTTAAAAGGGATATGTAATTAATAGCTTTTTTTAACCTTTCTTTTCTGTTTCCCTCAATAATTTCAAAAGGCAAATTATTTTTTATTAATTCACTTTTGAAGATTTCAAAAGAATTCTCTCGTTCATCAGGTTTATCTCTTAAATCATCCTTAACCCAGGGAACATCTATGTTTGTTAAGAGATAAAGATCGTACTTGTTTTGTTTTGCATATTTTTCTAGTAATGGATCACAATTTTTTCCATAGTAGTATTTTGAGTATACCATTGTCTCAAATAAATTTGTATCACAAATAAGTATTGAATCCGTTTCTTTAGAAAATTTATTCTCGAGCTCCATTTGACCCTTTGCAATTGGTAATAAATCTTGGGGTTCACATATTCGTTTCTCGTTGTCCCATACGTTTTGTAAATATTCTCTTGCATATTCAGGAACCCACGGTACATCAAAATATTTTGATAATTCAATAGAAAGAGTTGTTTTTCCTGTGGACTCAGGCCCATACAAAACTACTTTTTTACAATTTGATTTTATCTGCTTAAGTGCTTCTTCCATTCTTTATAACCTTGAATTGCTAAGATTGTAAAAATAATATATTGTAAAGATAGCATTCCTAGTCCTCTATATGCGTAAAGAGGCACCGTAATTATATCTCCTATGATCCAGAAAATCCAACTTTCCAATTTTTTATTTGCCATGAGCCACATTGCTGTAAAAAATAATCCAGATGTGAACATATCAATGTAATTTGGAATTTTAATTTCTGTTAGATTAAATGTGTAAACAGCATATGTTATAGTGACGGTTAATAAGAAAAGAAATACTGTTAAGCCTAGATCATTTTTAGAGAATCTGGTTATTTTAAGTAGGTATTTATCATTTTGTATTCTTGACCAATTCCACCACCCATAAATACTCATTAAAGAGTAATAAATATTCATCATCATATCCCCAAAATACTGAGCCTTATATAATAAATATACAGTAATTACTGTACATATAATTCCTGTAGGATAGACAAGAATGTTTTCTTTTTTCGCATAAATCACGCTAATTATTCCAAAAGAAAAAGCAAGAAATTCGAGCCCAATATCCAATTTTGAATAAGTTGAATATGCTTCAAGAAAAAAATCATACAATTCTACCATTGTCCTTTTATTACGTATGCTAAGGTATAATTTTTAGAAATTTTATAATACGAATTATATGAATCTATTTGATTGTCATTTATATACCAAGATTTGATATAATTATTATTCAAATCCAAAGGAAGTACAACAATATTTTTTCTAAAATCAATTCCGGAATTACTAACCGTTTTATATATACTCTCCTTAATATTCCAGTAAATTAGTGCTTTGTCAGAATTAAGATCTCCTGGATAATTCAATTCAATTCCTAAAAATTTTTCTTTAATTTTTAATATCCTGTCTCTTCTTATTTCAATATCAATTCCAACCATTTGCTTCCCAATTATAACCGCTGCATAAATATCAGAATGAGAAAAGGAAATATTTTGACCATCTCTGATAAAAGGTTTTCCAGATTCATCGTATAGTAGAACTTGATCGTCAATCGATAATTCCTTTAAAATATTTCTTATAGCTAAGAACTGTTTTTTGTGAATCTCTGATTTTCTTTGATTAAGTAATTTTAACGAATCCTCACTTAATAAATCTTCAGTCTTAAGATCATTAATCGTTTCTGAAATCTCCCATACAATTAACCTGGTGTCTTTGGAAATTGTTAAATCCTCTATAATTGGCATGATTAAGTATTCGCTATAGTTTATAAATATACAATTAAGGGCATAAAAAAACCTCTTCAAACGAAGAGGTTTTTACAGTTCATATATTTTTATGCTTTTGGATCGGGCCCCCACTTGTTATCTTGCTTTTGACCTTCAGTACAGTACAATACCAACAACCATATTATTCCGATTAAAGGGATCAAAATTATAAGATAAAACCAACCTGATTTACCAACGTCATGTAATCTTCTAACCACAAGAGATAATGCAGGTAAAAAATGTACTAATCCACAAATAGTATATACCCATCCGTAACCCATACTAATTTCGCCTAAAGCCCCACCATCCATCATAAATACTGTTCCAAGCATGTTGTCAAGTGCAGTACATCCCATCAATATGATTACATATACGAGGGTAAACATCCAATATTCTTTTCTTCTGGCGCGACCCTTGAAGTTAATGTAGTTATCGCGCATAACTTTTATATACCATTCCATAATTTGTTTAATTTATTGTTAGTAATACAAATTTATCATATTAGTAATCTATAACTGTTAAAAAAAAACTAATCTTTGGTTAAAAACTAGAAATAAATATGTGTGGTAAATTGAAGGTCTGTCTTAAGCAGGGATAATTGAAACAAAAGACTTATTATCTTTCTTTCTTGTAAACTTAACGGTTCCGTCAACTCTAGCATGTAAAGTATGGTCTTTACCTAAATAAACATTTTCTCCAGGATTGTGAACTGTTCCTCTTTGCCTAACGATAATATTACCCGCTTTTGCTGATTGTCCACCGAAGATTTTTACACCTAATCGTTTCGATTCTGATTCTCTTCCGTTTTTAGAACTACCTACTCCTTTTTTATGTGCCATTTTCTATAAGTTTAGCTAAGTGCTTTGATTAAATCTGCTTTTTTCATTGAAGATAATCCTGTAATTCCTTTAGATTTTGCTATGTCCTTTAAAGCAGCAACAGATAATTTAGTTAAATCTTGCTTTTCTTTTTTAGGAGCAGCTTTTTTAGCTTCCTTCTTTGCAGGAGCAGCTTTTTTAACTTCCTTCTTTGCAGGAGTAGCTTTCTTGGAGACACCGGTTAAAATATCACTAATTTCAATTTCTGTAATTGCTTGTCTGTGACCGTTTCTAACTTTGTAACCTTTTCTTCTTTTTTTCTTGAATACGATCACTTTGTCAGATTTAAGGTGTTTCAACACCTTGGCATCTACTTGAGCACCAGAAACATTTGGAGTACCTACAGAAAACTTAGTTCCGTCATTAACCATTAATACGTTGTCAAAAGAAACTTTTTTTCCTTCTTGAGCATCCAATCTGTTAACAAAAAGCTTTTGCTTTTTTTCAACCTTAAATTGTCTTCCTGATATTTCTACTATTGCGTACATTTTTATCTTTAAAAGCGAATGCAAATATAAAGTTAATTAACTAATCAACAAATTTTTATGAAAAATTAAATATTTAACGGTTTCTATATTGATATTTAAAGGTTTTTTAACAAAATTATGTGATTGAAAACTTATATTTGGAACCAGAAAATTATTTAGCAACAATTTAGCTTCACAAATATTATGAAAAATAAAATTTTATTTAGTATTCTATTTTTACCTGTTTTTATATTTAGTCAACAGGTTGATTTTATAGAATTTGATTTAGACAACGGATTACATGTTATTCTACACCAGGATAATACAGCTCCTGTTGTGATTACATCTGTTATGTATGATGTTGGAGGAAAAGACAGAGAAAAAGGAAGAACCGGTTTTGCGCATTTCTTTGAGCATTTACTATTCGAAGGATCAGAAAATATTGAAAGAGGTGAGTTTATGAAAATTATTCCTGCAAACGGAGGCACATTTAATGCCAATACATCCCAGGATAGAACATACTATTACGACATATTCCCTTCAAATAAATTGGAACTTGGCCTTTGGCTTGAATCTGAAAGAATGCTTCATCCTGTTATTGATAAACTTGGTGTTGATACCCAGAATGAAGTTGTCAAAGAAGAGAAGAGACAAAGTTATGATAGGCCTTATGGAAAATTATTAAAAGTCTTGTGGGAAAATTTATTTAAAGTACACCCTTACAAAGACGAAAATATTGGAAGAATGGAAGACCTAGATGCCGCCACACTGGAAGAGTTCATGGCTTATTTTGACAAATACTACAGTCCTGATAATGCTGTTTTAGTTATAGCTGGTGACATACAAATAGAAGAAACCAAATCATTGGTGTCAAAATACTTCTCTGAAGTTAAAAGAAGACCTGGATTCACCAGGAACTTTCCTAAGGAAGAGCCAATAACAGAAGCCGAAAGAATTATTGCTTATGATAAAAATATTCAAATACCTGCTATTTTGGCTGCATACAGAATGCCTGGGTTTGCAGATAGAGATGCATATGTCCTAGACATGATATCTACTTACTTAAGCGGAGGAAAAAGTTCTGTATTATATAAAAAATTAGTTGATAAGAAAAAGCTTGCTTTGGAAGCTAGTGCGATTAATCTTGGGCAAGTTGACTATAACATGTTTGCCTTTTTTGCTCTGCCACTCGGCGAAACAACTTTGGATACACTACTTTCTGAAATAGATGAAGAAGTTTTAAAAATGCAAAATGAATTAATTTCTGAAAGAGATTATCAAAAACTTCAAAATCAATTTGAATCTCAATTTGTAAATTCTAATTCTAGTGTTGCAGGAATTGCAAGCTCACTGGCAACTTATTATTTACTCTATGATAATGTTAATTTAATCAATGAACAAATTGATATATATCGTTCAATTACAAGACAAGAAATACAAAGTGTAGCTCAAAAGTATCTAAGCCCAAATCAAAGAATAGAAATTGAATACCTGCCAGGTGAAGAAGTAGGTGAAGAAGTAGGTGAAGAATAAAAAATGAAAAAAATGAAAAAAATTATATTAACTGTAGTAGCATTAATTTTTACTTTAAATATTAATGCACAACTTGATAGATCAGTAATGCCAATCGGAGGCCCATCTCCTAAAATTAAGTTGGACAAGCCCAAAGAATTTAAACTTAAAAATGGTATTAGGGTTCTAGTAGTGGAAAACCACAAACTTCCAAGAGTAAATTATTCCTTAAGATTTAATAGAAATCCAATCGTAGAAGGAGATAAAGCTGGTTTGTTATCCTTATTGGGGTCAATGTTAGGTAACGGAACAACAAGTATTCCAAAAGATGAATTTAACGAAGAAGTTGATTTTTTAGGAGCTAGTATAAATGTCAGCTTTGGATCAGGATTTGCCTTTACATTAACAAAAAATAATGAAAGAGTTCTTGAACTTTTCTCAGATGCGATAATCAATCCCTTGTTAATAGAGGAAGAATTTGAAAAGGAAAAAGAAAAATTATTGGAAGGATTAAAATCTCAAAAAAAGGATATTGATGCTATTTCAGGAAGAGTTGCTGGTGCTTTATCATACGGTAAAAATCATGCCTACGGTGAATTTATAACTGAACAAACAATCAATAATGTAACTTTTAATGATGTAGTGGAATTTCAGAAAAAGTATTTCATTCCTAATAATGTTTATTTAGTTGCGATAGGTGATGTTAATTATAAAGAAGTAAAATCTCTAATTTCTGAAAAATTTAGCGGATGGAAAAAGGGAAAGCCACTTCAAGACCCTGAACCAATATTAACCGAAAATGTGAGTTTAACAGAAATTGATTTTGTTGATTTACCTACAGCTACTCAATCATCCATTCAGGTTACCAATAATGTTGATTTAAAAATGACTGATGAAGATTATTTTGCTGCGTTAATGGCAAATGATATTCTGGGTGGTGGCGGTGCTGGGTATTTATTTAAAAACCTAAGGGAAGATAAAGGATACACCTATGGAGCCTACTCTAGTCTAGGTTCAAACAGGTATGGAGTATCAAAATTTAGAGCAGGTGCAAAAGTAAGAAATATGGTTACTGACAGTGCTGTATCAGAGATTGTTAAAGAGATATCACGTATTAGATTAGAGAGAGTTGATTCTGATCTTTTGAAAAATGCAAAAGCTAAATACGTAGGAAATTTTATAAGACAGGCAGAGAATCCGCAGACGATTGCTGGATATGCTCTAAATATTAAACTTAATAACTTACCTGACGACTTTTACGAAACTTATTTAGAGAATATTAATTCCGTTTCTGAGGCTGATGTAAAACGAGTTGCCAACAAATATTTTAAAATAGGTAACTCGAGGATTATCATTGTTGGAAAAGGAAGTGATGTTGTAGCTAATCTAGAAGAAGTTGGTTTTCCTATCAATTATTTTGATGCTTTTGCCAACCCCATTGCAAAACCGGTTTTTAATAAGGCAATCCCTGATGGATTAACTGGGCTTAACGTGATTAGTAGTTATTTACAAGCGGTTGGAGGAAGACAAAATCTTGAGTCCGTAAACACATTGGTAATGAAAGCTGATGTAACAATTCCAGGTGCACCTTTTGTTCCAACAGCAATAATAAGACAGAAACTTCCAAATAAATCTTCCTTTTTGATTGAGGCAAATATGCAAGGTCAAAAAATAACCCTATCAAAAACGACTTTTAATGGAGAGCGAGGATACAATGAGGCGCAGGGACAAAGAAGAGATTTTGAGGAAGATCAGCTTGATGAAAGCATGAAAACCAAAGGTATTTTTGAAGAACTTTACTATACAGAAGAACAACTTGAATTAGTTAGTATCAACTCAGTTAATTATGAGGATGCTTATAAAGTCAAAGTTACAATTGACGGTAAAGTCTCTCATAGATATTATTCTGTTGAAAATGGGCTTCTTTTAAGCACTGAAGATACCGACGATAATAATAATGTAGTTACAACTAACTTTGGAGATTATCAACCTGTGGAAAATATAAAATTACCTTTCTACACGGAGATACCTGCTCAGAAGCTTGAGTTTAAAACTACAAGTGTAGAAGTAAACAAAGAACTTAAGGATTCAAGTTTTTAGGAATACTTTTTTTATTGGTTAACAGTACTCCAAGTATTATAATAATGGTTGCGATTAGTTGATAGACGGAAAAATTTTCTCCGTCAACCAATCCCCAAAATATGGATACAATAAGCATGGAGTATGTAACCGATGATGCAAATACTGGACTTGAAATCTTGATAAGCTTATTAAACAATATTTTTGCGAGTGCTGTGCCAAAAACAGCTAAAATCAAAACATATATGACAGAGTCTATTGTCTCTTGATTTTTTAAACTATTTACATCAAAATCTGAAAAATAAAAAACAATTACTGCAGGTATTATTATAACAGCAAAATGACCTACTGTTATTGTTAAAGCAGAAAGATGTTGTAAATATTTTTTAATAATATTCACATTAAGAGCATATAAAAAGGAACATAGTATAACAAATCCAGAGTATAAATAATTTTGATCAGGATTTAATTTAATTCCCGAAATGATTAACATATAAGTTCCGGCTAGGCCAATTAAAACTCCAATAATTTGTCTTTTTGTTGATCGAATATTAAATAATACCATTCCTATTATTACAGTATTTAAGGGCACAATTGAATTTATTATTGAGGCTACTGCACTGTCAATTTCTTTTTCTGCAAAAGCAAATAAAAAGGCTGGAAAAAAACTGCCTAAAAAAGCAGATATCGTTATCCATTTCCATTCCAATGTGGTTATTTTCGATAACCTTTTCCACGCGATTAAAATAATAATTATTGAAGAAAAAATAATTCGAAGAGAACCCAACTGATCAGCTTCTAATCCTACTAAAGCTTTTTTTATGAGTATAAATGAGCTACCCCATATCAGCGATAAGGAAATTAAATAAAACCATTTATTCAGCTTCATTATTCTTTTTAAGATTTATAGATTCAAAAAAAACTAAAATATCATTTTTTATGTATTGAACTGAGGGATATATTGAATCGTATTTTGATTTAATGGTCATATTAAGAGACCCATGAATAAAATTATTAATACTATCGGTTAAAAAAAATTGAATTGGAGAAGCTACATCACCTCTAAACTCATAAATTTTACCATAAGTTGAATAATTTCCATTTTCAAATTCTTTGATCAAAAATCCATTTGATCGCTTGGTGTGAGCATCAAGTAAAAGATTGAAATCTCTTAAATAATTTGTTAATTCTGTTTCATCATTTAATTTATCAAACGATAAATCTAGACTCATTCCTAATTTTTTATAATCTAAATTTATAGTTCTTTTAGAAATAGACTCAAGAGACGATGAACTTGTGTTATAAAGAAAATTTATTTTAGAATTTTGACTTTTATGGATTAAATAGTTAGGCTCGTTAAATTCGATTCTTAAAAAGGCATCCTGTTTAGGGAGGCTAGAATTATTCTCACAAGAAAAAAATGTAAAAAGAAAGTATAACGAACAAATAATATTAAAAAACCTCATTTTTTCATATTAACCTAATTTGTTGAAAAATCAAAATTGATAAAATTTAAGTGCTTTTGATTTAATCTTCACATTAAAAAGGAAGATCGTCAGATTCATTTGAAGAATCTGTTACTTCTTGTTTAGCAACAACTTTTTCTTGGCTTGTGTTGTTTTCCGAAACAACGGGGTTGTCATTTTTATTTGATAAAAAAGTGAATTCAGTACAGTTAATTTCTGTTGAATATCGATCATTTCCTTTATCATCTTGCCATTTTCTAGTTTTAATTCTTCCTTCAACATATACCTTATCGCCCTTAGACAAGTACTTTTCGCATATTTCTGCTGCTTTATTTCTTAAAACAATATTGTGCCATTCCGTATTTGAGACCCTTTCGTTAGTCTGCTTATTCATATATGTTTCGTTTGTAGCTAGGGGAAATCTTCCAACACATCCACCATCTTCAAATCGGTGGATTTTAACTTCATCACCTAAATGACCTATTAACATTACTTTATTTAGTGTTCCAGACATAATCTTTAATTTCTTCTAATTTACTATTAATACTTAAAATATACTCAATTTAGTTTTATATTTTTCTCTAAAATTTCTCATTAATTGGGGCATAGGAAAATCAGTGAAGTCACTGACAAATAATCCTTCTGCCATATTGTTTTTGATACTAATATTCCAAAACCTAGATTTTAAAATTAAATGTGATAGCTTATGATCTATGAATTTTTGATTTATTAATGAAATTTTAACGTCAGAAAAATTGTATCTCTTTTTAAAATATTCTTGTAAGTACCTCTTACTTTGTTTTTTTTCAGAAATACAAACAGGAAATCGATATAAATTTTTCCAAATGCCGCCTTCTATTTTAACGATCAAGGTCTTTCTATCCTTAGTTAAAATAATGTAATCATGATATTGAGTTTTTATTTTGTTCTTAGATGTTTTTACAGGATATTTTAAAACAGTGCCGTTGATAAAAGACTTACATAATTTTGAGACATTACAACTACCACATAGGGGTTTTTGAGGTTTACAAACTAATGAACCAAAATCCATTAAAGCCTGATTGTAATCCCCACATCTTTTGGCAGACATTGAAGATTTTGCCTTTTCTTTAAAAATTTTTCTTGAACTGCTTAAGTTTATTGGATTCTGTAATTCGAATATTCTCGACAATACTCTGTACACATTTCCGTCCAATACAGGAGTTTGTTCTTCAAAACATATTGAAGCAATGGCACTTGCTGTGTAATCTCCTACCCCTTTTAATTTAATAATTTCATTGTATGTTACGGGAAATTTTGACCCCAAATCATTATAAATATGTTTTGCACTAAACAATAAATTTCTTGCTCTCGAATAATAACCTAAACCTTGCCACATCAGTAAAACATCATTTTCATCTGAATTAGCTAGAGACTCTAATGTAGGAAAACGACTAATAAATCTGTTATAATAGGATGTGCCTTGAGCAATTCTCGTTTGCTGTAGAATTATTTCAGAAACCCAAATTTTGTAGGGGTCTTTTGTCAATCTCCATGGTAGATTTCTTTTGTTTTCATCATACCAATTTAAAATTAACTCACTGAACTTCATACACATAATATACCTATATAAAGTTAATATTTAGGGTTAAAAAATTAAATTATAATGGAACTAAATATTGAAATAAAAAATACATATATTTGCAGGCATTGTTGAATTATTAATGATAAATAAATTGATTTATGACAAAGGCTGAAATTGTAGCAAGAATTTCTGATAAACTAGGAATTGAAAAGGTTGATGTTCAACTTACTGTTGAATCTTTAATGCAAGAGGTTATTAGTTCATTAGAAAGTGGTGAAAATGTATATTTAAGAGGTTTTGGTAGTTTTATCGTCAAAAAAAGGGCGGAAAAAACAGCTAGAAATATTAAAAAAAATACGACTATTAAAATTCCAGCACACAATATTCCAGCATTTAAACCGTCAAAATTTTTTATTGACGGAGTAAAAACGAAATTAAAAATTAACTAAATATTAATTTATGCCTAGCGGAAAAAAACGTAAAAGACATAAAGTAGCTACTCATAAGAGAAAGAAAAGACGTAGAGCTAATCGTCACAAGAAAAAGGATTAATTTCTTAATCTTTTTTCAAGATTTTATCATTAATACCAACTTAAGTTCTTTGAAATAAATTCATTAGCAATGTTGTAATCATCATTTTTACAATAAATGAATTAACGTAGTTTATATAATAATCAGCATTAAATGCAAAAAATTGATACAATGAATAAAGAATTGCTTATTCGCTCAAGTTCAAACAATGTTGACTTTGCCTTACTTAAAGACGGAAAACTTATCGAATTTCATAAAGATAATGACAATACAAAATTTTTAGTTGGTGATATATATCTTGCAAAAATAAGAAAGACAATGCCTGCCTTAAACGCGGCATTTGTAAATGTAGGATATAAGAAGGATGCGTTTCTTCACTATCATGACTTAGGACCAAAAGTTGCAACTCTTCAAAAATTTATTAAGGGTGTAAGTTCTGGGAAAATTAAAAATTACTCTTTAAACAATTATAAATTTGAGGAAGAAATAGATAAAGACGGAGCAATAGGAGATATCCTTAGCCCCAATCAATCTGTATTAATACAAATTGTTAAAGAACCTATTTCAACAAAAGGTCCAAGAGTTACATCAGAGCTATCTATTGCAGGTAGGTTCCTTGTACTTGTCCCTTTTTCAACTAGAATTTCTATCTCTCAAAAAATTGAAGACTCTAAAGAGAAAGATAGATTAAAGAGGTTAGTTAAAAGTATTACACCTAAAGGATTTGGTGTTATCATTAGAACCGTTGCCAAAGGCAAAAAAGTTGCTGAACTTGACAGAGATTTACAAAATCTTTATGGTAGATGGATCGCAATGTGTAGAAAAATCAGAAATGCAAATATTCCTAGTAAAGTTATGGACGAAATGAATATCTCGTCAAAAATATTAAGAGACATATTTGATGAAAATTTTACTTCAATTCAAGTAAATGATGAAACATTGCAAATTCAAATTAAAGATTATGTGCAAAAAATTGCACCGAAAAAAGAGTCAATAGTAAAACTTTACAAATCAAAGATTCCACTTTTTGAAAAATTTGGAATTGAACGTCAAATTAAAACTTCATTTGGTAAAAATGTTACAATGACTAAAGGATCATATTTAGTGATTGAACATACCGAAGCACTTCATGTTATCGATGTAAACAGTGGTAACAGAAGGTCTTCTGCAAAAAATCAAGAGGAATCAGCTCTTGAAGTTAATCTAATTGCTGCATCTGAAATTGCTAGGCAATTGAGATTAAGAGATATGGGAGGTATTATCGTAGTAGATTTTATCGATCAAAATAAGGCAGAGAATAGAAAAAAATTATTTAATCACCTTAAATCTGAAATGCAGGAAGACAGAGCTAAGCATAAAATTCTTCCGCCTAGTAAGTTTGGACTAATCCAAATCACTAGACAAAGAGTTAGGCCAGAAATGAATATTAAAACTAGAGAAGAAAATCCTAGTAATAATAACGGAAATGAGGTAGAAGCTCCAATAGTTTTAATTAATAAAATATCCGAAGATATTGACCGACTTATTAAAAAAGGAAAAAGTGATATTCATCTTAATATACACCCTTTTATTGCGGCATATCTAGAAAAAGGATATCCTTCTGTTAGATTAAAGTGGTATTTTCAATATCAAAAGTGGATAAAAATTATCCCTAGAGATGCATACAAATACCTGGAATATCATTTTTTAGATGAAAATGGTAGAAATATTTAAAAGAAAACCCTATCGGTTGATAGGGTTTTTTTTTGCTCTCAACTTTTTAAAGTCATTGAAATTGGGCAATGATCACTATGAATAATATTTTTTAAAATTTTTCCCGAAGTCATTTTTTCATTAAGATTCTTCGATGCCATTATGTAATCAATTCTCCATCCCTTATTATTCGCTCTGGCATTGGCTCTGTAAGTCCACCAACTATAGTTGTGCGGATCTTTATTGAAAAACCTAAACGAATCGATAAAACCAAAGTCAATAAAATTTTGAATCCACTGTCTTTCAATTGGTAAAAAACCAGAAACATTTTTATTTCTTACAGGATCGTGAATATCAATGGCCTTGTGACAAATATTATAGTCGCCTGCAATTATTAAATTATTAATTTTTCTACTCAGTAATTTAATATAGTTCAGAAATTCATCCATATACTTTAATTTGAATTCTAGTCTACTCATATTTGTTCCAGAGGGCAAATACAAACTCATTACTGAAAAATCATCAAAATCTAATCTAATATTTCTTCCCTCAAAATCCATATAGTCAATACCTGTTCCAAATTCAACATTTTTAGGTTTGTGTTTTGAAATTATCGCAACACCACTGTAGCCTTTTTTTTGAGCACTAAACCAGTAATTATATTTATAACCTATCTTTTCAAATTCTTCTGTATCAATTTGATCCTCTAATGCTTTAATTTCTTGAAAACAAACCATGTCCGGATTCTCATTTTCTAGCCAATTGATAAGGCCTTTCTTCATTGCTGCTCTAATTCCGTTTACATTATATGAGATTATTTTCATGTTTAAATAATTTTTATCTTATAAATATGATAAAATATTTTCTATTATTTTTAGTTTAATCTATAATATGAGGTTAATCTTAAAATTACTTATTATTATTATTTCTGTGAGCTCTTATGGGTCAGTTTTAGAAAATGACTCAATTAAAAAGAAAAATGACTCTATCATTGATTTTAAGTTAGAACTAAAAAAATTTAAAGATTCAACTTCACTGAATCAATTGCCAAATATATTTTCAAAAGAACATTCTAGATTAAGCAAGGAATTAATTATTAATAACACAAATAATCTAAATACATTATATAAGCTTTCTGAAAGAAATATCACAAATATTAATAAATCATATGATCTAAATACATCTGGAAGTATTTCAAGAGGGATAACAATTGGAAACAATCAAAACTCGGTTCTTAACAGCGAACTAGATCTTCAAATTTCTGGAAAACTTAGTGAAAACACATCTATAAAAGCTTCTATTCAAGATTCTAACATACCTCTACAAGAAAATGGATATTCACAGCAAATTGATGAATTTGACCAAATATTTATCGAACTAGAGTCTGAAAAATGGAAAATTAGAGGAGGCGATATTGACTTACATAAAAAAAATTCATTCTTTGGGAATTTTGATAAAAGAATTCAAGGACTTTCTATAAACAGCAATCTTAGCGAATCCATAGAAATTGAGGTTGCCGGTGCTGTTGTAAAAGGTAAATACAAAAAAAGTCAAATTACTCCACAAAATGGGAACCAAGGACCCTATAAGCTAATCGGAAATAATGGGGAGTTGTATGTTCTGGTAGTTTCTGGAAGTGAATCTGTTTTTGTAAATGGAATTAAAATAGAAAGAGGAAAGGATAAAGATTATGTGATTAATTATAATGCAGGAGAAATAATATTCAATACAAAATTTCCTGTGATGGCAGACATGAGAATACAGGTAGAATATCAGGTAAGTGAAAAAAACTTTAATAGTTTCATAGGCTATTCAAATGTTAAAATCAGTCAAAATAATTTTACTCACAACATTTCATATTACAACGAAAATGATCTAAAAAATCAACCATTACTTCAAAACCTTTCTGAAAATCAAAAAGAAATTTTAGCTAATGCAGGAGATGACAATAATATGATGTATGCCCCAACAGGAACAATAAACACTTATGACGAAAATAGAATCTTATATAAAAAACAAATTATTAATAATATTGAGATTTTTATTTATTCTAATAATCCAGAAGAGGAATTGTATTCAGTAAACTTTAGTAATGTCGGAGATAATCAAGGGGATTACATTTTACTTACAAATAATGCAATTGATAATATATATGAATACATAAGCCCTGCAAACGGAATTAAACAAGGGAATTATGATCCTCAGGTACAACTTATTGCCCCAAAAAAATTAGAATTATTTGTTTATAATATGAATTATAATGCAGAAAAAAATTCGGATATTAATTTTGAAATGGCAGCATCTAATCAGGACAAAAACTTATTTTCTTCGTTAGACGAAAATGATAATAAAGGATTTGCCTCAAAATTTAAATACGTTTTTGAAAAGGATTTACAGGAGTACTTTATTTTGAAATCAGATATTAATATCGATTATATAAATAAATATTTTCAACCTATTGAAAGAATCTATAATACTGAATTTAACAGAGACTGGGGGGTAGATAATATTTTAATTTCAAATAGAAATCAGTTTCTTGGTGGTGCCAAAATTGGTGTAGAGAAAATAAACTTGGGTAGTTTATTTTACGTATTTGAAAGTCTTGAATTCGAAAGTGAATTCCAAGGGAAAAGAAATACTTTGAATATTAATCTTGATAAAATCAAAAATCTTAAAATTGTATCAAATTCCAGTTTAATGAATTCAAACAGGGATAATTCTAATACGAAGTTCATTAAGTCGTTTAATAATCTAAATTATAAGTATAAGAAGGGTTGGTCTGATATTAAATTCAATTTTGAAAAAAAAGTAGGTGATGAAGTAAATGGTAATATTATTAATTTAGATTTTGCTCAAAAATATTTTGAAATAAAAAATGGTTTTGGCAAAAAAGATAAATCATTTATTGAATTTGGCTATAGAAAAAAAGTCAATGATAGTATTGTTAATTCTAGTCTTAAGAACGTCAACTATTCTGATTCTTATTTTATTGACTCACAACTTTTAAACGGAAATAATTCAAAATTAAATATATATGTAAATCAAAATAAACTTGTTTCTAGATTAAATAACCGATCGGACAACTACCTAAATACCAGGCTGATTTACAACCAAAAGATATTTAAAAACATTATCAACTCTAATTTATTTTTTGAAACAAACTCTGGAAATCTACCACAACAAGAATACACATTTCTTGAAGTTGAACCTGGGCTTGGAAGTTATAAATGGATTGATGTAAATCAAAATAACATTCAAGAACTAGAAGAGTTTGAAATAGCAATTTTTGAGGATGAGGGAAGATATATTAGAGTTCTTTTGCCAAATCAAATATTTATCAAGACGTATCAAAATAAATTAAATTATTCACTAGGATTAAATTTTTCAAAATTAAAAAACTCCAATAGTAGATTACAAAAGTTAATTTCTAAATTTTCAAATCAGTTCCAATATTCAATTGATAAAAAAACAAATTTGGATATAAATCCTGAAATTGAAATAAACCCTTTCAAATTAGAAAAAGAAAATTTACTTGCATATAGTTATAATCTTAAAAATATTCTCTACATAAATAAATCAAAACAAAAATATTCAGCCATATTTACATATTTAGAAAATGAATCTAAAAATAATTTTTCGTTTGGTTCAACAAGAAATTCTCAAAATTATAAAAGGATCAATTTAATTCATAGAGCAAATGAAGTTTATCTGATTGAGTTTGTCGCTAATAAAGAACGTAGTTCAAGTAGGAGTGAAAACTATTTAGAAAAAAACTATATTCTAGAAAAAGAACAGCTAAATCCAACTCTTACCTATTTAGCAGGAAATAACAACAGAATTAATTTTTTATATAAATTATCAAAAATCAATAATCTTTTAGGAAATCAAGAGTTCCTTGATCAACAACAATTTGGACTTTCTGTATATCTAAATCAAAAACAAAATAGAGGATTTGTTTCTGAATTTAATTATTTCAAAAATGAATTTAACGGAGATATTAACTCCATTATAAGCTATGTTATGATGAATGGTTTACAAAACGGAGAAAATTATACTTGGTCTTTAAGATTTCAACAAAAAATCTCAAAACTTTTAGATTTAAACTTTGTTTATTATGGAAGAAAAAGCCAAAATAGCAGAACAATTCATAACGGGTCCATTCAACTCAAAGCCATCTTTTAATAAAAAAGGGAAGGTAAAATTACCTTCCCTTTTTTAAATATTTAAAGAATTTTAATTATTTGACAACAATTCTACCTGTTTTGTATCCAATTGTAGAATTACCCATCCTTACAAAATACATACCGGATTCAACTTCAGACATATTTAGGTAATATATAAAACTGGTATTGTCAGTCTTATTGATACTATCGGAGTTAATTAATCTTCCACTAATATCATATACGCTGAAGGTGATCAAATCACTGTAGTCTGTTGTTAATTTGACAGTAAAGTTTTCATTATCAATTGAATAAATTACAAATTGTGAATTAGTCAACTCCGTTTCTCCAATGCCTAAAGAAGTTACAATATTAACCATGTAATCTTCTGTCTCCCCGTAAGTAGTTAACTCACATGCATCATCGGGAACTGGTGCATTCCAGTTTGTTTTAACTCTCATTGAATGCATTCCAAGTGGAGCATCAGCAGGTATCGTAGCCTGTGTAGTCTCAGTGTAAGTACCACCTGAAGAGCCTGAAGCGATAACATAATTATCTAATATAAGCTCATCCAATGTATAATTGTAATCATCATTCATGTCAATCCAAATTCTTACGTACTGATTTCCATAACCTGTTGTCATTGTAACATCATGTACTCCACCTTGTTCAACATTGGTCATTTGATCTGTAAAATCACCATAACCTTCACAACCCGATGGATTGTCTATATCTAACATTTGGAATAATGTAAGACCGTCTCCAACTCCACAGTTCATGGATGGAGCACAATTTGAATTTACTACTTCAACACTCGCAGAATCGTTTGAATTATCTGAGTCACCTTCAATTGAAGTATAACAAGTGAAAGTATATGTTCCAGGGATTGAAAGATCCGCAGTTTGAGTAAATGTATACTCCATAGTTGAATTTCCTTCCAGTGGACCTGGTACTATCTCTGTAACCAATTCTCCGTCTAACTCGTAGGTAACCTCAAAGTCTGTAAGTGTAGCTCCTCCAAAGTTTGTAATCTCAACTGTTACCTGCTCTTGTGCAGACAATAAAACACCTGAAACTGGTGATATGATAGCTGTTATACCTGCATCATAAGCTGTCAAGTGTTGTATCTCAATTTCAAAGGAATCATTTTCAGCATCTTCATCTTCACTTAAAGACACCGTTGCAACTATTGTGTAGAATACTTCAACGGTTGACATATCAGCAGTAGTTGTGAAACTATACTCTGAAGATTCTCCAGAAGCTATTGTTCCTGTGAAAGTCTCAGTAACAGAATCTCCACCGTTTACCGAGTAAGAAACTTCAAAGTTTGACGCCTCGTTTTCTCCATAATTGAATATCTCAACTGTAACCGTCTCAGCAGCCGTTAAAGTTCCTGTGATCGGATTTGTAATATCTGTGATACCAATATCATAGGCAGCTCCTGGTTGTATATTGATCATATAATCTTCCGTTTCACCGTAAGTAGTTAACTCACATGCGTCGTCAGGGACACCTGCATTCCAATTTGTTTTAACTCTCATTAAGTGTTCACCTAATGTAGCTGATATTGGGATTGTCACAGAAGTTGTTTCAGTATATGAACCTTGACCCGAACCATCAGCAATCACATAATTGTCAAGAATTAATTCATCTAATGTAAAGTTAAAGTCATCATTGTAATCAACCCATATTCTTACGTACTGAGATCCCCAGCCTGTTGTCATGGTCACACCATAAGTTTCACCAAGTTCAACGTCTGTAGATTGATCAGTAAAATCTCCATAACCTTCACAACTAGATTCGTTATTTATATCTCCTAACTGGAATAATTGAAGTCCATCACCAAGTGAACAATCCATTGAAGGTGCACAGTTAATATTAGTGATATCAGATGATGATGAATCATTTGATGTGTCTGAATCGCCATCAAGAGATGTAGATACTGTTATTGTATAGGAACCAAATGCAGAAATATCTACAGTTTGATTAAATGTATATTCCATTGTACTGTTTCCTTCCAAAGGACCTGCAACAACTTCCGTTACAGTCTCTCCGTTAAATTCATAGGTGACATCAAAATCATACTGAGTTGCACCACCGTAATTAGTTATTGTAACGGTAACTGCCTCTGCAGCTGACAATAGTTCACCAGAAGATGGAGATATTATCTCAGAAACCCCAAGATCATTTGGATTTAAATGTGTAACATCAGCAGTGATGGAATCATTTTCAGAATCTTCATCTTCAGCAAATGTTGTGTATGCCGTAATAGAATACGTTGCACCCTCCTCTGACATGTCTGCCGGAGTTGAGAAAGTATGTTGTACTGTCTCAGTTGATGCAACTGCACCTGTATAAGTTTCAGTGATAACTGATCCGCCGTCAACCGAATAAGATACCTCAAAGTTTGATGCCTCATTTTCCCCGTAATTGAAAATGGAAACAGTTACGTCTTCGCTATCAGTTAATGTGCCTGAAACTGGGGAATCAATACTTTCAACTCCAATGTCATACGGGAAAGATACAAGAGCAGGAAATGCAGCTGAATCATTGGCTCCTGAATCGGATGGATCAAGCCAGTCTCGTAATCTAGTTGAGGATGTTCCTCCTCCTTCCCACGATACGCCTAAACGACCATAATAATCATAAAGATTATTATCAACAGTTCCTGAACATGCTGCTCCACCACCGAATAGTTGGCCAATTATTCTTCCTTCTACATCAAATAATGGAGATCCTGATGACCCTGGCTCTGTTACACCAATTTCCCATCCACCACCAGCGCCTGTAATTTCCCAAGTTTGAGCACCAGCATTAACAGCTTGAATTGGTTGATCATTATCTCTACAAACTTTCATAATATCTCCAGATGGGTGATGAATACCAACTGTAAAATCAGGGGTAACATCAGATCTATCCCAACCCGCAAATACTCTATCCCAATCCTCCGGAATTGCTTGATTTATTTCAACTAAAGCAAAATCAGATCCAGCATCTCTTGCTCTCAGAGTAGCTCCACTAATAGTCAGATTTGTAGGCCCATTAGTACTGGGTGATGTCTCTGCACATATGGGATTTGGACTAATCCATCCAAATCTAAAAGCCCAAGAGCTCGGGTCAGAAAAACAGTGATTTGCTGTTAAAAAATATGGAGTTCCGTCATTAGCGGTATTGTTTATTAAAGCTCCTGAACAAAATCCTGAACCACCAGAAAGAAGAATACCGGCTGATCTTTTATTATGTTCTTTTATGTCTTCCCAGTCGTCTCCAATTGAGCAATCAACATCAAGATTACATGCGCCAGAATCATTCAATCCCTTAGCTTGTTTGAATGTTTCAGCATTTCTATATCCGTGAGTAGCTTTGGCAATATGTAACCTACCTTGCCCCTTCACAGCCATTGGCTCATAATATTCAATCCATACTGCATCCCCTTCAACTAACCAGGTTCCAAGGATTCCAGTATCTTGATTTTGGTTTTCATCATATGCACCTAAAAGATCTGTTTTATCTTTATTGTATAAATACACATTTCCTCCCTCTGGCATGAAAAACTCATCAAATACAAAGTTTAATGATAATGCATTTTTTGATATCACAAGTAATCTCCATATCCGATCTCCGTTGTCTAATACTGTCCAAGTACCTTCCTCAAATCCATAATCTACACTATGCATATATCCAAATCTCCAAGGAGACTCAAATTTATAATCATTTACAGCATCTTCCGCCTGCACGGCGTCTAAGTCAAAACTTGGTAGGCTGACAGTTTTTATATTATCCTCTAAGTTTAAATTCCAACTTATAGGTGTACCCTGATTTGTAACTTGTGAGAACACAGTTAACGAAAAAAAGCATAATAGTAATGTGAAAAAATTCTTAATCATAATTTAATTTATTTGTAGTTTAAATTTCTTAACTCCTGAGATTCCATGAATGTTAACAACATAAATTGAACTGCTCAGGTTTGTTAAATTTATTTTGTGTGTAAGATTATTAATGTTTTTTGAAACTATCTTTTGTCCAAGTAGATTAACAATTTGAATATTCTTGATAATTTCTGACGAACTTATCACCAACTCTCTAGTTTCTTGATTATAGAAATAATTGATATTATTAGCTGCAAAGTCATCCAAACCTAATGTTTCTTCAACTCGAACATCATCAATATTTAATCTGAACATATCTGAAATGTCGTAATGTCTAAATCCTACATATATTTCTTGACCAGCTGCACTAGAGATATCAAGTGATCTTTCTGCAAAACTGTTACCGCATGCATCACTTCCACTATTAATCGTCTCATCATAATATAAACTTGAACTTATAAAAGAACCAATATCATTTGAGTCAGAAATATAAACAGAATAATTTTCTCCACACCAACTAGGATCAATTCCTCTAACCAACCAAGACAACGTAGTATCTCCAGCATTAGTCAGGTCAATTGGACCCATAATTAGCCAATTATCAGGGGTTAGCGCAGAACCATTATAAGACTCCGAGTCCGCAACACTGTTCCCGTTATCAATTGAAAATGCAACACTGGTCCAACCATTACCGTCTCCATCACTGTCAACAAAAGTATTACAGTTAACGAAAGATACAGGGTCATTAAAATCGTTTAAGTAAGGAAGCGGATACAGCTCAAGACAATCACCATCTCCGGTATTTGAAATCGTTGAGCTGAACAGGTTATTAGCATCGTTTTCATCATTTACAATTTCAATTGAAACAATAATTTCATAATCTCCTTCTTGACTAAAATCAAAACTTTCTGATGATGTGTATTGAACAATTTGTGTTGGAGAAATTACATCAGAGTAATTTTCAATAACTTCATTTTCCCCGTTCACCTGGAATGAAATATCAAAATTAGAAATATCATTTTGTCCAAAATTTCTTAATGAAATTGTTATATTTTCATTTTCTGATAAATTTCCACTTTCAGGTGAATCAATCGAAATAATTCCACCATCAATCTCTAAGGTTTCAAAAGCAGGATATGATTCTAAATAAGAAGGCCCTGTACCATTTGGATCTAACCAATCACTAAGACGAGAAGAGGAAGATCCGTTACCTTCCCATGAAACTGCAAATCTACCATAAACATCCCATCCGTTATTATCAACTGTTCCGGAACAAGCAGCGTCACCGGCATATAATTGACCAATTATTTTCCCATTTTGATCAAAAAGAGGAGAACCAGATGATCCCCCTTCGGTTACTCCGATTTCCCATCCACCATTGGCATCATTTATTTCCCAAACTGCTGCTCCGCCATAAAAAGTACTTAAAGCAGGATCATTGTCTCTGCAAACTTTCATTACATCTCCTGAGGGGTGATGAATTCCAACCTGGAATTCGGGCGTGTTATCAGACTTATCCCAACCGGCAAAAACTCTATCCCATGATCCTGGAATAAAAGAATTAATCTGAACCAAAGCAAAATCCGAGCTTGAACTTCTAGATTTTAAAGTAGATCCACTTATGGTCATATTTGTAGGTCCACTTTGACTATTAGCAGTTGTTGCACATACATTTGTTGGACTAATCCAACCAAATCGAAAGGCCCATGATGCTTCATCTCCACCATAGCAGTGATTTGCAGTTAAAAAATAAGGTGTTCCGTCATTCTCAGTATTATTAATCAAAGCACCAGTACAAACACTACCACTCATTATTATAAGTGCTACGGATTTTTTATTATGATTTTTTAAATCTTCCCAATCATCACCAATAGAACAATTTACATCCAGATTGCAATCACCCGAGTCATTTAATGATTTTGAAACGTTAGTAGAGGCATTTCTGTAACCATGAGTTGCTTTTGCGACATGCAATCTTCCCTGATTAAGAACATTGCTTGGCTCGTAATATTCTAACCACACTTTATCTCCGGATACTAACCACGTCCCTAAAATACCTGAATCTTGATTTTGAACAGATGTATATGCACCTAATAAATCTTGTTTATCATCACTATATAAATATAGTTTTCCTCCTTGGGGAATGTAAAAATCATCAAAAATAAAATTTAATGATAATGCTCCTGGTGAGCTAACTAATAATCTCCATATTCTATCGCCATTTTCTAAATTAGTCCATGTACCATCTTCCAATCCAAAATCAACACTATGTGTATATCCAAATCTCCAGGGGGTATCTGGTTTTGCATCGTTGATTTCATCTTCTGCTTTTACCTGGTTCATATCAAATTCAGGTAAATTTTTTACCACAACATTTTCTGAATCAAGATTTAGATCCCAACTTAATGGATTACCTTCATTTGTAACTTGCCCAAATGCATAGCCAAAGCAAAGGATTAAAATTATAGTAGATAATATTTTTTTCATTCGTTTTATTTTATTTAACAATTATTCTACCTGTTTTATATCCAATTATAGAATTACCCATTTTTATCATGTAAATACCAGCAGAAGTATGTGACATGTCAAGATTATAAATATAGGTATTACCATCAAATTTATCAATATTATTAAAAACGATAGTCTTTCCACTAATATCATATACGCTGAAGGTGATCAAATCACTGTAGTCTGTTGTTAATTTGACAGTAAAGTTTTCATTATCAATTGAATAAATTACAAATTGTGAATTAGTCAACTCCGTTTCTCCAATGCCTAAAGAAGTTACAATATTAACCATGTAATCTTCTGTCTCCCCGTAAGTAGTTAACTCACATGCATCATCGGGAACTGGTGCATTCCAGTTTGTTTTAACTCTCATTGAATGCATTCCAAGTGGAGCATCAGCAGGTATCGTAGCCTGTGTAGTCTCAGTGTAAGTACCACCTGAAGAGCCTGAAGCGATAACATAATTATCTAATATAAGCTCATCCAATGTATAATTGTAATCATCATTCATGTCAATCCAAATTCTTACGTACTGATTTCCATAACCTGTTGTCATTGTAACATCATGTACTCCACCTTGTTCAACATTGGTCATTTGATCTGTAAAATCACCATAACCTTCACAACCCGATGGATTGTCTATATCTAACATTTGGAATAATGTAAGACCGTCTCCAACTCCACAGTTCATGGATGGAGCACAATTTGAATTTACTACTTCAACACTCGCAGAATCGTTTGAATTATCTGAGTCACCTTCAATTGAAGTATAACAAGTGAAAGTATATGTTCCAGGGATTGAAAGATCCGCAGTTTGAGTAAATGTATACTCCATAGTTGAATTTCCTTCCAGTGGACCTGGTACTATCTCTGTAACCAATTCTCCGTCTAACTCGTAGGTAACCTCAAAGTCTGTAAGTGTAGCTCCTCCAAAGTTTGTAATCTCAACTGTTACCTGCTCTTGTGCAGACAATAAAACACCTGAAACTGGTGATATGATAGCTGTTATACCTGCATCATAAGCTGTCAAGTGTTGTATCTCAATTTCAAAGGAATCATTTTCAGCATCTTCATCTTCACTTAAAGACACCGTTGCAACTATTGTGTAGAATACTTCAACGGTTGACATATCAGCAGTAGTTGTGAAACTATACTCTGAAGATTCTCCAGAAGCTATTGTTCCTGTGAAAGTCTCAGTAACAGAATCTCCACCGTTTACCGAGTAAGAAACTTCAAAGTTTGACGCCTCGTTTTCTCCATAATTGAATATCTCAACTGTAACCGTCTCAGCAGCCGTTAAAGTTCCTGTGATCGGATTTGTAATATCTGTGATACCAATATCATAGGCAGCTCCTGGTTGTATATTGATCATATAATCTTCCGTTTCACCGTAAGTAGTTAACTCACATGCGTCGTCAGGGACACCTGCATTCCAATTTGTTTTAACTCTCATTAAGTGTTCACCTAATGTAGCTGATATTGGGATTGTCACAGAAGTTGTTTCAGTATATGAACCTTGACCCGAACCATCAGCAATCACATAATTGTCAAGAATTAATTCATCTAATGTAAAGTTAAAGTCATCATTGTAATCAACCCATATTCTTACGTACTGAGATCCCCAGCCTGTTGTCATGGTCACACCATAAGTTTCACCAAGTTCAACGTCTGTAGATTGATCAGTAAAATCTCCATAACCTTCACAACTAGATTCGTTATTTATATCTCCTAACTGGAATAATTGAAGTCCATCACCAAGTGAACAATCCATTGAAGGTGCACAGTTAATATTAGTGATATCAGATGATGATGAATCATTTGATGTGTCTGAATCGCCATCAAGAGATGTAGATACTGTTATTGTATAGGAACCAAATGCAGAAATATCTACAGTTTGATTAAATGTATATTCCATTGTACTGTTTCCTTCCAAAGGACCTGCAACAACTTCCGTTACAGTCTCTCCGTTAAATTCATAGGTGACATCAAAATCATACTGAGTTGCACCACCGTAATTAGTTATTGTAACGGTAACTGCCTCTGCAGCTGACAATAGTTCACCAGAAGATGGAGATATTATCTCAGAAACCCCAAGATCATTTGGATTTAAATGTGTAACATCAGCAGTGATGGAATCATTTTCAGAATCTTCATCTTCAGCAAATGTTGTGTATGCCGTAATAGAATACGTTGCACCCTCCTCTGACATGTCTGCCGGAGTTGAGAAAGTATGTTGTACTGTCTCAGTTGATGCAACTGCACCTGTATAAGTTTCAGTGATAACTGATCCGCCGTCAACCGAATAAGATACCTCAAAGTTTGATGCCTCATTTTCCCCGTAATTGAAAATGGAAACAGTTACGTCTTCGCTATCAGTTAATGTGCCTGTAACAGGTGAATTAATACTGGTAACTCCAATGTCATAAGCATAATTTGCTGCAATCTGAAATACACCAACACGATGACTTCTTGCAGGAGAAAAATATTCGCTAACAAACCAAAACTGTTTATCATTTGACGGATCAACACTCATGTGTGCATAATCTGCATATCTTAAACTTGTACTATTTCCGTTACTAATTACAAAAGTTCCTTCCTCAACAGTCATATCGCCAAGTGGGTCATTGGCATATCTTCCTGTATATCTAAGTGAAACAGGCTCGGTTAAGCTCATTGATGAATAACCTAAACCAATATTTCCTTGTAGATCCATTGACATAGAGCCCATCCAAGCGTGTCTTCCTTCAGGTGCCGTATAGGTGCCTTCTTGAAAGACTTCCCATGGCTGTCCATCATCAGATTGACGCAATTCATACCATCTTATGGCTGCAAGCTCTTCATTACCCGCTGCTGCATCAACTACAAAATTGAATATAGCCGAATTATGAGTTGGAAATTTTCTGTACTGTGCTTGATTCATAACTGTTGCCTGAACAGCATCAATATCAGTTCCGTTTGGTTGAGTTAGGTTTGAAAAACTACCCCCATCAAATACGCTATTAAAAGGAGTTGTTGACAACTCAACAGGATTTGATATTTGCGAATTCGAAGGATTATCCCAATCTACATTGACATTCCATAATTTAATGTGGTCATTATCTACACCAAACCACGCATCATCCTGAAAATAAATGAGCGTTGCATTTCCAACTGCTGGATGATTATCATCAACTATATCTAAAATTTGAGCTGAAGCAAATCCGCTTGTAGAAATTGCCGGGATATTAAATGACTGCATTGATGCAGAAGTATCACCGATTAAAATTTTATCTCTTTCTAATGCGAAGAGATTTGCAGGATTAATAGTCAAATAATATGCATCAGACCATATTGAATATTTAGGATAGTCTGGAAAGCCACCCGTAGGGAAAGAATTACTTGAAGCGTTGTAAACATGCCATCCCCCATTAACAGGATCGTTAGAAACCGAAACCGCAAAATTTACAGCACTATTACCCATTGACGATATAATATAGCGATCCGCTTGACTGTCGTATAATGCAATGGGATCACCTACATCTTGAATAAAGAAGTTACCTAAACTTGCTGCAGGTGTAGCAGGTGTACCGTCTAAATTAAAAATTCTGAAAGAAGAATTCCAAGCTGTGATGTAATAGTCTCTTCCAACCTCACCTGTTGGATCACCAGGTGTAGCGGTGTTTGAAGTTGTTAAAAAATCTAAAACAGGCTCTCTGTTTTGTTTTTGATTATTTTTTTCTCCGTGATTTACTAACGGATCAGGTCCCTTAGGGAGACCTTTTCCGGGAATAACCTTATTGCCTCTCATTTTTTTATCAGAACGCTTCATTTTAAAAAGATTTGGATCTGAGGGAATAAAAGTTTGATTACTTATTAGTTCCTTGATACTTGGCACATATTTATACTCAAGCGTAACGCTTGAAGTAACTTTATATGTATCTTTTGCTTTTGGCAAAGGAGGAAATTTTGTTTGAGAATTTACAGTAATCGAAAAAATAAAAAAATTAAAGAATAATAAAAAGCTAAATAGATTTTTCATAAAGAGTGTTTTTTACAAGTTTAAGGGCGTATAAAAATAGGTCCCTTTTTTGGGTGCAGCAATTTAGGGTTTTAGTCTTAAAAATAAAAGGAATTAAACGAAGATTTAGACAAATAGTTGACAGACAGTTAACCAATATTTTTGATTACAGAATTAAAAACTATTTAAAGGTAATTAGATATGTTTACAAGTTTATCAATTTCAGATCTAATATCTTTAATCTTTACTCTTTTTTGCTTCATTGAATCTCTATCTCTTATTGTTACAGTATCATCATTTAATGAATCATGATCTATTGTAATACATAAAGGGGTACCTATAGCATCTTGTCTTCTGTAACGTCTTCCGACTGCGTCTTTTTCGTCATATGAGATATTAAAATGGAACTTTAAACTATTATATAATTTTTTTGCATATTCAGAAAGGCCATCTTTTTTCAACAACGGTAATATAGCAGCCTTAAATGGGGATAAAAAAGGAGGTATTTTAAGGACAGTTCTTACAGAGTCATTTTCAAGCTTTTCTTCATTAAAGGAAGATGACAAGATTGCCAAAAACATTCTGTCTAATCCAATTGATGTTTCTACCACATAAGGAACATAGCTTTCATTTTCTTCCGGATCAAAATATTTAAGTTTTTTTCCTGAGTGAGATTCGTGTTGAACTAAATCAAAGTTAGTTCTGGAGTGAATTCCTTCCAATTCTTTGAATCCGAAAGGAAATTTGTATTCTATATCGCATGCTGCATCTGCATAATGTGCTAATTTATCGTGATCATGAAATCTATAATTATCTTCAGAAATTCCCAAGGACTTATGCCAATTCATTCTTGTTTCTTTCCATTTTTTATACCATTCTGATTGTGTTCCTGGTTTGACGAAAAACTGCATCTCCATCTGTTCAAATTCTCTCATTCTAAAAATAAATTGCCTTGCAATGATCTCATTTCTAAATGCTTTACCAATTTGTGCAATTCCAAAAGGAATCTTTTTTCTTGAGCTTTTCTGAACATTTAAAAAATTTACAAAAATTCCTTGTGCAGTTTCTGGGCGTAAATAAATTTCTGATGACGAATCTGAGCTAGCTCCAATTCTTGTTGAGAACATTAAATTAAACTGCTTAATTTCAGTCCAATTTCTAGATCCAGAAACAGGATCAGATATCTCTAGATCTTCAATTAATTTTTTTAAGGCTTTTAAATCATCATCTTGAAAACATTTTTTCATTTGACCAATTGTATTATCAATCTTTTGCTGATTATCTAA
This sequence comes from uncultured Bacteroidota bacterium, assembly GCA_902510475.1. Classification (GTDB taxonomy): domain Bacteria; phylum Bacteroidota; class Bacteroidia; order Flavobacteriales; family Flavobacteriaceae; genus MED-G13. The sequence continues at coordinate 15,365 of CABXCC010000005.1, read as the reverse complement.
AACTCTTTTATTTGTTTGTCTAAATTGGATTTCATCAAAAGAATCTCCAAAACGTTTTTGTGCCTTGTTAACTTCTTTTTGAATTTTAGATTCAATTTTAGCTATATAATCCTCAATTAAAACATCTGCCCTGTATCTAAGTTTTGAATCTTTATTATCAATCAAGGGGTCGTTAAATGCGTCAACATGACCAGATGCTTTCCATGTTTTGGGATGCATTAATATTGCTGTGTCAAGACCCACAATATTATCATTCATTTGAACCATTGAAGCCCACCAATATTTTTTAATATTATTTTTTAATTCAACACCATTTTGAGCATAATCATAAACAGCACTAAGTCCGTCATAAATTTCACTGCTTTGAAAAATAAAACCGTACTCTTTTGAATGGGATATAATTTTTTTAAAGGTATCTTGATTAGGATTCATTTCACAAAAATATAAAACGCATTTAACAAAGGAATGCTTTTTTTAAAATTATGCGTTTCTTTGTACTGAAGAAAATAAAATGTTAAAAAAAGTTTCATTATTTATCACGTTAGTTATAGTAGGTTGTGCCAACAGAGGTACACCAACCGGAGGAGAAATTGATGTAGAACCCCCGATTGTTTTGAAAGCTAATCCTCCAAATTTTTCAACAAATTTTATAAGTGATGAAATTGAAATCTTTTTTAATGAATACATTCGTTTAAACAAGTTACAAACTGAACTAATAGTTTCCCCTCCAATTGATCCACTTCCCTTAATTATGCCCATGGGCTCTGCAGACAAATTATTAACTATTTCAGATTTAGATTCATTGAAGGATGATACAACATATAGTTTTCACTTTGGTGAAAGTATAGAAGATAATAACGAAAGAAATCCATTAATAAATTATAGGTATGTTTTTTCTACTGGAGAGTACATTGATTCATTGAAAATTAAAGGTTCTGTCAAAGATGCGTTTGAGCGTGAAATAAGTGAAAATGTTAATGTACTACTCTATGAAATTGACTCACTATTTAATGACTCGGTAATTTATACCAAAAAACCAAAATATGTAGCAAAAGTTATTGATTCTACATCTCAATTTCTAATACAAAATGTAAAAGAAGGAGAATATCTTTTAATCGCGTTAGAGGAAGAAAATAAAGATTATACGTTTCAAACTAAAGAAGACAAAATAGGATTTTCTAAAAACTTCATTGATTTACCCAAAGACAGTGTTATTAATATCACAATTTTCAAAGAAACTTCTAAATTCAAATTGGGAAAACCCAAGCAAAAAACAAACAGATCATTTTCTTTTGGATTTCAGGGAGAATATGAAAGTGTTCAGATCAAACCTGTAAATTTGAATTCGTCAAGTTATTCAAGTCGGATAACAAGAGAAAAAAAATCTGATAGTTTAATTTATTGGCTCAAGACAGATCAAAAATTTGACTCGATAGTCTTTAATGTATTCAATGATAAATTTTCAGACACCTTAAAGCTTAATTTTAGAGACAAAGAAAACGACTCATTAGTACTTATTTCCAAACAAAATAAAATATTGAAATTTAACGATAATTTCATGATCAGCGGTAGTTTACCATTGGAGAAAATTGAAAATAGCAAAGTCTCTATTTTAGATAAAGACTCATTAAACATTGAGTTTAAAACTAAAATCGATTTAATCAATAATCATTTTAGTTTTATTTTTGAAAAAGAAGAAGAGCAGGAATATAATATAAGCTTATTTCCTGGCGCCATAACCGATTTTTTTGAAAATGAAAATGATACGTTGGTATATAAATTAAAAACTAGAAAATACGATGATTATGGAAATCTTGAATTAAACCTTACCAATGCCAAATATCCCCTGATTATTCAACTTGTATTATCAACGGGTGAAATGAAATATGAAAAATACGAATCAAATAATTCAAAAATAATTTTTGATAATATCGATCCAGGAAAATATTATATTAGGATAATATATGATCAAGATAAAAACGAAGAATATAGTACAGGTAACTACCTTGAAAAAATTGACCCAGAAAAGGTAATCTATTACCCTGATCAAATTGATGTAAGAGCGGGATGGGATTTAATACAAGAATTTATATTACAATAATTATTTTTTGACGGAAGCTTTCATTAATTCTCTATTCATTCTAGCAATATTATCAAGAGAAATTCCCTTAGGACACTCGACTTCACAAGCTCCAGTATTTGAACAATTTCCAAAACCTTCCAAATCCATTTGATTGACCATATTCATAACACGTCTAGATGCTTCAGTTTTTCCTTGGGGGAGCAAAGAATATTGAGAGACTTTAGCGCCCACGAATAACATTGCTGATGAATTTTTGCACGTAGCTACACATGCTCCACAGCCGATGCATGTTGCAGCATCAAAAGCAGTATCAGCATCATCCTTATTAATCGGAATTGAATTTGCATCTTGTGTGTTTCCTGATGTATTTACAGAAATGTACCCGCCAGACTGTTGAATCCTATCAAAAGCACTTCTGTCAACAACCAAATCTTTTATAACAGGAAACGCCTTAGCTCTAAATGGCTCAATGTATATAGTATCACCATCTTTAAATTTTCTCATATGAAGTTGGCAAGTGGTAATTCGCCTGTCTGGTCCATGTGCCTGGCCATTTATAAATAATGAGCAAGAACCACAAATACCTTCCCTGCAATCATGATCAAATGAAACAGGTTCTTCATCTTTGGAAATCAAATCTGCATTTAATACATCCAACATTTCTAAAAATGACATATCAGGTGAAATATTGTCAATATCATAATTCACAATACCTCCATTAGTATCTGCATTTTTCTGTCTCCAAATTTTTAGTTTCAGTTTCATTATAGATTATTTATAACTTCTTTCTTTAACTTCAATATTTTCATATTCTAGGTTTTCCTTGTGTAAGATTGCATTTTTAGGCTCACCCATGTACTCCCAGGCGGAAACAAACTGAAATTCTTTTTTCCTTGTTGCTTCTCCTTCTTTAGTTTGATGCTCTTCTCTAAAGTGTCCTCCACACGATTCCTCTCTTTCCAGTGCATCCTTTGCAAAAAGCTCGCCAAGTTCAAGAAAATCTGCTACCCTTCCTGCTTTCGCTAATTCCTCATTAAACTCATTTTGATCTCCAGGTACTTTTACTTCTTTAAAAAATTCTTTTCTCAATTCAGATATTTCTTGAATTGCAGATTCTAAATCTTTTTTATTTCTAGCCATCCCACATTTATTCCACATAATTTTTCCTAATTTTTTGTGAAAATAATCAACAGATTTTGACCCATTATTATTTACAAAAAAATCTATTTTTTCTTTGGCTTCTTTTTCCGCATTAATAAATTCCTGAGAATCATTTGGTATAGGACCAGTTGAAATATCATCTGACAAATAATCTCCAATTGTATAGGGAAGAACGAAATAGCCGTCTGCAAGTCCTTGCATTAATGCAGAGGCGCCAAGTCGATTGGCTCCGTGGTCGGAGAAATTAGCTTCGCCAATTGCATACAATCCTGGGATTGTAGTCATCAAATTATAATCTACCCATACACCTCCCATTGTGTAGTGAACTGCAGGGTAAATCATCATAGGAGTTTCATAGGGGTTTTGATCAACAATTTTTTCGTACATCTGAAATAAATTACCATATTTTTTCTTGATAATTTCTTTTCCAAGGCTCTGAACAATCTCGTCATTTTTTTCATCTTTTCCGTCAACCAAAGCTTGTTCTTTACCATATCTAATAATTGCTGAAGCAAAATCTAAATAAACCGCTTCACCGGTTTTGTTAACTCCGAAACCTGCATCGCATCTTTCTTTTGCTGCCCTTGAGGCCACATCTCTTGGAACTAAATTTCCAAAAGCCGGATATCTTCTTTCTAAAAAATAGTCTCGATTTTCTTCAGTAATTTCAGTCGGTCTTAGCTCACCTTTTCTTATGGACTCTACATCATGAATATTTTTGGGAACCCATATTCTCCCGTCATTTCTTAATGACTCTGACATTAGTGTTAATTTTGACTGATGGTCTCCAGACACAGGGATACATGTCGGGTGAATTTGAGTGAAACAAGGATTTGCAAAGTATGCACCTCTTTTGTGTGCTTTCCAAGCAGCAGTAACATTACTACCCATGGCATTGGTAGATAAATAAAAAACATTTCCATACCCTCCACTTGCAAGAACTACAGCGTGAGCTGAATGGCTTTCAATTTCACCATTCACTAAATTTCTTGTTATTATACCTCTCGCTTTTCCGTCAACAAGAACAACATCTAACATTTCATGTCTATTATACATTTTTATTTTTCCTCTGGCAATCTGTCTATTCATTGCAGAATATGCTCCCAATAATAGTTGTTGTCCAGTTTGTCCTTTGGCATAAAAAGTTCTTGAAACCAATACTCCTCCAAAGGATCTATTATCTAACAAACCTCCATAATCTCTAGCAAATGGTACACCTTGCGCAACACATTGATCAATAATATTAGCCGAAACTTCTGCTAATCGATAAACATTTTCTTCCCTGGATCTGTAGTCGCCTCCTTTAACAGTATCATAAAATAATCTATAAATAGAATCACCATCACCTTGATAATTTTTAGCAGCATTGATGCCTCCTTGAGCTGCAATCGAGTGTGCTCTTCTTGGTGAATCTTGAAAACAAAAAGCCTTAACATTATAACCCAGCTCTGCAAGGGTTGCACAGGCTGAACCACCTGCCAGGCCTGTACCAACAACTATAATATCAATATTTCTTTTGTTTGCTGGGCTTACTAGATCTATCGTATTTTTATGATTTGTCCATTTTCTGTCAATAGGGCCTTTTGGTAATTTAGAATTTAGATAATCTGAGAACGATTCATTCTTAACAGAGCTGTAGAGTTTTTCAATATCAAAAGATTTAACTTTTTCTTTAAGAATCTTGTTTTTCTTTTTGAAATCTGGATCGGATGATTTAACAGGGCTTCTGTCTTTTGTAAGGTGCCAGTCGGTATTCCAATCTTGCAACTTACACTTAACCCCAGTACTCTTTTTTATAATTTTAGTCTTGGATGTATGATTACATTTATGATAATATCTAATACATATCATCAACTCATCAGAATCTTTATACTCAGACTTGGGTCGTCTATAGTTTAAAGAATAGGTTAACTTCTTCTTTGACATTTCTAAATTTTATACAAAAATACTAATAATTTGAATTTTAATATAAAAAATATAAGATAATTTGTAACACGTATTGTAACACAATGAAAATCAGTATATTAAATATATGCTCTCAAGAAAGTGTAACACGTTTGTAACACTAAATATCTATATTAATGTGAAAAATGATGAAAGATTGCAATGAAACAAAAACCAAGGGGTATGCCAATCGAATACGCATAACTTACATTTTTAACAGAAGATGCATAAGATTTATTAGTTCCCATTGATTTCAGTGATGATGAAAATCCATGAAGCAAATGAAGAGATAACAATACAAATGAGACACAATAGAAAACTACTTTATAGGGGTCTTGAAATTTTTCAACAAGCTCATGGTGGTATCTATTTGGATCATCAGGTAAAAATTCAACATACTTATGATTCATTTCAGGGATCCAAAAATCTATAAAATGTAATACCAAAAAGGAAAGTATAACCAATCCACTCCAAATCATATTTCTACTCATCCAAGTTGAATTAGCACCACCTCTATCTTTATGATACTCGTATTTAGTAGCTCTTCTATTTTGAATCTCCAAAAAGAAACCCATTATAAAATGAAAAATTACACCTGCTATTAAAACAGGTTGTAGTATAAATTGAACAAGAGGATTAGTACCCATAAAGTGTGATAGCCAGTTAAAAAGACTTTCACTAAAAACCGAAGTTATATTAATTAAAAAATGCTGCAATAAAAATATCATTAAAAAAATTGCAGATAAAGCCATTGCAAATTTTTTACCGATTGATGTAAACAAAAAATTTTTCATTAATATTATTTGTAACACAAAAATAAGAACGATTAGATTCTTAGACAAAAAATTAATACTTTAAATGTGTTAATATTATCTTTGTGAAAAGTAAAAAAAGCAAACAAAATGAAGTACAGTAAAATATCCTCAGAATTATTTGTTAAGAATAGAAAAAACTTTATCAGTAAAATGGATAAAAATAGTATTGCTTTTTTTAACTCTAATGATATTTACCCCGTAAGTGCAGATTCAACTCTCCCCTTTGAACAACATAGAGATATTTTTTATTTGTCTGGGGTTGATCAAGAGGAAAGTGTATTAATGTTGTGCCCAAATGCGTCAAATTCAAATCATCGTGAGGTACTTTTTTTAAAAGAAACTAATGAGCATATTGCGGTGTGGGAGGGACCAAAGCTGAATAAACAGCAAGCTTTAGAAACCAGTGGAATTAAAACTGTCTATTGGTTAAGTGAAATGGAAAAAATTATTGAGAAGGCTGTAAATGGATGTGAAACGATCTACTACAACCACAATGAACACTACCGAGCTAAAATCGAAACAGAAACCAGAGAGGAAAGATTTAATAAATGGCTTGAAAATAAATTTCCTGGCAAATCTAAAAAAAGAAGCAACCCTATACTTCAACATTTTAGATCCATAAAAGACCCTATTGAATTAGTACTTATCCAAAAAGCGTGCGACATTACAAATATGGGTTTTAGAAGAGTCTTAAACTTTGTAAATGATGGGGTGTGGGAATATGAAATTGAGGCTGAATTTATTCACGAGTTTTTAAGAAATCGATCAAAAAAGTTTGCATATACCCCCATTATTGCATCTGGAAATAATGCTAATATTCTTCACTATATAGAAAATAATAAGCAATGTAAAAATGGGGAGTTAATACTTATGGATGTAGGTGCAGAATACGCGAATTATTCTAGTGATATGACCAGAACAATTCCCGTTTCAGGTCGTTATACAAAAAGACAAAAGGATATATACAATGCGGTTCTCAGGGTTAAAAATGATGCTACAAAAATGCTCATTCCGGGCGCGGATTGGAAAGAGTATCATATTGAGGTAGGAAAGTTAATGACCTCAGAATTACTTGGGCTTGGTTTGTTAGATAAATCCGATATTCAAAATGAGTCAAAAGAAAAACCAGCATATAAAAAGTACTTTATGCATGGAACATCACACCATATGGGGCTTGACACTCATGACTATGGATTATTGGATGAGCCAATGGTTGAAAATATGGTTTTCACAGTTGAGCCTGGCATCTATTTACCGCAGGAAGGATTTGGAGTTAGATTAGAGGATGATGTAGTTGTTCAAAATAATGGTGAGCCGATTAATCTTATGAAAGACATCCCAATAGAAGCTGAAGAAATTGAAGATTTAATGAATAAATAAATATCTATACTATAATTAATTATTAAAAAAAGTATAGAATAATGATGTCAATAAAAATTTAGTTTATGAGTTTATTTACTAATACTTTAAGCTCATCAATTTGAGATTGCTGATTAATAATTTTGGACTCCTGCTCTTTCAATGCATTGATAAGTACAGGCACTAATCCTTGATAGTTTACTGCTAACATTTCATTGTCATCCTCACTTACAAGTTCAGGAAACACTTCTTGAATCTCTTGTGCAAGTACACCTATCTTTTGTTTGCCTTTCATCTCATAGGACTTACCATCTATTTGTAATAGTTTAGGAAGTGTAGAACCAAGAGATACAATGTTTGACTTTAATCTTGCATCGGATGAAATATTAACATCTCCACTTACTGTTAGGTCATTGCTTACTGTAGCATCTCCGTTAAAAAGTACTTTAAAAGCATCTGATTTGTTCGAGTTGTTAGTTCCATTTCCAATCACAAAAGCAGGAGCAGAAGTAGAAAATGAATTTGCACTTGTTGCAGATGAACCTGAAGAATTGAATTGTCCGATTACTAAAGAGCCAAAATCACTTGCTGTTGTGCTCACTCCCATTGCTGTAGAATAATATCCACTTGCTGTTGAGCCATTCCCCATAGCTGTAGAGTTAGTTCCACTTGCTGTAGTGCCACTTCCCATAGCTGTAGAACCTTGTGCGCTTGCTGTAGTGCCACTTCCCATTGCTGTAGAAATTAATCCACTTGCTGTTGTATTATACCCCATTGCTGAAGCATAAGTACCTGTTGCTGTTGTGCCCCTTCCCATAGCTGTAGAACCTTGTGCGCTTGCTGTTGTGCTATATCCCATTGCTGTAGAAGCTTCTCCGCTTGCTGTTGTATCATACCCCATTGCTGTAGACTCATTGCCACTTGCTGTTGTGCCATTTCCCATTGCTGAAGCATAAGTACCTGTAGGATTTGTACTGTTTGTGCTTACTTGTGCATTCATACTAAATGTAATAGTTAATGCTAAGAGTGTAAATATTTTTTTCATATAGAGTTTAGTTTTTAAATTACTACCATTGACCAGGGTTAGGCGGAACAGATTGAGCCTGAGCCTTTTTAGGATTTAAGATAGTGAAGGTTCCAATAGCAGTTAATGCTGCATATTTAACCATTTTCTTTATCGCTTGTTTTCTAGTAATACCTGTCTTCTTCATATCTATTGTATTATTAGTTTCTTAGTTAACCTGTCATTTCCTGACTCTAATTCAATCACATAAATACCAGATGCCATTCCAAGAATTGAAATAGTTTGGGTATTCACATTATTGCTTAGAGAAGTACTTAATACTTTTCTTCCAAGAATATTGTATAAACTAACGCTAATATTTTTTGATTGAGTAGCTAAACCTTCTAATGTAATATAGTTAGAATTAACTTCTTTATAAGCGTTTAACATACTTATTGATACTTCTTCATTACTCATTGTATCAGCACTCATATGAATGAAGAATCTTCCAGCACCCTCTAAATCACTTGTTGGAATTAACACAAAATCTCCTTCATAAAGATTGGTGAAAGTACCCATCTCAACGTCTTCCAAATACACATTAGGATCTGGGATGGTAGCTGTGTGAAGATTGACTCTAAACTCTTGACCAGCCGATTGATTAATTATCAGTGGAATCACCGCATTTTCCATGGCTGAAACAGGCAATTGCTGTTGAGCAAAATTAATACCCTCGTCATTTTCAACAAGTCTTGATGAAATGGCTGAGCCCTGAAAATAGTTTCCAAGATCATAACCAGGATCAAGTCCTAAAGTCATATTTTCTTGAAACTTTATATGTGCATCCTCAATTAATTCATCATAATTATAAAGCCTTAAAAAGATTTCGGTAGGCTCTATTGGATCTCCAGATATGAAATCATCATTTGAAGCTGGTGATACTGTTTGCATGGCTTCGGTAAAGGTTATATTTTCACCAATTGTATCGTCTGATGCTATGAAAAAGGCTTGACCTGGTGCAAAATACACAGCTGAATTAGAATTGTAATCATGACCTCTAGCAGTATAACCAGAACCGTCTGCATCCCAGCCATAAATAGCTAAAAAATTATCATCAATTTTACTGGTGTTGGAGGTTAAAAAATTATTTGAATTATCAGCATCGTCATTGGCATTAATATATGTAGGATATGGATTAGCTACTAAATTCCATCTTCTACCGCTACCGCTATTAGCTGCATCATTATTAATAACAGCTTGTGTTTCATCACTTGATGAAATAGTTCCAGTAAATACTAAAATTTGAGTGCCCCCACTTACTGTTCCCATCTGATATCCTTTTCCAATGTCAAAATTACCAGCAGCACCTACCGATCCGGTCGTATGATTTGTCCATGTATCAGTACTGTTATCATAGTATCCAACAGCATAAGCTGAACCATTAGTCGCTAAAGTTGCTGTACCCGAGGTATTTGTACTTACAAAACTTGAAATTGATAAGCCATCGACAGGTGATCCAATTAGGTCCCATTCATTTGAAGCAGCAATATTAACAAATCTATTATAGATTACATTTCCAGATGTTGACCCAGAAATTTTAATAGCTGAAAATTCATCACTGTCAGAATTCATTGTAACAGTTCCAGAGTTAGAAAAATTTCCTCCAACGGTTGCTGTCCCTGTTTTTTCAATTGTAAGCGAAGCTCCATTATCTATTGTCAGATTTTGTGAGTATGTAAAACCACAAATAAGTAAAAAAATAATGATAATTTTTTTCATGATTTAAATATATTATTTTTTTGAAATTAATTGTTCTACCAGATTTTCTAATCTAGTTATTTTATCATCTTGCTCTTTCAATGCATTGATAAGTACAGGTACTAATCCTTGGTAGTTTACTGCTAACATTTCGTTATCATCCTCACTTACAAGTTCAGGAAATACTTTTTGAATCTCTTGTGCAAGCACACCTATCTTTTGTTTGCCTTTCATCTCATAAGACTTACCGTCTATTTGTAATAGTTTAGGAAGTGTAGAACCAAGAGATACAATATTTGACTTAAGCCTTGTATCAGATGAAATCACGACATCTCCACTAACCGTTAAGTCATTACTTACTGTAGCATCACCATTAAACATTACTTTAAAAGCATCTGATAAACTTCCTGAGGTTCCGTTTCCAATTACAAAAGCGGGGGCAGATGTAGAAAATGAATTTGCACTTGTTGCTGAGGAACCAGAAGAATTGTATTGCCCAATGACAGTTGAAGCATAATCACTCGCAACGGTCACTCTTCCAAGCGCAGTAGAATTAGTTCCACTTGCCGTTGTTCCGCTATGAAAAGCAAAAGAACCAACACCACTAGCAACGGTGAATAATCCGCCAGCAAATGAACGAATTCCACTAGCCGTTGATCCATACCCCATAGCTGTGGAATAGTCCCCAGTGGCACCATATGTACTACTTGAAGAATCTGAATAGCTCAAATCAACAGCATTAGAACCGATATCTCCATGATTAGAAGTATTTGAGGTAGATAGTCTCACACCAGTGTTACTATTTTCTGTTGTAGAGGATAAAATTCCTGACCCAACAGCTATTACTCCGTCAAGCAAGTTTATCTCTGCTGCTGTAGAGGTAACAGCTGTTCCGCCTAAATTTAATCCAGCTGCATAAACAGTAGCCCCTGAATCCTCTGCCATATAAACTGCCGTTACATCAGAATTACCTAATGTAACAGAATTATTTGCTTGACCATCTGCTGCGTAACCAATCATTGTCTGATTAATAGCAGATGTTGAGCTGGCATCTGTTCCTAAGCCAAGAAAAGTGTTATATGTACCAGAAACAAGATTGTCACCAGACTGAAGACCAACAGCTAAGTTTCCATAACCATTGATTAAGCTATAAAGAGACTGATAACCAAGAGCTGTATTATTATAACCTGTAGTCAAGTTATAAAAAGACTGATAACCAAGACCGCTATTGTTGTATCCTGAAGAAATATTGTACATACTTTCATGTCCTACTGATGTACTATTGTCTCCTGTCATATAAGACCCACTATCTGCATACATTGCATAAGCCCCAATAGCTACATTCTTGATAGCATTAGTTCCTCTGTTACCAGCCGCGTATCCCAAATGTACATTAAAATTCATACTACTGTTATATCGTCCTGCAGCATAGCCTATGTTAGTAAAATATGTACCAGTACTATTAGCGTTAACGCCAGCATTGTTCCCAATATGAATATAACTATCTCCATCACCCCAACCGTTATTATACACAACAGCATGAGAATCTCCGTCATATGATCCAATTCTAACCTGAGAGTAAGTGAATAAAAAAGAAAATAAAAACAATAAAGTGAGTAATTTTTTCATTGAAATAAATTTTTTGGTACTAGCAAAATTAGTTAATATTTAAAATTCAAATAACTCAAGAATAATTATTTATGGTAAGCTTTATCAACAACTTACTGAATCACTACATCTCCACCAATAGTAGTATTTCCCATGTTTTTAAAATCACCGGAAATAGTTAATGAATAAGAGGAACTTAATGTAATACTTGCAGATGGATAAATTGTTAGGTTATTACATGTTGCATTTGAGCCTGTAATAATAGGATAATTGGATGCTCCAGTTGGAATCAAAACATGCACATCAGCTGTAGGGACATTGCCAGTGGACCAGTTTGAAGCAGTATGCCAATCTGTTGAACTGGCAGCTTTTTTCCATACAGCCCTTCTAAATTTTGGAGTCCAATCAATTCCAGCAGTCCAAGTCGTAGCGCCATATTCAAAGGCTCCAATATCTGCACTTGACCCAACATTTGTGTGTGGAACCAAATCATCTAAAGTATCACTACTAGATGCCCCAGTACTTACAGAATTTGTTGGAGATATCCCTTGATCTACTATTGTCACATTATTAGTTGGCACATAGTCAGCTTCAGATTTTCCATTCGCTGCATTATAATTTAATAAGGATTCAATTTCAGAATTATAGGTAAGTCCAGTTCTTGAAACATTAATTTGATCAATATTATCTTGAGAGCTTCCATTTCCAACTGTTGCTGTCCAACCATTACTTACATCATTATCCACACATGTTCTCCAAAAATCATCGTTAGAGTTTCCTGACGTTCCATTATCATCTTCGATGTAGCCTATGGTACCCATGGGCAACGGACTATCAGTAGAAAGAGAAAATGATTGTGAGCTTCTATGTGAGCCAATTCTTTTTGCCAGGTTATTATAAAGCCATGTACTTGTATTGGAGCAATCCTCAGCGAGAATAATTATATCGTTTCTGTTATTGATGGTATTCATTACAGTGTTGTGAGCAATGATTTGATTATTCCCTTTTATCATTAAACCATTAGTATTGTCTGCCACATTATGATGCATACGACCATAGCTTCCTGCAACTGCAGCATCACCACCTGGGGCGTCATATCGAAAGGCATATTTCTCAGTATCATAAATAAAATTGTGGTGGACATTTGAACCCTCAACATAGTTTTTGGTTCCTTGAAATACAGCACCATCTGACTGCAATAGTCCAGTATTTGTGACCTTATTATAAGAAAAAGTAGAAGCTGTTCCAGGCAGAACAGTCGCTGAAGCACCAGTTGTATGGATCGTGTTTTTTGTAAAAGTATTTGAATCTCCAGTGCAATACATAGTAACCATTAAACCATTCAAGTCTGAAGCGCTCCAATCAATATGGTGGAAATAATTATTTTCAATCGTGTTACTATCTCCTTTAATAACCAATGCTTCCCCTTCAGCATTTTCAAATAAACATTTTTTAATAGTATTGTTATCAGAGTTGTTATTTAGAGATGTAACATTAGTTGTGCCTAATCCACTTGTCAATCCAAGCATTCTTTTGGAAGCGCTAGGAAAATAGAAGTTACACTCTTCAATACTTAAATAATCGGAATTCTGAATATCAATAGTTGTTGCAAAAAAGTTAATTCCTTTAAAAGTGATATAGTTTGCTCCACTAAAAGTAACCCTGTAATCCGTAGTTTTTGCCTTGATAGTTCTACCTGTAGTGGAAGGATTCAGTCCATCGTCTGGGTATAAATATAAAATGTCATTTGTTTTGTCATGAAACCACTCGTTATTGGTGTCTATAAACTCTTTTTTTCCTTCGAAAAAATAATAGTGATGTTTGTCCTTATAAGTTGTGCTATAGTCAGCATCTGTTCCGCCAGTGTATCCGTAAGTAATTACATCATCAGCCCCTGCATTTTGTGTATGACCAGTGATTTTAACTGTTTCTGTTTTAAAAGATCCTATATTTAAAACCCCTACTGAATTATTTAAATCAAGAGACCCAGGGTTATAAATATCTTCGTCAATCTGGAGAGAACCTTGTACACTGTTAGGGTTATCATCATCTCCTTCATCTCCTTGCGCCCAAGTGGAATGGGAAAATATAGAATCGTCATTGAATTGTGCATTAGGCCATCTCGCATTAACCATCGGTTCGTCATCAACAAATAATTGAGTGATATCAGTAGAATAGGAAGACAATTGGTAGGCTCCAGAAACATCATTATAAGTACTCCATGTTCCGGCTACATCAACTGTACCATCGACGGTTACAACCTCATTATTATAATTTTCAATTGTGATTAAGTTTCCGCTTGATCCGTCCTCGTCTATGGTAATTGTTTCTCTGTATGTTCCTTCTCTAATATATAATATATCTCCAGCAGATAATTGATTAATAGCATATTGTAATGTTTCAAAAGGAGCGACTAATGTTCCTTCATTGCTATCACTACCCCCTGACGCAGATGGAGCAACATAATAAGTAGTTGAAAAAAAATGAAAAAATGAAAATATAAATATTAATGTAAACAGTACTCTTTTAGACATAACTTAATCTTATTTTGAGCCCCAGCCTCTAGATTTTAATTCAACAATTGAATCATTTCTCAATACTAGGTTCGTTCCTGTATTTTCTTCCTTGATGTATCCAATAACTGTAAAATTTGGGTCGCCTTTTATCTTGTCATAATCCTTCTGAGAAATAGTCATTAAAAGCTCATAATCTTCACCTCCGTTTAAAGCTAATGTTGTAACATTTAACTTAAATTCTTCACATGTGGAAATTAATTGTGGATCGAGCGGTATTTTATTTTCGTACAAATCACAACCTACTTTACTCTGCTTACATATATGTAAAAGCTCAGATGAGAGCCCGTCACTTACATCTATCATAGATGTTGGTTTAACTTTTAAATCTTCCAATAGCCTTACTATATCTTTTCTGGCTTCAGGTTTTAATTGTCTTTCTATCAAATAAGTGTACTGATCTAAATCTGGTTGATTTTTGGGATTAACCTTAAATACTTCCTTCTCTCTTTCTAAAACTTTCAAGCCCATAAACGCAGAACCCAAGTCGCCAGAAACAACAATTAAGTCATTTAGTTTTGCTCCGCTTCTATAGACAATATCTTTTAAATTAGCCTCACCAATTGCAGTCACTGAAATTGTTAAACCTGTAACAGATGATGTTGTGTCTCCGCCAACGAAATCAACATCATATTTTTCACAAGCCAGAGTAATTCCAGCGTACAATTCCTCCATAGCCTCTTGAGTAAATCTATTTGAAATTGCAATGGATACTGTTATGTGCTTTGCAATCCCATTCATTGCATAAATATCAGATAAATTAACCATGACCGCCTTGTAGCCAAGATGTTTTAAAGGCATGTAAGATAGGTCAAAGTGAACCCCTTCTACTAAAAAGTCAGTTGAAACAAGGACCTTTTTTGATTTGTAATCCAAAACAGCAGCGTCATCGCCTATTGATTTAATAGTTGACTTGTGTTTAATTTTTAAATCCTTGGTTAAAAGATCAATAAGGTTGAATTCTCCTAAATCCTCTAATTTTGTTAGGTTTTTATTTTTGTTTTCTAACATGAGTGCAAATTTACGTTCTTTTCGTTAAAAGTATGTTAATCAAATCAGGA
>CABXCC010000004.1 GCA_902510475.1 uncultured Bacteroidota bacterium | reverse complement strand
AAGATTGAAAACGGTAAATTATGTAAATGATTGGAAAATATCATGGGGTGGAAATATTCAATACTCAGATTACTTCAACAATACATCTGATCTTTATAATCAGGTAGAATACATAACCAAATTTAATTTTTATAAATATGGGTTGTTTGGGAATATTTCTAAAAGTTTTTTTGAAAATAAACTTGATGTATCTATCGGAATTCGCTCCGATGAAGACAATTTTAGTAGTGGATCCAACTTAACAAATAATTTGTCTCCAAGACTATCAACGTCTCTGTCAATCTCAAAAGATAAAAGGTTAAAGTGGAATTCAAGTTTAGGAACTTATTATAAGATTCCTGTTTATACAGTTCTTGGATTTAAAAATAGTTTAGGAGAGTTGGCTAATCAAGACGCTAAATATACAAGAAGTAATCACTTTGTAACAGGTTTTGATTATGCTTTAGGAAATGCGTCAAAAGTATCCGTTGAAGGATTTTTAAAAAAATACAATCAATTCCCAATTTCTATAGCTGACGGAGTATCTCTTGCGAATAAGGGAGCTGATTTTGAAGTCTTGGGTAATGAAAATATTATTACAGAGGGCAAGGGAAAAACAAGAGGAATAGAATTTCTTTTTCAACAAAAGTTGACTAATAGTTTTTATGGGATATTTTCTTACACATTCTTTAAGAGTGAGTTTACAGATATAAATGGAAATTATTTACCGTCTGTATGGGACAGTAAACATCTATCCTCTTTTAGCGGTGGTTATAAGCTCAAAAGAAATTGGGAGATTAGTTCAAGATGGCGTTTTTCAGGCAAAACTCCGTATGTACCTTATGATTTAGACGCCAGTTTAGCAAATTATCCAAATATGGTCCTAGATTATTCACAACTTGGAAATGTTAAACTTGGAAACTTTTCACAAGTAGATATAAGATTTGACAAAAAATGGAATAAAGAGAATATTTCTATAAATTTCTTTATTGAAATTTTAAACCTACTTGCACAAAAAATACCTTCCCCGTCAGAATATGGGCTAGAAAGAGATGATAGTGGAAATATTATCGCTCCATTTAGCCTAGTAGAAATTGATGTAAATAGACAGTCAATGATCCCTTCTTTTGGTTTTTCTATTGATTTTTAGTGATTTTAGTCCAAATAAGTATTATTTATCAAAATTGTTAAATTATTAAATATATTATATCATATTAGAATAATTAATACACAATTCATTGATAATATTATAAAATACTAATAATATTTTTAATAAAAATTTATTTTTTACCCCATTTTTTTGTCAATATTCATGGCGTTAACAGATTATTAACATATATTTAACCTCATAAAAATTAAACATAAACAAATTATGAGAACAATTCTTAAGATTTTAATAATGTTAGTTGGTGTTTTAAGTTACGCTCAGACTACTGTTTCTGGTAGTGTAACAGATATAAATGACCAGCCATTATCTGGAGCAACAATTATTGTTGTAGGAACATCAAACGGTGTTGCAGCTGATTTTGATGGTAATTTTACTATTACCGTAGATATGGACGCTCCTTTTAGCATACAAGCAAGCAGTGTTGGATTTAAAGCCGGTACTGTTGAGGTTACTGGCACATCAACTGTAAATATTGTTTTAGAAGACGATACGGCTTTAGACGAGGTTGTAGTTTCTGCTTCTAGAACTCCTCAAAGAGTTTTTGAATCACCAGTGACAATTGAAAGATTTGGTACAAAAGACATCAGAACAACTGCTTCTGCAGATTTTTATGATGGTCTAGAAAACTTAAAAGGTGTTGATATAAACGTGAATAGTTTCACTTTTAAATCTATTAACACTAGAGGTTTTGCAACATTTGCTAATACGAGATTCGTACAGTTAGTAGATGGTATGGACAACTCTGCCCCTGCACTTAATTTCCCTTTAGGAAACTTATTAGGAATGGTAGAAACAGATGTACTTAACGTAGAATTAGTACCGGGTACTTCTTCTGCGCTATATGGTGCAAATGCCTTTAACGGTATTTTATTAATGAATAGTAAAAACCCTTTTGATCACCAGGGAGTAAGTGGTCAGTACAAAAGAGGGATTACTTCACAAGATGCTGCTGGAGATAATCAATTCCAAGATGTTCAAATCAGATGGGGACACAAATTCAGCGACAAACTTGCAATGAAGGTTAATTTTGGTTATTTAATTGGAACCGACTGGATTGCAAATAGCGAAGAAGACAAATTAAATAGATCTGTTTTCCCTGGAGATTATAACCACGACGGTATTAATATCTATGGTGATGAGGTAGCAACTAATATATATAATGTTGCTCAACAGATGATTCCACTTGGTCTATTACCTGCTGGTGCTGAAGCATTAGTTCCTAGTGAAGTTGTAAGCAGAACCGGTTACAATGAAATGGACATGGCAGAACCAGAAGCTACAAGTAAAAAAGCTGACTGGGGTGTATACTATAGACCTGTTGAAGGAAGTAATCTTGAATTATCTTACGTTGGAAAATGGGGTACTGGTAGAACTTTATATCAAGGTATTAACAGATACGCTATTAAGAACTTTACAATGAATCAACACAAACTTGAGGTTACAAATGACAACTGGTTTATTAGAGGATACGTTGTTGAAGATGACGCAGGAGATTCTTATGATATGACATTTGCTGCTATTAATGTAAACAGAAGATGGAAGCCAGATCTTAACTGGTTTGCTGAATATGTTGGTGGTATTGTTAATGGACAATTAGCTGGGTTAAATATCGATCAAGCTCATGCATTAGCAAGACAAACAGCAGATACTGGAAGATGGTTGCCAGGATCTGAAGAATTTAATTCAAATTTAGCTGAGGTAATAGCTGATCCAAATTTAACTACGGGTGCTAAATTCCAGGACAATTCAAAATTCTACCACTTAGACTACAACTATAATTTTGGTCATATGTGGGACTGGGCAGAAGTTCAAGTTGGTGGATCTGCAAGAATGTATTCGCTTAACTCAGGTGGAACAATCTTTACAGATGTTGACGGCCCGATTGAATACCAAGAAATGGGATTCTATTCACAAGCTGTTAAGAAAATGCTTGATGATAGACTTGTTCTTACAGGTGCCATCAGATATGATAAGTCAGAATACTTTGACGGACAGTTCTCACCTAGAGGTGTATTAAGTTATACTGCAGGTCAATACAAGAATCATAACTTTAGAGTTTCTTATCAAACAGGATTTAGAACTCCAACTACACAAGACTTATTTATCGGTCTAGATGCGGGTCAAGCAAGATTAGTTGGTTCTGGTGATGGTAACCCAGCAAGATTTGTTAGGGATTATGGGGTAAGTATTGCAGGACAATCGTTAGGAATTCCAGCAAGTGTTACTCTTACTGGTGATGCTGCATACAGCAATGCATATGAGGCTAGTTCAGTTCAAGCTTTTGCTGCTACGGGTAATCCTGCACTTCTTAATGTAGCTGATGTTGACTATGTTAAGCCTGAGCAAATGCAATCAATGGAGTTTGGTTATAGAGGAAAATTATCTAGAACCTTTACAATTGATGCTGCGGTTTACAGAAATGATTTCCAAGATTTCATTAATACTCAAGTAGTACTAGCTCCTCTTTACGGAGAAGTAGGTGACGGTGGATTATCTGTATTAGCAATGGCTAATTCAGATTTTGAAACCTATAGCGCATATACAAATTCTCCGGCAGAAATTTCTTCTTGGGGAATGGCAATAGGAATGGCTACTAAGATCTTTGGAAACTTTGACCTTTCTGCTAACTACACAAAATCTAAATTAGAATTTGAACAATCACTTTATCCAGACTTTAGAACAAACTGGAATACACCTGAGCACAAGATTAAAGCTCAATTTGGAAATACAAACCTTTTCAAAATTAGTGATAGAACGGTTGGATTTAACGTAGCTTGGAGATACTGGAGTGAGTACTTATGGCAAGCATCTTTCGGAGATGGTATGGTTCCTGAAACTCACGTAGTTGATGCACAGATTAATTTTACACTTCCTAAGTGGAAGTCAACAGTTAAAATTGGAGCAACTAATATTGGAAATAACGAATACTTTACAGCATTCGGTTCTGGATTTATCGGAACACAGTATTATGTTTCATGGACTGCTAACAACTTTTAATAATATTAAATATTAATAATTATGAAATTTAAATATATATTTTTATCTGTTTTATTTTTGGGCCTTATGGCTTGTGAAACAGATGTAGAAAACCCTGGTGCAATTTATCCAGATGCCTATTTAGATATAGATTCTGGTGATGCTGATTTTAGCACTTATGTTGCTATGGGTGAAAGTATTACTGCTGGTTTTTCAGACAACTCGCTATTTGCTGCTGCACAAATGAATTCATACCCAAACATTATGGCAGGAGTTATGTCAATGGCAGGTGGAGGAGAGTTTACTCAACCATATGTTAGTGATAATGTGGGTGGAATTAATGTAGGTGGTGCACAATTTTGGGGACCAAGAGCATACTTTGATGGTGCTGGACCTGCACTTGTTTCAGGTAGTATTACTACGGAAGCTACAAGTGTTGAAGCTGGGCCATACTCTAACATGGCTATGCCACTTGCTGCTGCAATAACTTATGTAGCACCTGGTGTTGGTAGTATGGAAGGATTGATGGCTGGTCAAGCTAACCCTTGGTATGTAAGAACTGCTTCTAGCAACGGTGCAACTATGGTGGGCGATGCAATGATGCAACAACCAACATTTGTGACACTTGTACCTGGAAATGATTTTGCAAATTATGCTTTATTTGGAGCTAGTGGATTTCCTTTTGGACCTCTTGAATTAGGTGGACCAACAGGCATGTTGGCTGGTGTAGTAGGAACAATTCAAACATTAAGTTCTGCTGTTCCTAACGGAGTTATTACAACTCTTCCTGATCCTACAAACACAGCAACATATAATACTGTACCATACAATTCAATTCCTTTAAGTGCTGAATTTGCGGGTTTACTTAACACAGCTCTTGCTCCTCCTTATAATGGTGGATTGGCAGCTGCACAGGCAGCAGGTTTAATTAGTGCTGATGAAGTTGCGCTAAGAACTTTAAATGCTGTTGTTGGAAATAATCCCGTACTAATCGAAGATGAAGATCTTACAGATCTATCTGCATTGGGTTTGCCAAGCATAAGATTAGCAACTGCAAATGATAAAATAAATCTATTTGCGTTACCAAATTTAGGAACTGTACCGGATCCAAGTAATCCATTGGGAATTTGGGGTGTTACAATACCAGCACCAGACTGGGCGGTATTAACTGCAAATGAAATTACTGAAGTCCAAACAAAAGTAGCTACAGGAAATGCTGCAATTGCTGCGTCTGTTCCAAGTGGATGGGCATTATTTGATTTGGCTGCTCTTTATAATGATGTTGTTACAACAGGAGTTAGTGAAGATAGTTTCAACATGACTGGAGACCTTGTATTTGGTGGATTCTTTAGTTTAGATGGATATACTCCAACTTCTAGAGGTAGTGCTTTAATTGCTAAAAGAATGATGGAGGCAATTGATGCTACATGGGGATCAAATCTTTCTGATGCAGGATTAGATATTGGACAATATCCAACAAACTATCCTAATGGCTTATAGCCTTTAAAAAAACAAACTATAATAAAAAAAGTCTGGAATTAATCCAGACTTTTTTTTTGTTTATAATAGTTGATTATTTGTTAAAAAATCTATTGAATATATTTCATAAAAAATCTATATTTGCGACTTATTATTATACGTAAAAATTAACACTTTATCCTTAAAAATGACATCAGGAAAAATAGCTCAAATCGTAGGACCTGTAATTGATGTTGAATTCAGTTCAGAGTCTGGCCTTCCAAAAATTTATGATTCACTAGAGATTGAAAAATCTGACGGCACAAAACTTGTATTAGAAGTACAATCTCACATTGGAGAAAACATGGTAAGAACCATTGCAATGGATTCTTCTGACGGGTTAAGTAGAGGTGCTGAAGCAAAGCCTACAAACAGTCCTATCCAAATGCCGGTAGGAAAAGAAGTTAATGGAAGACTTTTTAATGTGATTGGAGACTCAATCGACGGAATTGGAGATCTTCCAAAGTCTGGTGACAATGGGTTACCGATTCACCGTGAAGCTCCAAAATTTGAGGATCTTACAACTGCTACTGAAGTATTATTTACTGGAATCAAAGTTATTGATCTGATCGAGCCTTACGCAAAAGGTGGTAAAATTGGATTATTTGGTGGTGCAGGTGTTGGAAAAACAGTTCTTATTCAAGAGCTGATTAATAACATTGCCAAAGGTCATGGTGGATTATCGGTTTTTGCGGGTGTTGGAGAAAGAACAAGAGAGGGTAATGACTTACTTCGTGAGATGCTAGAATCAGGAATTATAAATTATGGAGATGAGTTCATGGAAACCATGGAAAAAGGGGGATGGGATCTTAGTAAAGTTGATAAAGATGCACTTAAGGATTCTAAAGCAACTTTTGTTTTTGGTCAGATGAATGAGCCTCCGGGAGCTAGAGCTAGAGTTGCTCTTTCAGGACTAACAGTTGCTGAGTATTTTAGAGATGGTGCTGGAGACGGACAGGGTAAAGATGTACTTTTCTTTGTTGATAATATTTTTAGATTTACTCAAGCTGGTTCTGAAGTATCTGCGCTTTTAGGAAGAATGCCTTCTGCTGTTGGATATCAACCAACATTGGCCTCTGAAATGGGAGCTATGCAAGAAAGAATTACTTCTACCAAAAACGGATCTATTACATCTGTTCAGGCGGTATATGTTCCTGCGGATGACTTAACAGATCCTGCTCCTGCAACTACATTTGCTCATTTGGATGCAACGACAGTACTTTCTAGAAAAATTGCAGAATTAGGAATCTACCCTGCAGTTGACCCGCTTGATTCTACATCAAGAATTCTTACCGCTGAAATTTTAGGTGATGATCATTACAATTGTGCTCAAAGAGTAAAAGAATTATTACAACGATACAAAGAATTACAGGATATTATTGCAATTCTTGGAATGGAAGAATTATCTGAAGAAGATAAGCAGGCTGTAGGTAGAGCAAGGAGAGTTCAAAGGTTTTTATCTCAACCTTTCCATGTAGCTGAACAGTTTACAGGAACTCCCGGAGTTCTTGTTGATATCAAAGATACAATCAAAGGATTCAACATGATAATGGATGGTGAGCTTGATCATCTTCCTGAGGCAGCATTTAACCTAAAAGGAACTATTGAAGAAGCTATCGAAGCGGGTGAAAAAATGTTAGCTGAAGCATAAAAAAAAGAATCAATGATTTTAGAAATAATTTCCCCTGAAAAAATAGTCTTTACCGGTGAGGTTTCATCGGTTGCTGTTCCCGGAGTTGATGGAGAATTTGAAATGCTAAATAATCATGCAGCAATTGTTTCAAACCTCAAAAAGGGATCTATTAAAGTTTACGGAGATATCTCTTTAGACGAGTCACAAAAAGAAGTTTTCAAAAAAGAAGGAAGGGGTTATTTTTATAGTATTAATTCTGGTACTGTTGAAATGAAAAATAATAAAGTTACGGCTCTGGTTGAATAAATAAGACTATAACTTTTTTACAACATTCGTTACTATCCCCCAAATAATTAACTCGTTATCCTCCTTTATTTCTATGGGTTGATATTTTGAATTTTCCGGCTGTAACCAAATTTTGCCCTTTTTAACTCTTAGCCTTTTTACTGTAAATTCACCATCGATATAACAGACAGCTATCTTATTATTCGATGGTTCTATACTTCTGTCAATAATGATTAAATCACCATCCTCTAAACCAGCATTAACCATTGATTCACCAGAAACTCTAGCAAAAAAAGTAGCTTCCTGATTCTTTATCAATTCTTTATCTAAACTAATCCTCTCTTGTTTGTAATCTCCTGCAGGAGAAGGAAAGCCTGCTGAGATTCCTGTGTTTATCAAAATTGCGTTTAAACCCGTTTCTTCTTTGGGGATGAAAAAACTTAAGCCATTATTTTTTTTCATTTGATCTTAATTATGTCGCTAATCTTAGTGGTATAACTTGGAGATAAGAACTCTTGCTTCATTTTCCATTTTTTTGTTAAATCCTGATTCGCTAATTTTATTTTATCGCCGTACCTTAAATTTATACGATCTATTGTTTTCATAAGTGGCTTGTGCCTATAATCTTCATTTTCAAAAATACCCAATTGATAATTATCACTAGGCAAAAGACTCGTTACAATTACACCAGCTTTCTTATAACTTATATTGGGCTCAAACATTTCTTCAATTGCTTTTAAAGCATAGTTATTTAAAACAAAAGAAGAGTTCGTTGGATAAGGAAGTGTAACGACCCTGGAACAGGAGTGTTGTTTTAAATCTTTTCTGAAGAAATTACTCCTTATAAATACAATCATAATATTTGAAATAGAATTTTGTCTTCTTAGTTTTTCAGCACAAGATAGCGCAAAGGTTGACACCCTTTCTTTTAACTTATATAAATCAGAAACAGGATTGTCAAACGACCGAGTAGTTGCTATGGATTTTTTTGAAGCAAAAGATTCTAAATTCAGATTAGCAATCCCTTTTAGCTCTTGTTGTATTTTTAATTCAACAATTGACAAGTTAGACCTGACCCATTTTTCTGGTAAGTTGACAAAATCAAAAGCATTTTTACATCCTACAAACTCAAGACGCCTAGTTAATCTTTTTCCAATTCCCCAAATGTTATTCAACTTAAAATACCTCAGGGATTTTAGTCTTTTATATTCAGTGTCAAGTAGGTAAACATCTTTTGTTTGAATGGGATACTTTCGTGCAATCTTATTTGAGAGTTTAGCAAGGGATTTTGTAGGTGCTATACCAACAGAAGTGGGTATTCCTGTCCATTTCAAAATTTTATTTCTCATAAGAGAGGCAAGAGTAAAAAGATCATAATTTTCATAACCTCTAAACTTTAAGAATGCTTCATCTATACTATAAATTTCCATGTCAGGAGTAAAATCCGAAATAATATTCATGACGCGATGACTCATGTCAGCATATAGAGGGTAATTAGAAGATAAAACAACAATGTTGTGTTTTTTTATAAGTGATTTGTATTTAAAAATAGGTGCACCCATTGGGATACCTAATTTTTTAGCCTCGTCACTTCTGGAGATGGCACAACCATCATTGTTTGATAAAACAATGACAGGCCTACCGTTTAGGTTGGGGTTAAAAACTCTCTCGCAGGAGACATAAAAATTATTACAATCTATTAATGCAAACATCAATATAAATATAAGTTTTTATCAAAATAAAAAATGTAAAATTCAAGAACTTATTTAACAAAAAATAGTTTGATTACAAGATCCAAAATAAGTACTTTTGGAAAAGATAATCATATGACATAAATAATGAAAAAATTACTCTTATCATTTCTTATTTTTAACACATTTGTAACACATTTAAATGCGCAAGAAAGCAAAGATGAAATAAAATTAGACCAAGTAGAGATAATTTCTAGCCCTAGAATTGAAATTAAAAGTTTACAAAACTCCATTAGCGTTATAAGCATCTCTAAAGAAGAAATTCAAAATAGTACAGCTACTAATATTAGTGAATTATTACAACAAATAGCAGGAATAGATGTCAGAAGAAGAGGAGTTGAAGGGATGCAAGCAGATCTTTATATAAGAGGAGGTTCATTTGATCAGACATTATTATTAATTGATGGAATAAAAGTAGAAGACCCTCAAACAGGCCACCACACAATGAATATGACACTACCGTTAGAGGTAATTGAAAAAATAGAAATTACAAAGGGATCTGCAGCAAGGATATATGGGCAAAATGCATTTACTGGAGCTGTTAATATCATTACTAAAAAAGATATTGAAAACAATATTTCATTCGGACTTGCAGGTGGTTCATTTGATCAAAAAAGAGGAAATATTACAATTCAAAAAGAATATGAAAATTCAAATATTCTAGTTAACTACAACCGTAAGGAATCTGAAGGTTACAGATATAATACAGACTTTAAAAATGATGAATTTTTTATCAAAAGTAATTTTAAAATAAAAGATCAAAAAATATCTGCTATCGGAGCATTTAACGAAAGAAAATTTGGAGCAAATGGATTTTATGCAAGCCCAGAAGCTATCGATCAATACGAAGAAACTCAAGCAAGCATAATTGGATTAAGTACTACCTTAAAAAAAAATGATCTAATTATTAAACCAAAACTTTATTGGAAAAGAAATCAAGACATGTATGTTTATTTAAGACAAGATCCGTCTGTTTACAGAAACATGCATATATCAAATAAAGTAGGTGCTGAAATTAATATGGTATTAAATAACCAACTTGGTATTTTAGGTCTTGGAATAGACATATCAAACACTACATTGTCAAGCAATAATTTAGGTCAAAGAGACAGAAAAATGCTACACATTTTTGCTGAACAACAAATGAAATTTTTTGATGATAAACTTGATTTAACTCCAGGATTAACTATAACATATTTTTCTGATTTGGCAAATAGTACTGATCCTGATTCTGTTGAAACATCAGACGGATGGACAAATATTCCACATATATATCCAGGCATTGATTTAGGTTATAGTTTTAGTGAAAAATTTAAATTATATAGTAATTTTGGATATACTTTTAGGATACCCACTTACACAGATTTATTTTACAGCAGCCCAACGACAGAAGGAAATGAATTCCTTGTATATGAAAAAGCACTAACCTCTGAGCTTGGTATAAAGTATGAAAAAGAAAATTTTAATTTAATATTTTCTGCATATAATAGAGCTGCATCAGACGTAATTGACTATGTTAAAAATGAAGAGTCAGAACCCTGGCAAGCAAATAATATAAGGGATATTAATACCTTAGGATTTGAATTAAATATGGGATACAAATTTTATCTTGGTTCGTTTAACACACATCAAATAAACATTGGTTTTAGTAATATAAATGATGATTTAAAAGAAACCGAATTCAACTTCTCAAGATATGCTTTAAACTCATTAAAAAATCAAATAACCTCTACATACTCGTTTGAGCTATTCAATAAAATTTCTTCTACAATAGCCTTTAAGAATTCTGAAAGATTAAATGAAGAAAAGTATACGGTTGTTGATTTTAAAACTTCTTATAAACATGATAAATTCACTTTATCAATTATATTAAATAATATTTTGGATACAGAATATACAGAGACAAATTTAGTAATAATGCCTGGATTCAATTCTCTGGTCGGAATCAAATACTCTATTAATTAATATCTCTTAATTTTTGATAGATAAGCTCATTTTCCCAGCCTCTGTAGGTGAAATAATTAATGAAGGATCTTTTCTTTTGGTCCAAAGTTCCCTTTAAGTATTTAATTTTATTAGACGAGAATTCCTCAAAATATGAGATGTATTCATCATCATGAATATCCCTTATACAAGTTTCAATTATTTGATAATTAATACCTCTACTTTTAAGTTCATATTTTAGTTTTATTTTACCCCACTTTTTAATTCTTAATTTTCCTTGAATAAAAAATTTTACAAACCTTTCATCATTCAGCAAATCATTATTTATTAAAAAAGACATGATTTTTTCTGTAGATTCAGTACTTGTTTTTAGGGTATACAATTTTTTTTTAACCTCTTTTATACATCTTTCTTGATATTGACAATATGATTTTATTTTTTCAAGAATTAATTTTTCTTCTTTGCTAAAACTAGTATGCATAATTTAAAGAAAAAATAAAATTTAGTCCAGGAGCGGAAATTCCAGATGAGTATGGTCGATATAATTTATCCAAAATATTTTCAAATGAAAGAGTTAAGTTTAATTTTTCTGACAGTAAATATTTTGATCTGAAATTATAGGTTGTCCAGGAAGGAGAATATGGATTGCCGTCTTTATCAAGAGCATATAGATAGGGCTTAGCTCTTTCAGATTCTGCTAAATTATTATATGATATTTCAGAATTGAAATTAACAAATGCGTCGAAACTTAATTTGCCTTTTTCAAATATTAAATGGAGATTCCCAAAATTTGGAGGAATGTGTCTTACAGGTAATGCAAAAGGCAATTCGTTTAATTCATGTCCTGCAATTAAATTTAATTGAGACTTTAAACTTAAGTTTTTATTAATAACCATATTAGCGCCAAACTCAAACCCATATATTAGAGATTTAGAACCATTTTGTAATGCTTGAATCTGAGATAACTCTCCGTCATAAATAATTTCAGAAATACCGTTTTCTAAAGTAAAGTCATCTCTTATTAATGCATCGTATAAATAAGTTATGTATGTTGAAAAGTCTAATTCGATATTATTTTTTGTTCTAAAATATCCCCCAAACTCGATTCCAAAAGATCTTTCAGGTTTTAAACCGGGATTGGGAACAACAACATTTCCTGGCTCAGAATCAAATACTTTTGCAACATCATCAATATTAGGAGATCTAAAGGCAGTATTAATATTGAATTTCCAATTATTATAAATATTTCTAACCCAACTCAAGCCAATACCTCCAACAAATGCACCATTTTCTAAATTTATATTTCCATATGGAAAATCATAAAATGTATTATTCTGAGATAAATCTGCTTTAAGTTTTGTTAAACTATATCTTACTCCACTTTGAAAAAATACATCATCAACAATTTTACTCTTATAGTTCATGTAGGTGCCAAATGACTGTAAGGATGAATTATTAGGATATCTTGAAGAAATAGAATTAACCGATAAATCAAAAATATTGGTACTTGAACCAAGTGATTCAACTTCATTGTTTATATATTCTAATCCATATGTTAAATCAGAATTTGAATTTAGTTTTTTTATCATATCAATATTTAGTGATAAAATATTTAGCTTCTCTTCCCTAGAATTTAAATTTGAAGCACTAAGCTTTCTACTATTTCTAGATTCTGAAAATTTTTGTTTAGCAAATGTTATTTTTAATTTATCAAAAACATTATTTGATTTTGAATTAATAGCAATTTGATTATTAATCAATAGCCATTCTTGGGGGCCATAAAACCAATTACCATAAACCAAATCTAGATTTTGATCTTGCATAATAAGTCTGTCATATCTTGGAATATCTCCCGTTTTAGAAAAGTGAATGCCCAGGTCATATTGAAAATTTTTATTTGGCCTATACAAAACCTTTTGTAGAAAATTTAACTGATCATAAGACGTATTTCTTTGAAGCTTAGGATTTGAGTTTTCAATGATTATATCTTCTCCGTTAGAATTTTGAATAACATAATTTGGCCTAAGATATTCTGAGGGGCCATTACTACCCATCAATAAATTTCCATAATCAGATTTTGAAATACTTGAAAAGAATGCTATTTTTTTTAAACCAAAATTAATGTCAAAATGATACATTTTTTCGCTTGCAGCTGAGGAATATCTTGAATGAATATTTATATCTAATCTTTGTGATTCTTCCTTTGAAAGAACTGGATTTTTTGTATAGAAATTCATTACTCCACCAATGGCATCACTTCCGTATAATACTGATGCAGAGCCCATTATTATTTCTGTATTTTCTATATTCATTGGAGAAATTGAAATTACATTGTGTATGTTTCCCCCTCTGTATATAGCATTATTTAATCTCACCCCATCAACAGACAAAACCAATCTATTTGTTGAAAGACCTCTAATCATTGGACTTCCTCCTCCTAACTGACTTTTTTGAATGAAAACATTACCACCCCTTTCTAATAAATCAGCACTAGTCATCGGGTTTGTCAACTCGATAGTTGACTTATTAATTTGTGTAACTTTTTTTGGAACTTCTCTGAATTTTTGAGAAAATTTTGAAGCGGAGATTACTACTTCATTTAATATTTCGTTATTATAATTTAATATTACTTTATTAGGAATAAGGGATTTAATAATTTTTTTTTTTACAAAACCAAATTGTTGTATAACAATGGTATCCGTATCAAAAAATTTATCAAGATTTACGTTCCCTTGATCATCAGAAGAAACAAACACATTTTCAGTCGTATAAAGTGACACTCCGGCTATTGGACTATTACCTTCGTCTACAATATTTACAATTTGAGCAAAAGATGAGGGTATAAATAAAATTGAAAGAATGATAATTCTTAACACTATTCAAAAATTTTTCTGAGAACATCTAAGGATTTAATGGAACCAAAATTTTCAATATGAAGTTTATAATATAATAAGATATTATCCAGTAATTTGGTTCGGTGCATAGATGATAAGGTTAGTTCTTTACTAGCATCAAAATTTGTGCCTAAAATATCATTAAAAGATTCCAACTCATTTTCTTTTAATGAATAACTGCCCATTTCTGAATCAGAAAAAATACCTTGTTCTAGATCAAAATAAGTATACTGTTTATTATTAGTGTCCGGATAAAATCCTAAATACCTTGTTAACTTGATCAAAAATATTAAATGAAAATACGGGGTAAATTCACTTTCGTCAAAATATGTTAAGGAGGCTTCGATGAAGTCATATAATTGTAAATCTTTTCCTTGAAATTTTAATGTTTTTGATAAAATTTCAGATAAAAACATTATTACCACAGATTTTTTATGATTGCTGTGAATTGATTTGAAATTAATTTTTAAATCAACCTCTTTAAAAAAGTGTAAATCTCTTTTGTTATTCTTTTGATACTCAATTTCAACGATTGACAACGGTTGAAAGTAATTAAAAATATTTTTTTTCTTTTTTCCCTTTCCAACTCTAACAATAAAAGAACACAATCCCGTCTCTCTAGTTATTACTCTTACAATAAGACTGGCGTCTTTATATCTAAATTTATTTAATACAATTCCAGTTGTTGAAATAATCATTACCTAACTACCATAAGTTTTAAAATCTTGGTTTCATATGTATCTAAGTCAGACAACATAATTATATAAACCCCTGATGAAACATTAACATTTCTTAAATTTTTTCCATTCCAAAAGGCAGTTCCACCGTCAATTTCAAGATTAAAACCATTATATCTCTTATTTACGTTAGATTGAGCTTCTGCAACTAAATTTCCTTCAATATCAGTGATTTTTATATTTACACTTTCAGTTAATCCATCAATTTTTATTTTATCAAATGCCATATTAAATGATGGCCGTACAGGATTTGGATATACATAAGAATTTAAAAAATTATCTAGCGCTGATGAACTTCCTGTATTATAACTCACAAGTCCTTTATCGGTTGCAAAAAATACTTTACCGCTTAATAAATTTACACTTATATCATTAATATTGTTTGAAGGTAAAGGTGAGTTTTCTTTAGTAAAATGATAAATAGTTTGTTGTCCGTTAGGAGAAAAATAAAATACTCCTGATCCTATAGTACCAACCCATTTGTTGTTGGCACCATCCACTTCGATATCCGAAATATACTGTTGTTCTAATAGCTCCCTTGGAATTCCATCTTCAAGTATTACAATCTGCTGAGTAGAGACTACAGAGGACTCAAAAAAGTTTGAAGTATTATATAAAACTCTTAAGCCTTGTATCGTCCCAATCCATAAGTGATTATTATTATCAACAGCTATGGTCTTCACATTTGAAGATGGCATATTGGACTGATCCTGACTATAAACTTTTCTAATTTTAATTGACGAGCCTGAATTTTCGTTAAAGCCGATTAGGCCTGATCTCAAACTGGCAATCCACTTATTTCCATAATCATCAATCTCTATATCATTAAACCCAAGTTCGTCTTCAAATCCATCGTTAATAATCTGAGTAAAATCATAACTGTTCCAATTATTTGACTCTAAATTAAACGATTTTAAAGGGCTATCAATTCTTGAATTTAGAATCCACAATAGTCCATTATCATCAAATTCTATATCTGAAATCCTAATACTTCGATATTGGGGATCAGATGTTGTTAGAGATTCTAATCCACTATTCACCTCATTATAAAAATTACTTTGAGAATAGTTTTCAAGCTCCAATAAACCGCCATGGAAAGAACTTGCAAAAACTTTATTATTAAAAGGACTTATTGCAATATTATTGAGATTTACCGCTTGATCTGATATGCTATCTTTACTAATATTTATCCAATTATTTGATGATTCGCTGTAGCTACTTATACCATTAAATTTTAAAGGATAGGGGTTGAAATACTCTGTGTAATCACCATAGGAAACCCAGGTTTGATTACTTAAAGATTCTACAGAAAAAATATTATTTTCTAAAGGACCATTAGGAAGAAGATGAGAAAATAGACTTGGGTTAAAATTTTCAACTTTTATAACCCCCATGCTTGATGTTCCTATAAAAACATCATTTCCTTGTATAACTGCGTTATTAAAATTTGTCAAGTAATCATCTGAGTTAATAGATAATAAAAGCTCATTAAGCTGATCGTTATATATTAGGCATTGATTTTCAGACGTAATAATTATTTTGGAATCACTTATGGTTAAATCTACTATATTAGAATCTGTGGTTAAAACATTATTAATCTGGTTATTGTTTAAGCTGTAAATATTTTGATCGTCATAAAAAAAAACTCCCCCGTTAAGTGAAAGTATACCTCTAAAATTTCCTGAATAAATCTCCTCCCAATTATTATAATCAATCAAATTTGAATCTAAACTAGCTCTTCTAATTCCACCCCCATTACTACTAGATGCATAAATATAATTATCGTCAAAAAGGGTGTTGGATACGTTTAAGAGGCCTGCAAAATCACCTATATAAAAAGTGTCTCCGAATTCAAATGCATCTAAATCATAAACAGAAATACCATAATCGGTAGATATAAATAATTGACTATTTCTTTCGGTAAAGTTATTTATTTGCTTGTTTGTTGGCGGGATCGTTGGTTTATTTAATATATCATAAACATTAAGTATTTCACTTGAATTAAGATCAATTATCTGAATTAGTCCATTTTTGTATCCAATAGCAATTAAATTTTTACTCAGACTGTAGTGAAATACAGATATTTCGTCACCTGACAGTCCACTTAAAGTATCAAATTTTTCTTCTTGAAATAAAATTGAATAAAGCGAAAAAATTGAATTTGTGGAAGAAAAATAAATATTTCCATCTCCTTTAGCAATTCCAGAAATATAATTATATGAATAATATGTGTCCCAGTTTGGATTACCGTCAGTTGAAGACTCAATTGATAGTTTACTAGACTCTTGAGCAAAAAATGAAACAGTAAAAAATAATAAAGAAAAAAAGAATCTAATTTTTAACATGAAATTACCAGTACTTATAAGTAATAAACGACAAATATACCAGTATAATATATATTATGTATAATTAAATTACCCCTTGAGCAATCATCGCATCTGCGACTTTTACAAATCCAGCAATGTTGGCACCTTTAACATAATTAACATATCCGTTTTTTTGCTTTCCATGTTCAATACATGAATTATGAATACTTAACATGATTTCCCTAAGTTTTTCATCAACTTCTTCTCTTGACCAATTATATCGCAATGAATTTTGAGTCATCTCTAGCCCTGATGTAGCAACTCCTCCCGCGTTTGAGGCTTTTCCTGGTGCATATAATATTTTTGATTTTATAAAAAAGTCTACAGCTCCCTTTGTAGATGGCATGTTAGCCCCTTCACTCACACATTTACATCCGTTTGCAACAAGTTTTTTTGCATCCTCTTCGTTTAATTCATTTTGTGTAGCACAAGGAAGAGCCATTTCACAAGGAACTGCCCATGGTGTTTTTCCTTTTTTAAATACAGCCTTTGGATACTTTTTTACATATTCACTAATTCTTCCTCTTTGGACATTTTTTAAATACATAATAAATTTTAATTTTTCCTCACTTATTCCAGATGAATCATAAATATAACCTGAAGAATCTGACATAGTGAGTACCTTTCCGCCAAAATGTAAAACCTTTTCTGCCGCATATTGTGCTACATTTCCAGATCCAGAAATAACAACTTTTTTTCCTTTGATACCATCATTAACTGAAGCAAGCATATCCTGAGCAAAATAGACGGTACCATATCCGGTAGCTTCAGGTCTAATCAATGATCCTCCCCATGTCATTCCTTTTCCAGTTAACACACCCGTAAACTCATTAGCTAATTTTTTATATTGGCCATACATATATCCGATCTCTCTTCCACCAACACCAATATCTCCAGCAGGCACATCTGTGTCTGGCCCAATATGTCTGTATAATTCAGTCATAAATGCCTGGCAAAATCTCATAATTTCATTTTCGCTTCTTCCCTTTGGATCAAAGTCACTACCTCCTTTCCCTCCGCCCATTGGCAAAGTTGTTAGGCTATTTTTAAATACTTGCTCAAAAGCTAAAAATTTTAGGATACTCATGTTTACACTTGGATGAAATCTTAGTCCACCTTTATATGGTCCAATTGCTGAATTCATTTGAATTCTATAGCCTCTATTAACCCAAATCTCACCCTTATCATCCATCCAAGAAACCCTAAATGTTACAGCTCTCTCTGGCTCACACATTCTCATAAGAATATTTTTGCCATGATAAATATCATTTTCTAATATATAGGGAATTACAGTTTCTGCTACTTCCTCAACAGCTTGCATGAATTCTGGCTCATGACCGTCTCTTTTACGAACAATCTTTAAAAATGCATCTATCTTTCTTTTCATAATTAATAATTTTATAATCCTATTTACGGATGAAATTAAATACTAAATAAAATTATGAATTTAAAATTGTTGTTTTAACAAAAAAAATGGAAATAATTAACAATCTTATAAAAATGCATTTTTTAAGTCATCGATTAAATCATCAGAGTCTTCAATACCAACACTTAATCTGATTAGAGAGTCTGTAACCCCTGATTTTTCTCGTTCCTCTTTGGGTATACTAGCATGTGTCATTGTAGCAGGATGACCGCATAATGATTCAACACCTCCAAGTGATTCTGCAAGAGTAAATAAATGAAGTCTTTCTAAAAATTTGACAGTTTGATCCTTAGTATAGTTTTTAATTCTAAAGGAAAGCATTCCTCCAAAATCTCTCATCTGACTTTTAGCAACTTCGTGATTAAAATGAGTTTCTAAACCAGGCCAGTATACTTTCTCTACCATTTCATGGTCGTTTAAAAAATGTGCAACTTTATGTGCATTTTCGCAATGTCTCTGAATTCTAACATGTAATGTTTTGATTCCTCTAAGAGTTAAAAAGCAGTCCTGGGGTCCAGGTACTGCCCCACTTGCATTTTGAATAAAATAAAGTTTTTCTGCAATTTTATCATCGTTTAACATTAATGCTCCCAAAACAACATCACTATGTCCAGCTAAATATTTTGTAGCGGAATGCATAACAATATCAGCACCTAATTCTAAAGGATTTTGTAAATAAGGTGAAGCAAAAGTATTATCTACAATAAATAAGAGTTTATTAGATTTACTAATTTCTGCAAGCCCTGAAATATCAAATACATTGATCATTGGATTTGTTGGAGTTTCTGCCCAAATAACTTTTGTTTTATTATTAATTAATGATTTTACATCTTCAAGGTTGTGCATTGAGGTAAAATGAAATTTAACTCCATATTTTTCAAATATTTTTGTAAACAGGCGATATGTTCCACCATATAAATCATTAGTACTAACCACTTCATCTCCCGGTTTTAATAATTTAATTATTGCGTCAATTGCTGCCAGGCCTGATGAAAACGCAACTCCATATTTTGCATTTTCAAGACTTGCAAAAGCATTTTGCAAAGCAGTTCTTGTAGGATTATGTGTTCGTGAATACTCAAAGCCCTTATTCACACCAGGACTATCCTGTGCATATGTTGATGTTTGGTATATCGGTTGCATAACAGAATTGTATGCGGGATCGATTATTTGACCTCCGTGAATGGCTTTTGTATTAAAATTCATAATTATTTAAATAAAAAGGTTACTTATTAGTTGCAAACAAAAGTATCGATTATCTTTAAAATTCAATAAATTTTATGAACAAAAGAATCCTTGCTCTTATTGCAGCAATAGTGGCCACTTCAATTTTTGGATTCAACCACACAATTGCAAAAGAACTTATGCCTGAGGTGTTATCCCCTAATGCATTATTGTATTCTAGGGTATTGGGTGCGGCAATATGTTTTTGGTTCGTTTCTTTATTTACAAAAAGGGAGAAGGTTGAGATTAAAGATTTTAAACTAATTATTATTTGTGCAATTTTTGGAATGGGGCTAAACATGATTACAGCGCTTAACGGACTCTATAATTCAACTCCAATAAATAGTTCAATTATTACAACGCTTGCTCCAATATTTATTTTTCTGATTTCTGTAATATTATTAAAAGAAAAAATCTCTAAAAGAAAATACGCTGGAGTATTCATTGGTTTCATCGGAACCCTCACATTAATACTATTGAATGAAAAATCATTAGAAAATGCTCCAAATATTAACCTTGGCAATTTTTATCTTTTTATAAATAGTATTTCCTATGCATTATACTTTGTCCTTGTTAAACCGCTAACAGAAAAATATAATATGATTACCATAATGAAGTGGTTATTCCTATTTTCTATATTTATAAATATGCCTTTTGGGTTAGTAGAATTTATGCAGGTTGAATGGGTAGAAATCAATAATACTTCTTTTATAAAAATCTTCTATGTTGTTTTTTGTACCACATTCCTAGTGTATTTGTTGAATTTATATGCGTTAAAAAATTTAAAAGCTTCAACAGTTGGGATGTTTATTTATCTTCAACCTGTTATAGGAATTCTTTTTGCAATTTACCGTGGTGCTGATAAGTTAACTATTCCAGATATTAGCTCAGTTTTACTGGTTTTTGCAGGTGTTTATTTAGTTTCTAAAAAAACAACTAAAGTAACTTAAAAATCTATTCATATATTTGCTTCATATCTAATTAAAAAATGATAAAGTCAATGACTGGCTATGCCAGTGAATCTTTCTTCGTTGAATCAACAAAATATATTGTTGAAGCAAAATCAGTTAACAGCAAAATTCTTGATTTAAAAATTCGTTTGCCTCAGTTTCTTAAAGCCAAAGAATTTGATATTAGGAAATTTATAAGCTCGAAACTACTAAGAGGTAAAATTGAGTTAAATATAAATCTTGAAAATAATCTAGGATCACAAAAAATAAATATTAACTCTGAAGTCGTAAATGAATACATTAAAGAGTTAAAAGATATTGATAAAAATTTAGAAGACAGTTATTTAAGCATTGCAATGCAATTACCATATGCTTATGATTCTGCACTATCTAGTCTGGAAGAAAATAAAATTGAAGAAATTGAAAAAACAATTGAAAAAACAATTGAAAAGCTTGATAATTACAGGTTAAAAGAAGGGAAAGAAACTGAAAAGGACCTTATTCAAAAAATATCAATAATTAATTCACTTTTAGCAGACATTGAAAATGTTGAAAAGACCAGATTAGATAATAAGAAAGCTAAACTTCTAAATGAATTTAATAAATTAAATATCGAGATTGATCAAAATAGATTAGAGCAGGAAATGATATATTATATTGAGAAATTTGATATCAATGAAGAGCTAATCAGATTAAAAAGTCATATTAAACTTTTTATGGAAACCCTTGAATCTAAATCTCCTGTTGGAAAAAAATTAGGTTTTATATGTCAAGAAATTGGAAGGGAAATAAATACTATTGGATCAAAATCTAACGATTCAAGCCTCCAGAAATATGTAATAGAAATGAAAGATAATCTAGAAAAAATCAAAGAAAATATCTTAAATATTCTTTAATGAAAAAATCAAAGTTTATCGTTTTAGCTGCTCCTTCAGGATCTGGAAAAACAACGCTTGTTAATAAACTATTAACGGAAGTAAAACTAAATTTAGAATTTTCAATATCAGCAACTTCAAGAAAACCAAGAAAGGATGAAATAAACGGTAAAAATTATTTCTTTTTATCAAAAGATGATTTTTTAAAAAAAATAGAAAACAATGAGTTTCTTGAGTGGGAAGAGGTTTATAAAGATACGTTTTATGGAACTCTTATTTCAGAGTTAGAAGTGTCAACTAGCAAGAATATAATTTTTGATATTGATGTAATTGGAGGTTTAAATATTAAGAAAAAGTTTCCAAATCAAACCCTTTCTATTTTTATCAAGCCCCCAAGTATTAGTGAACTTAAATCAAGGCTTAAAAAAAGAAAATCTGAAACAGATTCTAGTATTAAAATTAGAATTGAAAAAGCAAAACACGAGATGATGTCGGCAAAAGAATTTGATTGTATTGTCGAAAATGATATGCTTGAAAAGAGTTATACAGAAGTATTTAGATTGGTTAATAATTTTATAAATGAATAAGAAAAAGGTTGGTTTATTCTTTGGCACTTTTGATCCAATCCATAATGGGCATTTAAATATTGCTAAATACATAATTGAAGAAAATTTTACTCAAGAAGTATGGCTGGTTGTTACCCCTGAAAATCCGATCAAACTAAAAAATAATATCTCTAATTTTCATCATAGATACAATATGGTGGATATTGCCACAAAAAAATATGCTAATATAATCCCCAGCGATTTGGAGTTAAATTTAAAAAAACCAAATTATACAATCGACACATTAGAATATGTTTCAAATAAAATGACAAATGTCGAATTTAGTCTGATAATAGGGGAAGACAATTATAAAATATTTGATACCTGGAAAGATTATAAAAAAATATTGAGTAATTATAAAATATATATTTATCCCAGAAAAGGAACTCTGAAAGAAAGTCCTCATATTATAAATGATAATGCAATGTACATTGGTGGTCCTAGAATTGATTTGAGTTCAACAAATATTCGAAATATAGTATCAAAGAAAAGCGACCCTAAAGATTTGATTTCATTGGAAGTTATGAAATACATAAATAACCATAAACTATATCAATGAAGAAAAACTATACATATGGAGTTATTGGAAGTGGTAGTTGGGCAACTGCATTAATCAAAATACTTTCTGAAAATGTTAGAGAAATCAACTGGTATGTTAGAAATTCAGAAAATATTGATTTCATAAAAACCAATTCTCACAATCCAAATTATTTAAGTTCGGTTGAGCTTGATCTAGGTAAATTAAAAATCTCTGAAGATATTTCCGAAGTTGCTCAAAACTCTGATGTAATTATTATTGCTATTCCTTCAGAATATGTTAATTCTGAAATGAAAAAAATAAATATTGATATTTCAGAAAAAATTATTATTTGTGCCCTTAAAGGTCTTGTGCAGGAAACTAATCTTCTTTTTGGCAAGCATATGAATAAATTTTTTAATGTCTCCAATAACAATTTTCTGGTAATCGGTGGTCCTTGTCATGCAGAGGAAGTTGCTTTAGAAAAACTGTCCTATTTGACCATCGGGTCATCTAACATAAAGTTATGTAAGAAAATTTCAAATGACTTTAGTTGTAAATATATAAATGTAAAAGCTTCGGACGATGTCGTCGGTATTGAATATGCTAGTATGCTTAAAAATATATATGCCCTTGCAGTAGGAATTTCAAACGGTTTGGGTTATGGAGACAATTACCAAAGTGTATTGATGAGTAATTCAATAAAAGAAATGAAAAGGTTTATTTCTAAAAGACATAAGATTAAAAGAAACATTAATAATTCAGCGTACCTCGGTGATTTGTTGGTAACCGGTTATTCAACATTTTCAAGAAATAGAATGTTTGGAAACATGATAGGCAAAGGCTATACAGTAAAAGCAGCTCAATTAGAAATGAAAATGGTAGCTGAGGGATATATCGCAACTAAAAAAGCATTTTTATTAAATCAGGATTCAATAAATAAAACAAAGACTCCAATAATTGATTCTGTATATAAAATACTATATAAGAAAAGAAGCGCAAGAAAAATTTTTAAAGAATTAAGCGATGTAATTTCTTAAAATGAAGATTTAAACTGATCCAAAAACCTCACATCATTCTCACTTAATAATCTTATATCATCGATTTGATGTAACAAAAGTGCAATTCTGTCGATTCCTAATCCAAATGCAAAACCAGAGTATTCGTTTGGATCTATATTGCAATTTTCTAAAACATTAGGATCAACCATACCACACCCCATAATTTCTAACCAACCCGTTCCCTTTGTCATTTTATAATCAGTCTCATTATTAAGTCCCCAGTAAACATCAACCTCAGCGCTTGGTTCGGTGAAAGGAAAATATGAAGGTCTTAATCGAATTTTTGATTTTCCAAACAACTGAGTAGTAAAATATTCTAATGTTTGTTTCAGATCTGCAAAGCTTACATTCTTATCAATACATAACCCCTCAATTTGATGAAAAAAACAATGGGATCTGGCAGAAATAGCCTCATTCCTATAGACTCTACCAGGGGATATAGTTCTAATTGGTGGTTTATTATTTTCCATAAACCTAACCTGTACAGAACTAGTGTGAGTTCTTAATAAAAAGTCAGGATCCTTGTTAACAAAAAAAGTGTCTTGCATATCTCTTGCAGGATGATGCTCAGGTAAATTTAGAGCACTAAAGTTATGCCAATCATCCTCAATCTCAGGCCCCTCACTAATAGTAAATCCAATATTAGAAAAAATTTCCACAATCCTATTTTTAACAATTGAAATGGGATGTCTGGAACCGATTTGAATGGGATCACCTGGCCTACTTAAATCATTTAATTTTGGTTGAGAATTGTCAGATGAAAGATATGTTTTAAGTTCTTCCACTTTTGAGTTAGCACTATTCTTTAATTGATTAAGAAGTTGGCCAACATCCTTCTTTTTATCATTATCTAATGACTTAAAATCTATAAAATAAGAATTTATAAGACCTTTTTTACCAAGATACTTGATTCTAAAAGTTTCTATTTCTTCATTTGAAAGGGCTGAAAAACTTTCAATGTCTTTTATATTTTTTTTTATTTTTTCCTTCATGCTTATCTATTCGTCAAATTTATAAAAACTTAATCAATATAATTTGATTTCTCGAAATAGTTAATCATTGCCTTTTTAATTAGTATGGTTTGTTCTCCAGGTTTTAAGTAAGGTAAATTTTCATTTAACTTGTAATGTGGCCAGCCCTCCTGATCAATATATTCTAATTGATAGTATCCATAATCACTTAACAACTTGCATACAGCTATATGTAAAATTTCAAGCTTTTTTTGTTTATTAAATTTCTTTTGGAATTGGCCAAGTTCCTGAAGACCAATTAAAAAAATAATTGCATCCAAATCAATTAATTGATTATCCGAAAAATCCTTAGATAATTTTGCTTTTAAATTGGTCCACTTTATTTTTAACTCGGAATTCAATGATTAACTTTGTACGAATATTAATTCTACTAATATAAAGAAGTTAATATTTATTAAATTGAGATACGGAAAGAATTTATTATGAGTTACCTGGACATATTTTTAATCATAATAATTGGATGGGGTGCCTATAATGGTTTTTTAAAAGGACTTGTCAAGGAGCTTGCTTCGATTTTAGGAATTATTTTTGGAATCTATTTAGCAAAAAATTATTATTCTTTTTTGGATCAAAAGCTTTATTTACTTTTTGAATCTGAGGCTGATTATTTATCATTAATTTCAGCCGTCATTATTTTCTTGATGACTATTATGATATTTAAAATAGTTGCATCTTTTTTAACCAAATTTTTGAAACTGATTGCACTAGGGCTTTTAAATAAAATAATTGGAGCAATATTCGGAGTTCTAAAATCATTACTAATACTGTGTGTAATAATTTTTGTTTTTTCTAAAATAAATAATGCCATAAATATTATTGAGAAAGATAAACTACAAGAATCTTTCATCTTCACAGAGATTGAAAGAATTAATAAATTGACTATCGAAAAAACCTATACAGAAAAAGGAAGTGAAGAATGATGAAGGTCTATTACTAAGTTTCCATTTCTCAATTTATAGCCAAAAGTATATTCAACTTTCACAGTAAGATTATCTTGAGAAGTGAAAAAGTAATTACCCATTGTAATTGCTCTGTCATTTTCAATGATAAAACCTGAATTTTCAAATTTTACCTCAACCCAGGGCTTCATGGCAAAACCATCGTCCTCGGAACAAAAAGAACTATCTCCACCTAAAAAATATGATAATGCCATCGAAAAATTTGGTCTAAATTGCTCATTAGCAGCTTTGGTAGGTTTAAATAAAACCTCACCATTTTTAAAATTATACATATCATTTAAAAAAGAGGTTGTAAAATCAATACACTCCGATTGATTGTTTTTCAGACTTCCAATTTTTACAATTCCTTCTCCCCATTTATTTTGAGCTTCATGAATTAAATCCTTTGTTATCATATTATTTTAATTTCGTTTTTACTAATCCAACCCTCTTGACCATTTACTAATTTTATTTTTAACCATTCATCATTAAAGGTATTAATTACCTTAACTTTTGTCCCCATATGCAAGGTAAGTAAATTCTCACTTCTCATATTTGGTTCAGCTTTAATTTCAATTTTTGATGAAAAAATAATCGCATATTTTTCAAGATGGTTTTTTTCATATGAATCTAAACTTATCTTTAATGTAGACCCAATTAAAAGAGATAAAATGAATAATAACGCAAACGAAGTTCTTTTAACAATCGGTTCCTTTGAAAAGAAATAAATAACGAATATTAAAAGGAATGAGAAAGAAAATATTATCGATATCAATCCCCAGCTTGAGTAACTAAAATTATTTGATAATTTGCTCAACTGGATATTAATAAAGGATTCAGGTATTTTTGCAATATCGTCAATGATGGCATTATTAACCATTTTTAAATTATTTATTACATCCTTATCAGTCGGATCAAGCTTTAAAGATTTTTCATAAAATAATATACTATTTGCTATATCATTTAATTTATAAAAAGAGTTTCCTAAATTATAATAGAGCTCAGCAGAATGGACTCCTGAATCTAAGATCTGAAAATATATCTCAATTGATTTTTCATATTTTGAATTATTATATAGATTATTAGCTTCAGTAAATTTGTCCTCAAAAACAGAAAAATCTTTATTGTCTTGACTATGAAGATTGTTTGAAAATATCATCATAATGAAAATCACTGCCATATTAAATAAATATCTTTTTTCCATTATTTAATGTTTTTCAAATTGCTCTATAAATTGATTAGCCTTTCTATAATCATCACTCATAGCATCAATATTTAACGGGGTGTATCTTGCAAGTTGACAATTTTCAAGTATCTCAAATAATAAACCAATTGATTCTTTGTCAAGATTCATTTCCTGTAGCTTAATATTAATAATTTCATTTTTAAATTCAGAATTCTTGAGATTTAATTTGGTTTTTAAATATGTTGTTAATGCTTTATCTATAGATTCATAAAATTTTTCTTTATTACCTATTAAAGCCTTTGAATCAACTAAAAGTTTGTTTGTTAAAATTCTAGCAACTTTTAATTCATCTACCTTTTTTGATTTATAATTTCTTAAAATTTTGGAAGAGATTATAATTATAAAACAAATTACAAAGGGGATTATAAATAGAATCCAATAATAATTAGAATTAAAAAATATACTATCATTTACATTTAAAAATTTTGTTTTTGTTTTAAAAGAAGAAAATTGATTTTCCAATAATTGAATTTTATTCGTTCTATTTTTTTCGGAAATATCACTATAACCTGATGAACTATTGTATGCTCCATCAACATCAATAAATATAGGGTCAGAGTAAATAGTTTTGTATTCTGCTGACACTGGATTAAAAAATGAAAATTTAGTCTCAGGAATTGTATACTTACCAGGATTAATTGGAACTACCGTGTATTTATTATTTATATTACCTTTTATTCCTCTTGCTCTAAGAGAAATATTTGAGATTTTTTCAGGCTCATAAACCTCTAATGAATTTGGTAGAGATATTTTTGGATCCTCAAATAAATTAAAATTACCATCTCCCGAAACTATCAAGCTTAATTGAAAAGCTTCATCAGTCAAAAGCTCTTTTTTATCAGATTTTATTTCAAAACTAAAGGAACCTACAGCACCAGAAAAGTCCTTTGGTTTATTATCAATTGGAAGTGACTTAACGTCAATGATAGAGCTACCCGATGAAACTGTTTTATTTACACTTGAGGAAATTAGATTTCCAAAAAAATCTCTTCTATTTGATGGAGCCTGAACAGAAATATCCAATGTTAATGGCTCAATTTTTAATTCACCTGTTTTCTGTGGATACAATAAGGTTCTACGTAATACCACATACCTGTAAGGCTTTCCTTTAAATGTTCCATTTTGAACATTTAATGACTTAATATCTATATTATTACTCCAAAAATCTGCATATCTTGGAGCTTCAAGTTCCCTCCAATTATTAACACCTGTGTCAGGTGAAACATATAACTTATAACTTACCGAAATAGCTTCATTTAAAAACGGATTTTTATTTGACACTTCCGCAACCAAATGAATGTTTTTATCGGCTAAATAATTTGGATCATTAGGGTCGGCAGGAATATCTACTGCAGAAGTAACCGTTACACGAACAGGCAGAGTTTTATAAATTTCGTCGTCTACTTCTATTGAAGCCTGCCCAATTTCAAAAGAACCTTTTTCAATCGGAGATAAAAAATATGAATAGGTCTTAGAATATGATTTTTTACCGTTTATCCAAGAATTTCTTATGGATTGACTAGGCCCTCCAACAACTCTAAAATTATCAAATTTAGGAGGAATAAAATTGTCTCCGTCCTTATCAACTGTGAATTCAATCTTTACTCTTTCATTAAGTCCTAAACGATCCTTACTCAATTTTGTGGTAAAATTTACCTGTGAAAAGGCTGAAAAACCAATCAAGAAAATAATTATATTTAGAATTTTTATTTTATACATTACCAGTCTTTTTCAGATACAACTTTTGTACCTTTTTGTTTCTTGTCATTAACTTTTGCTTGAACTTTCTTCTCTGCATTTTCCATAGCCTTCAATAAATTTTTTATCTGCTGAGGAGAAAGTTTAGATTGTTGATTCTTATTTTCTTTTGGTTTACTCTGATTGTCTTTGTTCTGATCATCCTTGTTCTGATCGTCTTTATTCTGATCATCATTGTTCTGATCGTCTTTGTTCTGATCATCTTTATTCTGATCATCTTTATTCTGATCGTCTTTGTTCTGATCGTCTTTGTTCTGATCGTCTTTATTTTGATCATCTTTATTATGATCGTCTTTGTTCTGATCATCTTTGTTCTGATCGTCTTTATTTTGATCATCCTTATTTTGCTGTTCTTCTTCGCACTTCTTTGCTAGAGCTAAGTTGTAACGAGTTTCATCATCTTCAGGGTTATTTCTCAATGCATTTTTATAAGCCTGTACT
The DNA here is from genome assembly GCA_902510475.1 of uncultured Bacteroidota bacterium. Lineage (GTDB taxonomy): Bacteria > Bacteroidota > Bacteroidia > Flavobacteriales > Flavobacteriaceae > MED-G13. The sequence continues at coordinate 62,982 of CABXCC010000004.1, read as the reverse complement.
GCCTCAGAACACATTTCTTTGCTCATAAGAGAGTTTCCTAAATTGTGAAATGCCTTGTGTTTTTCTGATTTATTTTTTGCTAATTCTACGGCTTGAATTTGTCGTGAAATTGCTTCGTCAAATAAACCTTCGGTATAATATTTATTTGATAAGTTAAAAGTCGCTCTAAGGTCGCTAAGTGTATCATCAATAGCAACCCTAAAATTCTTTTCAGCTTCCTCAAAATTATTTTCATATAACTTGTTTCCTTTGTTATAATATTTTGCATAGTTTTCAGACTGAGCATACATGTTTACAGAAAGAAAAAAAGAAATAAAAAAACAAAAAAGTATATTATTTTTCATTAAATAAATTTAAGTTTTTTATCCATATTGTTTTACCATCTCTCATAAAAATATCTATGACAATTAAGATGAGCCCCATTAAAATAAACCATTGAAATTGGTCCTCAAATTCTGAAAATTTTTGAGTGTCAAACTCTTTCTTTTCTGTATTTTCTAAAATTTTAACCACCTCTTTTATCACATCATCGGTTACAGTTCCGTCAATAAGCTTTCCTCCGGTTCTGTCAGAAATATTTTCCAAATAAGTTTTATTAAGTTTTGTGATAACTACCTCTCCATTTATATCTTTTTTATAACTCATTACAATTCCATTTTTTTTAATCGGAATCGGAGATCCCTTTTCTGTTCCAACACCAATAGAATAAATTGTAATATTATTTTTTGCAGCTAAATCTGCCATATCATATGATACATCATTATGATCCTCTCCATCGGAAATAATAAATAATAATCTCTCAGTAGATTGATCTTGATCAAAATAAGTTGAAGATAACCTAATTGCTTCATCAATTGCAGTGCCTTGAGATGAAAGCATATCAGTATTCATATTTTGTAAAAACATTTTAGCTGATGAGTAATCTGTAGTTAAAGGTAGCTGAGGAAAAGCCTTACCGGCATAAGCGACAATTCCTATTCTATCACCTCCTAAATTATTAATGACTTGGCCAACAAGCTGTTTAGATTTATCCATTCTGCTTGGAGCTATGTCTTCAGCAAGCATACTCTTAGAAACATCCACTGCAAAAACTATATCAACTCCGAGTCTTTGAAAAGTTTCAATCTTGGTTCCAATTTTAGGATTTATCATGGCTATTATAAACATCGAAACCCCAATCAAAATAAAAAGTGTTTTTAAGATCGGCTTTGTAGCTGAGATATTTGGGCTCAGTCTTTCCAAATTAGACTTAGAAAAAAATAATTTCTGAGTTTTAACCTTCCAAGCTCTATCAAACATGGACAATATGCTGATTAAAATAATCAACAAAAACAACCAAGACCATAATGTGTTTTCTAATTCATACATTATACAAAACTTCTTAATATTGTTAATTTCATTATCATCTCAAATGCGATTAATATAATTGCAGGGAGGAGAAAATATCTATATTTTTCATCTACCGAATAATATTTAAACTCTTCGATTTCTGTTTTTTCTAACTCATCAATATCTGAATATATTTCTTTTAATCTGTCATTATCGGTAGCTCTAAAATATTTTCCACCTGTCATTTCAGAAATTTGGGTAAGTAACTTTTCGTCAATTTCTACCTGAACATTTGCATAATTAAATTTTCCTCTTGAATCAATTCCAACAGGTGATAATGCGAGACCATTAGTTCCTAATCCAATGGAATATATTTTAATTTGAAATTCTGTTGCTAACTCGGCTGCAGTCATAGGATCAATGAATCCTGCATTATTTACTCCATCGGTCAAAAGAATAATTACCTTACTTTTAGCCTTGCTATCTTTTATCCTATTAACAGAAGTAGCAAGACCCATCCCAATTGCAGTTCCTCCTTCTATAATATTATTATATTTAATGTCTTTGAGTGATCTTAAAGTTACGTTCTTATCAGTGGTAAGCGGGGTTTTTGTATAGCTTTCCCCAGCATATTCAACTAGTCCTATCCTATCTGAAATTCTATTTTTTATAAATTCCTCAGCAACATTTTTTAAAGCATCTAATCTGTTTGGTTTTAGATCTTTGGCTAACATACTTGCAGACACATCTATTGCCATAATTATGTCAATTCCGCTATTTGTTTTTACTCTTGTTGAGGTGTCGATAACTTGTGGTCTAGCCAAGGCTGTAACAATCAGGATTATTGAAATCAATCTTAAATATTTTAAAATTGATTTTAGTTTTGAATAGAAATTACTAGATTCACCAAACGCTTCTGAATTAGAAAATTTGATAGAATTTGTTAATTTATTTCTGTTAAAATAATTCCATAAGATTATTATTGGTATAATTACCAAGAAAATAAAGTATTCAGGGTTTAAGAATTCTAAATTCATTTTTTCTCTTCTTTTAATACCTCAATTGAGTTTATAATTCTTTCTTTAATCTTATCCATATATCTTGTTTCGTGAGTTAAAAGAATTATGGTTTTAAAACCAGTATCAGTTAAAAAACCAATCACATTATAATCTCCTGATTTATACTTTTTATCACCGATTTTGAAATCTGAAGTTCCTGAAATAAACAAACCCTTTCCTTTATTTTTAGTTTCAAATTCATCATACTTTAAAAGCATATTTTGAAGACCTCTGCTTTCTAGATCATCTAAATTTGAATCTAAGATTGATTGAAAATTTTCCGGTTCAATCTTTGAATCTGAAGAATAATTGGAAATAAAAAATTCAATAGATTGATTTGAATTAGAAAAATAAAATTGAGAGTCAAGTTTAAAAACATCATACAAAAATTCATTCTCACTATTTATTCTTAACATAGCATCTGGAGTTTCAGCAAATATTCCAGGGGAGCCATACTCAGATTTTATCCAAATCTTATTGAGTAATTTTAAATTTTCGTTAAATGTTATTTTGTCAATAGTATATTGAAATCCGTTTAGAAATCCTGAGAAAATAAATAGTATAATAAGTAGGGATACCGTAAATATTGAAACTATTTTTAATCTTTCATTTCTTAATTTTTTTTCGGCCTGTTTTTGATAATTTAAGTTTTTTAATTTTTCTTCCTCTGAAGGTTCTGGAAGTAAAACTGAAAAAAGTTTAACCTCTTCATTGATTATCTTTAAATCATTTTTAATCACACTATTTTCTGGTAAATATTTTGCAAATTTTACCAAGTCTGCTCTTTTAAAAATATCCTCAATTCTATTTATAGAGTTCTTAGTAATAGCAAAAGATTTTATTTCACTAAGATTATTTAATTTTAAAATCAACTCGATAGTGGTGCTTTCCAAAGCCTTATCATATACTTCTTTTTCAAAGAAACTCCTTAGTGTAAATGTTAACTCAGAGTAAAAAAACTTAATCTCAGCGGCCGTGTCAACATTAATTTTTTCTAAATCACTTAGTCTCTTTTTAATTAATTCGATTGGTCTTAAAGCAGGTTTAATATTTAATAACGGGTTGAAAAATTCAATTACTTTAGATCTAAAATAAAAGAGTATAAGAACTAAGAAAACCGCCAATAAAATAACAGGGTAGTTGTTCTTTAAACTTAGTTTTAGAATTTCAAAAGAAGTAAATTTATCAAAGGATGGTTTGATATCGTAAAGGCCTTGCTTAGTAGTATCAACTTCAACTAAATTAACTGTGATTTTTTTAGAGTCAGTCGAAAATAATTTATCTCCGATTTGAATCTTTATTTTGGGAATAATAAAATCTCCTTCATCAAACGAGGTAATTCCATATTTCTTTGAGAATCGGAATCCGTCATCTTGCTTAATTGTATCAACTTTTGTTACCGAAATTAATTCGAAAGGGACAAAGGAAGTTGAATCAGGAAAAATAATATTTTCCACTTTTTCTGCATTGACATCAATTGTATAATTAAGTTCTTTTCCAATTAATATTGAATCTGATTCAACATAAGCGTTAACACTTTGTGAATTGATTATAATGCTTTGTAAAAAAACAATACAGAAAATAAAAATATTAAGAATTAGTTTCATCTACTCTTGAAATATTTTAATAATTTTTTTTGATAATCATCCAGAGTATTACATTCAATAATACCTGAACCTGACCTTTTAAAATAATCTACAAATTCACTTCTTTTAGATTTATAATATTCAGAATACTTTTTTCTGACATTTTTTGAGCTGGTATTTACTGTCGTACGTTTTCCCGTCTCATTATCATCTATATCAATAACTCCTAAGTTTGGAATAATTTCTTCACTTTTATCATATATTCTGATCCCAGTTACGTCGTGTCTGGAAGAAAATATTTTTAATGAATTGGAATAATCCTTAGAAATGAAATCTGAAATTATAAATGCAATGGATCTGTTTTTTAAAATATTTGACACAAACTTTAAGGGAATATTAATATTTGTCTTTTTACTCTTCGATTTAAATTCTAATAATTCTCTGATTATTCTTAAAACATGAGATTTTCCTTTTTTTGGAGGAATATATAATTCAACAATATCGGAGAATAATATTAAACCAACTTTGTCGTTATTTTTAGTAGCCGAAAATGCTAAAGTTGCCGCTAATTCGGTAACATATTCATTTTTAAAAAGGGAGCTAGATCCAAAAAAATTAGACCCAGAAATATCAATGATCAACATCATTGTTAACTCTCTCTCCTCCTCGAATACTTTTATAAAGGTGTCATTATATCTGGCTGTTACATTCCAGTCAATAGCTCTAACATCATCTCCAAATTGATATTGTCTAACCTCGCTAAAAGCCATACCTCTGCCTTTGAATGTAGATTGATACTCACCACCAAAGATATGATCAGACAATCTTTTGGTTTTGATTTCAATTTTTCTGACTTTTTTTAGAAGGTCTTTTGTTTCCATTGTGAAAAGTTTATGGAACTGCTATTTCATTTATAATTTTTGTGATAATATCAACTGAAGACATATTTTCTGCTTCTGCTTCATAAGAAATCCCTATTCTATGTTGTAAAACATCAAATACCACTGCTCTTACATCATCAGGAATAACAAATCCTCTTCTGTTGATAAATGCGTAACATTTTGCAGCCAAAGCTAAATTGATACTACCTCTTGGTGAAGCACCAAAAGATATTAATGGTTTTAATTCTGATAAATTATATTTTTCAGGAAATCTAGAGGCAAAAATTATATCGAGTATGTATGATTCAATTTTTTCATCCATATAAACTTCTCTTACAACTTTTTGCGCAGTCATAATTTTTTTAAGTGTCACAACTGGCTTTACTTTACTAGCGGTATTTTCCAGATTTGCTCTCATAATTAACTTTTCATCATCCATCTCTGGATAAGTTATCACTGTTTTTAACATAAATCTATCAACCTGAGCTTCTGGAAGTGGATACGTTCCCTCCTGATCAATCGGGTTTTGAGTTGCCATTACAAGAAACGGTTCTTCTAACTTAAATGTTTCTTCTCCAATAGTTACCTGCTTTTCTTGCATTGCTTCTAATAATGCTGATTGAACTTTAGCCGGTGCTCTATTTATTTCGTCCGCAAGAACAAAATTTGCAAAAACAGGTCCTTTCTTTACAGAGAATTTTGATTGTTTTACATTGTAAAGCTGAGTTCCAACTACATCAGCAGGAAGAAGATCTGGGGTAAATTGAATTCTACTAAAACTTCCACTAATCGCTTTGGATAATGTATTAATTGCAAGGGTCTTCGCTAATCCGGGAACCCCTTCAAGTAAAATATGACCTTTCCCTAGAAGACCTATTAGAAGTTTATCAACCATGTTCTTTTGACCAACGATGACTTTATTCATCTCTGATCTCAACAGATCGATGAAGGCGCTTTCCTTCTCTATTTTTTCATTAATTTTCTTTATATCAACTTTGTTTTCCATGACTAAAAATTATTATAACTTTAAAATTGGTTACGCAAAATGATAAAACATAATATATATCTCTGTTAACATTAGGTTAAAAAAGAGCATTTTTAACCTAATATTAACATTTTAAACAACTTAAAATTAAAGACTTGAAAACTATACTAATTACAGGAGCAACAAGCGGAATTGGATTAGCAACTGCTAAAAAGTTTGCAAATGAAAAAAATCAGTTGATTTTGTGTGGAAGAAGACAGCATAAATTAGACGAGATTTCAAATGAAATTTCTAAAATTACAAATGTCTTAACTCTTCGATTTGATGTTTCCGACAAAAAGGAAGTAAATAAAGTTTTAGAAAATATTCCAAAGGAATTTAGCTCGATTGATATTCTTATAAACAATGCTGGAAATGCACATGGACTAGATACAATTCAAGAGGGTTCACTTGATGATTGGGATAATATGATTGATAGTAATGTGAAAGGTTTACTTTATGTTTCTCGTGTTATTATACCAAAAATGATTGGACAAAATAGTGGACATATAATTAATATAGGTTCTCTAGCGGGTAGGGAAGTTTATGAAAAGGGAAATATTTACTGCGCGACAAAACATGCAGTAAATGCTATTTCCAAAGCTATGAGAATTGATCTGAATAAAACAAGAATAAAAGTCTCTGAAATCAATCCAGGGCTTGTAGAAACTGACTTTTCAAATGTACGTTTCAAAGGAGATAGTGACAGGGCAGAAAAGGTTTATCAACGTTACAAGGCGCTACAAGCAAAGGATATTGCTGATATTATAGAATTCGTTATAAATAGACCAAGCCATGTTAATATTGCTGATATTTTAGTGCTTCCTAAAGCGCAGGCAACAAGCTCAATTATAGATAAGAAATAACATTTAACAAAAATTTATAATGTAACCTTTGCGTAACATTAATTAAAATATTACGTTTGCGTTTCATTAATTAAAAATTACAATGTTATGTTTGCTATTCAATATCAAGTATTAAAATTTATGAATTCAATATCGCCTCTTCAGATTGACCTATTTGATGTGGGGGAAGTGGCACTATTAATCCCAATTATAGGAGTACTTATACCTGTATTTATCGTTTTAATTGTTTTCTTCTATGAATCAAAACAAAAGAAATACAAATACGATGCTTTAATCGAAATTTCTAAAAATGTAAAAGATCCTGACGAAATAAAAGATCTTTTAAGATCTTATAAGAAGAGTCAAAAATCAAATAAAGATTTGAGACGATCTGGCTTAGTTACCCTTTTCACAGGAATAGGTCTTGCCACTTTTGGTGAATATGGTCTTAGTCTAGATGTATTGTTTGGAGTTGGATTACTTGTAATGTTTATAGGCTTGGGTCAGATGATTGCAGGATATGTATATCCAAATCAACCTGATGAAATTACCGATGTGGTTGAAAGCTTTGAAAAGAAATAAATTTTGGGTAGGAATCATAAAAATCTTTTAAATAATCTTCAAGAAATTCGAAAATCTGTAGGGTTAACTCAGCAAGATCTTTCAGAGAGTGCGAACGTCTCAAGGAAAAGCATAAATGCGATTGAAAATGGTATTTATGTTCCCTCAACTGTCTTAGCGTTAAAAATTGCTAAAACACTTGGATGTAAAGTAGAAGATTTATTTAAGCTTCCTAAGAATTAAAGATCAAATTTTATTCCCTGTGCAAGTGGAAGATCGTCTGTATAATTAATTGTATTTGTTTGTCTTCTCATGTAGATTTTCCAAGCATCAGAACCTGATTCTCTACCGCCACCAGTATCTTTTTCACCTCCAAATGCACCTCCAATTTCAGCCCCTGATGTTCCTATATTAACGTTGGCTATTCCACAATCTGAACCGGCAGCTGAGAGGAATTTCTCAGCCTCCTTAAGATTATTTGTCATAATAGCCGAGGACAATCCTTGTGTAACATTGTTCTGAATTTCAATTGCATTTGTTATTGGGCCAGAATATTTAAGTAGGTATAAAATTGGGGCAAAAGTTTCTTCCTGAACGATATGAAAATATGGTTTTGCCTCAGCAATAGCAGGTTTTACATAACATCCACTTTCATATCCTTCGCCTTCTAAAATACCGCCTTCAACAATGATATTTCCACCCTCATCAACTACTTTTTCCAAAGCTTTGGAGTACATATCAACTGCTAATTTATCAATTACAGGTCCCACATGATTTGATTGATCAAGGGGATTTCCAATTTTAATTTGTTTGTATGCATTTACAACTGCATTACGAACTTCATTGTAAATGTCTTCATGTATAATTAATCTTCTTGTTGAAGTACATCTTTGACCTGCAGTTCCAACTGCACCAAAAACTGCACCCATCACTGTCATTTTAACATCTGCATCTGGGGTAACAATAATCGCATTATTCCCGCCAAGCTCTAATAATGATTTTCCTAATCTAGCGCCCACTTCACTTGCAACAATTTTACCCATTCTTGTTGAGCCTGTTGCAGAAATAAGAGGAATCCTCTTGTCCTTAGTCATGTATTCTCCAACTTTATAATCTCCATTTATTAAACAGGAAATTCCTTCTGGTAAATCATTTTCTTCTAATATATCTGCGATAATCTTTTGACATGCAACTGAGCATAGTGGAGTTTTTTCGCTTGGCTTCCAAACACAAACATCACCACATATCCAAGCAAGTGCAGTATTCCAAGACCATACAGCTACTGGGAAATTAAATGCCGAAATGATTCCAACAATTCCAAGTGGATGATATTGCTCATACATTCTATGGCCAGGTCTTTCACTATGCATTGTTAAACCATGTAATTGTCTAGATAAACCAACAGCAAAATCACATATATCAATCATTTCTTGAACCTCACCTAATCCTTCTTGGAAACTCTTTCCCATTTCATAGGAAACTAAAACCCCAAGTGGATCTTTTAATTCTCTAAGCTTATTTCCAAATTGTCTTACAATTTCGCCCCTTTGAGGTGCAGGTAAAGTTCTCCAATACTTAAAAGCAGATTGGGCACTTTCTATAACCTTATTATAGTCTTCATGTGTTGTTGTTGAAACCGTTCCGATTTCTTTTCCATCTACCGGCGAATAGCTACTAATTGAATCTCCGTTACTGAAATAATTACTGCCTGTTGAAGTTCCAATATTGTGGCTGGATAAGCCTAATTTTTTTAGTGAGTTTTCAATATTCATGATAAATTATTTAACTTGACGAAGATAAGGATTTCTTTATATTTAAAGGTTATGAAAAAATATTTGTGTCTTCTAATTATTCTACTTTTTAGCTGCAATAATAATGATGAAAATAAGATTGCAATTGTTATACATGGAGGAGCTGGAATTATTTTAAAGGAGAATATTTCTAAGTCAAAAGAAGACTCAATAATTAATAAACTTCACGAAGCTATTTCAAAGGGATGGGAATTACTAAAGAAGGGTGAGTCTAGTGAGGTAACTGTCATTGAAACAATTAAAATATTAGAGGACTCTCCGTTATTTAACGCAGGTAAAGGAAGTGTTTTTAATAGTGAAGGAAGAGTTGAAAATGACGCATCCATTATGAGAGGCAATGATCTTAATGCTGGCGCCTCATCTGGAACGTCGAATGTTAAAAATCCTATTACACTTGCGGCAGATGTGATGAATCATTCTGATCACGTTTTTTCTTTCTGGAAAAGGAGCTGAGAACTTTGCAAAAGCAAGAGCTTTAGAAATTGTCGAGAATGAATATTTTCATACAGAATTTAGACATAATCAACTCTTAAATAAAAAAGATGAAGACAAATATGGAACTGTTGGCTGCGTAGCAATTGATATTGATGGTAATATTGTTGCAGGAACTTCGACTGGTGGAATGTCAAATAAGAAATGGGGTAGAATTGGGGATTCATCGATAATTGGAGCTGGAACTTATGCTAATAACAATACCTGTGGAATTTCATCTACTGGCTCTGGTGAATATTTTATAAGAACTGTTGCTGCTTATCAAGTTTCGTCCTTACTCGAAAATCATAATTATGATTTAGAAAAAGCTATATCCAAGGTGATTCATCAAAAGATCGGAGGGATTGGTGGTGATGGAGGAATGATAGGAATTGACAAAAATTCAAATATTGTTATGGATTTTAATACCCCAGGAATGTATAGGGCTTATGTAAATAAAGATGGGCAAAAACAGATTTTGCTTTATAAAAATTAGATTACTTTATTTCTGAAATTTTAAGTGTATTTACCATACCACTTTCCTTTACAGGCATTGCAGCAAGATTAATAACCCTATCTCCTTTTTTTGCAAACCCTTTTTTATTTACAATTTCATTAATTTCTTCAATTGTTTTATCCGTTGAGACATTTCTGTTGTAGTAAAAAGCCTTTACCCCCCAGAGTAAATTTAATCTGCATAATATTCTTTTATTTGATGTAAATACGAGAATATTTGAGTGGGGTCTCCATGAGGAAACTTGAAAAGCAGTGTAACCGCTTTGAGTTAATGTGGTAATTGCAGAAATATTTGTTTCGTTAGCAATTTGCGCAGCGTGATAACAAATAAATTTTGTGGTGTATCTATTTGTTTTAATTTTAGGTGGAGATTCTGGTACTGAAATCATATCCGAATATTCCACAGACGAAATAATTTTTGCGATTTGGGATACTACTTCTACCGGATATTGACCGACAGATGTTTCTGCAGAAAGCATAACAGCATCAGCTCCGTCCATTATAGAATTTGCAACATCATTTACTTCGGCTCTACTAGGCTTAAGACTATCAATCATGCTTTCCATCATCTGGGTAGCAATGATCACAGGAATTCTATGCTTTTTGGCTAAGTAAACAATTCTCTTTTGAATTAAAGGTACTTCCTCAGACGGTATTTCAATTCCTAAGTCTCCTCTAGCTACCATTATTCCATCGGAATTTTGAATTATTTCTTCGATATTTTTTTATTGCTTCAGGTTTTTTCGATCTTAGCTATTATGGGTATTTTCTCATTCGATCCTTTTTCGATTATATTTCTTAGATTTATCATATCCTTAGCATCTCTGACAAATGATAGAGCAATCCAATCTAACTCCTTTTCAATAGCATAAAGCAAATCTTTTTTATCTTTTTTTGGTTAAAGAAGGTGTGGAAATTTTTGTGTTTGGAAGGTTAACACCCTTTTTTGATGATAGAACGCCTCCTTGTATATTTTTTAATTTAACCTCATCTTTTTTGTTTGTTGAAATAACTTCAAACATTAATTTTCCATCATCAATTAAGACTTTATCGCCCTTCTTTACATCTTTAGCAAAATCTTTATAAGAAAGAGATGCGCTTTCTTTATTTCCAACAAAATCTTTTGAACTATTAAGAGTGAAAAGGTCTCCTTTTTTTAAAAATAACACCTTCTTCCATTTTTCCAACTCTTATTTTTGGACCCTGAAGATCTGCAAGTATTGCAACATTTGAACCAAGCTCTTTATTAAGGTTTCTTATCAATTCTATATTTTGATCTACTTCATCATAAGTGGCATGGGAAAAGTTAATTCTGAATACATTTACTCCCGCTCTAATCAATTTTGATAGAGTTGTCTTGTTATTACAACCTGGCCCTAGAGTTGCAACAATTTTTGTTTTTTTAAATTTTATTTTACTCATGAAAAAATCAAGTTTTCTTTATTTTCTAATTTTTTTTCTGAAATAAAAGAAGTAATTACTCCTCTAATTTCTGAAATTTTTTTTAATACTTTTTCAACATATGTCTTATTTTTCACATTTTCTATAATCAAAAAATAATCAACTCCTTTAGGTTGATTTATAAGACAGATTTCATTTTGAACAAAACTTTCTTGATTAAATAAATTTGATGCTTCATTTATTGTTGTTTCTGAAACTAATGATTTATTAGAAAAAAAAATCCACTTTAAATACATTGCTTCTTCCAAATACTCATAGGCTGAATAATTTGCCTTTGTTTCATTTAAAGTAATATCATTATTTTTTCTTTTTAAATTGATATTTAATTTTTCATTTAAAAAGAATGCTAGCCTATACTCTTCTAGGTTTGAGTGAATTGCAATTAGATGATAATTATCAGAAAATTGATTTAAACTTAATTTATAGTTGTTCAAAATGAAAAGTTTCTCTGTAAAGATACGCTTATTCTAGGGATTTTGATTTTGATGTTTTAAAATATCTTCTTGAAACATAAAAAAGGCTCTTTTGGAAGCTTTTTTTCTTCGGCTTTTTTCTTTGAAGTATCTCTCGCTTTTGAAATAATTTTACCATCAATGGAAAGTTTAACAGAAAAGTGTTTAATAGGGTCATTACCACTATCTTCAAAAGTTTCGTAGTTATAAATCTTTTTGTTTTTTTTGGCACCACTCTATAAAAAGACTCTTGTAGCTAATTACTTTGTTTTTTTAACTTTTCTAAATCAACATGTGGATTAATTACTTTCTGAAAAATAAATTTCTTACAGTAAGGGTAACCACGATCTAAAAAAATTGCCCCTATTAATGCTTCAAATAAATTACCATGTATATTATCACCATAGTTTTCTTCTGAAATATTTGACGCAACGAATTTTAACAAGTTAAGTTCTAAACCCAATTCATTTAAATGACTTCTACTAACAATTTTAGATCTCATTTGGGTTAAATAGCCCTCAGAACCTGTAGGAATATTTTTAAATAAATATGACGAAATAATTGAGCTTAAAATTGAGTCTCCTAAAAATTCTAATCGTTCATAATTCACAGCTATCCCATTTAAATCTTTTTTATTTAGAGATCTGTGGGTAAAAGCACGTTTGTAATACTTTAATGATTTTGGTTGAAATTGAAGAAGATTTTTTATTGGTTTATAAAAGGGGTCTTTATTTGAATTGAATAGCTCATTAAAATTAAAAACCATATTAATCCCACTTTTTAAATAATACGCAGGCGTTATGACCACCAAACCCAAATGTATTACTCATTCCAATTTTAGAGTCTCTTTTTTTGAGGCTTATTGAGAGTTAGGTTTAATTTAGGATTAATGTTTTCATCTATATTTTTATGATTAATAGTTGGAGGAACAATTCCATTTTTTAAAGACAAAATAACAGAAATTGCTTCAACTGCTCCAGCTGCTCCAAGTAAATGACCAGTCATAGACTTGGTTGAATTAATATTAATATTTGGTGCATGGTTGCCAAAAATATGATCAATAGCCTTTAATTCGGCTACATCACCCAAAGGGGTAGAAGTACCATGGGTATTAATTAGATCTACATCTTCTAATTTTATATTAGAATCCCTTAAACAATTTTTGATCACCGCTTTCACACCGTTGCCCTCCGGATGTGGTGCAGTTATATGATGTGCATCAGAGGATAAACCTCCACCAAGAAATTCTGCATAAATTTTAGCACCTCTTGCTTTTGCATGCTCATATTCTTCAAGGATTAACGTTCCTGCTCCCTCTCCCAAAACAAAACCATCTCTTGTTGAGTCAAAGGGTCTTGACGCAGATTCAGGGGCGTCATTTCTTGTGGAAAGTGCATGCATTGCATTAAATCCTGCCATTCCGGCAATATTTACCCCTGCTTCGCTTCCTCCAGTTACGATAATATCACAATAGCCAAGTCTAATATAGTTTAATGCATCAACCATTGCGTTGGCAGATGACGCACATGCAGAGACTGTTGTGTAATTGGGCCCCATGAAACCATAATTCATAGAAATGTATCCAGGTGTAATGTCAGCAATCATTTTAGGAATAAAAAAGGGATTAAACCTTGGTGTACCGTCACCTGAAGCATGATCTAGCATCTGATTTTGAAATGTCTCAATTCCACCAATTCCAGACCCCCATATAACTCCAACTCTTAGTTTGTCAACATTTTCCAAATCCAGCCCAGAATGATTAATTGCCTCTTCAGTAGATACCATACCATACTGGGTAAATCTATCCATTTTTCTTTGCTGCTTCCTGTCCAAGTGTAATGAAACATCAAAGTTTTTTAGTTCGCAGGCAAATTTTGTTTTGAATTTTTCTGTGTCAAAATAAGTAATGGGAGCTGAACCACTCCTACCTTCAATAAGACCGGTCCAAAAATCATTAAGATTGTTCCCGATTGGTGTAAGAGCTCCAAGACCAGTAACAACTACTCGTTTCAAAGCCATATGAAAAAAATTATGAGTTTTCTATATAAGAAATCGCTTGACCAACGGTTGCAATATTTTCAGCTTGATCATCAGGGATCTGAATATCAAATTCTTTTTCAAACTCCATAATTAATTCCACTGTGTCAAGTGAATCTGCTCCTAGGTCATTCGTGAAACTTGCTTCATTAACAACTTCAGTTTCATCTACTCCCAGTTTATCTACGATAATTGCTTTTACTTTTGATGCGATATCTGACATAACTTTAATTTTTTATTTATATTTAGTTAGAGTGCAAAAATAAAAAACTTTATTTTAATTTAACCCATTCAAAAAAAAATTTGTGAACATAAATTCACCAAAAAAAGTTAAGATCTTGATTCTTGCTTCTGGTAACGGATCAAATGCAGAAAACATTATCAATTATTTTAGAGATAAATTTTATGAAATTGAATGGTGCATAATAACAAATAATAATAAGGCAGGTGTCATAGAAAAATCAAAAAAATTAAATATTCCTTTTTTAATTTTAAACAAAGATCAATTTAATAGTAACAGTGCATTGATTGAAATCGAAAAATTTAATCCCTCGTTAATAATATTGGCAGGATTTTTATCAAAAATTTCAGAAAATATAATAGAAAAGTTTCACGATAAAATTATAAATATTCACCCTTCTTTACTCCCAGCATATGGAGGAAAAGGAATGTATGGAATGAATGTACACAATAAGATTATTGAAAATTCAGAAAAGGAAAGTGGAATAACTATTCATTATGTAAATAAAAATTATGACGAAGGTAGGATTATTTTTCAAAAGAAATTTACTATTCAATACCCTTGTAGTTCTGAAGAACTTGCAAAAAATATACATGACCTTGAAATGAAGTTTTTTTCCTAAAATTATAGAAGATTTAATCAATGTTTTAAACAATGGATAACAAAAAATTTTATGTGGTTTGGAAGGGGAAAAATCCAGGAATATATTTTTCATGGACTGAATGTCAAAATGAAATTAAAAATGTGAAACGAGCTTTGTATAAGAGCTTTAAAAATTTAGAGGAAGCAAAAAACGCTTTTTCTAATGGCTATGAAGATTATAAAAAGTCAAAAAATATAAAAAATCTGGATAATGGTCCAGACCTAAACTCAATATCAGTTGATGCAGCATCAAGTGGTAATCCTGGATTAATGGAATACCAAGGAGTAGACACTAAAACTAAAGAAGTTTTATTTAAAATGGGGCCGTTCAAGAATGCAACAAATAATATAGGAGAATTTTTAGCTTTGGTTCACGGCATTGCAATGATGGAAAATCAAAAGAAAAAGAAAATTATATATTCTGATTCTATAACAGCAATCAGCTGGGTAAATAAAAAAAAGTGTCAAACAAAGTTAAAAAGAAATGAAGAAAACAAAGATGTTTTTATTTTAATTGAAAGAGCCATTTTATGGATCAAAAAAAATAATTTTTCTGTTAAAATAAAAAAATGGGAAACTAAGTTGTGGGGGGAAATTCCTGCTGACTTTGGAAGAAAATAAATAACCAAAAAATATTAAATATGAGTAAAATAATAGTTGTAGGTACATTGGCCTTTGATACCATTGAAACTCCATTTGGAAAAGTAGAAAGGGTATTGGGGGGCTCTGCACCCTTTGCTAGTTTAGCTGCAAAAACAAAAAATATTGAATGTGCAATCATTTCAATCGTTGGAAGTGATTTCCCAAAAAAATATATTGATATTTTTCAAGATAGAGGGATTGATGTTTCTCAAGTCCAAATTGACAAGAATGGTAAAACTTTTTTCTGGGAAGGAAAATACCATGCAAATATGAAATCAAGAGATACTTTAGATACACAGGTAAATGTACTAGCTAAATTTGATCCTAAAATTCCCAAAAACTTTGCAAATCCTGATATTTTAGTTCTTGGAAATCTTGATCCAAAAGTTCAATTGAGTGTTGTGAGCCAATTTCAAAAAAAACCTAAATTTATAATGCTTGATACAATGAACTTTTGGATGGATAACAGCTTAGATACCTTGTTGGAAGTTATAAAAAAAGTAGATTTAATATGTATTAATGACGAGGAAGTTATACAGCTTTCAGGATGTAACAATTTAGAAGAGGGAGTAAAAGCTATTCTCGCTATGGGCCCAAAATATATCATCATGAAAAGAGGTGAGTATGGAGCAAGTGTTTATTCATCTTCAAATAAATTCGCTTGCAAGAGTTATCCGGTAGATAATGTTATTGATCCCACTGGTGCAGGTGATTCTTTTGCAGGAAGCTTTGCTGGTTATTTGGCAAAATCAAAAAATTATGATTTCAATTCAATTTCAAATGCGCTAATTTATGCAAATGCAATAGCTTCATTTTCAGTTGAAAAATTCGGAGTTGAAAACATGCTTGATTTGAAAAAAAATGAAATTGACGAAAGAATAAATTATATTAAAAAACATAACCTCTAAATGTATACTTTTAAATTTTTATTTTGTTTTTTTGTATGCTTACCAATTAGACAATGAGTGATGCTATAAAACACGAATGTGGTATAGGACACATTAGATTACTTAAGCCGCTAGAATTTTATAAGAAAAAATATGGTAGTGCATTTTATGGAATAAATAAAATGTATCTGCTAATGGAAAAACAGCATAACAGAGGTCAAGATGGAGCTGGGTTTGCAAGTATTAAACTTGACGTAGAACCAGGAAAAAGATTTATCAGTAGAATTCGCTCCATTGAAAAGCAACCTATCCAGGATGTATTTAGCAAAATAAATGAAAGGATAAATAAAGAACTCAAATTAGCTCCCACCCTTACTAATAATATTAGTAAACTAAAAAATAATGTTCCTTATTTGGCTGAGTCGCTACTTGGTCATGTTAGGTACGGAACATTCGGAGGTAATAGTGTTGAAAACGTTCATCCCTTTTTAAGACAAAATAACTGGAAACACAGAAACTTGATTCTTGCCGGAAATTTTAATATGACAAATTCAAAAGAATTATTTAATAGTCTGATTGAATTAGGTCAACACCCAAAGGAATATACAGATACGGTAATTATAATGGAAAAAATTGGACATTTTTTAGATGATGCCGTGAGAAAAATGTATAAAGAATTAAAAAAAGAAGGTTTATCTAAACAAGAATGCTCTTCAATCATTTCAGAAAAATTAGACATATTTAAAATTCTTAAAAAAGCTTCAAAAAGATGGGACGGGGGGTACGTAATTGGAGGTTTATTAGGCCACGGCGATTCATTTGTGATGAGAGATCCCAGCGGGATAAGACCCGCCTTTTACTTTAAAAATGATGAAGTAGTTGTGGTTGCATCAGAGAGACCTGCAATTCAAACCGCATTTAATTTAAATATTGATGAAATAAAAGAATTGACCCCAGGAAACGCTATTGTTGTAAAAAGCAATGGAGCTGTTAAAATTAAATCTGTAATCAAACAAAAAGAAAATAAATCATGCTCTTTTGAGAGGATATATTTTTCAAGAGGAAATGATTCAGATATTTATCAGGAAAGAAAAAATTTAGGAAAGTTTATCATGCCAGCGATTCTAAAAGAAATAAATTTTGATATCAAAAATACTGTCTTTTCATACATTCCAAATACTGCTGAAACCTCTTTTTTCGGGATGATTGAAAGCGTTGAAGAATTTTTAAATTCAAAAAAAACCAATGAAATAATCAGTAAAAAAAATCTCTCCGAGGATAAAATAACAAATATTCTTTCTGTTAGACCTAGGATTGAAAAAATTGCGGTTAAAGATGTTAAGCTTAGAACATTTATAACTGAAGATGATAGTAGAGATGATTTAGTAGAGCATGTATATGATATCACTTATGGAGTTGTTAAGTTAACTGATACTATCGTAATTATTGACGACAGTATTGTTAGAGGAACTACCTTGAAAAAAAGTATATTAAAAATGTTAGATAGGCTAAATCCTAAAAAAATTATCATTGTTTCTTCTGCTCCACAAATAAGATACCCGGATTGTTATGGTATTGATATGGCCAACCTAGAAAGTCTTATTGCATTCAATGCAGCACTTAGTCTTTTAAAAGAAAAGGGGTTGAAATCTATTATTAACAAGGTTTATAAAAAGTGTAAAAAGGAACTTGACCTAAATGATGATGAAATGGTGAATCATGTTAAAGAAATTTATAATCAATTTTCAGCTCAGGAAATTTCAAATAAAATCACCGAACTGTTAAGTTCACACATTGAAAACCGAGATGTGAAAATTATTTTTCAGTCTATTGAAAATTTACACAAAGCATGCCCCTCTTCAAAAGGAGATTGGTATTTCACAGGTGATTATCCAACACCTGGCGGTAATAGGGTGGTAAATACAGCATTTGTTAATTTTTTTGAAGGAAATAAAAAAAGAGCCTATTAACTAGCTTGAATAAATTTTTCTGAAACTACACCCCAATTTATCACATTAAAAAATGCACTAACATAATCAGGTCTTCTGTTCTGATAATTTAAATAATAAGCATGCTCCCAAACATCGATTCCTAAAATTGGAGTTCCACCGCAACCAATTGACGGCATTAATGGATTGTCCTGATTAGATGTGGAACATATTTCTAATTTTCCGTCTTTTACACATAGCCATGCCCAACCGGAACCAAATCTTGTGGCTGCAGCATTTGAAAAGGAAGCGCAAAAATTATCAAAACTACCAAACGAGTTATCAATTGCTGAGCTCAAGTCATTAGACATTTCGGTTTTGTTATTAGGATTCATAATCTCCCAAAATAGCTTATGATTAAAATAGCCTCCAGCATTATTTCTCAAAGCCATATTATTCATATCTAAATCTGTAAGTATTTGATGAATATTTTTTTGATTCTTGATTGGTCCCTTCAATAGCCGCATTAAGTTTATTTGTATATCCCTGATGATGCTTTGAATGGTGAATTTCCATGGTTCTTGAATCTATATGAGGCTCCAGTGCATCATAAGCGTAATCTAATTGTGGTAAAGTAAAGCTCATTTTAATTAAATTTAATTTATCAAATTTACAATTAAAGTATCTAATAATCAACTACTATTATTAACTTGTAACAAGCATGAGTCAATTAAATTATTTTAAAATTTATAACGCGTCTGCAGGGACAGGTAAAACTTTCAACTTGGTGAAAGATTACATTGTTCTTTTACTTAAATGCGATGACATTTCACTTTACAAAAATATTTTGGCTGTTACATTTACAAATAAAGCTGTAAATGAAATGAAACACAGAATTATTAACCTCTTAGTTAATTATACTAATTGTATTTCAATTGACCCCGCCGTTACAGAAATAATAAAAAAAGATACAGGACTAAGCAAAAACGAAATTTTTATAAAATCATCTAAAATTTTAAAAAATTTACTTAAAAATTACGCATCATTTGAAATTTCTACAATTGACAAACTCACTCAAAAAATTGTAAGAGGATTCACATATGAGCTGGGGATTGACAGTAAATATGAAGTTGAAATCGATCAAAATGAAATACTTGAAAAGGCTGTTGATAAGCTAATTTCAAAAATTGAAATTGACAATTCTTATTTCTCAGAAATAATTGATTTCTCTTTTGAAAAAACAGATGATGATAAAAGCTGGGATATAACTAAAGACCTACAAAATATTTCCAAATTCTTACTAAGTGAAAACAACTACAATCAACTAGAATTGATTAGAGGACTTAATTCAGATGATTTCAAAAATTCAAAAAAAATATTAAAATCATCAATAAAAAATTTAAAAAAAGAAACCACTAAACTGGCAGAAAAAGCTTTAGTACTAATCAAAAAAAATAATCTTAATGAAGATTGTTTTATTAGAAAAACTCTTCCAAATCACTTTAAAAAAATTAGTGCTGAAAATTATGAAAGGTTGTATACAAATCAACTTGAAGAAAATCTAAATGGTGGAACTCTTCATTCTTCAAAAGCAAGCGAACAAGATATTCTAAGAATTAATAAAATTAGAAACAAGCTTTTTCAGATTTATAAAGATTGCAAAAAAAATATTTACGATTTAAAATTATTTGGAAATATTCTTAGTAATCTTTCACCTCTTTCAATTTTAAGTTTGATAAAAAAAGAGCTTGAAGAAATGAAAGTTGATGATAATTTTATTGTGATTTCAGAATTCAATAAAATTATCAATGATGAAATCAAAAATCAACCGGCACCTTTTATCTATGAAAAATTAGGTGTAAAATATAGTCACTTTTTTATCGATGAATTTCAAGACACATCAAAAATGCAATGGGAAAATCTTAAGCCATTAATAGAAAATTCTTTATCCTCTGAAAACTCTTCATTAACAATTGCTGGAGATCCAAAACAAGCAATATACAGCTGGAGAGGAGGAGATGTTGACGAATTCATTAGATTAATAAAAAATAAATCTCCATTTTATTGTGATAAAATAAACGTCGAACTAGATATAAATTATAGAAGTTCAAAAGAGATAGTAAATTTTAATAATAAACTGTTTAGTTATATAAAAAATAGGTATTCAAAAAACAGTGAGCTTAACAAAATATTTGATTTTCCTGTTCAAAAATATTTTAAAGAATCCGCTGGTAAAGTAACTATCGATTTTTATGATGGTGACCTAACAACAACATTAAACGAATATTACAAAGAAAAAGTCTTACAAAACATTAATGACGCAGTTAAGAGAAATTATTCTTTTCGTGATATCTGTATAATTGTCAGAAAGAAGAAAGAAGGAATAGAAATTGGAAACTATTTATCAGAAAATAAAATCCCAATAATCTCTTCAGAGGTTTTAAATTTATCTTCTAGTCCATCGGTGAACCTGATTATAAATCTTCTTGAATATTCAGTTAGTGAATCCAATTCCTCAAAAATGAGACTATGTAAATCTCTTTTTGAATTAAACTTAATTAAAAGAGCAAAAGAAGATTTCTTTATCGAAATTTTAAATGGGGGTTTTGATAGCATTAAAAAAGAACTGGTTATTAATGATTTTTCCTTAGAGCTATCTATATTAAAAACTAAATCAATCTATGAAGCAATTGAATACATAATTGATTGCTTTAGATTAGCTGAAAGTGGTAATTCGTATCTTCAATTTCTACTGGATTTTGCGAATGAATATTCAAATAAAAATCAAACAAGCTTTATAGAGTTTTTGGATCATTATAAAGAAAAAAGAGATAAACTAAACATAATCAGTCCAAGTGAAATTAATGCTGTAGAAATAATTACTATACATAAATCTAAAGGATTAGAATTTCCAATCGTTATTTATCCTTATGCCAATATTAACATTCACAATGATCTTAATCCAAAAGCATGGATTGATTTTAAAAATAAGATTGGATTTGAAATTAAATCTCCATTGATCAACATAAATAAGGACCTAGAAGTTATTGATGAAAAGCTTTATAATACTTACAAGAAAAAACTAGAAATTGACAATATAAATCTACTTTATGTAGTTTTAACAAGGGCTAAAAATGAACTTTATATTTTGTCGGAAAAAGATCTTGACAAAAAAGGAAATGAGAAATTAAATTTATTTTCAGGAATGTTTATTGGCTTTCTGAAAGAAATAGGTATTTGGGATTCATCAAAAAAGATATTTGAAATTGGAGATAAAAGTATTTTATCAACTTTTAATAATCAAGTAAAAAATATTCAGCAAGAAAAATTCGTATATAACTCAAGGCTTAAAAGAAATATTATAACCAGTAACAAGCACGTGAAATCGTGGATTCAAGAATATGACAATGCACAAGAAAAGGGAAATGTTTTTCATCTTATCATGTCTGAAATATACTCCGTTAAAAATGTAAATCTAGTGCTTAACAAATATTATGAGTTAGGTGAAATTTCGACTAATAAAAAAGAAAAACTAAAAGAAATAATTTATAAAATCGTCGAAAATAAGGACCTGAAAGAATTTTATAATCCTAAATACAAAAGTTTTAACGAAAAAGAAATAATCGAAAAGAATGGCAAAAGTTTTATACCAGATCGGATGGTATTTCTTAACGAAAAAGACATAGTTCTCATTGATTATAAGACCGGAGCAAAAAAATCAAAATATTTAAATCAGTTAAAAGACTATGAGACTAAACTTCATAAAATAGGCTTAAACACAGTAAAAAAAATTATTATTTACGTTTCAGAAGATATTAAAATTGAATGTTTTTTAAATTTTACTCATAATAT
This sequence comes from uncultured Bacteroidota bacterium, assembly GCA_902510475.1. Classification (GTDB taxonomy): domain Bacteria; phylum Bacteroidota; class Bacteroidia; order Flavobacteriales; family Flavobacteriaceae; genus MED-G13. Next base: position 40,758 of record CABXCC010000004.1, on the reverse strand, counting down.
CAGATAACCTAATGTCCTTTAAAAATTCTTTGAGGAAAAGATTTCTTGCTTATATTTAATTTTAAATATTTATGCTATGAAAAAAATTATAAAACTATCTATCTTTATTTTGTCTCTTTTATTTGTTCTCAATATCAACTCTCAAGATGAAAATTACAAATGGCAATTTAGCTTTGGATCCAATGCAGTTGACGTTCAGGCTGATTCAAACACATCATTTACAGAGTTTTTTGATGTAAAACAAAACTGGAATCTTTCAAAATCACCTGTTTCCATGTTTATGGTTTCTAAATATGTTGGCAATAATCTTTCTGTTGGAGTTAGTGCTTCATTTAACAGTATTAGTAATTATGCTAGCAATTTTGAGTTACAAGGTGTAACAAACGATTATTTTTCAGTTGATGCAATGGTAAAGTATGATCTTTCTGAACTTATCTCATTAAGGTTATTGGATATGGATTTTCATCCTTTTGTTGGTGTTGGACCAGGATGGACAATTTTTAGTGAAGAGTCTTACATGACAGGAAATGGATCTATTGGGTTAGATATATGGTTAAATGAGGCCTTTGGATTGACATTTATGTCTGAATATAAACAGAATTTTTCAGATTCGATTTTATTGGATGAAGGTGGAACTATGAGATGGTCCGTTATGTTGACTTTCAAATTTGACCAAGATTCGGAATAAAAATTAGGGCTTTATTTCATTAAATTCTCATATAAATTGAGTAGTTTTAGCTTTTAATTGCATATTTTTGCAAAAATATTATTAAGTAATTTTAAAATTATGAAAAAAATTTACACTCTTTTTTTTAACAGTTATGTTAATTTTTGGATTAACAAACGTTAATGCACAAGACAAGAACAATCAATGGCAATTTAGCTTTGGTACTAATGCCGTTGATCTAGAAGTTGACGGAAGCACTACAATTCCCGATTTCTTTGATGTAGATCAAAACTGGAATCTTGCTAAGTCCCCAATTTCTATGTTCTCACTATCAAAATACGTTGGCGACAATGTTTCATTGGGTATCGGCGCTTCATTCAATAACATAAGTAACTACGCGAATGGACTTGCATTAGAAGGAACTACTAATGATTATTTTACAGTTGATGCCATGCTTAAATATGATTTATCTGGTTTATTCACAATAGGTAAACTAGAACCTTTTATCGGGATTGGGCCAGGTTGGACCTGGTTTGGTGACTACCAAGATGGATTAACGGGAAATATGTCTGCCGGAGTAAATTACTGGTTTAATGATGTTTTTGGATTAACATTTATGGCTGAAGCTAAACACAATTATGACAATGTGGGTGGTGCTACACTTATCGATGAAGGTGGTAAGATGAGATATTCAGCTATGTTTTCTGTAAAATTTGGCGGAACAGACACTGATGGTGATGGTATCTATGATGAGCATGATAATTGCCCAGAAGTTCCTGGATTAGAAGAATTCGACGGTTGTCCTGACACTGATAGCGATGGAATCCAAGACAGCGAAGATGATTGTCCAATGGAAGCTGGTCTTGCTGAATACAACGGATGTCCTGATACTGATGGAGATGGTATTTCTGATAATAAAGATAGGTGTCCTAATGTTGCTGGATTAGCTGAGATGGGAGGATGTCCTGATTCAGACGGTGACGGAATTGAAGATTCAAAAGATGCTTGTCCAACTGTTGCGGGACCAAGGGGAAATAGAGGTTGCCCATGGCCTGACACAGATGGAGATACAGTAGTTGATAAAGATGACGAATGTCCTGAGGTTCCTGGAACTGTTGCTAATAATGGTTGCCCTGAAGGTCCATCTGAAGATGAGATGAAAATGATCACAGAGCTTTCAAGAGGAATTCAATTTGCTTTTGGATCTGCAACTTTTACTGATGGAACTCCACCAGTACTTGACTCAATCGTCTCTATAATATTAAAATATCCTGATGCTAGCTTTAGCATTGAAGGTCACACCGACAGCGTAGGCACAAAGGAATTTAATCAGCAGCTTTCTGAAAGAAGAGCAAATGCTGTAGTAGACTATTTGTCTTCAAAAGAAGTTTCTTCTGATAGATTAAATGGAGTTGGATTTGGCGAAAACAATCCAATTGATACAAATGTTAATGACGCTGGAAGATCTAATAATAGAAGAGTAGAAATCTTATTTGTAAAATAGGTTTTTAATTCTTTAAAGTATATTTAAAAAACGCTTCGCTATATGCGAGGCGTTTTTTATTTTTAGTGTGTGCATGGCTTTATAGAAAATGTAATTCAAGATCTCATCAGAAAAAAATATCCAATTTCTGATTATATATTTATACTTCCGAATAAAAGGTCAGGATTATTTCTAAAAAGAGAAATCAGCAAAGCTTCTAATAAAACTATTTTTTCTCCCCTCATTTATGATATTGACGAATTCATGTCATTGATTTCAGGGATTGAAAAAGTCTCTGAAGTTGAACTGTTATTTGATTTCTATAAAGTTTACGAAGAAACCACAAATATAGATAACAAGGAGTCTTTTGAAGAATTTATAAGCTGGGGTAAAACATTAATAAAGGATTTTAATGAAATCGATAGGGAATTATGTGATACAAAATCATTGTTTGATTATTTAGAGGCCCTCAAAGACTTAAATCACTGGTCAAATTATGAAGAGGAAACCGAACTGATTAAAAACTATAAATCATTTTGGAAGAAAATTAAAATTTATCACAAAGGGATCAAAGATATATTATTAAAAAAAAGGAAGGGGTATCAGGGATTAATTTATAAAATTGCCTGTCAAGAAATTCAACATTATGTGGAAAATCAGAAATACAAAAAACATATTTTTATTGGATTTAATGCGCTTAGTAAGTCAGAATGTGAGGTTATTCAAGAAATACTGGAAAATAGATTAGGAGAAATATACTGGGATATTGATCATGAACATATAAAGTCAGGATACAATAACGCCAACTTTTTTATTGATTCTTATTTAAAAAATTGGACCTATCATAAAAATAATAAAGCACATATTATTTCAAGAGAATACTCTAACAAAAAAAGTATTTCTGTAATCGGAACTCCAAAAAATATTGGTCAAGTAAAATATGTTGGAGAAATTATAAGTAAAATGAATAATAGTCAGTTAAACAATACGGCCGTTATTTTATCTGATGAAAAATTATTAATTCCTATGATTAATTCTTTACCAAAGAATGTAGCAGATGTAAATGTAACAATGGGATTCCCTTATAAATATTCTTCCTCTTCATCTCTTTTTAGTCTTCTATTACAAATTCATTCAAAAAAACAAAAAACATACTACTATAAAAATGTTTTCTCAATCTTATCTCATGAGCTAATAAAGCCAGTAATGAATAAAGATATTGATATCTGCATGCTGATGAAAAGAGAGAATATGGTTTATATTTCAAAAGATGATTTAATAGGATTAGATGTAAAGAATTGTGAATTATATGATATAATATTTTCAAAATGGATCAATGCAGAACATGGTATTTTATCCTGTTTAAATTTAATCGAAATCCTTAAGAATTATTATTCAAAGAATCCGTTAAGTGACGATATGAATATTGAATTATTACATAGTTCATATAAAATATTTAATCAAATATCGTTGTTTAAAGATCAATACAAATCCATTAAAAGTATAAGGTCTTTAAAGGCCATGTATAAAGAAATTGTAGAAATGAATACAATCCCTTTTAACGGAAAACCAATAAAAGGCCTCCAAATAATGGGAATGCTAGAAACTAGGCTTTTAGATTATGAGAATGTAATAATAACTTCATTAAATGAAGGAATATTACCGGCGGGTAATTCAATGAACAGCTTTATACCATTTGAAATTAAAAAAACACATGGACTACAGACATATAAAGAAAAAGATGCTGTATTTGCATATCATTTTTATAGAATTATAAAAAGAGCTAAAAATATATGGCTAAGCTACAACACAGAGCCTGATGCTATGAACACAGGTGAGATAAGTAGATTTATAAGACAGATGGATGTAGAAAAGATTCATGAGTTGAAAAAATTTACATTGAGTCCCAAAACTCCGACAATCATCATAAAAGAAGAGTCATATGAAAAAACGAAACTAGTAAGAAAAAAAATAGCAGGTTTATTTGAAAAAGGAATAACAGCGTCAATGCTGGTTTCTTATGTTGTTGACCAAACAAAATTTTTTTGAAAACTATATAATCGGTATGCGAGAGGATGAACTAGAGGAGACAATAGCACATAATACATTAGGAAATGTAATACATGATACCTTAGAAAAATTGTACAAACCTCTTGAAAATAAAATTATTACTATAAAAGATTTAAACGAAATAAGTAAAAAAATAGAAAAAACAGTAACAGATTCCTTTAAAGGATATATTAATAAAAAGAATTTAGTAAAAGGAAAAAATATAATAATTGTTGAAACTGCAAAAAAATATGTAAAGAGGGTGATTGAGTTAGACAAGAGGGGGGTAAAGGCAGAAAAGAAGATTAAAATTATTTCAATTGAGAAAAAATTTGAAAGTTGTATATCAAGTGATGGGGGAAAATATAAAATAAAAGGGATTATTGACAGAATAGATGAAGTAGATGGTATAATTAGAATAATAGACTATAAAACAGGGAAGAAACTGTTTAGAAATAATCTTAGATTAAAAAATATAGAAGATATAAGTAAGGAAAATGGAATTTATAATCTACAATTAATGTTTTACCAATTGGGAATAATGAATAAGTATAAGGACAAAGAGATTGAGACTGGGATTATTTCCATAAAAAATATGAAAGATGGGGTGCTAAAGGGTGAAATTGAAAATAATAAAAGATTTAATAATAAAACTATTGGACAAATTAAAAATGAAATACCATCTCCATCAGTATCAGGACATCCGTTGTATTCAAAAATTAATAAATTTTGATATATAAAAATGCTTGAACAAAGTTCAAGATTTTGTATATTTGTTTTTATATATTTGGATTCAATCATCAGTTAATATAGTAAAAGATTTAATTTTTTATGTAAAATATAATGGAAAGTTATGAACATTAAAGTTGCTAGATCTAGTTATAAAAATAAAGAAGGTAAATGGGCTGTAATTTTCGATTGCAGTGAAAAAAATTATAGAAAAAAGATAAAAACAAGCCTGTATCTTAAAAAAGACAGTTTTACAAAAGATGGAATAACTATTATTGAGAGTTATGCTGGGGCACTATCATTAAAGGTTATCCTCGAAAAAATCAATGATAAAAGAGAAGAAGCACTTTTAAAATATGAAATAAACAACTGGTCATATAATGATCTTGAAACATTTTTAAGAAAAGGGATTAATTTTTATTCTCTAGAAGAATACGCAAAAGAAATTCTATCTAAATCAAAAAATAACATCACTGCAAAGGATTATTTAAATGTTGTGTTAGTATTTAAAAAACACTTGTCTAAAATAAATATTCATTTTAAAGATATTCTAAAAGAAAAAACCATTCAATCGTTTAAGTTTAATGCTCAAAAAAACGGATTAAAATCATCATCAATTAATTCATATTTAAAAAAAATGGGGGTAATCATGAATCATGCATACAAAGATGGGTTTATTTCAGAAAGATTTGTTTTGCCAAAGTTTGCTGTTGAGAAAATAGATAGTAGTAGCGAAGTAATAAATTTTAGTAAACAAGAATTGATAGATTCAATAAATGATTGTACTGATATATATCAGATTCAATCAATTTCAATTTTTTCATTTTTATTGGCTTGCGGTGGCATGAACCCGTCAAATTTGATGAACTATGAGGTGATATCAAACAAAAAAGGATTTTCATTAATAAACTCTATTTTGTTAGATAGTAAATTTCATTATTTAAAATTTAAAAATCAAAAAAAGGCATGACCCATAGATTTATTAAGATAAATTTTAGAATTAAAAAACTAATTGAGATAATCAAGATACTTTTTCACATATCACATTATAAAAAATATCCTTTTATTTTAGAAACTTATTCAAATCAAAAAAAGGTTTTCAATTTTAATATATATGAACAAGCTAATCTATATAAAAACTTGTGGAATTTTTATCAGAAAAAACTTAGAGAAGTTTCTAAAATAAAATTTTCAAATGCTAAATCAATATATTATCAGTTTTTAAATGAAATTGAAATGAATAAAACCATTAGCGAAATTATGTACGCTGATATAAAAGATGAGGATGTTTTAAAAATTAGAGATATTTCTGGGTTAAAGGAAAAAATTGAAAAAGCAGAGAATGATGTATTGAATAAAATTGGTATTGATGAAATTACCCAAATATTAATTAATAAACTGAAGTTTTTAGATTTAGACTTAAATGAGGTTTCGTTTACGGATTGTAAGACTCCTATAGAATTTTCACGTCTTATAGAAAGACTTAATAGGTATCATAAAGGCTTATGAAACTTAATCCTTCTTTAAAATTATTTATGGATTTAAATTTTTCGCGCTTAATCTTTATTAATTTTTCTTCATTTGGAATTAGATCAAAATAGTTATCTGAAAAATTACTGTCTGTTGAAGAGGTTAAAAATAAATTTTTAACCAAATTCTTTGAGATAAGGCTAATTTCAAAGAATTCTTTATTAATTATTACATCATATTTAAAATCAGGTTTAATCAAGTTTAAATTTTTAAAATCTGTTAAGTATTCAGTTTTCTTTGTTATCAAATTTTTACCACTGTAAACCTTTGCTTGAATATACTTATCTCTTAAAAAATCGTCGTTCAAAAGCAAAGATTTATAATTAACGGATAAAACTTTTTTTGAATTATTTGGTTTTGATTTAAATGTTTTAGCCCAGCTTTTAATTAAATTTCCCTTAAAATCTATCATTTCTAAATTTAGCTTCAAATTACTTTCAACCAAAGAATCTGTCACATAGTAAATATCAAATTCATCTATTTTTTTATGAAATGAAATTAAATTAGTAGCAAAAGATTCACGAGTTTTATAATGAAGTGCTTTCCATTTTCCATAGTAATCAACGCTTGACCATGATGCAACAGGCCAGCAGTCATTTAATTGCCAATACAAACTCCCCATACATATGTCTCTATTTCTTCTATGTGCCTCCATCCCCATACTAATTCCTTCAGCTTGCAATAGTTGGCTTACATAAAGGAAATTCTTAAAAGAATTAGGCTTACTATATTCTCTCAGCATATATTCCTCTATTGTCTCATTTCCGATGCTAGATCTTTGATGTGACTTCATAACCTCTGAATAAATATTATGATCGCTTTCATTAGTATATTTTAAAACAGACGTAAAGTCAGGGAATGATTGAAAACCAAATTCTGACATAAATCTTGGGATTTTATTTTCATAGTTTGTGAAAGGTTCTTTTCCCCACCAAACCCCCCAATAATGAGCATCCCCACTGGTAAAAGATTCTTTTTTCCCAAATGAACTTCCTGGTGACGAGGGCCAATATGCAGTATCGCTGTCAAACTTTTCTATGACATTTGGTAAAATATTATGAAATAAATCATCGTAAGAGGTATAAATTTTGTCTGCTATCTCTTGTGATTGGTCATTAATAATTGATTTTTTCCAACCCCAGTTTTCCCATGCAGATAAAACCTCATTATTACCACACCACAAAGCCAAAGAAGGGTGTGTTCTAATCCTCTTTACATTATAAATTGCCTCCTCATTGACAGAATTTAAGAATTCTTCGTCTCCCGGATACATTGCACAAGCAAACATAAAATCTTGCCAAACCAATAAGCCATACTTATCACATAGGTCATAAAAAATATCTTCCTCATAGATTCCTCCTCCCCAAACTCTAACCATATTCATGTTTGCATCAACTGCAGATTGCAAGATTTCTTCATAATCATCAGCTTTAACCCTAGGAGTAAAAACATCCTGAGGAATGTAATTTACTCCTTTCATGAAAGTTGGAATTCCATTTATTTTGAAATAAAAATTATTGCCAATAGTATCCTTTTCAGTTATTAACTCTATGGTTCTCAAGCCAATAGATTTTGAAGAATTTGTCGTATAATTTTCATTGGATAAGGATACCTGTATGTCATAAAGCTTTTGATCTCCCATTCCGTTAGGCCACCATTTTTTTATATTTTTTAACGTAAACGGAATTGTTATTTTATTTAATCCTTTTTCCAGATGAATTAGATGAGCTAAAATCTTCTCTTCATCCGACTTAATTTCTAGCTTCACATCACTACGAACTGTTGTTGAGTTAATTTCAATTTCTGCATTAATCAATGCATCATCATTTTTAATGTCATAAGTAAAATGAAGGTCTTCTATATTATAATTATTCCAAAAATTTAAATTAATTGGCCTCCATATTCCTGATGTTACCAGTCTTGGGCCCCAATCCCATCCGAAAGAATAGGGGGCCTTTCTTGTAAAAACTCCTACTTTTTTGTTTCCAGATACTTTCCCAATCTCAGACAAATCGTTTGCATTTTCGGGAAGTAGATAGCCTAGATTGTCAAACTTTTCAATTCCAATATTAATAGGAGATTTGAACTTTAAATCTAATTTATTCTTACCAATTTTAATTAAATCTTTTATGTTAATGCTTTTTCCGATAAACATATTGCTTGATTCATAAATTAAAGAATCATTTAAAAAGACATCACAATATGTGTCAAGTCCAAGGAAATCTAATTCGATATTTTCATATTTATGATGAAAATCGTTTACCTCAAAAGTAGTTTTATAATGCCAATCTAATTTGTCAATCCACTGAAGATCATGCTCATTTAGTCTATAAAAGGGATCTTCAATTTTTTTATTTTTCAAGAGATCTAAATGAACCGTACCTGGTATGCTTGCCGGTAAAAAAATTGAATCTTCAGATGATTTAAATTCCCAATTTGAATCAATGGGAGTAATAAAAGGTAAATTCCTTTCAGAACACCCAGAATAAATCAAAAACATTAAAACTAAAACGAATATTTTATTCAAATTCATGATTGGGTAAAATTATAAATATTAAAGAAAATTCAATAATTTAGGATTTTTTAAATAAGCACATCAATTTAATGTTTTTAAGAAACTTTTTCGTTTTTGTAGTTGTATTATTTCATTTCTATGATTGCTATTCTCAAGAAGTAAAGAATGATACTATAAAGGCTGAGGGTTGGCAAAATTCAGGTAAAACAACTTTCTTAATTAATCAAACCGCATTTAGTAATTGGATTTCTGGGGGTGAAAATAGCGTAGCGGCTACACTCTCTGTGGATTATAACCTTAATTATTACAAAAATGGTTGGTCATGGGATACAAAAATGGTTGGATCGTTTGGGGTTAATAAAAATAGTGATAGTGAATTCTTTAAAAAAATTGATGACAGGATTGAAATAAACTCTGTTATGGGTAAAAAGTTCATCGATCAATTTAGCTTTTCAAGTTTTCTAAATTTTAAAACACAATTTGCTAAGGGATTCAAATACTCTACAAATGATGAAGGTAATGAAACCCGAATTGAAAAAACTAGATTATTTTCCCCTGCATATATACAGCTAGGTGTAGGAGTATATTGGAAAAAAAATAATTCATTATGGGTAAATTTTGCTCCAGTTACCGGAAGATTGATTCTTGCAAGTAAAAAATTTACAAATGATCTAAATCAAGGTGAAGAATACTTTGGTATCCCCAGAGGTCAAAACTCAAGATTTGAACTTGGGGCATCAATAAGCGCATTTTACAAATTTGATTTGGTTGAAAATGTTATTTTGGAGCAAAGAGTTAATCTTTATTCTGATTACTTATATAAGGCAGATAATGTTGATTTAGATTATACACTTTCAGCATTTATGAAAATAAATGATTATCTGTCAACAACATTGGTCATTCAGTGTCTATATGACGACAATGCAATTAAAAAGCTACAATTAAGAGAAGTTTTTGGACTTGCTTTTGTGATAGATATTCTAGAAATACCTAAGATATTATAATATTATTTATTTCTAAATTTTGCTAACATTCTTAAGATCTCTAAATAAAGCCAGATTAGGGTAACTAATAAACCAAATGCACCATACCACTCCATATATTTTGGAGCTCCCTTTTCAGCACCTTCTTCGATGAAATCAAAATCAATAACTAAGTTTAACGATGCTATAACAATGATAGCAAGCGATAAGCCAATACTCATCATTGAAGAATTCTGAGTACTTAATAGTGATATACCACCTCCAAAAAAGCTCATAATAAAGCTTATAATATAGAGTAATGCAACACCACCAGTAGCAGCAAAAACTCCAAGTTTAAAGTTTTCAGTAGGCTTGATAATCTTAGTGCGATAGGCAAACAACATTGAAAATAAAATTAAAACTGTTAAAGAAATAGCCTGAATAATTATTCCCTCATGCTGGGTGTTGTATAAATAAGAAACTGAACCCAAAGCCAAGCCTTCAAGAATCGCATATAGAGGAACCGTTATTGGAGCCCACTCCTTTTTAAAAATAGTTAGAATAGCGACTAAAAGACCTCCTACAGATCCGACTAAAATCATACTGGTCATCTCAGGGGAATAACTATAATACCCTGCTAATATTAATAACACCAGCGATAAAGCTGTTTTATCTACGGTTCCCTTGATTGTCATTGTTTTATCAAGAAACAAGGTGTTATTATTCGCGATATTTTTAAAAGTATTAGAATTTAACGCCGGATTTGATGTTCTGTAAGAGAGATGTTTGCTCATTTTAATAAAATTTAGTGCAAATTTAAGGAAATTTGATTTTTTTCTTAAGTATTTGAAAATCAAAAACTAACAGATATATATATGGCAAAATAAAGGTGTAAAAATTGCATAATTCGCAATAAAAAAGTTGATTTTTAAATAATTTCGTATATTTGCGTCATATTAACTAAAAATTGATTTAAAATGAAAAAATTATTACTTTTTATTACGGTATTATTTTTCGGTATTTCTACTATTAACGCACAAGATGATGCTAGCTACGGATACGAAGCTGGTGACTGGGTGCTTGGTGGTGGAGTAACATTCGGATCTATGGACATGGGCGGTGTTGAAACTAAAATGAACACTATTGCTCCTCAGGTTGGATATTTCTTAAATGAAAATTCAGCTCTTGGTCTAAATATAGGTCTTATGAGTACAGACGTTGATGGAACTAAAGTTTCCAACACTGATTTTGGTTTAGCTTACTATAACTATTTTATGGATTTAGGAGAAAAAACTAAAGTATGGTGGGCTGTAGGATTTGGTACATCAAGTGGTGATAGTTTTGATGATGCTCAAACTAGATTAGGTTCTGGTATTGGTGTCAACTACTTTATGAGCGAAAACATCATCGTTAACTTCCAATTAGCAAACATACTTCAGTATGTTAAGCAAGGAGATGATTCTTCTATGTCATTTGGTTGGGAAGGTACTATTAATAACATGAGCGCTACTCCAACTCTATCAGTTTTCTTTAAACTTTAATAAAAAGAAAACTTAAATAATTTAAAAAACCGCCCAATGGGCGGTTTTTTTTATTCCTCAAAAATAAAATCTGCTATTATTAATGGTAAATTTTCATCAATAGGCAAATCTGGATTTGCATAGGTTTGAAGATTCAGTATGAAGTTTTCACTTGCTTGACGAAAAACATGATTCATTCCTTGTATTATTTCTAGTTTTGATTTTGATGAAGCAGCATGTAAAATTTCTGCATCTTTTACCTCAACTTGGATGTCATTTGTGCCTTGAATAATTAGAATAGGGGTAACTAATTTTGAAATTTCATCTGCTGGATCATAGCTTGAAGCATCAATCAAAAATCTTTGAAGACCAGTCCCAAATAAATTATTTAGCATTAGTGGAACTGAATCAACTAGTTTGTTTTTTTTTAGCTGCCTAATGATTGGGTCAGACATAGACTTTATATATGGTGCTCGATTAGAAAGCTGCCTTTGAATCAAGGTCAAATAATCCACTCCTGCTCCAGCTATTGAAATAAAACCATCAGCCATAGACTTACTTGCTAGCATTCCGATCAAAGATCCCTCGCTATGCCCAATTATTACAATTTTTTTATATTTTTTTGTGTCTTTAAAATGATTTATAATACTTTTTGCATCATTTACATAATCTAAAAATTGAATTTCATTTGGGCTTTTAATATCTCCTAAACTTTTTGAAACCCCTCTTTTATCATATCTGAATGAACTAATCCCATTTTTATTCAACTCTTCAGCTAACATTTTTAGATAATTACTTTTCATGGAAGAATTATTACCATCTCTATCAGTTGGTCCAGATCCTGAAATAATTATAGCCAAAAATGGACTCATTTCATTTGATCTGACAAGAGTTCCATGAATAGAGTGGTTATCAAAACTTGAGATTGTGTAATCATTGGCAAATAAAGAATTGAAGGTAAAAAAAAAAATAAATAGGAATCTCATGCCCAGATTATTGAAAAATTAAATAATGATAGAAGATTACTAACTCATTGTAAAATACATTATCAATGCAATCATAAATAAGATTGATAAAGCTGGGTATGATTTTTTTATAGGATCTTTAACCTTAACATGCATAAGGACAGCCGCAATCATCAATAAAGCCAATAAAATTAAGTTATAAATAAGTAACTCCTCAACCCATATGCTAATAATTAGCATAACTGCAATTGCAACTTTTAAAGTACCTACTAGATACATAGACCAAATTGGAAGTCCATATGCTAAAAATTCTTCCTTCATATTTTTTGCATTACCGCCTCTAAATTCGGTAGCTTTATTAAATCTAAAAAACCACACATTTATAAGACCAATAGAAATAATGAGTTGTAAAATCATGATCAGTTCCATAATAAAAATTAAAATTGGTTAGTATATTAAATATATAAAATTATTTTAATTGTTTTGGGAACTTTAAATCAACTAGATTAGAGTTTTCAATCGAAATATTATTCCAAGAATCACAATCAAAATCGATATTAGCAATTCCGGTAGTTGGAAAGTTGTCTAGATTAATATGTGTAATCATATTTATCAAGTTTGTTAGACCTGGGTTATGGGCTATAATCATCACTGAGTTATATTGATCTGGATAATTTTTTATAAAACTTATAATAGACTGCGCAGAACCGTGGTATAAATTATCATCATACTTAATATTTTTAAATTCAATTTTTGAAATAAAAAATTTTGATGTCTCAAATGTTCTTACAGAGCTGCTGGAATGGAGGTAATCAATACAATCAATTTTCTTACTTAAATATCTTGACATTATTGGCCCATCAGTCTTCCCTCTACCATTTAGCGGCCTATGGAAATCTCCCAGGCTTAAATCTTTCCAGGATGACTTTGCATGTCTAAGTACAATTATTTTTTTCATTTTATTAAATGCTGATTTAATATACATTTTAATTTTAAAAAAATTTATAAATTACGGCCAACTAACTTAAAATAAATTATAATGAAAAAACTATTTATGTTCACGCTTTGCGTGATATTTACAATATCTACATTTGCCCAATTACCTGCTTTTGTGGAAGTTACCGAGTTCGAAGTCAAAGACCAAGCAAAAGCATTTGAATTAATGAACACATGGAAAGAGATAGAAAAAACAATGGTTGAAAATGCACCAAGAGTTTTTTTACTTTCAGAAATGGACGGAAATACAATTTACTTTTGCAGAGCATTCGATACTATGGATGAGAGTACTAAATACCGTCAATCCAGGTGGGGAGAAACTGGTTGGAATGTAAAAGTAAATGAGGAATGGAGAAAAAAAGTCGGGGAAAATCCTTGGAAAGGAACCGGCGTAAATGTTATAATGAATCATATGTACAGAATGAGGATGGATTTGAGTTATATGCCCGAGGGAACAAATCTAACCGAGGAGCTTCCGAATAATTTATACAGAAGACATGTTAATATCGCTGTTGATTGGGGGAAAAGAAGCGAGTTTATCGCTAACATTAAAGCTGGAATTGAAAATGATAAAAAACTTAATAATGATTACATTAGGTTGATGCTTCAGCCAATGTATGGTGGCGAAGATGGGGCAGACTTTATGATGGTTATTTTAGGTGAATCCAGAGCTTCATATTTCACGGGGCTTGAAGAAAGGACTAAAAAAAGGGAAGTTGATGCAGATTGGAATAAAATACAGGCTGAACCTATTGCAACTTGGGTAAGTGAAGAAAGTTTAATGATTACTTATTAATTTAAGGTATAATTATTGAAGGGCTTTTAATCATTTTAAAAGCCCTTTTTTTTATGGACTCGTTAACACAAATTGTATTAGGAGCTTCAGTTGCTGAAGCAAGCCTTGGAAAAAAAATAGGAAATAAAGCTATTGTCCTTGGTGCTATTGCAGGAACAATTCCTGATTTAGATATCGTAACCAGATTTTTTGTAGATGATCTGAGCGCATCTGTAATGCATAGAGGGTTTTCTCATTCTCTTATATTTCCATTCATTGCTGCACCCATTCTAGCATATATTTTAAAAAAAATCTATTCAAAATATTCAGATGTCAGTTTTAATGATTGGTTGAAAATGTTTTTTCTAGCAATCATTACACATCCTTTACTTGATGCACAAACTACATGGGGTACTCAACTCTTTTGGCCATTTGAATGGAGGGTTGCTATTGAAAATATATTTATTATTGATCCATTTTATACTCTTCCTTTTTTAATATTTTTAGTATTGACAGCATTTCAAGACAAGCTGTCAAAAAAAAGAAAACTCTATAATTCACTAGGATTAACGATAAGTACGATTTATCTTCTTATTACTTTATCTTTCAAAGGAATAGCACACTATAACATCACAAAAGCATTAGAGGATAACAGCATTGAATATAAGGATATTAATACAAGAGCAACTTACTTTAACAGTGTTTTATGGTCTGGTCAAATTGAATTGGAAGATTCTTATATGTTTACCTACTACTCTTTGTTTGATAAAACATCTCCTGCTTTTACAAAGAAATTTCCTAAAAATCATGACTTGTTAACGCCATTCATTGATAACAAAAAGATCCAACAGCTTATCATTTTATCAAATGGACACTACATCATGACTAATGAAAACAATCAGCTGATTTTTTGGAATTTAAAACTTGGACAAAAGGGATTTGACCAAAATGCCTCCCCATACATATGGTCATATGTTATAGAAAAAAATGACGAGAGAGAAATTCTGTTGGATGAGAAAAATGAAAAAATGAATGCATTGAAAATTAAAGAATTAAGATCGTTTAGAAATAACAGAAAATATTCTGAAGAATTTAATAATTTTTTAAAGAGATTGAAAGGAATTTAATTTACTTTTGAGTCATGCCTACACCACTAATTATTATAATCACTTTGTTTATTTTGAATTGGATAATTAGGGTATTAATCAGAAAAAATCCAGAAAATAAATCATTAATAAAAGTAAGTTTTTTAATTAGTTTTAGTATGATAGCCTATACAATTTATTACTTTATATTTTCTTCTAATTCCTGATTTATAACAGAATAATCTACATAATCAAAATCAGCATAATCGTTAGAGTCTTCACCATTACTTGTCACATAAAGACCAAGATGTGCGCCTGTATAACCTTTACTAAGTAGCACATCGTTTTTTAATTCATCAAGCAATCTATATCTAAATCCTCTTGTTGAATAAAATAGCTTGTATTTATCTTCATCAAATGAAATTTTAAGCTTTATTTTTCCTTTATAATTTTCAAGTAATTTTTCATTTTTTGAAATTAATTGGCCTTTTTTATAAGCATACATTTTAATGAAAAAACTTTCATCTTTTTTAAAAACAGTAAAATTTAAATAGTTGTCATCTTTTTGAAAAATGGAAATTCCTGCCTCAGATTTATTGTTTTCAGGATTAAAAGTCATACTAGTAAAATATTCAAAATGAGTTTGGTTTTGTTTAAAACCCATTAAGGCTGCTCTATCTCTTTCCTTTATAATATTTTGATTTGAGTATAATCTGAGGAAACCCTCTCTTTTCTCTAAACTGTAAATATTTTCAAGAGGCACTCTTCTAAAATTCCATTTTAGATCCAGTGTTTTAACACTGAAGTCATCTCTAAAATTATAAAAATGACTCTGTATTGAATTATCATATATTACTTCATTTTCCATTTCAACCTTTCCAGAAAGTGGTGATACAACCGGCCATAAATTTTTGTTTTCTTTCCAGTCAAAAGGCTCTCTTTCCCAGGTTAAAGGAACAATAAAAGTTTCTCTGCCCATATTTGAGCTACGATTTATTTCATTTCGTATTCCCAAAAGAACCATGTAATATCTTCCGTCATCTAACTCAACAATATCACCATGCCCCGTACTATTTACCCAATTATCATAAGATAAATGTCTAGACGTTAGAATGGGATTTCTAGGATTTGAAATATAAGGGCCTTCAATATTTTCACTCAAAGCAACCATTACTGCATGATTAAAACTTGTACCACCCTCTGCAATAATTAAATAATATTTACCATCTTTTTTATACATGTGTGGTCCTTCTGCCCAAACTCCTCCGCATGCACCTCTCCACAGTAAGTGCTTTTCGCCTACTAAGCTAAATTGATTTAAATCTAATTCTTGTAACCAAATTTCACCTTCACCATCAAAGCTTGGATTTTCCGGCATATGATTTCCAACATACCAAACTCTTCCGTCATCATCAAAAAATAAATCTGGATCAATTCCTGGTGCTCCCTCTATATGAATGGGATCTGACCACGGACCAGCAGGATTGCTAGCGGTAACTACAAAGTTAACCATGTCAACTTTATTTTTTTTTACATCATAATAAACATTTGTTGATATTATATAAAATACCCCATTATTATATCTAATCGTTGGTGCATGGATACCTCCGTTAGACTGGACGTCAATGAGGTTAACCACTGAGGAAACTTGAGACTCCCTATTAAGTCCATAGCCAATAAGTTCCCAATTTATAAGGTCATTACTTTTGTGTATAGGAAGGCCTGGAAAATATTCAAAAGAGGAATTTACCAAATAAAAGGTTTCACCAACTTTACAAATTGATGGGTCAGGATATCCACCTGAAATAATAGGATTTTTAAAAAGTTCCTGTCCTAGAGATGAAACACTAAAGAGTATGATTAAAAATTGAGTAAATTTTAATAAATTTTTTTTCAAGGTTAGCAATTTATACCTATTAAGGTATTAAAAAATTTATCGTTCAAAAAAAAATTTGTCAGACAATGGAAGATCCAAAATGATTATTTACCACTTTTCATTGAACCTTGAATGACACTTCTTGTAGAGGTTTTCCCAATTCATTACTTCGGTCACCAGGTGAACTTCCTCCCACAAATATTTTATAATATCCATTTTCGATTGTATTTTTTCCTTCCTTGTTAATTACAGTATACATTTCTTTATTTACTAAGACATTAACTCTTGTTTTTTCACCAGGTTTCAGTTTTATTCTTTTAAAGAATTTTAATGCAGAATTAGGCGTACGAAAAGAAGACTCCATGTCTTTGATATACAATTGAATAACTTCTTCACCTAAAAATTCACTGTCATTGTGGATTTCAAAATTTAATTCTATTGAATCGCCTGATTTGATTTTTTGTTTATTAATCGAAAGATTAGAGTAAATAAAATTTGAATAACTCAATCCAAAACCAAAAGGGAACATAGGCTCATGTCTTGTAAATCTATAAGTTCTGTTATTCATACTATAATCATCATATTCTGGGAGATGAGAAAGAGATTTAGGGATTGTAATAGGCAATTTTCCTGATGGATTTACATCCCCAAAAATTACATCAGCAATTGCATTTCCTCCTTGCTCACCCAAATACCAAGCATATATTATAGCATCTACATATCCGTAAATTTCAGAAAGATCAACAGCAGATCCCGATTTTACAACTAATACTATTGGCTTATTTCCAGCACTTTTTCTTAGACTTTTTAGATATTTTATCTGACTTTCTGGAAGTGATATTTGATTTCTATCTCCGTTTGCATCCGAAGAAACAGCGTCTCCTTCCTCGCCTTCAATTAGGGCAGAAATTCCCATTACCGCAATTGTCATATCACTAGATCCAGCTTGACTGGCTGAAGATTCCATTCTTGTGTTATTGTTATGAATCAAATCAACTCCTTTATTGAATCTAATTATTGTTCCGTTAGAAACTTTTGATATAATTCCTTCTAAAGGTGTAACAATATTTGAACTTAATCCATTATAATTTCCTAATAATGTATTTACATTTGCAGCATTTGGACCTGTTATAAAAAGCTTATTAACATCTTTTGAAAGAGGCAATATGTTTTTTTCATTCTTCAACAATACTATTGACTTTGCGGCAACATTTCTTGCAATCTCTATATGTTTGTCACAATTAATAACCTCCTCGTTTAGGTTGTCGTATGGATTGTCATCAACTTTTTTTAAAATTCCCAACTTCATCCTTGTCATTAATAGTCTTTTTAAAGACTTGTTAAGATCTAATTCTGAGAGAAATCCTTTTTCAATTGCACTAGGAATAAGATTGTAAAGTGATCCACAATTTAAATCAACACCGCCTTTTATTGCAAAAGCAACACTTTCCTCATCTGAAAGAGTATAATTGTGATTAGGCTTTATATCATAAATAGCGCCACAATCTGAAACTACATGCCCCTTAAAACCCCAGTTTTTTCTCAGTAGACCATTTAATAGTGTACTGCTTCCACAGCACGGCTCATCGTTTAATCTATTATAAGCACACATAACGATTTCAACATTTGCATTGACTAATTGCTTAAAAGCAGGCAAATAAGTTTCATATAAATCTTGATCTGATACTTTTGCATTAAAACTATGTCTTTTAGATTCTGGTCCCGAGTGAACAGCAAAATGTTTTGCACCGGCAGCTACTTTAAGATACTTAGGGTGATTTCCTTGAAGTCCATAAACGAAAGCAGAACCAATTTGTCCTGTTAAAAATGGATCTTCACCATATGTTTCATGACCTCGTCCCCATCTGGGGTCTCTAAAAATATTGATGTTAGGAGACCAAAAAGTTAAGCCTGTATATTCTGTCCTCATACCCTTTGCATTAAATATATTATACATCGCTCTTGCCTCAGTTGAAATGGCATCAGCTGTCTTTAAAATTAATTGCGGGTCAAATGTGGCAGCCATTGCAATTGCTTGAGGAAAGACAGTCGCTTTTGCAGATCTAGCCACTCCGTGTAATGCTTCATTCCACCAATTATACATTTCAATCCCGTGACTTGGAAGAGCTCTTGATGTACTAAGCATCTGTGAAGCCTTTTCTTCAATTGTCATTCGAGAAATTAAATTTTCAGCAGTTTTTTCAAATGAAGCAATTATTTTTTCGGAAGGATTATAAATACTTTCTTGAGAATAGGTGTTAAAAAAAATTAAAGTTATACCTAAAAAGAATAATGAAAATTTTAATTTAATTTCGCTCATAATATTCTAATTTACAATAAAAAATAACATGACTGTATTAATTACTGGTAGCACAGGAATGGTAGGTAAATCTGTTTTAACACAATGTATTAATGACGATAGAGTTAAAAAAATATACCTTTTAAATAGAATTCCAATAGACTTAAAAAGTTCAAAAATTTCTGAATTTATTATGGACGATTTTTTAAAACTTGCGGAACTAAAAAATCAAATAAGAAATTGTGATGCATGTTTTCACTGTATGGGGATTACATCGTTTGGTCATAAATCTGAGTATTACCACAAAGTTACTTTTGAGATGACCAAAGTGTTAACAGATCTTGTTTATAAAATTAATTCTAATGCAGTAATGACATATGTTTCAGGTGAAGGAACTAGTACTAAAGAAAACAGTAAGATATCTTGGGCGAATGTAAAAGGGAAAACAGAAAACTATATTTTAAACAAAGGTTTGAAGGATGCCTATATGATAAGGCTCGGGCTTTTAATTCCGGGAAATGGCATTAAAGCCAAAACTAAATTATATAATTTGTTTTACACCTTAATGAAACCTCTTTATCCCCTAATGAAATTATTACCAACAATAACCACAAGCAGAAAATTGGGGTTGGCAATGATAAATTGCTTATACTTTCCCTCAAAAAATAAATATTTAGATAATAGAAAAATCAATAATCTTTGTAAAAAACACCTGAAGGATTAATGAGAAAATTAAAGTACACATTAATAATTATATTAATTTTTGGCTGTCAATCAGGCTCAGAAAATAATAATCATTGGGGTGGAGAATCACCAGATTTAATATCTGCTGTTGATATTTCTTTTTATCCAACTATTTCAGAAAATGGAATATTATTTTATAATGACCAAGGAGATCAAATTAACTTTCTTAATTCACTTTTTGAAAAGGGTGTAAATACAATTCGTTTAAGACTATGGGTTGACCCTGTTGATGATTCATCTTCTTTTAATGAAATAAAAGAATTTTCAACTCTCTTAAAATCACTAGGGTTTAAAATTTGGATTACTCCTCATTTTTCTGATACATGGGCGCACCCAGGTCAACAGCAAATTCCGAATGAATGGGGTTCTCTAAATTTTGAAGAAATAAAAGCTGAAGTATATTCACATATAAACCAAATAATGAATGAAATAGAACCAGAATATATTCAAATAGGAAATGAAATAAACACTGGTGTCTTATTTCCTCATGGAAATATTGAAAATAATTCTGATCAGTTTATTGAAATAATAAGTCAGGGAATTAGTGCTGTTAGATCAAACTCCACTCAAACTAAGGTTATTTTACATTGCGCGGGGTTTGAAGCATCTCAATGGTTTTTTAATCTTGTAAATCCACTTGATTACGATATTATAGGTATTTCATACTACCCAATATGGCATGGAAAATCATTAAATGATTTACAACTTAAATTAATTGAGCTTTCAAGTAATTTTGGGAAAGAAATTTTAATCGCTGAAACGGCTTATCCATTTACACTTGGCTGGAATGATTGGACAAACAATATAGTAGGGTTAGAAGAACAGTTGATTCTTCCTGATTATCCTGCTACTCCCAGCGGGCAGCAAAATTTTATTAGAGATCTAAAAAATATGGTTTTAGAAATAGATAATGGAATTGGTTTTTGCTATTGGGGCGCCGAATTAATAGCATGGGATGGCGAAAATTCTGAAAATGGTTCAGTCTGGGAAAATCAAGCTTTGTTTGATTTTAACAATACAGAGTTACCTGTTCTTCAAGAATTTAGCTATGATTAGATTCAATGGTTTTATGGCATGATTATTTATTATAAATATTTAAAAAATCATGAAAAAAATTTTATACTTACTTTTACTTACATGCTATATCGGTTTTTCTCAACAAACAGTTGACTTAGATAACAGTTCTGTAAAATGGACTGGAAATCAGATTTCAGGAAAGTCTCACTTTGGAACTTTAACTTTCGAATCAGCTAAATTAAGCTTTACTAACAATGAGTTTAAAGGTGGAGAGTTTGTTGTTGATATGTCTTCAATTTCTGTGGATGATTTGACTGGCAAGGGAAAAAAATCGTTAGAAGGCCATTTAATGTCTGATGACTTTTTTTCGGTAAATAAATTTAAAACTTCTAAACTTGAGCTTAAAAAAGTGGATAAAGCTGGTCCAAGCCAATACAATGCTACAGGAAATCTTACCATAAAAGGAAAAACTCATCCCGCTGACATAAACTTTACCATTAACAGAGATAATAATTCAATGATTGCTAAACTCGTTTTTGATAGATCAAAATATAATGTGAGGTATGGTTCAGGAAGTTTTTTTGAAAATCTAGGGGATCGATTAATTCTTGACGATATTGAGCTAGAGGTTACAATAAAAATGATGTAATAAATAATACTCAAAAAAATAAAAACCCTGATATATGTTGGGGTTTTTGTTTTTAATTTTTAACCACCCTAAACACAACCTTTTTATTTTCCGCAATAACAGTTAAAAAATAAATCCCAGCTTCTTCATTTATATTATAATTAAAGTGTTGGCCTTGACCGTAAGAATTAGTCTTTATTTTTCTTCCTAATATATCTGTAAGTTCTATGATAATATTGCTATAATTATCTCTTAAATCAACTGAAATATTTCCTTCAGTTGGATTTGGATATATGATTGGGTTTAATGGGAAGTTATTTTCAATTAATCCCAAAGATTCTTCAACAATGATAACAGTGTAGTCTTCAGTCTCACCATAAGTAGTTTCAATGCAAGGGTCAATAGGAACATCTCCACTCCAATTTGCTTTTGCTCTCAATATATGCTCTCCCAAGTTTACATCTTGAGGTATATTAATGTCAATGATTTCAGTGTATTGACCAGCTGCTTCACCAGCTGCAATTATGTGATTATTAACCAGTAATTCATCTTCCGTAAAGTCTAAATCATCATTGTAGTCTATCCACACTTTAATGTATTGATCTCCATATCCTGTTGTGACTGTTAACTGATATTCTGACCCTTGTTCGAGTTCGGTAGTAATTGAAGTAAAATCTCCGTAACCCTCACAACCCGATTCATTAATAATATCTGCTAGCTGAAATAATTGAAACCCGTCGTTATAGTCACAATTCATGGAGGGCGTACATAATACAGCTTCCTTAATCTCATACATAAAACTGTATGTTTCAGATAATAATCCCTCAACAGATTCTGCAAAAACCTTGAAAAACACCTTTGTTCCAGCTTCAAAATTTGGAATAGCAGAATCTGAAATCCACAAGTTATCAGAATTATTAGACATTTGAATTGTAGCAGAATTCGATTGAGTTGACCATTCAACAAATACATTACTTAAATCACTATCCGATTCAATTGTTGAAATAACAAACTGGTCAATCCCTTCTTTTGGTTGAGTATCAGTAGGTTTATTAGAAATTGCTGTCGTTAGAATTGATGGAAAATTTTCTCTACCGTCAAGTGAATATTCCCACAACCCTCTTCCCCATGTGGCAGCTCTCAACGTGTTTGATCCGTAAACAATTTCCAACTCCATCACCGTCGTATTTGGAAGATTTTCATTAAATAATTCCCATGAGTCATCTGACATACTTTTCTTATAAATTCCAATTTCAGCTCCCAGGTAAATGGTTGAATTCTCAGTGTGATCAATCGCTACACTTCTTATTGGCATATTTCCTAAATTATATGTTATATTATCCCACGACTGACCCTGATCATGTGAAATATATACCTTTTGATTATTATTTCCATAACTTCCATAAGTAACCACAAGAGTGTTATCATTATTTGGATCAAAAGCAATATCAGTTATAAATTGATTTGGGAGAAATTGAGAAAACTCTGAAAATGTTGAACCGCCATCGTTTGATATTTTAAGTCTATTTGAATTTGAGACAGCAATAACATTTGAGTTGTTTTCAGCAATTGCAGCGTTCTGAATATTTCCAGAGAAATAAGTATTACCAAGGGTATTCCATGTTGAGCCAAAATCATCACTACTATATAAGACGTTGGTCATGGTATAAATTTTCATTTGATTATTTGGGTCATACATTAAAGGGGTAACCCAGTCTCCGCTGAAATCATCAGGATTTACTCCATCTTGACTATATCCACCATCCTTAGTTCTTCTTTTTCCTCCAAACTGCAAACTGCCAATCATCCAATTGTCGTTTAGCGGATGAATTATTCCTTCCATCCCATCAGCCCCATAAAATTCTATCCAAGAATTTTCATTTTTTATACTTGTCCCATTGTCTTGCGAACCAGCAATCGATCTAAAGTGATTTGACTGACTGGCGCCTAGACAATAATTTTCTCTTATCGATTGGCCTTCAAATATTTCCCAAGTAATTCCATTATTATTACTTTTTGCCAATAAGCCGTCGGTATTGACCCAAAAGACACCATTGTAACTTTTTGCTCCTCTAATATCTGCATGTACGTATTGGCCTGTTGTATTATAATTTGCGTCACCTGTAGACCAATAGGTTACTTGATTCCATGTCTGACCTCCGTCTGTACTTCTGTGTGTGTCAATATCACCAAAAATCATATAATTAATATCCGTATCGCTGACGGTAAAGGCTCCATAATTATCAATTTCAGGGTCAGAAATAAATGTAAAATTTTCACCTCGGTTTTCCGATTTCCATACTCCATCACTAGTCCCAATAAACACACAGTCTCCACATGCTGCAGAAACGGATAACTGAATGTTACTAGTATTTTCTGAAATAAGTCCAGATTGAAAAAAACTTTGCCCTAAGTCTGTTGAAATATAGATTTTTGAATCATCGTTAAAAGTGGACGCATAGACTATATTTTGATCAGATGGATGAAATTCAATGTAGTTGTAATCAAAGTTATATTCCCAAGGGTTTCCTGTCTCAACGGGTAAAAATGACTCAAAGTTGTTTTCTGATCTGTAAATACCTTCGCTGGTTCCTACAAAAACGAGGTTAGGTATTGTAGGATGATACATTATTTTATAAATTTTATTGTTGAAGCCAAGCCCTCCCCAGTTTAAATTATCCGGATTAAAGTTTGTAATTGACCAATGATTTCCACCGTCAAAAGATTCATAAATACCGTGGGTTGTTCCGTTGTAAGAATTTCTAACATTTATTAAAATTCTTTCAGGATCATTTGGAGAAACAGCAATGGTATTTACACCAGATGCAAATAAAAAATCTGTTGTGTTTTCCCAGTTTTCTCCCCCGTCTAAAGTCTTCCAAAACCCTCCACTTCTGGATCCAAGAAAGATTCTATTTTCATTATTTGGATCAATATAAAAACTCTCAATACGACCTAGGCCAACGGCGTAATGCCCAGTAACTTCTTCAATGTAATGAGGACCTAGTTCTTCCCATCCGTCATCAAATAATGATTTATTGATAGGCGGATTATTTGAAGTGAATTTTTTGAATTCTTTTGACGCGAGATTTATTTCAACCGTGTTTCTATCTCCACTGGGATAAAACTTTGGTTCATTTTCATAAAGCCATCTATTATAGGCTTTCCATCCTGATCCTTTTTTTGATTTATCGATGTTTTTGAAATATGCTTCCGCTTCGGCAACAACATCATATACATTGACATTAATATCATTTGCCATCTCTTTCCACTGTTGTGAAAACGAGAAATTGACAAAAACAAATATAAAAACGATTAATAAAGACCTCATTTATAACTTTCGTGCAATTTAAAGAGTTGGCGATTTTTAATTAATGCAAATTTATTACAATTGATACTAATTATACAACTTTAATTTTTAGAAATTAATCAATAACTTTTTTTATATTTATTAACTAACCAAAAAATATAAAAATGAAAAAATTTCTCTATTCGATATTATTATGTGTATTTATTTTCTCGTGTGATTCAGCAACTGATACTGACAATTCTTTAGTCAATCAATCTTTTGAAGAAAATTCAAAAACAATGCAGGCTCTTCTGGAAAGTTATGCTAATGAAGATGTTGATTATTCCCGTTTCTCTGAAGATGTTGTTTTTAAGGGTACATTATTTGGATCTCCTGATTCGCTTAAACTGGATCAAATCATGGGAATGCACAAAGAGTTTTTTGCGAAATATGATGTAAAACATATGGCTCCTTTTAATTTTCTTCAAGGTGTAAATCCTGAAACTGGAGAAGCTGATGGTTCCGTTAGATTTTATTACGATATGCAAGTAACTAACTCTTCAAACGGAAAATCAGTTGTGATACCTATTTATGAATCATTTGATTTTGACGATGAAGGTAAGGCAATCTATGTTCAATGGTATTGTGATTGGTCAACATCAATGGCCTCTTTGGATTAATGATCTTAAAAAGGGTTTCTATATACAGAAACCCTTTTTTTAGGGTTAGATAGTACTTATAATATTACCGCATATCTATCAATATTTGGGTGGACAGGATCACTTTCTGAATAAAATCAACTTGAAAATTGATGTTAAAAACACCAACTTAAGTATAGTGGCAAGTTAGTCCATTCATAGGACTAACCTCCTCTTCCTACTTTTCTAACCCCTCCAGACTTTGCTTTGTTGTTCTGATTACTAGCTTTTCCACTTGAAGATTTATTATTTGAGTTTTTAGATTTATTATTTGATTTTTTATCAAATCTGTTTCCGAAAAATTTACTTGACATGACTTTCTTTTTATTATATGTTTAAATTATCAAATTTTTGACTAATTTAAGACAATAACAAAAAAGAAATGAAAAAAATAATATTGACCGTAGTTTTAGCAGCCTTACTATTTAATTGTAAAGCACCAGAAAAAAATGAATACAATAAAAATGAAATTATTTTTGTTGTAGAAATGGAATCAAACGACAGTAAATCTGAAAGCGATATTGCTGAATTTTCCAAGTATTACACTGAAGCTATTGATAATAATGAGCCTAATTCATTAGGCTGGGGGTTTTTTAAATCTAACGATAAGATTATTTTGATTGAGAGATACTTGAATGGTGCAGCTATGATGGAACATGGAAATAATATTTCAGAGGGCGGGGTTTTAGAAACACATTTTGGAAAATTTATGGAACATTTTACTATAAACAAAATTGATGTTTATGGTACTGCTTCTGATGAATTAAAAGAATATGTTAAGCCTTTTGGTTTACCATTTTACTTCCACCCAGACCTTGCAAAATTTAGCAGAAACTAAAACTGTTAAATGTCAAAAAGCTTAATTTTTTTAACAATAGCTTCATTGCTATTCATAAACTGCAAAGACTCGAATAAGCATCAGGATATATCCTTAATATTTCCCGAGGGTATGATTTGGGTTGATGGAAAGTCATATAGAAAAGGAGCAAAAAATGAGGACCCTTATGCAATGATGAGGGAAAAGCCATCTCATGAAGTATATGTTGATGGGTTTTTTATTGACGCAACTGAAGTTACAAATAATCAATTCCAAAAATTTGTGAATGAAACTGGATATGTCACAATTGCTGAAAGACAAATTGACTGGAATGAAATAAAGACAAATCTTCCAAGTAACACCCCAAAACCACATGATTCGTTGTTGCAGCCAGGAAGTCTAATTTTTAATAAAGATGTAAAGAGGGTAGTAAATATGGATAACTATTTTCAATGGTGGAAATGGCAAATAGGGGCAAGTTGGAAAAAACCCGCTGGTCCAGGATCAAATATTGAAGGCAAAGGAAATTATCCCGTTGTTCATGTTGCATATGAGGATGCATTGGCTTATTGTGAATGGGCTAATAGGAAACTACCAACCGAAGCACAATGGGAGTCAGCAGCTCAAGGAAATTATGATAGAGCCATCTTTACTTGGGGAGACGAAGTAAATTTATTGAATACTAATGCTAATACATGGCAGGGTAATTTTCCCACAAACAACGAATCTATTGACGGTTTTGAAATGATTGCACCGGTAAAATCTTTTTCACCAAATAGTATTGGAATATTCGACATGATAGGAAATGTCTGGGAAATCACAGACGACCTTTTCAATGTTAATTATTATTCTGAATTAGATTCAGT
This sequence comes from uncultured Bacteroidota bacterium, assembly GCA_902510475.1. Classification (GTDB taxonomy): domain Bacteria; phylum Bacteroidota; class Bacteroidia; order Flavobacteriales; family Flavobacteriaceae; genus MED-G13. The sequence continues at coordinate 13,248 of CABXCC010000004.1, read as the reverse complement.
TACAGATTTAAAAAACTTAAAAGGAGCTAGTAGTTGTTACAATCCCAGTAATCCTTATGAAATTCAACGTGTAATGAAGGGTGGTTCTTTTTTATGTCATGATTCATATTGTGCAAGCTATAGAATTTCTGCTAGAATGGGTGTAAGTATTGATTCAGGCTCTGACCATACCGGATTTAGAACTGTAGTTACTCCTGAAATGTTGTTAAATAAATAAGGGTTTTTCCAAGGTTTAATTCTCTATTTTTTTATATTTAATAAAACTAAATTAAACAAACCCAAATCAAATGTATTACTTAGGCTTAGATGTAGGTAGTTCCTCAGTAAAAGCTGCTATTGTAGACGCAAAATCTGGAAAGAGTATTTTAAGTGTTCATGAACCAAAAAATGAAATGGGCATTAACTCATTAAATAATGATTGGTCTGAACAAGATCCCAATATTTGGTGGAAATATTCCTGTGATGCAATAAAACGAGTGTGTAAAGAATCAAATATAGATTCTAAGAAAATTAGTTCTATAGGAATTTCATATCAAATGCATGGTTTGGTGGTTGTAGATAAAGACGGTAATCCCCTAAGAGATTCCATTATATGGTGTGATAGTAGGGCTGTAAATATTGGCAAAGAGGCTTTTGAAAAATTGGGGCAAAAAAGATGCATGTCTCATTTATTGAATTCTCCCGGAAATTTCACAGCTTCTAAGTTAAAATGGGTTAAAGATAATGAGCCAAATATTTATGAAAAGATTTATAAGTATATGTTGCCTGGAGATTTTATTGCGTATAAATTAACGGGGGAAATTAATACGACACGTAACGGATTGTCAGAAGGGATTATTTGGGATTACAAAAATAATTCTACAGCTGACTGGCTCTTAGACCATTATGGAATTGATTCAAATCTAACTCCTGATTTGGTTGACAATTTTAGTAACCAAGGAGCTACAAATTTAAAATCATCAAATGAAACTGGATTAAATGTTGGGGTGCCAATTACATATAGAGCTGGAGATCAACCAAACAATGCTTTAGCATTAAATGTCTTTGATAATGGAGAAGTAGCTGCTTCTGGTGGGACCTCCGGAGTAATATATTCTATTACTAATAATCTTGAATCAAATGAACCCTCTAGGATAAATCACTTTGCTCATGTTAATTATAATAACAATAATAAATCAATTGGAAAGTTGCTTTGCATTAACGGGGCTGGAATACAATATAGATGGTTAAGAAATCATAGCATACATGAATCCTATGAAAAGATGAATGAAGTAGCGGCCAATATTCCAGTTGGTTCTGAGGGAGTTTCCGTTATTCCATTTGGAAACGGTTCAGAAAGAATGCTAGATAATAAGAATATAGGGACCCATATATGTAATATTAATTTAAATAAACATAGCCATGGTCATATGTACCGAGCGTCATTAGAAGGTATTGCCTTTTCATTTATGTATGGGATGGAAATTTTAAAAAATGATAATGCATTAATAAACGTAATAAGAGCTGGAAATGACAATCTGTTTAGATCTAAGATATTTGCAAACACTGTAGCAACGTTAATTGGGCATGAAATAGAAATTTATAATACAACTGGTGCATTTGGTGCCGCTAGAGCTTCAGGAATTTTAAATACTGATTTGAGTTCTTTTAGGGAAAAAATTACAAAAAATGATCATGTTATGACATTTTTACCCCTAAAAAATAGATCTGAATATCAAGACGCCTATTTAAGGTGGAAAAAAGATTTAGAAGGAATTTTAAAAAATAAATAATTTAATTATGAGTAAAGAATATTATAAAGGAATTGAAAAAATTCAATTTGAAGGAAGGGAATCTGATAATCCACTTGCTTTTAAATATTATGATCCAAATAGAATTGTAGCTGGAAAAAAAATGAAAGAGCATTTTAAATTTGCCATTGCATATTGGCATACATTCTGTGGGGTTGGATCAGATCCATTTGGGCCAGGAACCCAAAACTTTGAATGGGACAAATCTCCTGATCCTATACAAGCGGCAAAAGATAAAGCAGATGCTGCATTTGAATTTATTCAAAAGATGGGGTTTGATTATTTCTGTTTTCATGATTATGATTTAGTAAAAGAAGCTACCACACTTTCAGAATCCGAAGCAAGATTAGAGACAATTGTCAATTACATTAAAGAAAAGAAAAATGATACAGGAATAAAGCTTCTTTGGGGTACAGCAAACTGTTTTTCTAATCCGCGTTATATGAACGGCGCAGCAACAAATCCTAATTTCAGTGTGGTCGCAAGAGCTGGTGCTCAAGTAAAATTAGCATTAGATGCCACTATTGCTTTAGACGGAGAAAATTATGTTTTTTGGGGTGGGCGTGAAGGTTATATGTCTTTACTCAATACAGATATGGGGCGTGAACTTGACCATATGGGAAGATTTTTGACAATGGCTAGAGATTATGCAAGAGCCCAAGGATTCAAGGGAACTTTTTTCATAGAGCCCAAGCCTATGGAACCAATGAAACACCAATATGATTTTGATTCAGCAACAGCAATTGGCTTCTTAAAAGAGTATGGTTTAGAGAAAGATTTTAAATTGAATATTGAAGTAAACCATGCAACTTTAGCTCAGCATACTATGCAACACGAATTAGCAGTTGCGGCAAAAGCTGGAATGTTAGGAAGTATTGATGCAAATAGAGGGGATTATCAAAACGGATGGGATACCGACCAATTTCCAAACAATATTCAAGAAACAACTGAAGCCATGTTAGTCTTCTTGGAAGCTGGTGGTCTTCAGGGAGGTGGGATTAATTTTGACGCTAAAATAAGACGAAATTCAACTGATATTGAAGATATTTTTTATGCGCATATCGGAGGTGCTGACACATTTGCAAGAGCACTAATTACAGCAGAAAAAATAATATCCTCATCGTCATACTCTAAACTTAGAAAAGAGAGATATCAAACTTTTGATAACGGTAAAGGAAAAGACTTTGAAAATGGTAAACTAGAATTAAAAGATCTATACAGAATTGCTAAAGAATCTAGTGAGATAAGTCCAGAAAGTGGTAAGCAGGAATTATTTGAAAATATAATAAATCAATATATATAAAATTGACATCGGTTCTTGAAGGTTTAGATTGGATTGTTTTAGGGATATACTTTGTTGCCTTAATTTTTATTGCTGTTTGGGTAGCCCTACAAAAAAATAAGAACACAGAAGATTATTTTCTTGCCGGCAGAAATGTTGGATGGTTTGTTATTGGAGCTTCAATATTTGCATCTAATATTGGCTCTGAACATGTTGTAGGTTTAGCAGGAACTGGCTTTGAGTCAGGTACTCCAATGGCCCATTACGAACTTCATGCATGGATCGTGCTATTGTTGGGATGGCTGTTTTTACCTTTTTACATTCGAAGTGGTGCATTTACAATGCCTGAGTTTTTAGAAAAAAGGTTTGATTCTAAATCAAGATGGTTTTTATCACTTTTTTCACTTATCGCGTACGTACTTACAAAAGTTTCTGTAACAATTTATGCAGGAGGTATTGTTGTTTCTGAGCTGTTAGCTATTCCATTTTGGTATGGTGCAATTGGGGTGGTAATATTCACTGGTATATATACTATCATTGGTGGGATGAAAGCGGTTATCTATACAGAAACACTACAGGCAATTATACTTATTATTGGTTCAATTATAATCACATATTTAGGGCTTCACGAAGTTGGAGGGTGGAATGAATTAAGAACCATTGTTTTAACAGAAAGTCCCGATCATTTTAACATGTGGAGGCCAATGAATGATCCAGATTTTCCGTGGACTGGTTTATTGTTTGGTGGAACTATAGTTGGTGTTTGGTACTGGTGTACGGATCAATATATTGTCCAAAGGACACTGGCTGCTAATAATATTAAAATTGGTAGAAGAGGCGCAATATTTGGGGCATACTTGAAGTTATTGCCAATTTTTATTTTTTTGATTCCTGGAATTATCGCTTTTGCGCTTTCGATTAAAAATCCTGAAATTTTTTCAATTGAAAAAGCTGATCGAGCTTATCCAATGCTTGTAAAAACTCTGCTGCCAGTTGGTCTAAAAGGTCTAGTCGCCGGTGGTTTAATGGCAGCATTAATGAGCTCACTTGCATCTGTCTTTAACTCTTGTTCAACGATATTTACAATTGATATATATAAAAAATTAAGGCCAAATGAATCTGAAAAAAAGTTATTAAATATTGGGAAAATTGCAACAACAATAATAGTAGTCCTAGGAATTGTATGGATTCCCATTATGGAAAAAATTGGCGGAGGGGTAATGTATCAATACCTTCAAAATGTTCAATCCTATATTGCGCCGCCCGTTGCAGCAGTATTTTTATTAGGTATTCTATGGAAAAGGGTAAATTCTCAGGCTGCAATTTCAACATTACTTGCAGGTTTGGCTTTATTGATATTACGACTTGGGTCTGAAATATATTTTCAGCCTGAGATCAGTTCAGGTATAATTATTGAAAGTTATATATTTATTTTTGCAACGATAAATTTTTCTCACATGGCAATTCTTATGTTTATTTTCTCGGTAATTCTTTGTGTTTCGATTACACTATTTACATCAGAGCCTGATTATAAAAGAATTGTTGGGTTATCCTTTGGAACATTAACTAATGAGCAAAGAACAGAAAATAAAAACAGTTATGATACCATCGATATTGTTCTTTCAGTAATCTTAGTTGTTTTAATTATTGGGGTTCTAAGTTATTTTACTGGTTAATTAAAAATATTACTGATATTGTTTTTTAACAGTGGGGTTGCCTTCTAAATACCAATTAGATTTTAAAAAAAGGTCTGATTTTAATACGGTATCTACAAAGTCTTCTCCTTTGTTAAAAAATGAATGTTCTGCACCATCATAAAAAATTACATCACATCTAATATTAAATGATTCCATTTTTTTCTTATATCTGCTTATCATTTCTACAGAAACTATTTTATCATTGGTTCCGGTCAAAATAATAGTGGGTGGAGAATCTTTAGAAATACCGTGAAACGGAGATCCTTTTATAGGGTTTATTGTCATCTTGCCGTCCATTCTTCTCAAAAAAGAATTGTATCCCCAGGCATCAGGGCCTGTGTCGAGGACAGGATTATATAGAACTAAGGCATTAGGCTTAGAACTAACCTGTAAGTTCTCACTTAAATTTTCAAATCCTTTAACATTAGCTGCGGAGGCAGCTAAATGTCCGCCAGCAGAGCCTCCACCAGCAGCAATTCTCTGACTATTAATAGAAAATGATTTAGAGTTTTTTCTCACAAATCGTATTGCTGATTTTGCATCCTCGATCGATTCAAAAGGAGTTGTCCCATGTTTACTTTTAATTCTGTATTCAGCTAAAATGGCTATCATCCCGCGTGATGCAAAATACATTGCTTGAGGCTCAAACTGCTTATAATTGCCATTATTCCATGCACCTCCGTGAAAAAATATAATGCAGTTATATGTTTTAGAACTGTCAAAATTTAGTGGTCTATAAAAATATAAATTTAGATCTCCTTGCTCAGTAGACTTATATAGTACCTTCTCGGATTTTATAAAAACTTTATTATTTTGTGAAAATAAGGTACAGGTTAGAAGAAGAAAAAAAGAAACTAAAAAGAATCTGAATTTATACATTATTTATAGGGCTAATTCCTTAATTGCTTCATTTTTTGACTTTCTAATTCACTTATTCTTTCAAATTGTTTTTTTGTGAATCTACTTAGCAATTCCTGTGAAGCTATTGAAAAATTTTCTTTGTATACGGTTTCCGTTTGATCCTTTGATAATTTTTTTCCAGCTGTCATTTCATTATTTCTAGCGTATTTATCATACAGGACCTGCTGTAAAAATTTAAACTGATTTTTGTTCATCATCATTTTAGATGAAACGTATTGACTAAGGGTTTTTGATCTTTGATTCGCCCATTTATTATTTGGGCTTGGTTTTAGGATATTAGTTTTTGGTTGATTTACAATTGGCTCCGGTTCATTTACAATTTGCGAATTAAAAAATCGAGCTGCTAATGTTTGAAATGAGGTTTTAATTCTTTGTTGATCAGAATTATCAATTATATTCTCCGTTTCCAAAGGATCGTTCATGTAATCATATAATTCTTCTGCATATATATCTTCAATATATATTGGCTCAGAACTCTTTTTATTATTAACCCAAACAGTATATCTATGTCTCTTTGTTCTAAAGCTATAACCCATTATATAGCCCCTCATATTTCCTCCTCTGGGATATTGACTGACAGCAAATATTTTTGAAGTTGTTTGCTCTCCCAATATTTGAGGCTTTAAGCTTATACCGTCCAATTCTTCTGGGATTTCAAGTTCAGCTAACTCACAAAGAGTTGGAAATACATCAATAAATTCTGTGGGTGAATCAACATTAATCATTTTGTTTACTCTTGGGTCTTTAATCAATAGTGGGGATCTTGTTGACTGCTCAAAGTTTGTGTGCTTAGTCCATTGGCTATGATCACCTAGATGAAAACCATGATCTCCCCATAAAACGATTATTGTATTTTTATCAAGTCCTTTCTCTTCTAGTTTCTTAAGAACAAAACCAATTTGAGCATCAATATAACTAGTTGCAGCATAATATCCATGAATAAGTTTTCTTTGAATTTTGTCAGGTAATATCAGTAATCCTTCTTCATTTTCTACGTATTCAAATTCTGGTGTTTTGTATGTGCTAATTTCCCATCCTCCTTTATAAGCCAGGTCAACTGGATTTTTACTTTTTGTTCTAAATGATGCCAACTGAATCTCTTCGGGATTATACATATCCCAGTATTTTGTAGGTGCATTAAAAGGCATATGAGGTCTTAAAAAACCAACTGCTAAAAAAAATGGTTTTGAGTTATCCATCTGATCAATTAATTCAACTGCTCTATTTGCAATTGCTCCGTCCATGTAAGCTCCATCAGGAACATCAGCGTTTTCATAAGGAGGCTTGTACCTTTCAGATTCGTATTTATTTAAATTGCTTAGCCCTTTTTCAATGGCCTCTTGCCTGAGTTTTGAACGAATTTCTCTATTCTCTTTTCCTTGATAAAAACCTCCAGAAGGAAACTTATACCCCTCAGAAAACTTTAATTGATTCTGAGTGATAAAAGGTGTAGACCAAGATCGTCTATCTCTTCCGCTATCAACAGCTCTTGGGTCATATATTTTACCAACGCCAATTGTTTGGTATCCTTTATTTTTAAAATGTTCTGGAAGAGTTAATACTTCAGGATTCACATCTCTCATTTTTGTTTTTAAATCCCAAACCTTAGTTTTATCGGGTCTTAATCCTGTCAAAAAGCTGACTCTAGATGCCGCACAAATTGCAAGCTGGGTATGGTTATTTAAAAAAACTGTTGAGGTTTCAGACAACTTATCAATATTTGGAGTTACTGCAAAATCATCTCCAAAGCTTCCGATACTCGGCTTCAAATCATCAACAGAAATAAATAATATATTTGGTTTGTTATTTTCCTGTGAATAAACAATAAGAGTAAGTAAAAGCAAATTGATAAATAAAAAATATTTCAAAATTCTAGTGGTTATCATGAGGTAGTTTAATTTCTTGATTATTAAATATCAATAAAATTTAATTATTATCATAACTTTATTAATGCTTAAATATTTATTATGAATAAACTTTATGTATACATTTCATTGGTGATTTTATTAATTGCCAATTCAATGTTCTCTCAAGATTATAATAAAAATGCATTTCTTAAGGATTATTCTGGGGATATGATTATCACAACTCAAGTAAGAGGAGAGAGAAATAAAGCAATATTACGCGGAACAGAAGCAAACAAAAATAGAGCGTTTGTCTTAAAAAATTACACAGGAATTCAGCCCTCTATTTATCCTGCTTGGGATGGTGGCTTTTGGCCGAAGAAAAAACCAAATTCGTTAAAAGAATTTAAAATTGAAACAAAGTATTTTGATGAGTTGGTAAACTGGGGAATTGAAAACGAATTTCATATAATGCATCATTGTTTAATTTTTCCTAATAAATATTTTCCAAGTTGGTTTTCAAAAACAAATTACTCAGTTGAGGAACTGGAATTAATTATTGAAAAATTTATTTCTGAAGTACTAAACTCTAATGATAACAAAAATAAAGTTGATGTCTTCAATGTAATAAATGAAATTTTTGATATGGGCAAGTCAGGAAACTATAGAGTTTCTGGAAATGAAAAAGAGGATTGTAAATGGACGGATATGGGATTTGAAAAAGACATGTCAGGGTTGGAAGGAGGTGATAAAATTAATGATAGTCACCCAATATTTATCAGAAAAGTTTTTGATGCAGCTTCAAAATTAACAGATGCTAAATTAGAAATCAGAGATTTTAATATTGCCTTTGGTGGTAAAAAAGCTGATGGCATGTATCAACTAATAAAGCATTTAAAAAATACTGGTGTCAGAGTTGATGCCGTTGGGTTTCAATGTCATTTAAATGCAGGGATAAATTATAATTACGAAAATTTAAGAAAAAATATATTAAGATTTATTGACCTAGGTGTTGAAGTATATATAACAGAGCTCGACGTGGGCCTAAATCTTTGGGGGCAAGGCGGAAATCATAAAAAAGTTTCTGATGTGATTAAAACTGAGAGTGACTGGCAGTGGTTTTTTGAAGAACAAAATAAAATATATTACAACTTGGTTAGAACTGCAAAAGAGTCTGGAGTAAAAATAATTAGTGACTGGGGATTCAGAGACGACATTCCTTACGGGGGATGGAGAAAAGATCAAAAGGCATGGATGGTAAATAAAGATTATTCTAGAAAGGGAGCTTATTATGCTGTGTTAAAAGCACTATATGATGCAGAAAAAAATTAGTTGTATGGATTCAGTGTTTGAATAGTACCATCTTCGTTATATTTAATCTCTGCAATTTTTACTGATCTCAAATGTGTAACTCCTTTTGATAAAGAAGAGTCGTGATAAAACAGATACCACTTTCCTTTAAATTCACAAATTGAATGATGTGATGTCCAGCCAACTACTGGGTTTAATATTCTACCACTGTAAGTGAAAGGACCGTATGGATTATTGCCAATTGCATAACATATAAAATGTGTATCACCGGTTGAATAAGAAAAATAGTATTTACCCTTATATTTATGTAACCAGGCTGCCTCAAAAAATCTTCTGTCATTATCACCTGCTAATAATAAATCTCCATTTTCATCTACTATTTCAACTTCCTTGGGGGACTCATCAAACTGCAGCAAATCATCTGTCATTTTAGCAACAAAAGGAAGTAAAGCAGGCTCATTATCCTCAGGTAAAAAAGCTGTTGGACTTTCTGGATGATCTGCATTAAAAACTCCTTTTCTCCATCTTTGTAATTGACCTCCCCATATACCTCCAAAGTACATATAATAACTACCATCATCATCTTTAAAGACGGCTGGATCAATTGAAAAACTTCCGTGTATTGAATTTGGTTGTGGGATAAAAGGTCCATATGGTAAATCGCTTACGGCCACTCCAATACGGAAAATTCCCTCATAATCTTTGGCTGGAAAAAATAAATAATATTTACCATCTTTTTCATTAGCATCTGGGGCCCACATTTGTTTTTCTGCCCACTTTACATCATCAATGTGTAGTGCTATTCCATGATCTTTTACATTTCCTTCAATACTGTCCATTGAAAAAACGTGGTAATCTTCCATTGCAAAATGACTTCCTAGATCATCAAATGCTTCACCTGCATCAACATCATGAGATGGATATATATAAACTTTATTTTCAAATACATGAGCAGATGGATCGGCTGTATAAAGATGTGTTACAATAGGTTTTGATATGGCCTTACTATTTAATTCTTCAAAATTTATGTGATCAATACTTTCCTCAGGCATATTTTATAAAATTAATCCTTTCTTCTTTTTGATAAATCCTTTTCAATTTGATCTTCAAGATTTTTATCAATGACATAAAAGAATAGTAGACCGGTTGCCAATAAAAAAGGAATAGACGGATAAATACTAACTAACATTTTGGTTCCTAAAATTGCTGATTCCGTTTGTTCCATAGCAATATTGGGTTCATACCCATAATTTCCTAAGATTTGAGCAACTAGAGCACCGCCTATACTTAACCCCAATTTTAAGCCCACCATCATGGCAGAAAAAATAATTGCAGTGGCTCTTCTATTATTTTTCCATTCGGAGTAATCTGCTACATCAGCAATCATAGCCCATAATAAGGGAATTGTAATTCCATAAAAGAATCCATGAAATATTTGAGCTCCAAAAATTAAACCAATTGATTCAGGAGAGAGCATATAAAATACTATTATGAATAATGTCGAAATAAAAAGGAAAAATCCAAAAACATTTCTTTTACCATACCGGTCAGCTAACATTTTTGACAAGCCAATTCCAATAATCATGAATATTATACCTCCAGCATTAAAAAGACCAAATCCAGCTGAAACGGGATCATTGCCAAAAAAATCAATTCCAATTCTGGATAAAAAATCAAGAATGGGTGAAATGAAATCACTTAAGGAATTTTTTGAAACATAGTTTTCAAAATAATAAACATAAGCTCCTCCCTTCATTGAAAGTGTTATAAACAATAGGGTGGTTACGGTCAACATAATTACCCATGGAATATTTTTAATTAAGTCTTTAATATCGTCTAGTAAGCTTGAGGATTGCTCTTGAGTAGGAACAATTCTTTCCTTAGTGGTAATAAAAGTGATTAATAATAGTATGGTTCCGACTACTGCCAACCAAGTCATTGTAATTTCAATGCCCATTGCTTTATCTCCGTCGCCGGCATACATAATAATGGGCAGCATAAATACTTGCACAAAAAATTGAGCAAACATAACTGCAACAAATCTATAAGCTGAAATACTATTTCTTTCTTTCATATCCCCAGTTATAACTCCACTTAATGCCGAATATGGAAGGTTGCTTCCTGCATATAAAAGCAATAATAAAGTATATGTAATTACAGCATAAATAACTTTTCCATTGTATGAAAAATCAGGTGTGGTAAATGCTAAAACAGAGGTAACCCCCAAAGGAATGGCCGTCCATAAAATCCATGGTCTAAATTTACCCCATTTGCTATTTGTTCTATCAGCTAAAGCGCCAACGATAGGATTGAATCCAATAGCTGCAGCTGTACCAACAAAAAAAATGATGGCAGTTGCATCATCTGCCTCCAGCCCATATATGTCGGTATAAAAATAAGCTAGGTAAGTTATTAATGTTTGGAAAACAAGATTGGCAGACAAGTCTCCAAGGCTATACCCAATTTTCTCTTTTATTGAAAGCGGCTGTGTTGTCATATATTATTTGATTTTTGAAAAGTCAATATTTAAAAGTTCAAAGAAAGCAGGCTTCTTATTATATTTTCTGTCAAAAAGCAACGGATAGTCTGCTCTATTTTTAATTGGGTTGTCATTTCTCCATGTGTATTTGTCTGTGGTTCCCCAAAAAGTTACCCTACTTATTTTATCATGATGCTTTACAAATAGCTCAAAAATCTCCTTATATCTTTTGGTTAATTTTTTTTGGATATTATCCGGGATTCCAGCTTGATATGGATCCCATTTTTTATCACCTTCAAATTTTTTAAACTCTTCTCTTGCTATACCCGCCAATTCATAGGGATTTGGAATCACAGTGATATCAAGTTCCGTAATCATTACATCAACCCCGGTTGCGGCAAGCTCAATTATGGTTTTCTCTATTTGCTGAATACTTGGGAAGTGAAGATCCCAATGCGCTTGAACTCCTACAGCATCAATTCTAATACCTTTTTCTTTTAACGAATTTATAATCCTAATTGCTCCAGCTCTTTTTTTAGGTTTATATAAATTATAATCATTGTATGCTAGCTCTACATTAGGGTCTGAATCATTCGCGAATTGAAATGCTTTTTCTATATAATCATCTCCAATCATCTTTAGAAAAACGGTCTCTCTTAATGTGCCATCATCATTTAAGGCCTCATTAACAACATCCCACATATTAACCTTTCCCTTAAATCTTGTGACAAGTTGATATATGTGATTTTTTAAGTGCAAGTTGAATTTACCTTTGTCAGCAATTTCAGAAATATATTCAGGAACTTGATTGTGCCAAACCAAAGTATGACCCAATAAATACATGTTGTTATCCTTTGCAAAATCTGTTATTTTTTGTGCATTAGAGAAAGTAAACTTTGAATATTCAGGATGTGAATGCATCCATTTCATCGAGTTTTCTGGTGTTAGTGAATTAAAGTTTTCTGACACAATTTTTAAAACTTTTTTATCCTTGTCAATAATTTGATAATCTTCTTGATTAATAGTGGCTCCAATTAAAAAATAATCCGAAAACTTATCTTTTAAATTGTCTTTCCCTTGTGAGCAGGCCAATATTGGCAGACACGAAAAAAGTAGAATATATAGATTTCTCATAATTTTAAATAAGTTATTAAAAATGCCAGATAAAATTAATTTTATCTGGCATTCTTTTTTTATTAATTAAGATCTAATAAATTATCTAACTACTAATTTCGATAATTTACTCTCTCCATTGATTGTTACTTTAACCATGTAGAAACCACTGTTAAACGAGCTTACGTCAAGTTGATCATCTGTAAGAACTGTTTGTAGTATTTTTCTACCAGTTAGTGTAAATACTTCAATCTCCTTTAATCCTTGTGCTGGTGATTGAATCGTAATATAGTTACCATCAACTGGATTTGGATAAATTCTCATATCTAAGATTTCAGCATCAGTAGTTGATAATGTTCCATCTATACACATATCATCAATATTCCACTCTCCACCATAAGTACCTACATAATTAAATGCAATTACTATACTTTCAGCACTTGGAATACTATATGTACTTTGAATACCCAAATCTGCCCCACCTACGTCTTCTGCATCAGTGTTAACACCTTCAAATAATGCCACCCATGTTGCAGTAGTAGCATCACCTGCATAATTAACAGAATAATATACGTTATGAGCGTCGGAGTCAGCACACCAAACACACTCCTCAAAATATGAGACAGTTGCATCAGAAAGTGATGAAGTGTCATATGAGGGTGATATTGCCCAGTCATTGTATGAAGCATCTGCCGGCAGGTAATAATGGTCAAGTGTTTGACCACTAGGCCCATTAGCTGTATCTAATGACCAGCCCGTTTCAAGACCGCCAGCATCGATGAATGTCCATCCACCTGCACCATCTTCAAAG
>CABXCC010000003.1 GCA_902510475.1 uncultured Bacteroidota bacterium | reverse complement strand
GACAAAAAGATAAACTATAAATCTAATTTAAACACCTCAGACTATGATTTAAAATATCACAAGCTTGAGTTTCAAATTGATCCTTCTAGCAGTGAAATTTCTGGTCAGATTACATCTCATTGAAAGTTGCTTATTCTGGAAATCCGGTTAGTTCTGGCTTTGGTTCTTATGAGGTTAGTACTCATGACGACTCTCCAATTATGTGGACTTTATCTGAACCATATGGTGCCAAGGCGTGGTGGCCGTGTAAACAAGATTTAAATGATAAAATTGATTCCATAGATATCTTTATAACTACCCCAAAATTTAATCCTAATAATGAGGAGTATGTTTCTGTTTCTAATGGATTGGAAATAGGCCAATCATATTCTGAAGATTTAAAAACAACTCACTTCAAACATAAGTATCCGATACCTGCATATCTAATTGCAGTTGCCATAACAAATTACGATGTATACAACCACACCGTTGAAAACAATGGCAACCCATTTGAAATAGTAAATTATGTTTACCCAGAGTCTATTGATTATGCAACAGCTAACACACCTGTTACTGTAGAAATAATGAATTTATTTACTGAGCTTTTTGAAGAATATCCATTTTCTGATGAAAAGTATGGTCACGCCCAATTTGGCTGGGGTGGAGGTATGGAGCATACAACTGTTTCTTTTATGGGAAGTTTTTCAAGATCTCTTATTGCTCATGAACTTGCTCATCAATGGTTTGGAAATAAAATTACATGTGGCAGCTGGAGAGATATATGGCTTAATGAAGGATTTGCAACCTATCTGTCGGGACTAGTTGAAGAAAATCTAGATGGGGAAAATGACTTTACCAATTGGAAGCAATCACGTGTCAACTCAATTACAAATCAGCCAGACGGTTCTGTCTACATTTCAGGAAATGACACGACTGTTTCCAGAGTCTTTAGCGGAAGACTTTCTTATAGTAAAGGGGCAATGGTATTACACATGTTAAGAAATGAATTAGGTGATGCGCCCTTTTTTCAAAGTCTACAAAACTATTTAGCAGATGAAAATTTTTCATACGCATATGCAAAATCTGACGAATTTATAGATTCTGTTGAAAACACAACCAATAAAGATTTAACTGAGTTTTTTGCAGACTGGCTATACGGCGAGGGGTACCCTTCATTTCAAATTGAGTGGAATCAGCCTGAGTCAGATTTAGTTACTTTTCAAATTTTTCAAAATCAAAGCCACCCCTCAGTTGATTTTTTTGAATCTAAATTAAAATAAAGTGTAATCTCAAGAATAAAAATTAAAAATTTAAATGTACTAATTAAAAAATAAATGTGTTGTATTTTTGCACATTACGATATCAATATATAATGAAATTATTCAGAAAAAGAGATTTTATTACAGTTGGGTTTATAATAGTTTTTGGAGCCGTTTCCGTTACTCTATTCTATTTTATACTAACGCCCGAAAAAACACTCCCCATATACCAGCCATACGAGGTGAATGAAAAATTGGTTGACTCTTCAGTTTCATACATATCAAAGTATCATAAAATATCAGATTTTGAGTTAACAAATCAAAATGGAAAAACTATAACGCAAGAATTTTATAAAAACAAAATATATGTTGCAGATTTCTTTTTTACTACTTGTCAATCCATCTGCCCTATAATGACAAAAAATATGCTTGAAGTACAGAGACAGCTTAAAAATGATAAAGATATTTTATTGCTTTCTCACACGGTTATGCCTGAGATTGACTCGGTTCAACAGTTAAAAAAGTATGCATTAGAAAACAGAATTGATGAAAATAAATGGAATCTTGTTACTGGTGATAAAAAACAAATTTATGACCTGGCAAGAAAATCTTATTTAGCAGTAGAAGATTCAGAATTTGGTAATTTTGACATGATTCATACCGAAAATTTTATGCTAATTGATAAACAAAGACAGATCCGTGGATTTTATGATGGAACGGATAAAAAAGAAATTGAAAGACTGCTATTAGACATTGAAATTTTAAAAAATTTAAATTAACAACAATTATTTTTATACATGAAAAAACTATTTTTTTACATCCTTATCATCTTTGGGCTTAATATAAGCTCTTCACAGGAATTAATTATTGGAGAGGAAACTGTAGCGCCTGGAATAGTATTCATTTTTGAAGGAGCAGTTAAAGATCATGTAATACCAGAGGGAATGCATTTAAAAGAAAACCAAACCAATATTCACATAGAAGCTAGAGTAAATTGGGGAACTGCCAATATCCCTGAAGGAACACCGCCTGGTGGATTTGTAGCCTACCTTAACATAACTGCAAAAGTCACTAATCAAAATTCAGGAATGAGTACTTTTATTGATTTATTGCCTCACATAAATCTTGTAGATAATTATCATTATGCAAGAAATATATCCTTGCCGGGTAATGCAGACGATTTGTATTTGGTTGAATTTAACATTTTACCTCCCACTCACATTGACTTGTCTCTGCACAAAGACTGGTTAGACAATTACGGAGATGAGTTGATGGAAAATCAGTATTTTAAATATAGTAATGTTGACTTTGAAGAAATTGCAAATAGTTCAAGAAGATAAAAAATTATCCTAGAGCAACGTCTAGGCACATCATTACAATAAATCCTGCAATCAGCCCCATTGTAGCAATATCAGCATTTCCACCACTTTGACTTTCAGGTATCACCTCTTCAACAACAATAAAAATCATTGCTCCAGCAGCAAAAGCTAGTGCATAAGGAAGTACAGGATAAACAGAAATTACAATCGCAGCCCCTATAACTGCAAATATCGGCTCCACGATTGCTGAGAGTTGACCCCATTGCCATGCTTTAAATCTACTAAAACCAGCTCTTCTCATTGGCATGGAAACTGCAAAGCCTTCAGGGGCATTCTGTAGTCCCATTCCTATTGCTAGTGCAATTGCCCCGCCAAGAGTAAATCCAATGTCCATTCCAGAAGCTATTGCGCCAAAAGCTACTCCAACGGCTAAACCTTCAGGGATATTATGAATCGCAATAGCTAATACCAGTAACTCTGTTTTTTTTAGATCAGATTTTGGACCCTCAGCTTCTTCTATTTTTTTAAATAAATGTAGGTGGGGTATTTTTTTATCTAAAAAATATAGAAAAAAAGCACCAAGAAAAAATCCAATAGCTGGTGGTAAAAAAGACGGAAGAGATGTTAATCCAAGTTCGTGTTGTTTCTCAACTGCAGCAATAGCTGGTGATAATAATGACCAAAAACTAGCTGCAATCATTACACCGCCGGTAAAACCCAAAGCTGCATCTAACACCTTTCTATTAGCAGATTTAAAGAAAAATACAAGTGAAGCCCCAATAGCAGTTAAAATCCAGGTGAATAGTCCTGCAACAAAAGCTTGTAAAATCGGATTCTCTAAATCAATGAAAAAGTTTTCTAATTGGGTTGCTATAGTTTCCATGAAAAAGTTTTGACGAAAATAGTAAATGAATTATTAATATAAGTCAAATCATTTTATATTTGCAGTAATTTAAATTGATTCTAATTATGTATCCAGAAGAACTAGTATCTCCAATGAGAAAACAATTAACTGACCAGGGCTTTAGCGAATTAAAGACGGTTGATGATGTAGAAAATATGATAAAAAATAGTGGTACAACATTAGTTGTTGTCAACTCTGTTTGTGGATGCGCAGCAGCAAATGCAAGACCTGGCGCTTTAACAAGTTTATTAAACGAGAAAAAGCCTAGCCATTTAACCACAGTGTTTGCGGGTGTTGACAGAGAAGCTGTTGAAAAAGTTAGAGATTTTTTAGCTCCTTTTCCTCCTAGCTCACCAGCTATAGCATTATTTAAAGACGGTGAATTGGTTCACATGTTGGAAAGACATCATATTGAAGGTAGATCTGCTGAAATAATTTCTGAAAATTTAAAAGGGGCTTTTAACGAATACTGTTAGTTGTAATACTTTAACACATCTAGTGTTATTTTTTGTTTTAATTTGCTTAAATCAAGTAGTTCGACCTTTCTGATTTCATTGGGTCTCCCATAGTTTTTATAAACAGTATATTTAATATAGGTTGGATTAGTATTATCCTCGATAGAATAATTTTCTATATTAATTATCCAATCCCCTTTATCGGATTTCTCAATAATAAATTCTTCTGTATTATATCCGTAATTTAATTCATCTTCGAGAATTTCTTTATCATCAATAATCGTGTGGGACCAATTAAAATATTTGTTCTTTGGATCCACAAACTGAATATTAAACTCAACTGCAGGGTCATTCCAATCAAAAACTATTCTGTAATCATACCCAAAATTCTTCCAATCATTTTCAGGAATGAATGTCTTTAGAGTTTTAAGAGGGAAATCTGTTAATATAAGTTTGTCAGCCTTTGTCCAATACAAATGAGATGCTTCATTAACTATAGTCTCTTGAAGACCCAACACATTAACATTTGGAATCTTATTTTTAAGCATTTTATTATACATACTTGCAGCCAATTCGTACTCCTTATTTTCAATGTAAATAAGTGCTAAATCTCTATAAGTTTGCTCGTCTTCTGGCCTAATATTTAACAGCCTCTTGTATATAATTTTTGCTTTTTCATAATCTCCGCCTTCTTCTAATTTATATGCAATTGTTTTTAAAGCTTTTGGATTATCTTTTGCTTTTTGAGAAACCGTTTTTAAAATTTCAACGGCAAAATTATAATCCAGCTTTTTAAAATAATTATAGGATTCTATATAAAAAGGTATTGAAAGCTCGTATATATTTTTTTGAAGTTTAAAAAATGTTTTTTTTGCCTCAGTGATAGAATTAGCATTTTTGTAATCCTTAATATAGTAAGGGATCAATGAATCTAGATCAACAGAGTATATTTGCTCAGTATAGTCATTTCCCTTAACCTCTAATTTGTTAAGAAGTCTTTTTGTTTTACGTGCGAGAGACTTAAGCTTAACTAAAAAAACTCCGCCTCTTCCTTGACTGCCATACCTATTAGTAGCACTCATAGAACGTAGCAGTGTGATACTCTCAATTTGCTGAGGGTCAAGAAAATCAGGAACATCAGGGTAAATAAATCCTTCAACATCAAATATTGCTGCTGCTGAATTATTAATTGAAAGAGATCCACCCCTTACATAAACTTTTTGCTTGTTACCAGTTGCTGCTCCGCCCTGGTCATATGCAACCTGTACATTGGCAAATTTTCCACGAATTGCATCTACAATTGTTAATGCTGCAGGTGAAATATCATCAGAGGTTATTGTTGAAGTTGAAAAACCAAGAGATTTCTTTTTTTTCTTACCATATCCGGTATCTACCTCATCGTTTAAATCTGATGAGCCAGTTATTGTAACCTGATCTAAAATTTGAGTATTAGTTTTTAATAAAACATATTTATCGCTCAGATCTTCGATGAATAATTGTTTCTCAATCATTCCTAGATAATTAATCATAAGAACATCATCAACATTTGCTTTAATTTTAAAAAACCCTTCAAAATCAGATTTTGCCTCTATTAAAGAGTTTTTAACCTTAATCGAAGCACCTTGAATTGGCCCTTTGACATTAAATATTTTTCCAAAAATAAAATTGCCATTATCGGTATCCTCCTCAAACCATTGATTATTTGAATTGATTTTGTTTAAATAAAACTTATTAGTATTATTTAGAAATTTATATAATCTAGATACAGAGGTTGAAAGAGTGTCATAGCCGTTTGCTGATAATTGAAAAACGTCGTTGTCATCCACATTTCTTTCGAAATAATTAAGTGAAAATTTTCCATCACTATCAGTTAAAGTTCCAATGTTTTTATTTTTAATTTTAACCTCTACAAAAGGAATTTCCTTTTGGGTAGTATAATCTAAAACAAAAGCATTTAGGTTTACTTCAACCCATTGATCTTCTTGCGAGTGCGATAGAAATGAAGAAAAAAGCAAAAGGAATGTGATTATCCTAGTCAAATTATAAAATTTTAAAACGAAGATCCTCTTATTCAACTGATTTGCTGTTAAAAAAAATATAATTTTTAGTTAAAGTCTGGTTTAGTTTTATTTAAGAACGCTGTAGTTCCTTTAACAAAATCGTTTGTTTGAAAACATTTGCCAAACTCGTTCATTTCAACTTTAAAACCATCAACGCCGGACTTATCATAAGCATTTATACTTTTAATTGAATGCTTTATCGCATTTGAAGAATTTAATAATATTTTCTTGGCAAGATCATCTGTGATGGACATTAATTGGTCTGCAGTTGTTTTGTAATTTATTAATCCATAATCTAGCGCTTGGTCAGCGTTGATCATTTTTCCCGTCATAATCATATCTAAAGCTCTTCCTTTTCCAATAAGTTGTGGCAGTCTCTGCGTACCACCATATCCAGGGATAACTCCGAGTGAAACTTCAGGTAACCCCATTTTAGAATTATCACTAGCTACTCTTAGATGACATGCCATAGCTAATTCTAACCCACCACCTAATGTATAACCGTTAATTGCAGCAATAATTGGTTTTGGACAATTTTCAATGGTTTCGGTTAGAGTTTTATGACCTGACTCAGAAAGCTGAAATCCTTCCTCCATTGTGAAGTTTACAAACTCTTTAATGTCTGCTCCCGCTACGAATGCCTTATCTCCTACACCTGTGATAATAATTAATCTAACATCTGGATTTGAAACAGATGACTTAACAGCGTGGTCTATTTCAGAAAATGTTTCAATATTTAAAGCGTTTAATTTCTCAGGTCTATTAATTGAAATAATATTAACTCTGTCTTTAATAGTATATATTAAATTATTGTAGGACATATTCATTATTTTTTTGGGAATGTTATATTGAAGGTGGTACCCACATTGCTCTTAGACGAAAATTTAATTGTTCCATTATAGGCTGTTATAATACTTTTTATCATTGATAAGCCTAATCCCATACCACTAGATTTTGTTGTAAAACTTGGTTCAAATATTTTTTCAGTATCTGATTTTGATATTCCATATCCATTATCTGAAATTGAAATCTTTACATCAGAGTTGTCTTCAAAAATTTTCACATTAATTTCAGGAGTCCTATTTTCAGGAATTGCCTGAAAAGCATTTTTTAATAAGTTCGTTATTACTCTGATTAACTGAGTTCTGTCAAAATTTGCTTCAATCTCTTTTGAAGAGCTTTCAAACTTAATATTGTCTCTGTTAAAAATATCAACAGCTAATTCTACAACTTCTACAACATTTAATTTTTCTTTTTTTGGCTCAGGCATTTCAGCAAAATCAGAAAATGCTGTGGCTATGGAACTCATTGTGTCAATCTGCTGTATTAACGAATCACTAAATTCTTTTATTCTTTGTTTTGTGAATTCTTCCCCTTTACTATATCCCCTTTCAAAAGTTTGTATACTTAATCTCATGGGGGTTAGTGGGTTTTTAATTTCGTGTGCAACTTGTTTAGCCATTTCTCTCCAAGCAGTCTCCCTTTCACTTTTAGCAAGTTTTATTGCGCTACTCTTAAGCTCGTCTATCATAGTATTGTATGATTCTATAAGTGCAACAACTTCTGTCGGGGTATTGTCAATATCAATTTTAACATTTTGATTTTGAAGATTGGTTTTTTTAATTGTATCCCCAATTGAGTCAAGTGATTTTGTAACAAAATTTGAAATAAAATATGCTATTACAAAAGCGATAAGAATCATATTTCCATGAACAAATCCTAGTCTAATTAAAAATCCACTAAGCTCCATTTTGCTTGAGGTGTCGTCAGCAAAATAAGGAATATATATAATTCCTAAAGGAGTACCCTTAAAATCCGAAACTAAATTATAGGATGACTTAAAATAGCTAGAGTTTTTGTCGCTTTCAACATATCTAGAAGGAGATTCATTTTGGAAATAATCTGTAATTGATGAATCTAAAATTGTTTTTCCTCTAATCCCGGTTACAGCAGTGGAACTTTTAATCAATATGCCATCCAAAGTGTATAATTCGAATTCTAAATTATGAATATCTGCTATTTCTTGGACCACAGAATTATTCAATGACAATAAAGAACTGCCATTTGATTTTTCAATTTCGTATTTAATATTTGTTATTAAATGGCTTTCTTTTCTTTCAAGCCTACCTTCGTGATACTCTGAATTTTGTTTATTAAACTGATATAGTGTTACCCCAGCAATCATAATAGATTCAACTACTATAAAAACCATCATATAGTAAAAAATTCTAGAGCTTAAGGATATTTTATTTTCTCTCATTTACCTCAAACGGGAGGAACCGATTTTTAGTTTAATTTAAATTTAGTAATTATTTGTTGACCAGTGAATTTTAGCTTGATCAAAATAAAAAAAGTTAGAATTATAAATTCATATATTTGATGAAAATAAACAGACTATGAGCAAGATTTTAAAATGGGTTTTTATAATTATCACATCTATTATTTTACTTCTATATGCATTTAATATTGAGTATTTAATCAAGGGAGTTAGAACAATATATCTTACAGGAAACAATACAGCTTTTATTTCTGATTATGAATATTTTGATAATAGGGAAATTGCAAATAGCAGTCCTGAGCCTTGGCCTATTCATAAAAACATCGATCAATTTATCGAAACTGAGGAGTTGAAAGTTTTAAATGAGCAAAGAGAAACAAAGTCTTTTCTTGTCATAAAAAACGATAGTATAGTTTTTGAAAAATATTATGATGGGTATGATGAAAATAGTTTATCTAATTCATTCTCTGTTGCAAAAAGTATTGTTGTTAGCCTAATGGGTAAGGCAATTATGGAAGGAAAAATCAAGGGGCTGGATCAACCAGTAAGTGATTATTTTGACGAATATAAAGAGGGTCTGGCTAGTGAATTAACAGTTGGTGACTTAGCCTCTATGTCTTCGGGGATGAATTGGAATGAAAAATACTATAGTGTTATAAATATAACGTCTGAAAGTTACTTTACAGATGATTTGAGATCGGTTATCTTAAGACAAAAAATTATTGACAAGCCTGGTCAGAGTTTTAGATACTCAAGTGGTGATACTCAACTTCTAGCTATGGTTATTGAAAAAGCTACTGGTACAACTTTATCAGATTATTTAAGCGAAAAGTTTTGGAAGCCAATGGGTGCTGAAAACAAAGCTCTTTGGCAGCTTGACAGTGACAATTACGGAATGGAAAAAGCTTACTGCTGCATAGCAAGCACGGCTAGGGATTTTGCAAGATTTGGAAAACTATATATAAATAACGGGAAGTGGGGTAATGAGACCATTCTTGATTCCTCATTTGTTGAGTTAGCTACAAAACCCGTTTTTGACAGTAGCCCTTATTATGGTTACGGATGGTGGCTTTATAATTTCGAAGGGAAAAAAGTGTTCACAATGAATGGGCATAGGGGGCAATTTGTAATTTCATTCCCAGAAGAAAATATAATTATTGTAAGACAAGGAAGTTTTAACGAAAAAGGACGTGTAAGCAACAACTCTGGTGACCTTTATAAATATATTTCCGAAGGTTATAAGATCGCAAAATCAATTGAATAATTTTTGAAATCAAATAAAAACACATTACTAGAAATTAACAATCTAAATATTTCTGTAGCTCAAAATCAAAGCTCAAAATCATTAGTAAAAAATATTTCCTTTAAGATAAAAAAGAACGAAATCATCGGCTTAATAGGTGAGTCTGGTAGCGGAAAGTCTCTTACTTCATTAGCTATTTTAAAGCTTTTAAATAAAGATAAATTTAAAGTTACGGGGGAGGTTTTGTTTAAAGGAAATGACCTTTTAAAAGTGTCACAAAAGGAAATACTAAA
Source organism: uncultured Bacteroidota bacterium (assembly GCA_902510475.1). Lineage (GTDB taxonomy): Bacteria > Bacteroidota > Bacteroidia > Flavobacteriales > Flavobacteriaceae > MED-G13. Next base: position 85,841 of record CABXCC010000003.1, on the reverse strand, counting down.
AAATAGAGGAGCTGAAATTTCGATGATTTTTCAAGAACCTATGAGTGCTTTAAACCCAACAATGAAAATAGGTGATCAACTATATGAAATGTATAAAGCCCATCAGAATAAATCTTTTTCAGAAATTACAAAGAGAATAAAAAAACTGATCCAAAAAGTAAAATTAGATAGTGTTGAAAATCTTTTTGAAAAATATCCGCATCAAATTTCTGGAGGTCAAAAACAAAGAGTTATGATTGTTATGGCTTTAGCTTGTAACCCAAAACTTTTAATTGCAGATGAGCCTACTACAGCTCTGGATGTAACGGTTCAAAAAGAAATTATAGACATCGTTAAAGTACTTCAAAAAACTGAAAATCTATCTATATTGTTTATTTCTCACGACTTAAAGTTAGTCTCTAAAATAACCGACAGACTAATAATATTAAAAGAGGGAATTGTAGTAGAAAAAGGAACTAATAAGAAAATTTTTAAAAGGCCAATTTCTGATTATACAAAAGCTCTTCTTTCTATTATTATTGATCCTAAGAAAAGATTAAAAACTTTACCCACAATCGAAACTTATGAGTCAAACAAAAAATTTGTAAAAGAAAATAAAAGTCAAAGACAAAAAAGACAAAAAAATATATATTCAAATGAACCAATACTAAGAGTTAATAATGTTTCTAAATTTTATAATACCACATCAAATTTATTTAAAAAAAACAAACAATATCAAGCTCTAAATAATATCAATTTAAAATTATATTCAGGTGAAACTTTAGGTTTAATTGGAGAATCTGGTTCGGGTAAGACCACATTGTCTAATACCATATTAAAGATTCATAATTTTGAGAAGGGCAAGATTTATTTTAAGGAAAAGGACATCTCTACTTTGAATGGCAAAGACCTGTTAAATTTTAGAAAAAAAGTTCAAATAATTTTTCAAGACCCGTATGCTTCTTTGAATCCAGTTCAGAAAATTCAAGATGCAATCATTGAGCCATTAAAATATCATCAGCAAATTTCAGGACAAAAAGAAGTCGAAAAAAAAACCCTTGAATTACTAAAAGATGTTGGTCTTGATGAATCATTTTTATCACGCTATCCTCACGAGCTTTCCGGGGGTCAAAGACAAAGGGTTTGTATTGCTAGAGCAATAAGTTTAAAACCTGAAATAATAATATGTGATGAGTGTGTATCGGCATTAGATGTATCCGTTCAAGCTACAATTTTAAACTTGTTAAATTCATTAAAAGAGAAGTATAGTTTTACATATATTTTTATTTCACACGATCTTTCGGTCGTAAAATATATGTCTGATAGAATTGTTGTGTTATTTGACGGAGAGATAGTTGAATATGAAGAGGCAGATAAAATGTTTTTAAAGCCAACAAATGATTATACAAGAAAATTAATTAAAGCGTCCTTATAAATATGTCTAAAATTTGGGAGCCAAAGAATTATAAAAAATCAAACTTATATCGGTTTGAGTCATTTTTAAAAAAGGAGTTTAAAAAAAGTTTTTTGGAGTACTCCGAAATGCATAATTGGTCAATTAACCAACCCGATCAATTTTGGCTTGCGATAAGTAAATTTTTTAAAATTGAGTTTAGCAAATCTTATAAAAGTGTATTAATTCAGAAGAAACCATTTTATAAATCTGTTTGGTTTGAAAATTCAAAACTCAGTTATTGTAATCATCTTTTAAGACACGCTAAAAAAGGAGAAGTTGCAATAATTTATAAAAATGAAAAAGACAACTTATTAGAAATTTCGTGGAACAGCTTACTTAAAAGATCAAAAGAAATTCGATCTCAACTAATTAAAAATAATATCAAAAAAGGAGATGTTGTTGTTGGTTATATGTTAAATCATCCTGACACCATAGCTTCTTTTATAGCTGTAAATTCTCTTGGTGCTATTTGGTCGTGTTGCTCCCCTGATTTTGGAGCTGAAAGTATAATCAATAGGTTTGATCAGCTCAATCCTAAAATGCTTTTAGCACATCAGAAATACATATACAGTGGCAAATATTTTGATCAAAGTGATAAAATTGGAGAATTAAAAATAAAACTTAAAAGTCTAAATAATACAATAATTTTTTCGTCTGATTTTACAGATTGGGATTTAAATAGTGATTATTGGATTGATTTTAATATGGAATCCGTAGATTTTAATCATCCTATATGGGTTTTGTTTTCGTCTGGTACAACCGGCAAACCAAAAGCCATAACACATCGAACAGGAGGAATTCTAATTGAACAATACAAATCACTATCGCTTCATCAAAATATTTCTGATGGAGATAGATTTTTTTGGAATACTACAACGGGTTGGATGATGTGGAACTATGCACTAGGTTCACTGTTATGTGGGGCAAAGCTATGCTTGTACGATGGTGCTGCAAACCATCCCGATATTGGAGTGCAGTGGAGATTTGCTAAAGAAGCTCAAATAAATCATTTCGGTAATGGATCACCACTATTTATCGCAACCATGAAGCAAAACATAAAGGATGTAAACGAAATGGAATTACCCAAACTAAAGACAATTGGTGCTACGGGATCACCTCTTTCAGAAGATGCTTTTGTGTGGCTGCAAAATAAATTACCCAAAACCCAAATAATATCTCTTAGCGGAGGAACAGATGTTTGCTCTGCGTTTATAGGAGGATGTACAATGCTACCTGTATATTCAGGATATTTACAATGTAATATGTTAGGTGCTGCAATTGAAGCTTGGGATGAAAATAAAAAATCTATTTTAAACCAAACAGGAGAGTTGGTAATTACAAAACCATTGCCATCAATGCCGGTTTTTTTCTGGAATGATGCTGATTTTAAAAAGTATCACAGTTCTTATTTTGAAAAAAATAAGGGGGTTTGGACTCATGGTGATTGGATCTGTATAGATCCTAAAAAAGGCATCATTATGCAAGGAAGGTCAGACGCAACACTAAACAGAAATGGAATAAGAATTGGAACCTCAGAAATCTATAATGTTCTTGCTCAATTTGATGAAATTAAAGACTCATTGATTATAGATTTAAAAATTCAGAACACTAGTAAACTAATTTTATTTCTCACCACAATTGGCGCTATTAATAATGAGCTTAAGAAAAAAATAAAGAACATTATTAAATTAAAATGTTCCCCAAGACATATTCCAAATTTAATCTTTAGTGTTACTGAAATTCCATACACAATTAGCGGTAAAAAAATGGAAATCCCAATCAAAAAAATAATGTCTGGAAAAGAAATAAAGGAAACTATTTCAGAAGGGGCTATGAAGAATCCCAGTTGCTTAAATGAATATATAGATATTAAAAATCAATATCTAGAATCTCTTGATCAGTAGTTTTTCCGGATCCAATACTATCAATAACAAACTTATTACAATCTAATTCTATAGTCAATTTTTTAGGTCTGTCAAATGACTCATTGGAAATCATTAAAGTTGAATCTTGATAAACGCTTTTCATATACACTCCCCAAATGGGTAGAGCCATTGATGCCCCTTGGCCGTAAGCAATATCTTCAAAATGAATTGCTCTATCCTCTGCCCCAACCCATACACCTGTAACCAAATTTGGGACCATACCAATAAACCAACCGTCACTTTGATTTTGGGTTGTACCTGTTTTTCCTGCAATTGGATTTGTAAACTCATAAGGATAACCTGTAACAATATTTTGATACGCCCTGTTGTATTCGTCCGCTCCTGTTGTTCTGAGTCTCGTTCCAGAACCAGCCATTGTTACACCCTCTAATAAATTTACAGTAACGTATGCAGCCTCTTCGCTTAAAACATCTTTTGTTACAGGCTGATGTTTGAATAATGTAGTTCCATTTTTATCCTCTATTTTTTCAACAAAAACCGGTTGCGTATAAACCCCTTTGTTCGCAAAAGTAGAATATGCTGCCACCATTTCGTAAACACTTAAATCAGGTGTGCCTAAGGCAATTGAAGGTACAGGCAAAATTCTTTGTTCTATTCCTAAATCTTTGGCTAACTTTACAACCGTTTGGGGGCCAATTCTATCCATTAATCTTGCTGTGACAGTGTTAACAGAATTTGCTAATGCATTTTTCAATGTCCTTGTTCTTCCATACTTATCTCCTGAATTTTTTGGACACCACTGCTCAATATTTCCAAACTTATTTTTTTCAATGCAAAACTGACTGTCTGGAAATGTATCACAAGGAGATAATTTAAGCTGATCGATTGCCGCTGCGTATACAAAAGGCTTAAAAGTAGATCCAATTTGTCGCTTTCCCTTTTTTACCATATCATATTGAAAGTGTCTATAATTCATTCCTCCAACCCATGCCTTAATATGGCCATTGGTTGGGTCCATAGACATCATTCCAGGCCTAAAAAAGGACTTGTAATATTTCATGGAGTCAAGAGGAGTCATAATTGTATCTATGTCTCCCTCCCAAGAAAAAATTGTCATATCAACAGGTTCAAAAAAGGAATTCTCAATTTCCTCATTATCTTTTTTAAGATCATATTTCATTTTTCTCCACCTTTCAGATCTTCTCATTGAAATTCTAAGTAAAGTATCAACTGCACCAGAAGTTAATTCCCTAAATGGAGCTATTGAATCGTCAAGAGTTTTATTTTGTTCAAAAAATTCTTTTTGCAATCTTGGCATATGTTGCTCTACAGCAAGTTCTGCCATTTGTTGCATGGTATAGTTAATAGTTGTATATATTTTTAAACCATCGGTATTAAGATTATATTTTGACCCATCTGGCTTTCGATTATTTTCATCATTAATCCACTTTTTCATATGAGACCTTAAAAATTCTCTAAAATATGTAGCTAAACCCTCCCTATGAGATTCAGGAGTATAATTCAAGTTTAATGGTTCTAGTCTGAGTGAGTCAACTAAGTTTTTTTCTAAATACTGGTATTTACTCATCTGACTTAAAACAACATTTCTTCTATTTTTAACTCCGATTGGATTTCTATGAGGTCTAGGATTATATAGAGAAGAGTTTTTTAACATTCCGACTAAAATTGCCGATTCATTAATGTCTAAATCAATAGGTTCTTTACCAAAATATATCCTAGCAGCACTTCGAATGCCGTCACCGTTATTGCCAAAGTCATATAGGTTTAAATACTGAGTAATTATTTCTTCCTTTGTATAATTCCTTTCAAGTCTTACAGCTATTATGTATTCTTTAAATTTTTGTGTAAGCCTTTCTATAATATCTTTTGAACCTTCGCCTGTAAAAAGTAATTTAGCTAATTGTTGAGTAATTGTACTGCCTCCTCCGTCTTTTCCAAACTTTAAAGCAGCGCCAAAAGTTCTTTTAAAATCAATTCCACTATGAGAATAAAATCTAATATCTTCAGTGGCTATTAATGCATCTACCAAATGAGTTGGGAGTTCGTCAAAAGTTACTGGTGTTCTGTTGTCATTAAAATAATATTTAGCCAATGTCTTTCCATCAGATGTAAAAATTTCACTTGCTAAATTTGTTTTGGGATTTTCTAGAACCTCAAGATCTGGCATATCTCCAAAACCTCCATTAGAAGCATGATAAAAAAGAAATGTTATTATAGATATAGGTGTTAAAAAAATTAACCACATAAAAAAAGAATACCACTTATAATTGTTATTCACCTCTGATTAATTTTTTCAATTTTATAACCCACGTCAATTACACCATCCAAATTTTCTAACCCTGAAACTTTATTTATTATTCTCATAGCATGTTCTATTGACACTGAATATTTTTTATTTTTTTCAAGCTTATAATTTTCTTTATGAATTAAACTATTTTCAATAATATTAACTCTTTTTTTTCCTAAAAATTTTCCAGATTTGTCAGCCAGTTTAAAATTTAATGTATCTTTTGATAAAATATTTAAACTGTCCTTCAATGTAGTAATTAAAAAAATATTACTAAACTCATATTCTTCATTAATCCGTAAGTTAATATAAGTATTGTATTTATTTGTGCTGGTTAATTCAAAAACAAAACTCTGAATTGAATCCCTATGCCAAACATTATCTATAGAATTATAGTCCAAGAATTCTATTTTAGATTCACATGAAAAATTTAAAAACAATAATAATAACAATATTTTAAATCGCATATTTTCTTTTTTTATTTTTATCAAATCTTGTTATGCTATCTTCAGGAATAAGTTTTTTCACTTCTTTTTTGTGAATCGAAAAATCTTCAAGAGATGAAACCTCTTTTCCAGATTTATTTATTTCAATCATTTTATTTACGGATTCTAAATCAATCTCATGCCAATCCATGAAATTATTTTTATAAGAATACCATACAATCTTTTTGAATATGTCGGTCTTTTGTATTATAGCGATCCCTTTTGTGGTTTTAATCTTTATATCTTTTTTTGGAAAATCTTTTAAAGCGTCTAAGTATGTATCAAGTTCATAATTTAAACAACATTTTAATTTTCCACACTGACCAGCTAATTTTTGTGGGTTAATTGAAAGTTTTTGGTATCGAGCTGCTGAGGTGTTTACTTTCCTAAAATCATTTAACCAAGTTGAACAACAAAGTTCTCTTCCACAGGAACCTATGCCACCTAGTCTAGACGCTTCTTGTCTCAAACCAACTTGTTTCATTTCGATTCGTGTTTTAAATTCTGCAGCATATTTTTTAATAAGTTCTCTAAAATCAACCCTTTGATCAGCAGTATAATAAAAAATTGCTTTAGATCCATCTGCCTGAAATTCAACATCTGAAATTTTCATTTTTAAACCAAGATCCATTGCAATTATTCTAGCCTTCAACTGAATTTCTGACTCTTTTCGCATCAATTCCTGCCATTTAGAAATCTCCTTTTCATTTGGATATCTTTTTAAAGAGAAGAGTTCATCATCAATATTTATTCCTTTCTTTTTTAATTGAATTCTCACCAATTCACCGGTCAAAGTAATAGTGCCAATATCATAACCTTTTTCAGATTCTATAATTATAGTGTCACCTATTGAGACATTAAGTTCATTATTTCTGTAATATCCCTTTCTTCCATTTTTAAACCTAACCTCTACAATTTTAAAGGGGTTAATCTTAGAATTTGATATATCAGAAAGCCAATCAAAAACTGTAAAAGTTCCGCAACTTCCACTTGAACAATTTCCGTTATTATTACAACCCCGAGGTAGTTCGGAGCTACCACTTTTACAACTATTACAGCTCATTTCTTTTGAAAGTTGTTATGTTATTTGTTCTTCCTTTTTTAAAAATGATGTGGCTGTTTTTTTTTCCTTTTCTAAGTTTTTTTTGTAATAAATGTGGCATCTTATTAATTTCTAGACACTTATTAGAACAACAGTTTTTCATCTTCTTTTTACATTCATCACATTGAATAAATAACAAATGACACGCATCATTTGCACAATTGGTGTGGACGTCAAAAGGAGCCCCACACTGATGACACTGAGCGATAATTTCTTCACTAATTTTTTCTACTCGTCTGTTGTCAAAAACAAAATTTTTTCCAACAAAATTATTTTTTAGTTCTTGTTCTTTAACCTGCCGTGCATATTCAATTATACCTCCTTCCAGTTGATATACGTTCTTAAATCCTTTATGTTTAAAGTAGGCACTTGCTTTTTCACATCTAATCCCGCCAGTGCAGTACATTAATAGGTTCTTGTCCTCTTTGTCGTTTTCAATTTTATTTTCTATGACTTCTAAAGAATCACGAAAAGTATCAACATCGGGGCAAATTGCACCCTTAAAATGTCCAATTTCACTTTCATAGTGGTTCCTCATATCTAATACAACTGAATCTTTATTGCTCATTAAATTATTAAACTCCTTAGCGTTTAAATGAATTCCTTTTTTAGTAACGTCAAAACTTTTATCATTTAGTCCATCAGCTAAAATTTTATTTCTCACTTTTATTTTAAGTTTTAAAAATGATTTTGCTTGATGTTTTAAAGCAATATTTAATCTTACATTTTTTAAAAATGAAACCGAGTTAAGATGTTTAGTGAACTTGTCGATATTTATTTCGGGTAATGATAATTGTGCATTGATGCCTTCTTTTGCGATATGTATTCTACCTAAAACATCTATACTATTCCAAAAAATAAATAATGAATCTCTAAATTTTTTTGGATCAACAATATGTGCATATTGATAAAATGAAAGAGTAATTCTCTTAAGTTTTGAAGTCTCTAAAATCTTAGATCTTTCGTCCGCACTTAATTTATTGTACAGTTGCATGCTATACTAATTTGGATTTAATAACAAAAGTAGATAAAAAAGATAAAAATCGTCCTTTTGTAAATTGTATTGTGTAAAAAGATATCCTAAATTAGTAATGAAATATAAATATTATGGCCAACGCAAAAGCAGACAAATTAAAAGCACTTCAACTAACTTTAGATAAGTTAGACAAAACATACGGAAAAGGAACAGTAATGAAGATGGGTGATTCACCTGATGAATCTGTAGAGTCTATATCTTCTGGATCTTTAGGTTTAGATATTGCGTTAGGGGTAGGCGGTTATCCCAAGGGAAGAGTAATTGAAATTTATGGTCCAGAATCATCTGGAAAAACAACCTTAACTCTACATGCTATTGCTGAATGTCAAAAAAAAGGAGGCATTGCCGCATTCATTGATGCAGAACATGCATTTGATAGATTTTACGCTGAAAAATTAGGGGTTGATATTGAAAATCTGATAATATCTCAGCCTGATCATGGTGAACAAGCTTTGGAAATTACAGATAATCTAATTCGATCGGGAGCTATAGATATGGTTGTTATAGATTCTGTTGCTGCGTTAACTCCAAAGAGCGAAATTGAAGGAGAAATGGGTGATTCAAAAATGGGGTTACACGCAAGGCTAATGTCTCAGGCATTGAGAAAACTTACAGGATCAATTAGCAAAACCAATTGTACGGTAATGTTTATCAATCAATTGCGTGAAAAGATAGGCATCATGTTTGGCAACCCAGAAACTACAACTGGGGGTAATGCTTTAAAATTTTACGCTTCAATTAGACTGGATATCAGAAGGTCAACTCAGATCAAAAACAGTGATGGTGTAGTAATGGGTAATAAAACAAGAGTCAAAATTGTAAAAAATAAAGTTGCTCCACCTTTTAAATTAGCTGAGTTTGATATTATGTATGGTGAAGGAATTTCAAAAGTTGGTGAAATTATTGATCATGCAGTAGAGGCGGAAATTATAAATAAAAGTGGATCGTGGTTTAGTTATGAAGGGACTAAATTAGGTCAGGGAAGAGATTCAGTGAAAAATTTACTTAAAGATAATCCTGAATTGATGGAAACTTTAGAAACCAAGCTTAAAGAATTGCTTTAGGCTGTTCTTAAGTCCTTTAAAATAATTTCTCTCACTTTTTCATTGAGTTCAACTCTATCATCTTTTACCATTCCTTCTGTTTGAATAGGCTTGTGAGTATTTACCCTTAAGTTTCCCGGAGAACCCTTTGAAGCTCCAATTAATCCTCCATAGCTCCAAGGGAATCTTTTTTTATTGTCAAGAAAAGATAATGGGACAATTGGCACTTGATGCTCAATAGCCATTGTGAATGCGCCATGCTTGAAGGGAGCAAGTTCAATGTCTATGCCTGGAACAGTTCCTTCTGGAAAAATTGCAATACTTATCCCAGATTTTAATTTTGTTTTAGTTTGCTCAAATACACCCTTCTTACTTTCCTTGCTAGATCTATCAACTAATATCATTGTTTTTTTATACACAAAACCAAAAATTGGGATTTTCTCCAGCTCTTTCTTTCCGATAAACACTATTGGATTATTTCTTACTGTAGAGACTAAAAGCATAACATCAATCATTGAAACATGATTGGCAACAAAAATATAAGGCTTATGTTTGGTTGTTTTTAGAGGCTTATTTTTTTTTGGAAACATTCCCATGCCAAATAAAATTAGATCAGACCAAAGTACACCTGCACCATAAAAAAACTTATAGGGAGCCCCACTTAATTGCATTAAAACAAAGGTTGGTAAAATAATTATTAATGTAAAGACTAATACTAATATGTAAAACCATATATTGTAAATAGTCCAAAAAATATATTTAACTGCTATCACAAGTTCAAAACTAGCTAAATTATTTTAATAAAAATTTTAACTTTGTTTTATGGCAAAAAATTTGAAAAGAATTTTAACAGGAATCCAGAGTACTGGCGTTCCTCATATGGGAAATATTTTAGGAGCAATTTTACCTGCAATTAATTTTTCAAAACAAAAGGAAATCGAATCTTATTTATTTATTGCTGATTTTCATTCCTTGACACAAATAAAAGATTCAAAGATATTAAAGGAAAACACTCTTTATACAGCAGCAGCGTGGTTAGCATTTGGATTGGATCCAAAAAAAACAATTTTTTATCGTCAAAGTGATGTGCCCCAGGTAACTGAATTATCATGGTATTTAAGTTGTTTTTTTCCCTTTAGCAGACTATCTCTTGCCCATAGTTTTAAAGACAAAAAAGATAGATTAGATGATGTGAACTCAGGACTTTTTAATTATCCGTTATTGATGGCTGCAGATATATTAATGTATGATGCACACTTAGTTCCCGTTGGAAAAGATCAATTACAACATATAGAAATTACGAGAAATGTTGCTAATAGATTTCATAATTTATTTGGTGAGACATTCGTTGTACCAGAAGGTCATGTACAGGAAGAGGTAAAACTAATCCCCGGAACCGACGGAGAAAAAATGAGCAAGAGCAAAAATAACATAATAGATATTTTTGCATCTGAAAAAACGTTAAAAAAACAAGTCCATTCAATTAAAACAAATTCAACACCAATTGAAGAACCCAAGGATTGGAAAAACTGTAATTTGTTTAATATTTACAAGCTCCTAGCCTCAAAGGAAGAAATTGAAAAAATGAAAACAAATTACAAAACTGGAGGTTATGGTTTCGGGCATGCAAAAAAAGAATTAATGGATTTAATACTTAACAATTTTAGTAAAGAAAGAGAGAGGTTTAATTATTTTATTTGTAATCCTGATGAAGTAGAACAAATATTACAAATTGGAGCAAAGAAAGCCAAAGTAACTGCCAATACTGTGTTGGGAAGAGTACGTAAAAAGTTGGGTTATTAAAATAAATATTTGATATAATTTTATATCTTGAAGTATATTAGTAATACACATGAAAATAAGCCTACATATTTTTAATTTATTGAGAGATCATGACTGTGTAATTGTGCCAAATTTTGGCGCACTGGTCTGTAGAAATATTTCTGCAAAAATAAGCTCTGATAAAACAAAAATTTATCCTCCAAATAAAGAAATATCATTTAACAGAAGTCTTATTAAAAATGATGGGTTATTAATTAATCACATCTCTTACACAGAAAAGCTATCTTATGAAAAAGCTGAGAAAAAAATTGCTAGTTGGGTTAATAAAAATTTAAAGAAGCTAGAGAATCAAGAGATGATTGAAATTAAAAATATAGGCTCATTAAATCTCAAAGATGCAAAATTTATTTTTACACCTGATCAGAACTCAATAGTGCTAAAAAGCTCCTTTGGATTAAATTCAGTGGAATCTAGTGTGCTTATAAAAACAAATAAAAAAGTAAGTAATTCGTACTTAAGATATGCAGCGATTATAATTGTATTAATTTCCTTGAGTGGTGTGTTTTCAAAATCCTATTTAGACTCAGTTGATGAATATAATATCGCATCTCTTGCAGAGGCCAATGAACAAATTGAGCAAAAAATTCAAAAAGCAACATTTAACATCAGCACTGCCTTGCCTATAGTAAAACTTCCAATCAAAAAACAATATGGAAATTTCCATATTATAGCCGGATCATTCAGATTAGAAGAAAACTCAACAAAATTAATTTCACAATTGAAATCAAAAGGTTTCTTAGAGGCAAGAAAAGTTGGAGTCAATAAATATGGTTTGTTACAAGTTGCCTACAACAGTTATGACAGCGTTGAGCAAGCTAGGACTGCACTTTCAGAGATTAGAAATATTGAAGACGAAAAAGCTTGGCTATTGATTAAAAACTAAATTATAAAGGCATTAAAACTCCACAAAATTCATTAACGATTTTAACAGATTCGGTATTGCCGGGTGAAACTAATGCGCTAAATAATTTGTTTGGTGGAGAATTATTAGCCAGGATGGACAGAGCAGCTAGTATTTCAGCTAAAAGACATTCAGAAGAAATAGTTGTTACGTCTTCCGTAAATCATGTCTCATTCGGAAAAGCAATTCCGATAGGGACTACAGTTACAATTGAAGCAAAAGTTTCAAGAGCTTTTACAACATCTATGGAGGTTTATATCGATGTATGGATTGATGATGATAAAGGGGAAAAAATAAAAGCAAATGAGGCAATTTATACATTTGTAGCTGTCGATAAAAATGGAAGGCCTACTAAAATTGATAAAATTTTGCCTGAGACAGAACAAGAAAAAAAGCGTTACGACGCTGCCTTGAGAAGAAAACAACTAAGTCTGGTTCTAGCCGGAAAATTGAAAGCTGATGATGCGACTGAGCTAAAAGCCCTATTCTCTTAACTACATTTTATAGATCCATGAAGAAGGGTTTTGTGGAATACCATCCTTGAAGATACTAAAACTTAAAATTGTTTGTTGGGTTGAAACATCTGTAGATATCTTTCCAAGTAATTCTTTTGTTTTTACCTTATCTCCTTTTGAAATAAAAATTTCAGACAAATTTTTATACACAGTAAAGAAATTTCCATGCTGAATAAGAACAGTGTAAGTATTATTTTTTGAAAGAATAATCGAATAGATGAGCCCGTCAAATATAGTTCTTGCCTCAACATCACTTGAAGTTCTAATTCTAACACCATTACTCTGAATAGTAGTAGTTTTTACAATCGGATGTGGTTGTTTGCCGAACCCTAATACTACATAGCCTTTTGAAACAGGCCATGGTAGCTTGCCTTTATTGGTGTTAAAATTTTTGGAAATTAACTGAGCTTCAGCAGTTAAACCAATTCCGTTTTGTTTCTTTTTAGATTTTGCAATAGCTTCGGCTATTAACTTATTAATTTTTTTGTCAATTTCCTTCGATTGTTTTTGTTTACTCTTAATCTGTTCAGAGTATTTTTTCTGATTTAGGCTAATTTTAGCAATTAAATTATTTAGATTTCTATATTCTTTATTTAAATTATTTCTGATTTGTTCATTTTCATCTATCAAGTTTTGTTTTAATAATTTCTGAGAATCAAGAATTACAATTGTGGTTTCAATTTCTTTTGCTGTAGATTTAATTTTATTAATTGTTTTTCTTTGAAAACCGGCATACTGTTTAAAGTACTGAATTCGTTTATATGCTTGTGCAAATGATGTAGATGAAAAAATAAACATAATCTTATTTAAATCAGACCTTTTCTTATAAGATTTTAAAATCATATCCGAAAGCTCATTCTTCAACAAAGATTCCCTGACGTTTAATTCAGATAATTTATTTTCATTGTAATCTATATCTCTAACAATAATATTCAACTGGTTGTTAATATTATTTATTAAATTTTCCTGAAGTTTAATTTTAAAATTGATATCCTCTACATCTCCTATTATAATACCCTTTTCTTTTTTTGTATTAGATAGCTTTTTTTCAATTTGCCTAATATCTTTTAATATCTCTTTTCTTTGATTCTCAAGTTCTGTTTTAGACTGAGCATAAATATTTGAAGAAAAAAGAAAAGTTATTATAAATACAATTCTCAGAATATCCATCACAATTCAATCTTTTTATAATTTTTTGGAATTCTAAATGGAATATTTATTTTTTCTAAAGCTGAAATTGATTTTATTTCAATATTAAGGTTCTCTAAGCCATCATTAGTAAACCTAATTTTTGTTGGAATATTTTGACCTTGAATTTCAATATAATCATCATAAAAAACCTCTAACAAATTTTCATTGGTAGCAAAGGTTTGCTTGAGGATTGTGAAATTGTAAGGGCTAATAGATACTGTTGACTCAACAGTTTTTGATTCTAAAATAGATTGGTTTTCTTTAAATACATAGCTACTAATATTCCTTTTAAACAAAGATGAAGGAGAAAATTTTTCTATTAAAATACCAAGAAGTAAATTCTGAAGAATCTGGAAATTAGCATCAATTCCAATCTTTTTATTTACATAATCAAAATCCGTCTCAAAAAAGTTTTTTTCTATTTTATTATAATACTTTATAGAATCCTTGTCTATTAAAACTCTTGCCGCTCCAAGCGCTGCATTAATCCACAACTTTTCATCAGATGAGATCCTAAAAGTAACGGTATTAGATTTCATTTTTTTGTTGTCCCTAAAGGAAACTTTAGCCTTAGCTTGAATATAATCGATGTTGTTTTCATTCTTATTGGCGCTTCTTATTGATTTCTGAGCTGAGAATTTCCTGTTTTCTTGTTTATTGCTTTTTGATGCATTGTGTAGTAAAGAGCAAGAATTTAAAAAAATAATTGATAGTAAAAGAATAATTTTTTTCATAATCTTAATTCTAAACTCCAGTGCTTCCAAATCCTTTATCTCCTCTTTTAGATTCGTTTAATTTATCTACTATTTTCCAGGAAATAGTTTCGTGCTTTGCTATGACCATTTGTGCTATTCTATCACCTGAATTTATCTCAAAATCTGAGTCAGAAAAATTAATGAGTATTACCCCAATTTCACCGCGATAGTCTGCATCGATAGTGCCAGGTGAATTCAAAACAGAAATTCCCTTTTTCAAAGCCAAACCACTTCTTGGTCTAATTTGCGCTTCGTATCCTTGTTGGAGGGAAACATACAATCCTGTTTTTACAAGCAACCTTTGCAGCGGTTTTATAATAATTGATTCATGTAAATTAGCCCTTAAGTCCATTCCAGCAGAAAGAAGAGTTTCATATTTGGGAAGTTCATTCTTAGATTTATTAACTATGCTAACTATCATCTCATTAATTTAAGTAAATTAATTATTCTTTTTTTCTCGTTTAACAAAATTACTAGATTCATTATTAGTACACATAAAATTCCAATTAATAAGTTGTCTCTATATAGGTAAAAAGATATAGAAGATAGTGAGACAGATAATATTAGATAAAACAGTATTTTATGTGTATTGTAAGGAATAGGATAATATTTTTTTCCGATAATATAAGACAAAAATGCCATTGTAAAATATGCTATGAACGTTGCTATTGCTGAGCCCAGAAAGCTATATTTTGGTATCAATATAATATTAATTAATAATGTTAAAGTAGCCCCAATAACAGAAATATAAGCTGCAAACCTTGTCATATCAGTTACTTTATACCACACAGATAAGTTTTGATAAATTCCTAAACAGAAATTAGCAAATAAAATTATAGGAACGATATACATTGCTTTCCAATATTCAGGATCACCAATAAAGATTTGTTTTAAAATATCCAAAGAAACAACCACAAGTACTAAAATTGAAGATCCTATAATAACAAATGTTTCTAAAACTAGAGCATAATTCTTTTTTGAATTCTTTTTATCTGCTTCGCTAAAGAAAAAAGGCTCTATAGCTAACTTGTAGGCTGTAGAGAATAGTGTCATAAATATTGCCAATTTATAACATGCTGCGTACATGCCAATTTCTGTTTTTGCCACAGAAGCTGGAAGTAAAAAATCTAATAATATTTTGTCGAATGTTTCATTTATGGCAAAAGCCAAGCCTGATATTAGAATTGGGAACCCATAGAATAGCATCTTCTTAAGCAGTGCAAAATTTGCTTTATAGTTGATGTTAAAATAAAATGGAATTAATAATAATAAAGAAACCAGACTAGCAGCTAAATTAGCAATGAAAATATATGCAACTTGAAAATCTTCAAAATAAAGATTGTCAAAAAACTGATTTTTTCCTGATAAGTCTTGAAGAAAAATTAACAGAAAAAGATTTAAAGAGAAATATGTTAAAACATTAATGATTTTTATAATAGAATACTTAAAGGCTTTCCCTTTCACTCTTAGGTATGCAAAAGGAATGACCGTAAGTGCATCAACAACAAGAATCCAAATAACAATGCGCAAATAATCAACTCCTATGCCTGTAAATTCTGAAATATTTAATTTGAAAATGCTAAATATTGATATAAATAAAAATGAGGTAATAATTATAGAAATCGCAGCTGTGTTTAATACATCTTTTTTATTTTTTTCAGAATTATAAAACCTGAAAAATGAGGTTTCTAATCCATAAGACAGTATTACATTAAATAGAATAATATATGAGAAAATTAAAGATAAAGTTCCAAAATCAGAAACTTCATTAATAACACTTTTGTCTGTATGAACTCTCACAAGAATAACACTAATAACTCTTGGGATTACGGTAGCAATACCATATATAAATGTTTGCTTAAATAGTTGTAAGAATTTGGCCAAGTTATTATAGTATTAAAAGCCTAAAAATAAACTAATAATGCTTGGAAAGCAAAAAGCTTTGAGAGGGGGTTAACTATTTAAAGCTTCTGCGCCACCAACAATTTCCAAAATTTCATTTGTGATTGCTGCTTGTCTCGCTTTGTTATATGTTAATTTTAGCTGGTCTCTTAAGTCAGTTGCGTTATCTGTTGCTTTGTGCATTGCGGTCATTCTTGCGCCATGTTCAGATGCATATGAGTCTCTAACTGCCTTATATAATTGTGTCTTAAGAGACTTTGGGATAAGCTCAGAGATAATTTCTGTTTGAGAAGGTTCAAATATATAATCACTTGAATCAATAGCATCATTAGAGTTTGTATTTTCTATAGGTAGATATTGTTCATCTGTAACTATTTGGGTTGCAGCATTTTTAAATTTATTATATACAATTTTTATTCTGTCAAACTCTTTATCAGAAAACTTTGACATTAAAAAATCTGCAATCAATGAGGAGTTTTCAAAACTTAGATCATCAAAAATCTCGTTGTTAATCTCTATTACATTATGTTTTTTAGATAATATATCACCCCCTTTTTTACCAATACAGAAAAAAGAAACTTCATGGGTAGAGTTTTTGGCTATTTCTAAACATTCTTTAATGACATTAGAATTAAAAGCTCCGCAAAGTCCCCTATTAGAGGTAACACAAACAACTAATAATTTGTTTGTTTCTCTTGATTGCAAAAATTCATTTTCAAAATCTACGGATACCGATAGATCGACTAACATTTGTGTTAACTTATCTGAATAAGGTCTCATTGCTGTAATCGCATCTTGTGCTTTTTTAAGTTTAGCAGCCGAAACCATTTTCATAGCACTTGTAATCTGCATTGTTGAAGATACAGATGAAATTCTATTTCTAATTTCTTTTAAGTTTGCCATGTGTTAAAACTTTGCGACTATATCAGCACATACTTTTTCTAGCGTGCCTGTCACTTCTTCTGTTAATTTCCCTTGTTTTATTGTTGATAAAGTGTCAGAATGTTTATCATTCAAAACTCTGATGTATTCAGATTCAAATTCTTTAATTTTTTCAACGGGAACATCTCTTAATAGATTTTTAGATCCTGCGTAAATAATCGCTACTTGATCCTCAACTTTAAATGGATCGTTTTGAGCTTGTTTTAATATTTCTACATTTCTTTTTCCTTTCTCAATAACATTTAATGTTGCTGCATCAAGATCGGATCCAAATTTTGCAAATGCCTCTAACTCCCTAAACTGAGCCTGATCAAGTTTTAATGTTCCTGAAACTTTTTTCATTGATTTAATCTGCGCTGAACCCCCTACTCTTGAGACTGAAATACCAACATTAATTGCCGGTCTAACCCCAGAATTAAATAAGTCTGACTCTAAAAATATCTGTCCGTCAGTAATGGAAATAACATTTGTAGGGATATAGGCAGAAACGTCTCCAGCTTGCGTTTCAATAATAGGTAATGCGGTTAAGGAACCGCCACCTTTTACCTTGGATTTTAAAGATTCTGGGAGATCATTCATCTCCTTAGCAATGGTGTCGTCATTAATAACTTTTGCAGCTCTTTCAAGTAACCTCGAGTGAAGGTAAAATACATCACCAGGATATGCTTCTCTACCAGGTGGTCTTCTTAATAAAAGTGAAATTTCTCGGTATGCGACAGCTTGTTTTGAGAGGTCGTCATATATTATTAATGCTGGCCTACCAGTGTCTCGGAAATATTCTCCAATTGATGCGCCTGTAAAGGGGGCATAAACTTGCATTGCAGCTGGATCGGATGCATTAGCTGCAACAATGGTTGTGTATGCTAAAGCCCCTTTATCTTCCAAAATTTTTGCAATCCCCGCAACTGTTGATGCTTTTTGTCCAACTGCTACATATATGCAATACACAGGCTCACCTGCATCATAAAATTCTTTTTGATTTAAAATTGTATCTATGCAAACTGTTGTTTTACCCGTTTGTCTATCACCAATTACTAGCTCTCTTTGACCTCTACCAATTGGGATCATGGCGTCAACTGACTTAATTCCAGTTTGAAGTGGCTCATTAACAGGTTGTCTAAAAATAACTCCAGGTGCTTTTCTTTCTAAAGGCATTTCAAAAAGATCTCCTGTTAAATCTCCTTTTCCGTCGATTGGGACACCAAGCGTATCAACGACTCTTCCAACAATTCCCTCGCCAACTTCAACAGATGCAATTGTAGAAGTTCTTTTTACAGTATCTCCTTCTTTAATACCGGTTGAAGCTCCAAGCAGTACAATACCAACATTGTCTTCTTCTAAGTTAAGGACAATTCCTTGGGTTCCGTTTGAAAATTCGACAAGTTCTCCATACTGAGCATTTGAAAGTCCGTAAGCTCTGGCAATTCCATCACCAACAGTCAAAACACTTCCAATTTCGTTCAATGACGAAGAAGAGTCAAAATCTTTTAATTGTTTTTTTAAAATTGCTGAAATTTCAGCAGGATTTACTTCGGCCATATTATTTAATTTGTAAGTTGGGTTTTTAAATTGTTTAAATTTTGCTTCACACTGGCATTATATTCTTTTCCGTCAAATCTTATAATAAAACCACCCAAAATTTCTGGTTTAACAATATTTTTAAGATTTATAGATTTAAGATCTGAAACATTGATCTTCGATAAGATTTTCTCTTCTAAGTCTTTGTTTATTGGGCTTGCTGTAATTACTACAGCCTCCTTGATATCGTTGTGACTATTATATAATTGTATAAAGCTATTCGCAATATCATTAACTATATAGACCCTTTTATTTTGAATTAATAAATCAAGAAGTTTTATAGTTAGAGAATTATGATCTTTAATTAAAGATAGTATTGCGGTTTTTTTCTCATTATAATTAATCTGTGAATTAGACAATAAATTTTTGAAATCATGTGAGCTATTGCATAAGATCTCTACAGTTTTCATATCACTGAAGACTGAATCGATAGAATTCTCTTCTTTAGCAATTTCAAAAATTGCTTTTGCATATCTTATGGCCGCTCTTGACTGCATTAATTTAATTTTGTTTTATCTAAAATTTCTTGGATATTTTCTAGCTGCTTTTCCTTATTCTCTAGTTCTTTAGAAAGTAATTTTTCAGCAATATTTAAAGAAAGGTCAACGACAGTATGTTTTAACTCCTTCATCGCGGCTGCCTTCTCATTTTCTATAGCTGTTTTTGCAGATTCGATAAGCTTATTTGCTTTTTCAGTAGCTTCATTTTCAGCATCCAAAATGATTTTAGACTTGATTTCTCTAGCTTCTTTCAATAACAATTCTCGTTGGAGCTTTGCTTCATTTAAAATCTTTTCATTATCAGATTTTAAATTCTCCATTTCATCTTTTGCTTTTTCAGCTGCAGAAAGCGCATCTTTAATAGATTGTTCTCTTTCATTTACTGCTCCTAAAATTGGTTTCCAGGCAAATTTTGCCAAAATAAAATATAGGATCCCAAAAGAAACTGTTGTCCAAAAAATAAGACCAATGTCTGGTGTAACTAAATCCATATTAGCTAATTAAGGTTATTATTAGTATCTATTTGATAAGAGATACAACAACTGCAAATAATGCAACCGCCTCAACGAATGCAATTAAAACAATTGCAGATCCTTGTAATTTACCTTGCATTTCTGGCTGTCTAGCCATTGCATCCATAGCTGATCCTCCAATTTGACCAATACCAATGCCTGCACCGATTGCTGCTAAACCTGCACCGATTGCTGCAAATGCTCCGTAATTAACAGCTGTTTCTTGTAAAAAAATAATTAAACTCATGTTTTTAAAATTTAAAATTAATGTTCATGTTCTTCAATTGCACTGCCTATGTATAAGGCAGACAACATTGTAAATATGTATGCCTGAATGGCAACAACTAAAACCTCAATAAGACTTATAAATACAGAAAAGAATAGTGACGCTGGCGCCAACCAAATACTCTTAAAAATAAATATGAGTGATATTAAGCTTAATATTATAATATGCCCCGCTGATATGTTAGCAAATAATCTAATCATCAGAGAAATAGGTTTAATAAAAATACCTAAAAATTCTATCGGAGCAAGAAATAATTTCATTGGTACTGGAATGCCTGGCATCCAGAAAATATGTTTCCAATAGTCTTTGTTAGCTACAACTGTTGTAATAATAAATGTTATTGCAGCTAGAACAAATGTAAACGCGATGTTTCCACTTAAATTGGCACTAAAAGGGAAAAAAGGAATTAGCCCCATCACATTATTAATCCAGATAAAAAAGAATAAGGTTAATAAAAATGGCATATATCTTTGGTAGTGTTTTTCTCCAATCATAGGTAAGGCTACTTCGTCTTTAATGAAAAGAATCAAAGGCTCTGTAAATTTACCAAGTCCAGTAGGCTCTCCTTTTCTGGATTTAGAATATGTTTTAGCAGTGGCAACAAAAATCATCACTAAAAGAAGCATTGATAAAAACATAGAGAACACCATTTTTGTAATTGACAAATCCAATGGTTTTTTGTTAACAACATTACCAGCCTCATCATAAGAAATATATTCGTCTCCATTGGCATTGTCGGCGTAAAATATCTTTTCATGATATTTTACAAAAAATTGTCCATTTATATCAACGACAACTTTACCGGAATCGTCGTGATTAAATTTTGATGAAAGAAATGTAACCAGTCCATTGTCGGTCCATAGAATAATAGGAAGAGGGAATGAAACCGCATGCCCATCGATATCCATAATATGGAATTCATGTGCATCTTTGATGTGATGCATAATCATTTCGTTTACATCAAACTCTTTATTGTCGTCAGAATTTCCAGCTGGGTTAGCAAAAATATTCGCAGAAAAAAGTGTGAAAAAAATTAGGGTAAAAATCCCTGAAAATCTTAAAAGCATTTTTGCTAAAATTTCTTCTAATTAATATGGTTGCAAATGTAAGCACATAAAAGGAAATTTCAAACAAAATAAAACAAGAAGTTTTAAATATTATTTAACGATTTTTTTAAGCTAAAGACTTCGAGCGATAACAATAAAAAATACACAGGGAAAAAATTATATACAACCAAGTGAATATCGTATGATTGGTCATTATTAAATAAAATAAAAAACAAAATTGTTGCTAGCATTTTTATAAATGTTAACAGTATGAAAAAAGTTAAAGGATTGATAAAATTATAATTCAAATTTAATTTTGAGCCAATCAAAAATACAAGGACAGATAAGTAATTAAATAAATAAATAGCATTTAAGGGAATTTTATAGCCCAAAAAATACTCCATACTAATGTTATAATGAGTAAAATATAAAACAGCTGTGACAAAAGAAAGTAGAATAAAATCTAATCCCTTAGAAATAATACTATTCATTTTTTGTGACTTGGTTTATTATGTAATAAATAGATATTAAAATAGAAAGTAATGAAAAAATAATGGTGAACAAATTATTAGAATTGTTAAAGTAATTGTCAAGTCTAAATCCTAGAAATATTCCGCCTCCAATTACAATTAACATTTGAAAAGCTAACTGTGAAAAAATTATAAAATTATGCTGATTTTTCCTTCTTTTCAGATGAGTTTTTTTCTTCAATATTATTCAATTCTTTAACCCCGCCTTTCATTGAACAAGTGGCATTAAATGTTGCGCCTGGCTCTACGGAAAGTTTTGCAATTTCTACTTCACCTTCAATATAAGCTGAAGATCTCAAGGTTAACATACCTGAAAGTTTTAATTTTCCTGAAAAACCTCCTTCAAAATCGGCATTTTCTCCTTCTAAACTTCCGTTTACGACACCGGTTTTTCCTACAACTATCTTTCCTGAAGTTTTAATATTTCCTTTAATATTTCCTTCAACCCTGAAGTCTCCTTCGCTAAATATATCTCCAACCAAAGTTGTGCCTTGTGTTATCATGTTTTGTTGATTTGTGTTGCTCATAATCAATTTTTTTAATTTCTAAACTTTTCTAGATTTTTATGAATTTGAATCGTTTTATAATTATCTGATGATATCACAAAAAACGAATCTGCCTGAATGTTGATGGTTTTTTCTAATCGTTCAGAAAGCCCGAAGCTTCCGTCATAACTTTTTAATCCATGAACTACAACAAATGTAACAATATTATTGTAAAAATCTTCAGAAACCCTCAAATCTAAAAAGTCAAACCCATCAATATATTGTTGAAGATCATTTAGTTGCTGAGAAATTTTTTCGTTTTCATCTTTTTCAAAGACATATACGATTTTATAATTTTCTGATAGCCTATTCTCTTTAAATTCGTCATTTTTAATTTGAGGCAGAACGTCGGCTAAAATCCGTTCAGCTTCTTTTCCTTCTAGAGTAACGGAATAGTTTAGTTTTATAAATTGTAAAGCCTTTTCATATTCTTTAAATCCATTAACTCTTGCTATTGCAAGTGATTTTAAAAATTCTAATTTTGAAACGACTGGCTCACCGCTAAATGAAATTATATTTTCTTCACACTTAGAAATTACCTCAGCATACTTTTCATTTTCATATAATTGGTAAATACTTTTATATATTAATTTAAAATCTTGATCACTATTTATCGTTGCATTTGGATCTAACAAGATTGATGCATATTTTGAATCTGAGTGATTGTTTATGATATCGTCTTTAAATTTATTTGCTTTTTCTGTAAAGTCTAGCATCATCCAGTTTTTGTAAATAAAGAATTTTGCAGGCGGTATTAAATTAATCTTTGGATTGTTTTCTAGTAAATCATAGAGCCTATTATTTGATATTTCATATTCCTGAAATTGGTCTTTGTAAATAGAGCCTAGCCTAAAATATGCATCATTTCTTAGGTTTCTAAGACTATCTATTTGAATAGTATCTTTTGTTATAAGTCCTATATAATATGCCACTGAAAGCAGACTATCATTGTCAATGTTTTTTGAAGTTTCTGAGATATTTTTGTCAGAAGAATCTTTATTTGTAATTGACCACCTCCAATTATCCGCTAATCGCCTATCCCCCCACCTGTTTTTAAAATCTGATTTGCCATAGGCAACAGCCGAAGAATTATAAAAATAAAATAAACCTTCATCCTTTTCAGAAAAAGTGCTTAACGTGTTTAAGGATCCAAAATTTTTGCTTTTCTTTTTTTCTTTTTTTTGAGCTTCCTTTATTTTTTCAATATAGTTGTTAAAATATTCCTCTCTTTTTTTCTCCGGCATTTCAATTAAATTAATTATACTATCCAGACTAGAAGAAATTTTTTCATAATATATCAGATCCTTTAAGTTTTCTCGTTGTCTATTTATTTTTCTAAATTCTCTAGACTTATTGCTTAATTGCGTTAAGGTGCTGTCGTAATACTGCCCTGCTTCTAAATAATTTTTCTTTCTAAAATTTAGTTCAGCTAATTCATTATAGTTTTTGGCAATTAAAAATTCTTCTTCTGAATCTGATTGAAGAGATTTATTAAAGAAATTAATTGCAGTTGAGTCTGTTATTGTAAAACCTGATTTATCATCATCTAATAATTCTCCTTTTTTCAAGTTTAACATGGCAATTTGATGAAAAATAATATCTAGATAGTTGTTGTTTTCAAAATTTTCAGTTAGTAATTTTAGTTCTGCAATTGAATTGTCAATTGAGTCGGATACCATGGTTCTTTTGATATAAGAATTAATGTAAAAATCTCTTGGTATTTTTCTGTGTAAATCAATAATATCTGAATAGATTGAATACGCTGTGTCCTGAGCGGTAAGTTCCTGATATAATTGAGCTAATAAAAATTTTCTCCTAGTTTTCAATAATAGATCTTTTTGTTTAAACACCGATTTTTTTAAGTAAAAAAGTGCACTGTCTAGCTCATTTGTATTTACAAATGCTTGAGCTATATATGAGTTTGCTAAATACCTCTCTTCTCTTGAAAGGTTTTTCTCTTCTAAAAGCTCTTTTAAATTATCAATAGCATAGTTGTTTTGATCAAGTCTAATGTTAACCTTTTCTTTCCAAATTTTTACCTCGTTTATAAGCTCACTAGTTGGATATTTATATAGTATATAATTAAAGGCCTCAAGCGCAGGAATAAACCTGTTATCAAAATATCTGGATTTTCCGAGCAATAAATATGCCTCATCCATAACTGGGTTTTTTTCTTTACCCTCAACATTCATGGAATGCTTTTGAATTGCTAGGGTAGCCTTTTCCTCAGCCTTGGTAAAATTAGTTTCTCTTTCTTTTTCAAAATCATCATCATAATATTTGAATTTTTCTATAGGAATTAACTCCCAAAAATTTTCTTTCTTTCCGGTATCTAATTCATTTAATCCTGAAGAAAAAAGATTGTTTCCGTTAAACAGATAATTGTAAGTTGTGGTAATTGAATGAAATTTTTTATTTAAAAATTTATCTTTTTTTCTTGAACAGCCCACAACCAGGAGGATCAAACAGGAAAATAAAAAAGTATTTAGTCTTAGCTTTTTCAATTGAAATAAATAGTATAATTATAAAACAGAATATCATCACTGATATTGTGCAAGAGCAAAAATAGACATCTTTTTAATATGATGGGGAAATTAATTAAATTCGCGTTATAAATATTAATTATTGGATTCAATTAAAATTACATTCAAAGTTGACGGTCTAGAAGCCACAGTTGAGGGGGATAAAAATAAGACACTCCTGGATACTGCTTTGGAAAATGATATTGATGCGCCTTATTCTTGCAAAGGAGGGGCTTGTGCAACTTGTATAGGGCGTTTGAAAAGCGGAACTGTAGAGCTTGAACAAAATTACATTTTAACAGATGGGGAAATCGAAGATGGCCTGATTATTACCTGTCAAGCGTACCCTACTTCTAGCGAGCTATTTTTAGATATTGACGACAATTAAATTACTTTTTTTATTCTTTTTATTACTTCTTCTGCCTTGATGTCGTTTATGGCATCAATATATTCTTCGGGGCATTTTGCGCCATAAATACTAACTGGAATCCTAGGATATTTTTCTAAACCAGGGGTTATTGAATTTTGCTCAGGTTGGCCAAAAGCGGTGTAACCTAGACAAGGGTGTGTTGCTCCCCAAATTGAAATGACATTTATGCCAAAAAGTGAAGCTATGTGTCCATTTGCTGAATCCATAGAAACCATCAAATCAAGGTTTGACATGATGGCCATCTGTTCACTCAGAACTACTTTTCCTGCAATCGAGTAAACATTATCTTTTTGTTTGGCTACTTTTTCCAATCTGCTTTGTTCATCACCAGGGGCACCAAATAAAATCACACAAAATTTATCGCTAATTGAATTGATAATTTTTAAAATGTTTTCTATTGAATATTCTTTACAAGAATGCTTTGCAAAAGGAGCTATCCCAATCATTTTTTTTGAGTTTAAGAAGCTAAAGTTTTGGTTTCTAATTTCTAATTTCTTGTATGGTTTAAATTGCTTTAGGTCTAATGTCATTTCTAAGCTTGAGAATACATCTGCATATCTTTGATGCATACTTTTTAATTTTTTTCTTCCACTTCCATTAATAATTCTTTTCTTCTGCTCTCTTCCTTTGTCAATTTTAAAAAAAGGGGTTTTAAAAAGATTAAATGGATTTATTAAAGCCTTTATAATTTTTGTTCTTAAAACATTATGAAGATCAATAACATAGTCCACTTTAAGTTTTGTTATTTCACTGGTAATAGAAAATAATCCTAAAATATTTTTGTGTTTGTTTTCAAAGAATAGAAAATTAATATTTGGGGTTTGATTAAATAATTCAGAAAAAAAAACAGTTGTAAGTATTGTTATTTTCGTGTTTGGATATTTTTTTCTTAAAACACTTATAACAGGAACAGTCATGGCAACATCCCCAAATGAAGAAAGTCTTATTATTAAAATGTGTTTATTCAAATTCTGTGTCTTGAAGTATATTTAACTGATCTTAAAATTTATTATTCATAATCTTCGTAAGATTTTTCTTCAATAAACCCTGATCCTGTTAATATATTTATTTGTTTTTTTACATCGCTTCTTTTGTCATTAGTAAAATATACGGCCCTGGCTAATTCAACAAATTTTTCACCAAAATTTTTATTCTTTTCACACTCTCTAATGTCATCTTCGATTTTCCATAGTTGACTGTTGATAAGTGCTAGTTCTTTATATTTGCTTAATAACTCATCTTTAAATTTTTCAAACAATAATTTAGCTAATGGGTTCAGCTCATTAAATTCTTTTCTAACATTAATAAGCTTTTTATCATCACTAATATTTGACATCTTTAATTCTAGGATTGTGAGTTTGTCTAGTAATTCGCCATTTGATACTTCAACTTTCATTTTTGTATTTTTTAAAATTAAAAAGAAAAAGAGTTAAGTAAAATAGCCAAAACAATAACCAATTCAAAAAACAAACTTCTTCTTAAATGAGAAATAATTCTTATCAAAGTTACCAGAAATGGGAAGAACAAAAAAATTGTGTAATCTTCGATTATAAAAATCATTAAAATTGAATTCAAATAAAATATTAAAAGAAATGAGTTTTTTAACCTCTCATGTAGATTGTTTCCAAAATATTTAAACAGATATAATAAGAATACAAGAAGCGAAATTGAAGGAAATAAAATTTGTGGAAAAGCAAGGTTGGGACATTCATAACATTTATGAAATTCTAAAATAAGTGAGTCTAAAGTATCAACCAAATAAACGAAGTTAAATGAAAAGTTTGAGCTTAAACTAGTAAATAAAATTGCAATAAGTAATGTAGAGATATAACCAGCAAAAAATTGTAATATGGTTTTAAGGTCAAGTTTATAAAAGGCGTATATGCCAAAAAATATAGTGGCCAAAAAAATAAAATTAACGGGATTTAATATTGTAGAGAGTGAAATCCAAAAGCCAATATCAAACAGTTTTTTATTTGTCTTTTTAGGGGTTTTAAGGCTATAAATTTTTCTTATAGAAAGCAGTAAGGTCAAATAAGAAAGTATTGTGAAAGAATTAAGTTGAGTTTTATAAATAAATCCGCTAAAAATAATTAGACCTAAAGTAGTGTATTGATTATTTTTTAAAATAGAATTTTTAGAAATTATAAAAATTGACAGTAAAAAGATGAAAATTAGAAGAATTGACGAATAGAAAATATCGAAAGAAAATTCATCAGTTTTGAGTATAAGCATTATGCCTATCGATAAAAGAAAAGAAACTATTAATTGAGGTAGTTTTGTAAGTTTAAAAAATCTGATTATCATGTAAAGATTTGTATATTTGCAAAGTAAATAATTTATAACTAATGAAAGAGTTCTTTTACGGTATTGAAAATCTATTTGTTAACTATTTTTTTATTCCATTTGATGCGCTTAGAGAAATAGGAGATTATAACTGGTGGCTAGCAAATATCATGGCCTGGATTTTCTTAACAATTGGTATGGTTGCATTCACTTATTGGATGATTCAACTAAAAAAGTTTGACGATAATAACGAAGAAGATAAGACTATAACTGCTCACGATTATTTATAGGTCAAACCCAATGTCTTTTCTATAATTCATGTTTTTGAAGTTTATTTTTTTAATCGAATTATAGGATTTTTGCAAAGCTAATTCAATTGTTTCAGCTGATGAGCTTACTGCCAAAACCCTTCCTCCAGAAGTCACAATTTTTTTATCTTTTTTAATTGCACCTGCATGGAATACTGTTGAGTCACTTACTTTTTGTAATCCAAAAATCTCTTGGTTTTTTTCATATTTCTCAGGGTATCCTCCAGAGACTAAAAATACGGTTACTGCCGAATCCTCGTCAATAACAAGATTTTGATTTTCTAAGTTACCGTTATTTACAGAAATTAAAAGATCCAAAAAATCCGATTTTATCCTAGGCAAGACGGCTTCTGTTTCTGGGTCTCCCATCCTGACATTGTATTCTATGACATATGGCTCATCGTCAACTTTAATCAAGCCAAAAAATATAAACCCTTGGTATTCAATTTCATCCTTTTTTAACCCCTCTATTGTTGGTTTGATAACTTTATTTTCAATTTTATTTAATAACTCTGAAGATAAAAACGGTGGTGGTGAAACAGCTCCCATGCCACCTGTATTCAGGCCTGTATCTCCTTCACCTATTCTTTTATAATCCTTAGCGCTGGGAAATAACTTATATGTTTCCCCATCGGTTAGAACAAAACAGCTCAATTCAATTCCATCTAAAAACTCTTCAATTACAACACTACTACTGGCTTTTCCAAATTTTGAGTTGATCAGCATCTCGTGAATTAAATTTTTTGCCTCATTCGCATTGTCAATAATTAAAACTCCTTTTCCTGCTGCAAGCCCATCTGCCTTTAACACGTAGGGAGGAGTCATTTGATCAATATATTCATAAGCATTTTCAATATTTTCAGCGGTAAATGTTTCATGTTTCGCTGTGGGAATATTGTGTCTATTTAAAAACTGCTTTGCATAATCTTTACTTCCCTCTAACTGAGCCGCTTCTTTTTTGGGTCCAATTACAGAGACATTAGATAGCTTGTCATTATTAGAAATAAAATCGTGAAAACCATTTACCAAAGGACCTTCGGGCCCAACCACAACCAATGAGATTTCATGTTTGATTATAGCCGATTCAATATTGCTAAACTCGTCAACCTGAATATTTAGATTAGTAGCTAATTCCGATGTCCCAGAATTTCCTGGCGCAACAAAAAGATTTTTGCATAAAGGGCTTTGTTTTATTTTGTAAGCAAAAGCATGCTCCCTACCACCTGATCCTAAAATAAGTACATTCATTAAATTATGTTAATATGCCTTTTTTTGGCCTGTTAAAAAATTTATTGATGTCAAAAATACAATATTTAGGTCCAACAATAAAGACCAATTTTCCAAATAATAAATATCATATTTTACTCTGTTTATGATATCCTCATCCGTTTCGATTTCTCCTCTATATCCTTTTACTTGAGCTAAGCCAGTAATACCAGGCTTAATAAAATGTCTAACCATAAACTTATTTACAGACTTAGAATATCTTTCATTTTCCTTAATCATGTGGGGTCTAGGGCCAACAACTGACATGTTTCCAATTAGCACATTGTAAAATTGTGGAAGTTCATCAAGGCTTGTTTTTCTTAAAATTTTACCAATGTTAGTAACTCTTTTGTCATTTTTTGTTGCCTGTTGAATATCGGCGTAATTGTTTTGGATCATTGACCTGAATTTATAGCAAGTAAACTCTTTATACTTAATCCCGTTTCTAATTTGCTTAAAAAAAACAGGTCCACGACTTTCAATTTTTATTAATAATGCTATTATTGGAGTAGCCCATGAAAGAAAAAATATTATTATTAACAATGAAAACATAATGTCAAATACCCGCTTTAAAAAAGTGTTATAATCATTAGAAAGAGGCATTTCTCTTAACGACTGAACAGTAGAAAGACCATATGTGTCAGTTTTTAATTTCTTGGACAACAAGTCTCCTCTTTTGGAAATAAATTTTAAAATTTTAAAATTATTTTCACAAAATTGAATCAGTGAGTTTATCTGAGTTTCCTCAAGTTCATTAGCTGAACAATAAATCTCATCGATATTTCTTGTTAAAATAAAATCAAAACATTCTTGTAAATCTAAATCACTTGGGGTTTTAAAATTAAATGTCTTTCTATTTTCATACCCCAGCTCCTTTTGGTTGATAAAAAACTCTTTTAGCTCTATAACAGATTCATTGTTCCCAATAATTATAGTTTTTCTGAAATTTCCACCGAACCCAAGCCTATAGCTTTGAAGAGCATAAAACAATGTAAACTTAAAGAGTGTGATTAAAGAGAAAGTATACAATAAAAAAGTTAGAGTTTTTGATAAGCCTGGATTTTGACTTTCAACAATTCCAAAAAAAGCAAAGACAACAATTGAAAACAACAATAATTGGTAAACAACATAGGAGATGATTTTTATCAGTTTTGTGAATCTATATACCTCATAAAACTTTGTAATTATTGATGAAATGATCCAAAGAATAGAAAAAACAGAAATAGTTGTAGGTTGAAATAAGCCCTTGCCTAAAAATAGGTAAATAAAAGAATTCAGCACTAGCAGGTCAAAAATTACAGAAATTGGCCGTAAGTATATTGAATATCTCCCTGCGTACTTTTTTACCATATGGAATTTTTATTGTTTTGTTTTTGAATCAATAAAGCTGTGAAAATTCGTGATAAAGTTTTCTTCTGAAAACTTTCAGCATGTTCACTTATTTTCTCGAAATTAAATTCAGTTTGTTTAAAACGAGTTAATGCGTCTAAAATTGCATCAATAATTTAATATTTGAAGCTTGCTGTATATAGGTTCGTAAGTTTAAATATATAGTCGTTAAAATTATATTTTTCATTTAATAGTTTATTAGCATTTTCTCCAAATATTTTCCTTTTAGGTTTATCATTGATTAAAATTAGAATTTTTTCTGCCATGTCTTGTACATCATTTAAATCTACTAAAAAACCAGTTTTATTGTTTACTAACAGATCTCTATTTCCAAAAGTGTTTGTCAATACTGAAGGGATTTTATATCTCATGCTTTCTAATACAGAATATGGAAGGCCTTCGTACAAAGAAGTTGACACATAAAGCTTTGATGTGATTAATATTTTTTGTACTTCTTCTCTGGGAATCCAAGGCAAAACAGTTATCCTGTCTTCTAAATTCATTTTACTTATTTGACTTTGCAATTGTTTCTTTTGAGGACTGTACTCACCTGCACCAATTATAAATAAATGTATATTATTATCTCTTTCTGAAACAATCTTAAAAGCATTAACCATCATTTTTAAGTTTTTCTGAAATGATGGCCTTGCAACTGTACAAATATAATTATCTAAATTGTTTGTAAATTTTGATTTTGATTTAGGGGTTGTTTTTATATTAATTGAATTATTTAACAAAACGGTTTTATTTCTTTTGTATCCAACATTTTCAATTGCTAGATTTTGTTCAGACTTAGAGGTTGCAATTAAAGTAGTGTTTTTTGAAATAGATAGACGTTCAATTATCAAATATAAATTTCTTAAGAATTTATTATTTGCACTTAAAAAAGAAAAAGCATGTGGGGTGTAAAAAACTTTGGTTTTTGTAAATTTTGAAAGAATTCTGCATAAAAATCCTGCTTTTGCACTGTGTGCGTGAATCAGGCTGGGCTTTTCTAAATGTATTATTCTTAATAATTGTAAAAGGCAGATTAGATCTTTGAATAAGTTTACATTTCTTGTGATAGATATTTTAAAAGATTTTATTTGCCTTTTGTCATTGCTTAAAAGCTCTTCTTTTTCTTTTAGGCATTGTGATGCTATTAAGCTTTCTATTTTACTATTGTCTATGTTGTTTATGATTTGTCTTACACAAATTTCAACCCCACCAACCATATTTGCTACATGTAAAACTTTTGTTTTATTCATTTAACTGTTTGTTTGATAATGCTTTTGAAGTGACTAGCAAAAAAGCAAATATATATACGCCTAATTGCCGGTTTAAAATGTTTTCAAGACATGAAAAAATAAAGAGACTTAATATTAAATTAAACAGAAATATATTTTCTTTTAAAGAAAATAAATAACTTAAAAAAACATATAAATATATTATTAAGCCGATGATTCCATAATTTAACATAAAGTCAAGAAATTGATTATGAGTGTTAAAGCCTCTTTCAATAAACCAGTTTCCTCTTTTTTTGTTTTTTATAGTTCTGTACTTTTCTAATAAAAGATTATCGGTTTCTTTATTCCCAAGTCCAAAAAAATACTTTTTGTTTTCAGAGAATATTTCAAAAGAAAATTTCCAAATTAAAAATCTTGGCTCGTGTTTAATCACTTTGTCCACTAATTTTTCTGTATAGATATCCCCAGAATAAAAAAACCTTTTGTTTAGTGTCTTATAATTGATTGCTATTAATGATACTATAAGGATTAAAAAAATCAATAAAGTTTTCTTTTGCTGAATAATTTCTTTTCTCTTGAAAATCAATACACTAAAAAGCAAAATAAACCAAATTATAATCGAACTCCTTGAAGAAAAAATAAAAATTAATACAGTAGTAATAATCCCCAAAGTCAAACATGTTTTTCTAATTATTTTGTTGTTAGATTCAAAGAAGATAATAGCACAAAATATTGTTGAAATTGAAAGGAAAAACCCTAAGTATAGTCTTTGGGTAATAAAAACTTCCTTTACAATAGCTCCGTCTAAAATAAAATCGTTAAAGTTAAAATTAGTTGTGCTAATAATATTAAATAATGTTGCGGAAGAAGATATTATTACACCTAATATAAACGCAAAAATCAAAAAAGCCTTTTCTTTAACCTCATACAAAACAGGAACTAAAAGAATTAAATGAAGAATTTTTAATATTTCGTCAAAATCAGTGTGTATGGTCTTGTTAAAGATTGATAGCAATATTACATAAATTAAAAAAATGACTAAAGGTTTGAGGTAGGGTCCAATTGTTGGGACGATTTCTTTATTTTTTATCTTTAAAACATAAATTACACCCATTAATATTGCTGTGATATTTGGGAATGCAGCTGCAAAAGACATGAAAGGTATGTAAAAGGAAATTATACATCCTAAGATTAAGTTAACTCTATTTAAAGTGCTATTCTTCACGACTGCTAATTCTTTTTAACATGGTTGTGGCCTTTCTAGAAAAAAAATAAAGAATAAAATTTCTAATTAAACCGTAAAGGGGGTAAAATCCCGGTTTAAAATTATCTAATATAATTTTAATTCTATTTTTAACTTGTAATTTTCTTTTTTGTGATGATATTGAACTATCATTAATTACATAGTCTAAAAGAACTTCGGGCAAATTTGCACACTCATAATTTTTAATCACATTGAAAAAAAATGCATAATCCTGGGCGGCGTCTTTATATTTTATTGGATATTCTGGAATCGTCTTCAGAATCGATGTGTCAAATACAACTGTTGGATTCACAAACATGCAGTTCAGATACATCTTTCTTTTAATAATATTATGCTCGGTTGGATGTTTTATAAAAAACTTCAAAATTTTATTGTCATCTAAAGCTCTAGCCCATGTTCCAACTAGCTTAATTTTATTGTTTTTTTTCAAGAAATTTATTTGCTTTAGAAATTTGTTTTTGTAGCAAATATCTCCTGCGTCCAATCTTGCTGCATAATTATAATTATGATTTTTTACAAACTCTAAACACTTGTTTGCGGCAATACCAACTCCATAATTATTGTTTAAATATTCAAAATAAATATTTCCCTCATTTTTAAACACTGATCTTATGAGTTTCTCATCAAGCTTAATCTTGCTTCCATCATCAGTAATAATTATGTCTATTTTGAATGACTCATTAATCGATTTTATAGATTGAATTAAGCCTTCAGGATTATTATAGTGAGGAATTGTTATAATTAATTTCTTATCCATTTTGAAGTTTTTTCTTATGTTCAATAATCCAAATTAATGCTACGCAAAGCCAGAAAAAATAAATTCGAAAGGAATCCATTTTAAGCCAATTAAGGGAAAAACCTATCATTGAAATTAGTACTATAAATGCAATGGATGAATTTTCTGACTTAAGATTGTTGTAGCACCACAAAAAAATCTGTAAAATAATTAAGCTGAAAACTAAAAACCCAATTAATCCTGTTTCAGTTAAAATTCTTAAGTACATATTATATCCTGGTGGAAATCTTTTATCGTTTTGATTTAGGTATTTTAATCTAAACTCCCAGTTGTTTTTCTTAGCCCATGAGGGATATTTTTTTCGAGATTCAAATGCTTGAAGCCCATATCCTGTCCCTAATATTGGGTTTTCAAGAAATACATTAAACATGGCTTGTTGTATTCCAAATCTGGATTTATTTGAAAGGGCATGGGTTGAGTCATCTAACTTAAATGAATTAATTTCTTTTTTTATGTAATCAAAAATTGGTTTATTAAAATATCCAACAATTAAAACAAAAATTGTTGAAAGCCCAATTAATGTTCTGTATAAATTGTTAGCTACATTTTTGTTCTTTAAAAGAACAAATATTGCAATAATAAACTGGATTATAATTGCAAAAAATGCCGCTCTTGAGCCAGACATAAAACCTAAAAATAAAACTATCGTTGCAGGTAAATATTTTAGTTTTTTCTTTTCAGTTAAAATGTAGCTTAACATCCACCCAAAAACTGAAATCAAATAAGTGGCTAGGGCAGGCGATTCGAAAGAGACAGAAGAAATTCTTTGATTTCTCATATCTATCTTAGCTTCAGTAAACGGAAAATAGTCAAATAGATTTAATAATGGTTTTTTTAAATAAACCATATTAAGCTTCACAATTAAGATCTCGATGATTGAATAAATCAAAACTACTATTAAAGATGCAAAAACTATTCTTCTTATTAGTCTGAAGGTCTTGTTTACATTTATTCTTTTGAAACCATTGTAAAAAGTTAGGGGGACTATAAAAGCTGCAATTATCAAAGATCCAAACTGATTTACAAATCTTGATAAGCCTGAAGTTTGTTTGAAATAATAATCAAATATGTTATGAGAATTTAAAACTGTTGTTAAAAAAGACCAAAGTAAAAAAAGAATCAAAAACTGAAAAACTAGGTTTTGTAGGGGCATTTGGATTTTTCTTTTAAATAATATTAAAATAGAGGCAAAGGAGAAAAATAAAAAACAGGAGTCTCTGTAATATTCCCCTAAAAAACTAATACCAGACCACGAATTAAAAGGAATAAAAAATATTCCAAAAAGTAATGTGGGTAGGATTATATTTTTAATTGTCAGTTTCTTCATGTTAATAGTCTCTCCAATTTGAAGTATTGATGTTTAAGCTTTTAAGTTTTTCAATATCTTCTTTAAAGTGTTTTGTCAAGTATAATACGGTTTCCTCATCAATTTCTTCAGTCTTTTTTCTAAAAATAGAAGCTATTTGCGCCAACAAAATTTTTAAAGATGGAGTTGGTTTTATAACTTTTTTAATTAAGTTTTTAAATTTTGAAGGTTGGAAAAGAAATTTAGTGAAAAGATTTTTTTTATAGTAGCCTCCTTTATTGAACCTATTTGATTTTCGCTTTGTAATAAAATCACAATCTACATCTAGAAATTTATACACTTTTTTCATAGTAGCCTCATGATTTTCATTTAATTCTTCGCTAGTTATAATCAATACATCCTTAAATGTTTCTTTAGCCATAACTATCTTTTCATAATAGGTCGAGTTAAATTTATAATACCAAAAGTCAGAATATTTGTTTTTAATTCTTTTGTTTTCTTTATTGACCGCTTCTTTAAAAGTTAGAGTTTCCCTGTGTTCTCTTTTGAGGTGTAAATAGTTTGAATATGCACGATTGATAGGGTCTCTCAAAACAATGATGAATTTGGGGTCTTCCAAATATTCTTTAATTTTTAGAAATTGGCCTGGGTAGTTTATATAGGAGGGTGAGGCATCTCCAATAGCAATCTCATTTTTAACGTTTCTGTAAAATTCTAAATATCTTTTGGAATCCTGAATTTGTGTTTTTTTAACAGCACTGTCTTTGGGTCCGTTTTTGAGTTTTGAAAGTATTTCATAGGTGAAAAAATGCAGCTCTTTTTGACTGGGCATAAAGATCTGGGGGTGCTCATTCAAATAATGATGAAGAGAGGTGGTTCCACACTTAGGAAATCCAGCAATTATGAAATTGGGTTTTTTCATATTAGGTTAAAAATATTTTTATTTTATCCTTTGAGTATATTACTATCGTTGTAATTGTATTCCAAACTATAAGGCTTATCAACGTTGCGATTGCTGCTCCGTTAATTCCTTCAGTTGGAATTAAATAGAAATTCAATGAGATATTAATTATCAACCCAAAAACTAATATTTTATTTAGTGTTTTTTGGCGCCTTGTCATATTAAGGTATATGGCTCCTGGCCCAGAGATAGCGTTAAAAAATTGAGCCGCTAATAAAAAGAGTAGAGAGTTCTTTGCAATAATATAATCTTGTCCAAATAAACTTAAAATTTCTTCAGAAAAGAAAAACAGCACACTTAAAACACAAATACTGATTAAAAAAATAATTCTTGTTGAATGCTTAATTAGTATTTGTAGTTTTTGCATATTTTGATTTTCATAGATTTCTGCAATTCTTGGGGCAATTACAATATTAACTGACATTAATGCTAAGGTTGTTAGCATTGCTAATCTTACAGAAACCGAATAATATGCAATCTGATCAAAACCCTTGTAAATTGACAAAATAATAATGTCTATGCTTTGCATAATAAAATAGGCAATCGCGCTGAGTGCCATAGGGGATGATGTTTTAAATATTTCTGTTATTGTAAAAGATTCTGATTTATCATTGGGTTTGTCAATTTTTTTAAAAAGTATATAAACCCTGATACTTGAAAATAGCGATAGTAACAAAAACCCTAACAAATATACCTCTACCAAAAGCTCTTCATTATTGGTCTTTAGCAAAATAATTGCAAAAATAAAGACTAGCAAAAACCTGAATATACTTCGATACATTTCAGATAATATAGTTTTTTTTAAAGCTCTAATTGTATCAATGTTTAACATTGTGACGGCAAAGAAAACTAATGTTAAAATAGTTTTTAAGATAAGTGAATACGATTCTCTGTTTTTAAAAATGTCATTTATAATTGACTCGTTAAAAAAAATCATAAAAAATCCTAAAATAATTAGACTTAGAGTAAAAATTATCTTTAACATCTTAGAGTAAATTGATCTAATTGATTCAATACTCTTTCTTGCATTTAAAAGCCCTGAATAATAAATAATTGACTGGTTTGTTCCCATTAAAGAAATGCCCCCTAGTACCATTAGAGTAGATCTTACAAAATCGTAACGGCCAACATTTTCAGCAGAATAAAAATTAGTTATAAATAGTGTAAAGCCAAACAAAAGTAACACTCCAGAAGATCTGATGATTAGAACCGAAAAACTCTTTTGTGTAAGATCTTTTTTCGACATTTTAGCTTGCTCTGTCTAATTTGTCAAGATAAGAATAGAAGCCAATTAATAAGCTTATAAGCACGTATATCGCCAAAAATATAATTGGATAATAAATCATCAAGTTTGAAAGCAAGGATTTATTTTGAACTAGAACATTAGTTTCATTAATTATCATCACCGTTTGTCTAGACGTTAAGTTTTCGTTTTTGAGATCTTCATTTTCTTTCTGAAGGGTAATTTTAGTGCTAATCAAATCATTTGGTGTGATGTCCTTGTTGTCTATATATAACTGCGTAGAATTAACCTTTTTTTCTAAGGTGTAAAAATCGATAATTTTATCGATCTGCTTAATTGTTTGTTCATTATCATATATTACACTTGAAATTCTTTGTAGGTTTCTGTCTTTTAATTCTGTAAATAATGGGTTCCTGTTAAAATAGTCAATTACCTTGCTAATTGTATTGAGTGATGAATTATTAGAGACTTTGATGGTAATAATGTGGTAGTCATAATCAGACTTAAACCCCTCTGTTACGGAGAAACCGTCTTCGTATTGTAGGTTTTCAAACAATACTCTAATCTCATTTGCATTAATTTCTTTATCCATTATGTCTTTGATATCAACAACCGGTGCAATTGAAATTTCGTCTATTCTTTCTGTTTCATCTAACATTATATCTTTGGTAAAAAAGTCTGTATCACTAGATAAAACTTTTAGATTTATTAGCTCAACTGCATCATAGATGTAGTTTCCTGCATCAAAATTTACCTTAACCAAAATCGCGGCTTCCTTTGAATTGATTTTCTCACCGTCGGTCATTATATAGCCAACTAAAACACCTGCAAAAACAACAACTAAAAGCTGTTTCCAATTTGAAAGTATCATTTTAGATCTTCTAAATATTTGCAAAAGTACGCTCAGTAATACGAGCTTAATTTTTTCTATAAGGACAATTATGTCTAGCTCTTCGTTTTCTTTAAAATTATTTTTCATAGGTGTCTTTTTGTTTTTTTAGAACGGTTTTTTGTGATAAATATTTTAGGTCGCGTTGATAAGTTTTAATTTTTTTAAGAGAGAGGCGGTTTTTCTATCATTTGCTATTTTAGGAATTTTGTTTTGCCCCCCTAACCTACCAACATGCTGCATATATTTTTTAAAGCCTGATTTTAAAACTGGTGTTATAATTGGATATGAAATTATCTTTCCATCAATCAAATCTTTGTAGTACTTATTTTGAGACATGAGTTCTTGATTTAAAACTTTAGCAAAATAGTCTTTATTGGCAACTGGTTTGTCAAATTCTATAAACCATTCATGACATGCAGGCTCATTTTCGGATTTATATCTTGGCGCAACGGTAAACTCGGAAACTATAGAGCCCGTTTTTTCTATAGCTTTTTCCATTGCCTGTTCAACTTCTTTTACTATTACATGCTCCCCAAAGGCAGATAAATATTGTTTAATTCTTCCCGTTACCACAATCCTGTGCGGTCTTAAAGATTTAAATTGTATAGTATCGCCCGTGTTATATCCCCAAAGACCAGCGGTAGATGAAATTATTAAAACATAATTTGTGTTTAACTCGACATCATCTATACAAAATCTGATCATCTTGTTTTCTCTGAAATCTTCATCCTTTATAAACTCATAAAAAATACCCGCGTTTAAAATTAAAAGTAATTCGTTCTTTTCTTGAAGGTCTTGAAAGGCAAAAAAACCCTCACTTGCTGGAAACAATTCAATTGAATCTATTTCTTTACCGATCAAAAAATTAAATTTTTCTTTATACGGCTTAAAATTAACCCCTCCGTAGATTAGTAAGCCAAGGTTCGGAAATAAGGACGATATTTTCTTTTTACTAATGCTAGATATTTTTTCAAAATACATCTGAATCCAGGAAGGAATACCACTAATAATTGTCATGTTTTCATCAATCGTTTCTTCGATTATTTTATCCACTTTTTCTTCCCAATTTTCAATAGTGTTAGTTTCCCAAGATGGGAACATTTTTTGTTTCATAAAAAAGGGTACGTGATGTGCAGAAATACCTGAAAGCCTACCAGTATGAATTCCTGATATTTTTTCTAATTTAGGTGATCCTTGAACGAATATAAAGCGTCCATCAGTGAAATCGGTTTTGCCTGTGTCTGCAACATACATTAGTAGTGCGTTTTTGGCACCATTTAAATGATTGGGCAAACTGTCATTAGTTATTGGAATATATTTAGCTCCTGAAGTTGTTCCAGATGTAATTGCTAGATATATCGGCTTCCCAGGCCAAAGAATATTTTCTTTTCCTTTTTTAATCATCTCAAAATAATCTATTAGGTCCTCGTAATCTCTTACTGGAATTTGAGTCTTGAAATCTTGGTATGATTTAATTGAGGCCATTTTGTGGTCTTTACCAAAAACCGTTTTGGCCCCCTTTTTTATTAGTTTTTTTAGTTGTTTTTTTTGGGTAGACTCAGGATTATTAGCCCATTTGTAAATTTGATGTTTTGTAATAAACGCAACTAATTTTAAAAGACTATGCTTTAGCATTTTAATTAAAATTAAAAAGTGGCTCAGGATTAATGGGAGTTCCATTTTTCCACAATTCAAAATGAAGGTGAGGCCCTGTACTAAGGGTTCCTTGATTTCCGGAGTAAGCAATAACTTCTCCTGCTTTAACATAATTATTTTGCGTTTTTAAAACTTTTGAGTTGTGTTTGTATACAGAAATAATATCATCACCATGGTTAATTATTAGCACGTGCCCTGTGTCAATAGACCATTCCGAAAAAATGATCTTGCCTTCCAATATAGATTTAACAGGCGTGCCAGTGTCTACCAAAATATCGAGTGCAAAATGGTTGTTTAGCGGATCAAATTTTTGCGTTATTTGTCCTTTTACAGGGCTTACAAACATTTTATTTTCAATAACTAATTCATTTTTTGTTAGATTAAATTTGTCCTCTTGTTCTACATATTTTCTAAGTATTGAGTCTTCGGAATTAGCTGATATTGTCTTAATATCTATATTTTCTATTTCATTACTTATAGCCAAAGAGTCTTTGTAAATTATCTGCTTGGTCTTTCCTGAAAGAACATTTTCTATAGACTGATAAAATGCATTATTTATCTCAAGCTCATTCTGTAGAGAGTCTGTTTTTTTTGTCAGGTATATTGCCTGGGTTAACAAATCAGAAGACGAGTATCCCGGAACCATTTCCCTAAGCTGTGTAAAAAACACAATACTAATTGTAAATGCAATAAGAATTATTGAATATAAAGTCAGTGCTAAAAAGCCATTTAATTTATTTGTTGAAAAGGAAAGCCTTTCTTCAAAGGTGTCTTCACTGGAAACAACAACTTTATAGCTTCTTGTGAGTTTATTTATAGAATTCTTTTTTTCTTTTTTGTTTTTCACAGTATTCAAAAATACTTAAAATTACATTAGTCTTGAATAGAAAGACGAGATATAGCAACAATTAAATGTATTATTATTAACTTAGCTTAAAATAATTTACAATGAATTTATATATAATACCTCTTGCGTTAGGTCCTGGACAGCTTGTTTTGATTGCTGTTGTTGTTCTTATATTATTTGGTGGTGGTAGAAAAATTAGTGAATTAATGAGGGGGACTGGAAAAGGGATTAGAGAGTTTAAAAAAGCGCTAAAGGAAGACGAAGATGACTCTGAAAAAGAAGACTAAAGCTTCAAGCTTCTGATTATTGCTTCAAGCTCAAAAATATATTCTCTTTTATTTGTTCCTGGTGAATATACAAATCCGTCTAAAATAATTACTTCATCATTGCCTGCCTCTATATAGTAGTTTAAAAATGGGCCTGCCATAAATTGACTTTCAACTTCCCAGAGGCCTCTGCTTTCAAGAGCTTTTATGTTTCTAAAGTTAACCTCTTGCGTAATTGGCTTATAGCCGAAATCCGTGCTCATATATGTGTTTTCAACTGGCCCTGGAATTTGTGCCTTTGAAATAGAATCCCTCAGGCTAAATATCCCT
Organism: uncultured Bacteroidota bacterium; assembly: GCA_902510475.1. Lineage (GTDB taxonomy): Bacteria > Bacteroidota > Bacteroidia > Flavobacteriales > Flavobacteriaceae > MED-G13. The sequence continues at coordinate 44,513 of CABXCC010000003.1, read as the reverse complement.
CGATTACCTTTCTTTACTTTACTAATTGATAAGTTTACTGAGCCTGATTCGATATCCCTTCGAATCCAAATAAAATTAGAATCTTCTTTAGCAATTCGATAAGCTGAAGGGAACTTTAGGGAAAGGCCTAGATTGTTTTTTAGCAAAGGTGATTTGTTTGTGTTTTTTGAGATTCTTCTTTGTTTTTCTTTTAATTCACTAAAATATAGTGAGGAATATATAGATAATATATTATCCAAAATTAAACGAGACAAAGCTTCCTTGTTTGGGGCTGTGACTTGAACAATAATTTGAGGAGAGGCGTAACTGTTTTTAAAATTAGATATTGATTCTTTATTTCCGATATGTAATTTTAAAATTGTTCTCGATTTGGTGGCAAATCCAGAGAATATTTTTGAGGGAATGTGACTAAGATTAAAAACAGGTTCAGCTTGTGGAAGGCCGTATATAGGTCTGGAAAGGTTTTCTCTGATTAAATCTCCAACACTACTTTCCCACAAGGAATTACTAGCTACTACAGAAATATTATTTATGTTTCCGCTGGATCCCGGAAGTAATTTCTCATTGCTTTCAGAGCAGGAGCAAAAAAACAAAAAAAACACCGATAATGTAAAAAGTCTTGATGACATCCTGTAAAGTTAGCATTTAATTTTTTGGTATTCTTTTGGGGAATACTATTAGCTTTTGGTTTTCTTTGACTGCGTCGCTTTTAAGATTGTTCCACCTTTTTAAATCCGAAACTTTTACCCCAAATTTTTTGGCAATTTTTCCTAGAAACTCACCATACTTAATTTTATATATAATTTTTGAGTCTATTGAATATAAGTCGGGTAACGGTTTTTCTTGTTTATCAAACTCTGATTTAGAATACGCATAAAGTCTTTCCTCATTTGATATTATACTATCTACTACTTTCACGGGCAGGGTTATATAGTTTTTGTTTTTTCCCGGGATAATTTCATGAATATATGACGGATTATATTGTTTTATAATCTCTTTTGAGATATTTAAAAACGATGAAATGTGTTCGAATGAGATTTGGTTTTTGACATATATCGTGTCTGTTTTAGGCTTGGTGTTGGGGAGTTTTTTGATGTCAATTCCATGCTCTTCAGCATATTCTAATATATACATTGTCGCAATAAAAGACGGAATATAGTTTGCTGTTTCCCTAGGAAGAAAAGGTCTTAGGTTCCAGTAATTTTTATACCCCCCGGACCTTTTGATTGCCTTAGAAATTGTTCTTGGTCCGGCATTATAGGATGCCAAGGCTAGGTTCCAGTCAGAATGAATTTTATAAAGCTTCTCCAAGTATTTTGTAGCTGCAATAGTTGATTTTAATGGGTCCATTCTTTCGTCTATATAACTATTGAGTTTTAGCCCATTTTCCAAACCCGTATAAAACATTAATTGCCACAAACCCGTAGCGCCAACCCTTGAAACAGCTTCGGGATCTAGCCTTGATTCTATTATGGGTAAATATTTAAGCTCCAATGGGATTTTTCTATTTTGAAGCTGCTCCTCAAACATAGGAAAATAAAGATTTATCTTGTCCTTGTTTTTAGCATAAAAGTCTGTTCTGTTTTTTAAATACTTTTTGATCAGTTTTTCTACATCTGAGCTTAGAAAAATATCCAAAGGTGTTTTTTTGTTAAGCCTGTCAATTCTGTTTTTTATTGTATCAATGTTTAGGTTTTCAGCGGTAATTGGTGTCGTGTTAAATTTTTGAGAAAAAGTAGTTTGGCAAAGAAGAAGAAGAAGAATAAATAACGGAGGGGTTTTCATGTGAAATCTCATGATAAAGCCTTAATTCCTGGTAATACTTTTCCTTCCAAGCTTTCTAGCATGGCTCCTCCCCCTGTACTTATACAGCTAACACTTTGCTCTAATTTAAATTTTTTAATAGCTGCAACCGAATCTCCTCCCCCGACAAGTGAGAAAGCACCTTGCGCTGTTGCTTTTCCTACAGCAATTGCTACCTCTTTGGTTCCATGCTCAAAGGAGCTCATTTCAAATACACCCATCGGACCGTTCCACAAAATAGTTTTGCTTGAAAAAATAATCTTTTCAAATTCTTTTCTTGTTTGTGTGCCAATGTCTAGGCCTTGCCAACCTTCAGGAATTTCGAATATATTAATTTCTTTTTTTAATGATGAGTCAGAAAATTCATTCGAGGCGATAACATCTGTGGGAAGGTAAATGTTGACTCCTTTGTTCCTGGCTTGTTCTATGATTTTTGTGCAATCATTTAAGCAATCCTTTTCAAAAATTGAGTCACCAATGCTGCCCCCATTATTTTTTATAAATGTATAGGCCATTCCTCCTCCAATTATCAAATTATCAACTACGTTTAACATGTTAACAATAACCGATAATTTTGATGACACCTTAGCGCCTCCAATTATTGCAGTTACTGGGCTTTTTGGGTTTTTCAGGAGTTTTTGTAAAGAATCAATTTCTCTTTGCAGTAAAAGTCCTGCACATTTTATTTCAAAAAATTTTGCAACAGTCACGGTTGAGGCATGTTCCCTGTGCGTTGTGCCAAAAGCATCATTAATATATATATCCGCTAAAGTTGATAATCTTTTGGCAAAAGCCTCGTCGGCAGCAGTTTCTTCGGGATTAAATCTAAGGTTTTCTAATAGCAACACCTCCCCTTTTTTAAGATCTAATACTTGGTGTTTATCCTTACTTTCAAAAAAATCTGAAATAAACTTTACTTTGAGATTTAATAAGTGTTCGAGTTCAGGAATAATTTTTTTCAGAGAAAATTGAGGATCTACTCCTTTAGGCCGCCCAAGATGCGATGCTAGGATACAAGAACCTCCTTGATCTAGAACATGTTTTATTGTGGGGATTGAAGATTTTATTCTAGAGTTATCGGTAACTTGATCTTTATCGTTTATCGGAACATTAAAATCTACCCTTATCAATACTTTTTTTTGTTCAAATGAAATGTCCTTAATAGAATTCATAATAATATAATTGTCGCAAATATAATTCTTTATATTTGTTCACTAGGGATGCTAATGGATCAAATTCAATTAAATAAAATTACACAAAGTGTTGAAAAAGGAAAGGTTGCAAACACGTATTTACTTATTGGCAACAAAGGGGCTAGCGGTCTTGGAGGAGCAATTAGTTTAATCAAGTCAATTCTTAGAAGCCCTTACGCGGGTCTAGACATTCCCTTACAACAAAAGGCAATTGAAAAGCTTCAGAATTGTAGTCATCCAGATATTCACTATATATATCCCGTAAACACTACAAGTGAAATCAAAAAAAACCCTAAATCTTCAAACTTTATACAACATTGGAGAGAGCTTACTCAAAAGAGCTTTAATTTTGAATTAAAGGATTGGTATGAAAAAATTGGGCTAGGAAATAAACAAGGGGCAATTAATAAAGATGAAGCAGAAAAGATTGCAAAGACAGCTTACCTAAAGTCTTATGAGGGTGGAGTAAAAATATTTGTTATATGGATGGCTGAAAAACTCAATATTTCCGCTTCAAACAAACTTCTCAAGCTGTTGGAAGAACCCCCTGAAAGAACTGTTTTCATCTTAGTTTGTAATAGTGAAAAGGGCTTGTTAAAAACAATTATTTCAAGATGTCAAAAAATTAATTTATTTTCTCAAAGTGTTGATAATCATAGCGTTGAGAGTGAAAATGAGGTTGTTTTTGTAGAATGGGTGCGAGCAGCTTTTAAGGTGAAGTCAAAAAAAGAGGCTATTAATGATCTTGTGGCTTTTTCTGAAAAGATGAATAAAAAAACTCGTGAGCAACAAAAACAATTTTTGAGCTATTGCTCTGTTGTTTTTCAAGACTCAATCTTACATAGTTACAAAATAAAAAACCGTGAAAATAAGTACACAAACGGGCTTGATTTAAAAAAATTCGCTCCGTTTGTTCACGAAGAGAACATATTAAACTTTTACAATGAAGTTCAAAAGGGTTATGAGGATATTGAAAGAAACGGGAACCCTAGAATTATCTTCCTAGATATTTCAATAAAACTAACTAGATTGCTACACAAGAAAAAAACTGAGTATGCATAATAAGTGGTTTGCAATTGCTAATCCCAAATCTCGCTCCGGGAAATCAGGGGGGCTTTTGAATAGGGTAGAGGTTGAGCTTAGTAAAAATCAAATTGACTTTGAATTACATAAAACTTCTGTTTCTGGCGATGAAATAATGTTGGTGGAAAAAGCAACGTCTTTAGGCTATAGAAAAATACTTTGCATTGGAGGCGATGGAACAATTCAAAAGATTGTTGCTGGAATACAAATTCAAAAAAATATTCCCAAAGACAATATTTTATTTGGTTTAGTTCCTTTAGGGACCGGTAATGATTGGGCAAAATCCAAAGGGATTTCCTTAAAAATTTCAGAGAGTATCCCCTTTTTAAATTCAGGAAAAATAAAAACACAAGATGTTGGTTTGGCTAATATAAGAACTAATGAAAAAAAAATTAAAAGATATTTTATAACCTATTCTGGTGTGGGCTTTGACTCATTTATGTTAAAGAAAATCCATAGTTATAAGTGGCTTGGTAAATTTTCCTATTTGTTTTGTGCACTAATGAACTTTATGAATTACAAAAATATTGAGGTTGAAATCAAAACGGATGAAGCCAAAATAAATAGTAAGGTTTTTTTGCTTGGCGTGGGGTTATGTAAGTTTACGGGCGGAGGTATGCAGCTAATTAAAACTCCTGCGGGAACCAATGGACGGCTAAACATGACTATTGCACAAGATTTAAGAAAAACAGAAATAATTAAAATTTTTTTTAGTCTTTTTAGTGGGGGTGTTTTTAAGAAACGTAAGATTTTGACACTATCCTCTGAAAAAATTTTAATCATCGCTAAAAACAGTGTTTTAACGTGTCAGGGGGATGGTGAGATTTTTGGGGACGGAAAAGTGAGCTATTCAGTCGTTAAAAAAGGGCTCCGTTATATTTCTTGACTTTTTTTGAAGACAAAATAGTTTGAAGAATATTGTCCGCTAAAAAATGCTTTTAAGTTTGAAATTGTACCAATCACAATAGACCTTAATATCGGGAGCTTAGATCCTTTATATTTTTCGGAAAGAAAAGAAACGTAGTATGCGTCTATAAAAAGTGGATACGCGGAATGAAAAATAAATTTATTTCTTTCAAAAACTTTTCTTAAAGCTGTTTTGTTAAAGTGCCACAAGTGTCTAGGGGTATCATACCCTGCCCATAAATGTTTATAATACTTTGCGTCATAAGAGTTATGGTTTGGAACTGCAACAATTAATAGTCCATCCCCAGAAAGAATATCATGAAAGCGCTTAATTGTCTTTTCTAAATCATAAACGTGCTCAATTGAATGCCATGCTGTGATGGTTTTAAAACCAACATCTGAAAATTCCTCGTCAAAGATAGAATGGCTAATTTTTTTTAATTTATTTTGAAAAGGATCCACCCCATAAGAGCTATAGCCTTTGTTATTCATTTGTCTTAAAAAATATCCCTCTCCACAGCCAAAATCGAGAAGGTTTCCTTGATTTAAGAGGTGTTTGATAGAATTGTATTTGAGCTTAAAGTTTATGGCTCTAAAAAGCCTGTAAAAAAAAGAAAACAAACTGTCTGATTTACTATTATGTGAAAGGTAGTCTTCTGTTTTATAGTATTTTTGTATTTCTTCTTTTGGAGGAAGGGGGTCTGTTTTTAAGAGTCCTTCTTGTTCTGTTTTTATTATTGAAAAAACTTCTTTTGTTAAAAAAAAGTCATTAGTTTTTATATGTATGTTTTTTTGTTCCACGTGAAACATTTATCGGCCCATAAAGACAAGCAAAACAGAAATGTCGTTGGGGGAGACCCCGCTAATTCTTGATGCTTGGGAAATGGTTTCTGGCTTAATTTTTCTTAGCTTTTCTAAGGCTTCGGCGCTTATGGATTTAAGTTTTTTATAATCAAAATCTTTGGGTATTTTAACTGACTCAAGCCTATTAAGCTTGTCTGCATTAGCTTTTTCTTTTTCAATGTAGCCGCTATATTTGATTTGTATTTCTGCTTGGTCTTGTACCTCTTTAGGCAAATTGTTTGAGTCTATGAAAGAAGAAATAGAATTGCATTTTTTAAGGTCTTCAAGAAAGATATTTGGGCGCGAAAGAATCTTATCTGCCTTTCCAGATTGCTTTATTTTTGCAGATTTTTTTTGGTCCAATATACTATTAATTTCTGAAGGCAAGATGCTCTGTTTTTTTAGAAACGAAATCAAGCTAGACGAGTCTGAATATTTTGTTTCGCAAGCAGCAATTCTTTCAGGACTTGCAAGACCAATATCGTGGCTAATTTTTGTTAATCTCTGGTCGGCATTGTCTTGTCTTAAAAGCATTCTATACTCAGCTCTTGATGTAAACATTCTGTATGGTTCTTCGGTTCCTTTTGTGATTAAATCATCTATTAAAACTCCGATATAAGCTTGGTCTCTTTTTAAGATTAAAGGAGGTTTGTTTTGTATTTTTTTTACAGCATTTATTCCTGCTATAAGACCTTGTGAGCCTGCTTCTTCATAGCCCGTTGTCCCGTTAATTTGTCCTGCAAAAAAAAGATTTTCAATTATTTTAGTTTCTAATGAATAGGTGAGTTGGGTTGGAAAAAAATAGTCGTATTCAATCGCGTATCCTGGTCTGAAGAACTTTACATTCTCGAATCCAGAAACGGCCCTTAAGGCGGTAAACTGAACCTCTTCGGGTAAAGAAGTAGAGAATCCATTAACATATACTTCTACAGTATTCCATCCTTCTGGCTCGACAAATAGTTGATGCCTTTCTCTTTCTGAAAATCTGTGTATTTTATCTTCGATCGAAGGACAGTATCTTGGCCCTATACTTTTAATTCTGCCGTTAAACATTGGAGATCTGTCAAATCCATCACGCAGCAAGTCATGCACCTCAGGGCTAGTGTAGGTCATATGACAGGAAACCTGCTTTTTTAGCGGCTGAGTTGTTTCCAAATAAGAGAATTTTTGCGGAATAGAGTCGCCTGGCTGTTCTATCATTTTAGAATAGTCGAGAGACCTTCCGTCAACTCGCGGGGGAGTGCCTGTCTTCATTCTACCAGACTCAAAACCTAGAGAAACAAGTTGTTCTGTGATTCCTGTTGCTGCTTTCTCTCCAGCACGGCCACCACCAAAATTTTTTTCGCCGACGTGTATAAGTCCATTCAAAAAAGTTCCATTCGTGAGTACAACAGATTTGGCTTTTATTTTTTGACCAAGACCAGTAACAACACCAACAAGTTTGTCTTTTTCCATCCACAAAGACTTAACCATTTCTTGATAGAAATCTAAGTTTGGTGTAGCTTCCAACATTTCTCGCCAATACTGGGCAAAAAGAGCTCTGTCGTTTTGTGCTCTTGGGCTCCACATAGCCGGGCCTTTTGAAAGGTTTAACATTTTAAATTGGATTGCAGACTTGTCTGTGACAATCCCACTGTATCCACCCAAAGCATCAATTTCGCGAACAATTTGACCTTTTGCTATTCCTCCCATAGCAGGGTTGCATGACATTTGACCGATGGTTTGTAAATTCATGGTAACCAAAAGAGTTTTGGCGCCAAGATTTGCTGCTGCTGCTGCGGCCTCACTACCTGCGTGGCCACCACCAACTACAATAACATCGTATTCTTGATTAAACATATTCTTGTTTCACGTGGAACATTCTTTTGCAAATATAAATCATTTGAAAGAGGCCTGATAAATCTTAATATATAAGTCTTCTTTGTTTCTCATTTTTAGTTTTGATTCGTCACTTTTATCGTCATGGCCACAAACATGAAGAAGCGCGTGAATCAAAACCCTAATCATCTCATTTTCAGTGGTTTGGCTATACTTTTTGGCATTAGAATGAACTTCTTCAGGGCAGATGTAAGCCTCAGCTTTTAGTTCTTTATCTGTGCTATAATCAAAGGTTATAACATCTGTTGCGTAGTCATGTGAGAGGTGATTTTTATTAATTCGTGTTATTTCTTCAGATGAAACAAAGTGAAAATAAAATTGAGACAAGACATATCCTTCTTGTAAAGAAACGTGTAAAAGAAGTTTTCGTATTTCTTCTGTGCTCTTTAAGACAAAGGAGGTGTTATGTATAAAATCAATCATAAATTATAAGCAAATCTACACAATCAATTGAAAGAATATTGTTTTATATTTGATAAAAATTCGTTTTGACAAATAAAAAAGTATGCGTGCGTTTTGCTCCAAGCCCAACAGGGCCTCTACATATTGGTGGGGTGCGAACCGCACTGTTTAATTATTTGTATGCAAAAAAATCTGGGGGTAAATTTCTTGTAAGAATTGAAGATACAGATAAAAAAAGAGAGGTTTCTGGGGCCGAAAACTATATTATTGAGTCTCTTAAGTGGTGTGGAATTGAAGCCGATCAAGAGCCGCGCAGACAAAGCGAAAGAAAAGACATTTATAACGAGCATGTTTTATTGTTGTTAAAAGAAGGCAAGGCTTATTATGCTTTTGACACAGAGGAAGAGCTCCTAAAATTGAGGGAAAATAAAGAGAGTAAGGGCGAGGTTTTTATTTACAATTGGCGCAACAGAAACTCTTTAAACAACTCACTGTGCTTAGACGAGAAAGAGGTTCAAAAAAAAATAGAAAACAAAGAAAAGTATGTGGTCCGGTTTAGGTGTCCTAGAGAATCTGAGGTAAAGACTTCTGACATAGTCCGAGGTGATTCTTCAATTGACTCGTCTTTGTTAGACGATAAGATTTTAGTAAAAGCAGACGGAATGCCAACTTATCATTTTGCAAATGTTGTAGACGATTACTTGATGGGCATAACGCATGTCATAAGAGGTGAAGAATGGCTTCCCTCACTTGCTCTACACACGCTTCTTTATGAGGCCTTTGGGTGGAAGAGCCCGAAGTATGCGCATCTCCCATTAATACTTAACCCTAACGGAAAAGGAAAGTTAAGTAAGAGGAGTGGGGAAAAAAATGGCTTTCCTGTTTTTCCCATTCGATGGAAAGGAGAAAAAGAAGTCCTAGGTTTCAAAGAGATAGGGATAATGCCTGAGGCTCTTGTTAACTATATTTCAACTCTTGGGTGGGCTCCTGACGAGACGAAAGAAATTTTATCCTTAAGTGAGTTAAAAGGGCTTTTTAGCTTAGAAAAAGTGGTTTCTTCATCTGCAAACTTTGACTTTGAAAAGCTTAAGTGGTACAACCACCAACATATTCAAAAGACTCAAAATGATGAATTGTTAAGAATTTTACAAAACACAAAAAAAGACTGTAATTATAATGTTGTTAAGCTGAAGGTCGCTATAGGGCTTGTCAAAGAAAGAGCAAGCACGGTCAATGAGCTTTGGGAGCTTTCAGAATATTTGTTTGCTGGGCCAAATTCCTATGATGAAAAAAGTCTTAAGAAAATTCTTAAACCGGGTGGAAAACAGATTTTAGAAACAATTATATCGCTCGCAGATTCAGAAAGTGAGCAAGCAGACTTATTTGTAGAGAGGGTAAAAAAATCTTGCGTAGACAAAGGTTTTTCTGCAGGACAAATAATGATGACTCTTAGGGTGGTTTTAGTTGGGGCGCTTCACGGAATTGATCTACAAGAGATTGTGTCCTTCATTGGCTTAAAAGACGCTTCTAGTCGTGCTAAAGAAGCTTTGTCAAAGCTGTTTTAACATTATTTTAAAAGTTTATTTTTTTTTTAGGCTGGCCTTTTACTTATATTGTTTGTTACGAACCAATTAAATTTTAAATATGATTATATATACAATATTATTACCTATTGGACTGTTACTTTTATTCTTTACTTTTTTTATTGTAAAACAACAGTCTGCGGCCGTTGTTGAACGATTCGGTAAGTTTGTAAGCATCCGACAATCTGGGCTGCAAATTAAAATACCTATCATCGACAGTGTAGCCGGAAGGCTTAGTTTAAGGATACAGCAACTTGACGTTGTAGTCGAAACAAAAACAAAAGACGATGTTTTTGTAAAGCTTAAAGTCTCTGTTCAGTTTAAAGTGATTAAAGAAAAGGTTTATGATGCTTTTTATAAGCTTGACAACCCAGCAGACCAAATCACGAGTTTCATTTTTGATGTTGTTCGCGCCGAGGTCCCCAAGCTAATACTTGATGATGTCTTTATTAAAAAAGATGATGTCGCCATTGCTGTCAAGTCAGAGATTCAAGAAGCAATGACAGAGTATGGCTTTCAAATAATTAAAACCCTTGTGACAGACATTGATCCTGATGCTCAGGTAAAAGAATCAATGAATAGAATTAACGCTTCCGAAAGAGAAAAGGTTGCTGCGCAATTTGAAGGAGAAGCTCAAAAAATATTGATCGTTGAAAGAGCAAAAGCTGAGGCTGAAAGCAAAAGACTTCAGGGTCAGGGTATTGCCGATCAAAGACGTGAAATTGCAAGAGGTCTTGAGGACTCTGTAAAGGTTTTAAATGGTGTTGATATAAATTCTCAAGAAGCGTCTGCGCTAATAGTTGTAACGCAACACTATGATACCCTTCAGTCTGTGGGGTCTGCGTCCAATAGTAATTTGATATTGATGCCCAACTCCCCTCAGGCAGGATCAGAAATGCTCAATAATATGGTTGCTTCTTTTACGGCAAGTAATCAAATTGGTGAAGAAATGAAGGCTGCAAAGCTCAGAAAAAAACCTGAAAAGAAGTAATTATTTTTTTTTCCAAGAGTCTCTAAGGCCGACAGTTTTGTTAAAAACAGGATTGTCGGCTTTACTGTTTTTGTCCATGACGAAATAGCCCTTTCTTTGAAACTGAAAGTTTTGACCGATTGTTGATTCTAAAATTGATGGTTCAGCATAACCAGTATTAACGGTGTGTGAGTCTGGATTAATATCTGCTAAAAAATCTTGACTTGTATTGTTTCCGGGAAGCTCTTCTTTAAATAGTCTGTCGTATGAATTAACAGTAATTTGAGTGCTCTCGTTTTGAGTAACCCAGTGTAGTGTTCCTTTTACTTTTCTTAGGCTTTCCTCTGAGCCTGATCCACTTTTACTTTTTGGGTCATATTCACAAAGGATCTCTGTAATTTTTCCATTATTATCTTTAATAACGCCTGTGCCTACAATTATATATGCACTTTTTAGCCTTACCTCTTTTCCTGTGGTAAGGCGGAAAAACTTCCTGTTAGCTTCTTCTTTAAAATCTTCTCTTTCAATAAAAAGGTGTTTATTAAAAGGAAGCTTTCTTATTCCTGAGCCTTCATTTTCTGGATTGTTTTCTGTACTTACAAATTCTATCTTTCCTTCTGGGTAATTGCTAATTGTTAATTTAATGGGGTCCATTACAACCATTTTTCTGTTAGCTGTTTTGTTAAGATCTTCTCTAATGCAAAACTCCAGCAAAGACACGTCTATTAAGTTTTCTCTTTTTGCAACACCAACTTTTTCAATAAAAGAGCGAATAGAGGCAGGGGTGTATCCTCTTCGTCTAAGACCTGAGATTGTAGGCATTCTAGGATCATCCCAGCCTGAAACAATGTTTTTTTCAACCAGCACAGAAAGCTTTCTCTTGCTCATTATTGTATAACTTAAATTAAGTCGAGCAAATTCTCTTTGTTTGGGTTGAATTTCTAAGTCGTTTTCAGTTTTTGTTATAGTGTTTAGGAACCAGTCATATAGTTCTCGGTGTGGTTTAAACTCTAGCGAGCATAAAGAGTGTGAAACCTGTTCAATATAATCACATTGTCCATGTGCCCAGTCATACATTGGGTAAATGTTCCATTCGTCTGAGGTTCTGTGGTGTGTTTTTTTTAAAACCCTATAAATTATAGGGTCTCTCATTAGCATATTTGGGTGGCTCATGTCAATTTTGGCCCTTAGCACATGTTTGTTTTCAGGGCACTCTCCTTTTTTCATTTGGTTAAAAAGGACAAGGCTCTCAGAAACAGGCCTTGATCTAAAAGGGCTGTTTTCCCCAGGCTTTGTTGGCGTGCCCTTTTGAATTGCCATCTGTTCAGAGGTTTGAGAATCTACGTAGGCCAGGTCTTGGGTAATTAAAAAAACGGACCATTCATAAAGTTTTTGAAAGTTGTCCGAAGAGTATGTTTCTTTTGCCCAGGTGTATCCTAACCAAGAAACATCCTCTTTTATGGCTTCAACATACTCTAGTTCTTCTTTTGCAGGGTTGGTGTCATCAAACCTCAAATTAACAGGAGCGCTATACTTTTCGCCCAATCCAAAATTTAGTGCAATTGCCTTTGCATGTCCAATATGCAAATATCCGTTTGGCTCCGGAGGAAAACGAAACTTTAGGTTTGCAGAACTAAAACCCGCAGAAAGGTCTTCTGCGATTATTTGTTCTATAAAATTTTCTGGTTTGTTTTCCACACTAATTTGTTTTTAATAAGTTTACAAAGTTATCAAAAGAATAATTAATGAAGGCAACAGTTAAAGTTGAAAATCTAAAAATTTATGCATACCACGGTTGCATGAAAGAAGAAAAAATAATTGGAAGTGATTATGTTGTAAATGTAACCGCAGAGTGTTTGCTTGAAAAGGAGGCTTTTGAAGATGACATATCAAAAACGGTTAACTATGTGGATCTTGCCAGGATTGTGACCAGGGAGATGGGGGTTCGTTCAAAAATGCTTGAGTCCGTGGTAAAAAGAATTTGCTCATGCTCTTTAGCCGAGATTTCTTTATTAGAGAAAATCACCGTTTGTGTTTCTAAAATCTGCCCGCCGATAAATGCAGATGTAGAGCGTGTTACAGTTTGTCTAACAGATAAGAGAAATAAGTAATAAGTTAAAAATTTATTATAAATTTGCCCACACTTATAATTTGGCGCCTTGGCCGAGTGGCTAGGCAGAGGTCTGCAAAACCTTGTACGGCGGTTCGAATCCGCCAGGCGCCTCAACAAAAAACCCCTACACATAATGTAGGGGTTTTTATATCAACAAGCTTTTATTATTCTGTGCTTTCGGACAAGGCAAGCTCTGCCATCATTTCCTGAGTGTCATAATTGTGCCATTCTTCAATTATTTTTCCATTCTCTCCCCATTTGAATCCTATGTGGGCTGGTAGGACTATTGTGTTTCCGCTTACTTTTCCAGTTGCGTTCCAGTCAAACCAGGACTGGGTTAACGTTATAGCTGGATATTCGCCTAAAGCAGGGTAGGTTATTGTCTGAACCCACACTCCAAGATCTTCCCCTCCTTCTTCTCCAAAACTCATGGTTATTGGTTCGAATCCAGAGTGCTGAGCTTCTAACATAGAAACCAAATCATCTACCCCGATTGGTTTTTTTGAATTCAAGAAAACTTTAAGGTCTGGAGACCATAATTCTTTGAGGCCATCCATGTCATTATTTAGATAGTTTTGAAAATGTGCCCTAATTGCATTTGACTTATCGTCATCAAATGTAACTTGTACTCCTTGGTTACAGCTAAAAATTATTATAGCGGTAAATATTGACAAAAGTGTTTTTTTCATAATTTTTTGTTTTAGTTAGACGGTCTGTGCCATTGCACAACCCTTGAAATTTTATTGTCTGTATTTATATAAAGTTTTTCATATACGCCAACCGATTTGGATGATCCGTCCTTTAAGTATGTGGTTTCATTAAATGAAGTTTCTACGAACCTTACATTGGTACCTTCCATTTTGAGAGGCATAATAAAGATGTAGTTTCTTGACACAGAATCCATATCTTTTTGTCTGTCAACAATAAAGTCTGTGTTTGTCATATCTACGTCAAAAACACCTGCCACATCTCCTGGATGAAACTTTACGATATCTGCTGATAAGTCTACCATTGTTTGCGGATCCATGTTTTCGTATCCGTCCATAAATTTCATAGCAAGGTCTGCGTCGTCGTCGTCTCCCATTATATATTTTTTTCCTTGGTTTTGAGAGCCTTCCATCATCCACTCACCCGCTGATTTTTGTACTTCTACATTGATTGTTTCACATCCTAAAAAAGACAGTGAAATAAAAAGTATAATTAATTTTTTCATGATATTTTTTTTGGTTAGCACTGTAATATAGGAATTTCTCTTTATATCTTTAATAAGAATCTGAGAGCTAACTTCCCTTAATTATCAACACCACTCCAGAAACAATCAATATTAATGAGATAAGTGAGTTTACAAAAAGTATTCCTCTTCCTTTTAAAAAACTTTTAAACCTGTGAGCAACAGATATTTTTAATAAATCTGTTAAAAAATATGAAAGAAGTACAATTGCAAAAAACAAGGCAAAATTAGTGAATGATTTTCCACTAGTAGGTGATGAAACTATCAAAACCCCTCCCCAAAAAATAAACACCCCAACGTTTAATATATTAAGGAAAAATCCTTTAGCTGCTAGTCCAAAGTAATTTTCTTTAAACTCTTGAATTTCTGGTTGTTCCTTGTTTTTCTTATTTCTGTTGATCCAAGAAAAGACCCCATATAAGAGTAGAATTGTTCCGCCAAGGACAAAAAGACCTTGTTTGTTTTGTTCTACCTCCAATAACTGCATACTTCCAAAATAGCATATGGCTATAAAACAAACATCTGCAAACATAACCCCTAAATCAAACGCAACAGCGGCCCGAAATCCTTTAGTAATACTTGTCTCTAGTAATACCCAAAAAACAGGACCCATTATAAATGCTGTAAAGAAACCAATTGTTATAGGTGTTAAAATGTTAAAGTCCACTATTCCTCGTATAAATAATTAACCGTACCTCCAACAGATATTTTTTCAATAATTTTATCTGTTTTTGTGTGAACATTAATTATTCCTCCTATTTTACTGTTAAGTTCAAGATCTTTGGATGAAGAAACATCGATTAACGCTCCTGTTGTTGAAATGACATTTGCTTCTTCATTTTCTAATTTTGATGCTAATATTTCTGAGCCTGTTGCTGCAGATAAGTTTTGGTATTTTGATTCTCCTGATATATTTATTTTTGCTCCAGCAGTTGCTACTGCGTCAAGAGTGTTAAGTTTAACAATAATGTTTTGTCTAGAGCCACTATTAGCTTTAAGTTTTAAATCTGCCTGAGTAATTGTGTCTTTTGAGAAAACATTTGCGCCTTCGTGGGAAATTATCGAATACACATTTTTATAAAATACGCTTACCTTTGTTCTGCTACCAGAAAATCTTTTTTCAACGCTTAGTCTAATTTTCAAATCTCCATTTTTGTTTTTTACAACTATAAATGCAGTGTTTTTTCCTGTGATTTCAACTCTGTTCGTATCAGACTTTATTAATTCTACATTAATCCCGTCATAAACTGATAGTTTTTGAAAATCTCCTATTTTTCTTTCAGTTTGAGCTAATAAAATACCTGGTATAATAAACAAGGTAAGTGTGTAGAAAATTCTTTTCATATTTTAAAATTATTAAATTATTATAAAATCAAGGTGTTTTTTTATTAAATCTGCCTTCTTTACCTCTATTTCTATAGGGTCACCTAGTTGATATTTGTTTTTTTTGTTTTTACCTATTAGTGATTGTTCATCAGAATTATAAAAATATTTATCGTCTTTTATGTCTCTTATATATACCATTCCTTCACATTTATTTTCTTCTATTTCAACATAAATTCCCCAATCTGATACTCCTGAAATTATCCCATTATATGTGTTTCCTATTTTATCTTTCATGTACTTAATTTGCATATACTTAATAGATTCTCTTTCTGCCTTTACCGCTGTGTTTTCTTGTTCGGAACAATAAATTGATTTTTTTTGTAGATTTTGATCATATCTTCCAAACTGTTGGTTTAAAATATCTTGTAAAAGCCTATGGACTAATACATCTGGATATCTTCTAATTGGAGATGTAAAATGAGTGTAATTAATAAAAGAAAGGCCGTAGTGACCAATATTGTTTGTTGAGTATTCTGCTTTACTCATACTTCTTAAAGCTAAGGACTCGATAAGATTTTGTTCTTTTTTTCCTTTTACATCTTCAAGTAATTTATTTAAAGATTTTGAAATTCCTTTTGAACTTGAAATATCAAGTGTATATCCAAAGCCCTTAACAATGTGTCTTAGATTTTTCAGTTTTTCTATGTCTGGGACATCGTGTATTCTATAAATGTATTTTTGTTTTTTTATATCTGTAAAAAGTTCCGCTACTTTTTTATTTGCGATAAGCATAAATTCTTCAATTAATTTATTTGCGTCTTTACTTTCTTTAAAAATAATTTCAACTGGATCTTTTTCTTCGTTCAATTTGAAAGAAACCTCTTTTTTATTAAAATTAATAGATCCTTTGTTTTCTCTTTCTTTTCTTTTTTGTTTTGCTATTTTATCTAATATTAAAATTGCTTCAACGATGTTTTTATCAACTTTATATTCCTCTTTAGTTAAAGAAATTTCTTTTGGTATTTTATCAGATTTTGTCTCTATAATTTTCTGGGCTTCTTGATATGAAAATCTGTAATCACTCTCAATTATAGTTCTTCCAAACCAGCTTTCTATAATATCTCCTTTATCATTAAAATTAAATACTGCTGAAAATGTTAATTTTTCTTCCTTTGGTCTTAAAGAGCATATTTTATTTGAAAGTTTTTCTGGAAGCATTGGTATAACTCTATCAACTAAATATATAGAGGTTGCTCTATGATATGCTTCTTTATCCAATATGGTTCCTGGAATAACATAGTGAGAGACATCCGCAATATGGATTCCAATTTCAATATTGTTATTTTCCATTTTTTTGTAAGAAAGTGCATCATCAAAATCTTTTGCATCTGTTGGATCAATTGTAAAGGTTAGAGTTTTTCTAAAATCTCTTCTTTTTACAATTTCCTCTTCGCTTATTTTTTCAGAAATATTTTTTGTGAAGTCTTTTACCTCTTCAGAAAAATTTATTTCTATACTATTTTTGGAAAGAATTGTGTCAATTTCTGTAGTGTGATCTCCTGGTTTTCCTAATATTTTTTCAACTTTTCCTATAGGAGATAAATCTTGTTTTTTCCAGTCTAATATTTTAATCAAAACCTTATCTCCGTCTTGAGCTTTTCCAATATTCGTGCTTGGTATAAATATATCAGAATGAACTTTTCTATCCTCGATAATAGCAAAAGCAAAATTTTTATTACTCTGAATAATACCAACATATTCTTTCTTTTTTCTTTCAATTAATCCTAATATATTTCCTAAATAAAATCCTTTTCTTTTTCTACTTAATATTTCAAATTCTACAATATCCCCATGGAGATAATTAATAATTGACGTGTTTAGTTTTACATGATGAGCGATTTTAATACAATCAATAAAAGGATCTTTTTTATTTGAAAAGTCTAATACTCCTCTATATATTTTATTATTATTTTGTTTTCTTCTTTTTCCCATTTAAAACAAAAATATGACTAATAACAACATAGAATATTAAATGATTTTTTACTTATAAACATTATATATTATTATAATAAATTTTAAAAAAATAAAAAGATGTTATTATACTTTGTTAATAGTTACTATAACTTTTAAATAATTAGTTGGTTATAATCATATTAAGAATTTATGAATATTAAATTAACATGTTATTTAGATGTAATTAATTCACTTTCAAATACATATTTAATATATAAACAATATATAAAATGAAATAAAACCTTAAAAAACTTAATAAATTAAAACATAAAAATTTTTAAAAAGCCTCAAAATTTTATTAATAAATGGTAAATTAAATAATGAAAATAAATTAGGAAAAGAGATTATAAATTTTAAGGAGAACTACTTTAAAAAAACATATTAAACAATATTAACAACCAACTAACAACGAATGAGGATATCTATAGGAAATGATCACGCAGGTGTAGAATATAAAAATTATATAAAAGAATATTTACTTGTTAAAAATATAGAGGTAAATAATTATGGTACTGACTCCTTGGAAAGTGTTGATTACCCAGATTTTGCTCATCCAGTATCAAACGATGTAAACAAAAAAAAATCAGATTTAGGTATATTAATTTGTGGAAGTGGAAACGGAGTATGTATGACGGCAAACAAATATAAAAATGTAAGAGCAGCTTTATGCTGGAATAAAGATTTAGCAATACTTTCAAAAAGCCATAATAATGCAAACATTGTTTGCATTCCTGCAAGATTTGTAGAAAAAGAAGAAGCTTTGGAAATTATTAAAAAATTTATTTCAGAAGAATTTGAAGGAGGAAGACATGAAAGAAGAGTGAATAAAATAAGTACATGAATAGCGTAATTAAAAAATTTAGTGAACTTTCGACAGAAGAAATTTATAATGTTTTAAAATTAAGATCTGAAGTTTTTGTTGTTGAGCAAAACTGTGTTTATCAAGATATAGATGAAAAAGATCAAAAAGCCATTCATCTTTTTATAGAAAAAAATGGTGAGATTATAGCCTACACAAGAATTTTTAAAAAAGGAGATTATTATGAAGAAAACCCAAGTATAGGCAGAGTAGTGGTATGCAAAAAAGAAAGAGGAAAAAACCTCGGAAAAGAAATAATGAAAAAGTCTATACGTTATGTAAAAGAAAATATGGATGCAAAAAAAATAGAATTATCCGCTCAAAAATACTTAGACAAATTTTACAAAGAATTACAATTTTATCCGGAAGGTGAGGACTATTTAGAAGATGGTATACCTCATCAAAGAATGTTTTATGATTTAATCAGAAACAATTAAAATTTCAACCCGCCTATCTTTATCTGCGCTACCCCCCAAAGGAAATTTATGTGCTAGCCCCTCATAAGACATACGAGATTTATCAATTCCATTTTTTATAAAATAATCATAAACAAACTTAGCTCTCGCAACAGACAAATTACGTTTATTGGTTTTTTTATCTACAGCATCAAGAGAACCTTCAGTGCAACAGACATGGCCTTGAATTATAAAAGAAAAGCTGTCTTCTTTTATAGTTTTGACCACATTGCTTAACGTTTTTTTAGAGTTTCTAGTAACATAGCTGTAACCTGTAATAAATAAAACATTATCTAAAACAAACTTATTTTTATCAGCTACATTTCTACTTATATTTTTAGCAGGAGACTTATCTTCAGGATAACTAATAACAACATCAACACGCCTATTCAAGGCTCTTAAAACACTTGGGTCTTTGTCATCAATAACATTTAGCAGCAATTCTCCTTTGCCGTCAACTGTTGATATTTTTTCAGGAAAAAAAGAGGAACCATTAAAGATACTCTTAATAGAGTTTGCTCTATTTTGAGAAAGAACCAAATTGTAATTTTCACCGCCCCTGTCGTCACAAAAACCATAGATTTCAATCTGAATTACATTGTCTCTTGACAAACTGGAGATCAGTTTTTGTAACCTAGTTTGTTCAGTTTTTGTGAGCAAAAACTCATCAGTATCAAAATACACGGAATGCTCAACATTATACTGTGAGTGCATTAGAAAACTCTCAAAAATAAAAAGCAAAAAAAGAAGGTTTCTCAAGACTCAAAAGTTTTAGACAATGACAAAAGTAAGGATTTAATAGAATTTTCTACTTTTTCATAAGTAGGAATATCTTTATCAAAAAAAACAAAAACCATATCACAGGAAGAAACCCCATATTTTTCTCTATTTAAACGAAAAGCTTCTCTCATAAATCGTTTAATTTTGTTTCTGTTAACCGCAAGATTATGTGTTTTTTTTCCTACAGAAAAAGCAACTCGAAAATCTGCATCTGACTTCGTCTTTAAATAATATAAAGAGCATGAAGAAGATGAGAGTTTTTTTCCAGACGAAAAAACAGAATCTAGTGAAGCGGCATTTCTAAGAATATTATTTTTGTGAAGAGTGCGTGCTATCAAAACTAAAGGGATAAGAAATTATTTACTCTATCAACATCTGCCATTTCCCCTTTTGGATCAATTATAATTTCCGAAATATTACTAGCCACAACATCCATTGTAAAAGAGTAGTAAGGCTTTGCCCAACTCCAGGAATCAAGAGCTTTCATATTTTTAAGCGGTTTTGAACCTCTCATTTTTGTCATAGGAATATTATAAAGTAGGGTTTCTCCAGACTTAAGCTTAACTTTTAAATCAATTGGCATTCCCATTTGACCAATTCTCTGAAGATTAATAGTTGTTTTGCTTTCATCATCAACAATACTGTTTATTGCATAGTCAATTGTCATAGTCGATTGTACCCAATCTAATAAATACCAGTCTAGCTCAAGACCAGAAACTCTTTCAGCAGAGCGAATAAAATCGTTTGGTTTAGGGTGCTTAAAAGCCCAGTTAGAAAAATAATTTTTTAAACTATTATCAAAATTTTCTTTTCCAATTATGTACTTAAGTTGAGATAAAAAAATTGAACCTTTATCATATGCGCTCATCCCGTAACCATCATTATACTTAAACCTATCAGCATGAGTAGTCATAGGTTCCTCTAACCCAAGAGCAACCCACATAAAATAATCATCATATGCTTTGGAATTTGGCAAAGCCTTGCCTTGTTTCAAAACAACATTTAAAGCTACATCATCAATATAGCTGGTAAAACCTTCGTCCATCCACGAATGCTTGGATTCATTGGTGGCCATTAAAAACTGAAACCAGGTGTGTGCAATTTCATGTGATGTGACAGAATAAAGGCTTTCAATTGTTGGATGACCCACACCGTCAATGAACGTACACATTGCGTATTCCATTCCACCATCTCCTGCCATAATTACAGAGTACTGAGAATAGGGGTATCTTCCAATTGTTTCGCTAAAGAAAGTTAAAAACTTGGCAGAATTTTCTTGAAACCCCTTCCAAAGATTAACAAATTCAGAATCACTTTTGTAAAAAAAATGCATTCTAGGACCACCTTCTATATCAAAAAAATCATGAACGAATTCAGGGTCTGCCGCCCAGCTAAAATCATGAACATTAGGAGCTATGAACCTCCAAGAAATTTTTTCATCATGCACAACATCTTTTTTTAACGGAGCATATCCATGACCAATTAACTCAGGGTCTTGTAAATATCCAGAGCCAGCAACAGTATAGTTTTTATCTATGTTTATAGTTACATCAAAATCACCCCAAACTCCGTAAAACTCTCTACCTATATAGGGGTTGGCATGCCAACCTTCATCATCATATTGACAAAGTTTAGGGTACCACTGAGACATTGAAAAAGCAACATTGTCTTTGCTATTTTTTCCAGACCGCCTAACCATCGCAGGAGTTTGTGTAAAAAACTCCATTTCTAAAACAGAACTTTCTCCAGATTTAATAGGTTTGTCAAGAACAACCTCCAATATTGTTTCTTCAATTTTATAAGAAACAGGTTTTCCATCTTGTAATAGCCAGCTTATTTGAACATCCCCCCAATCCTCTTTAGGCATAGAAAGTAGTTTTTTAGACATGGTTCTAGAATCATCAGAAGAGTATCTAGAATTTTGTTCAAGATCGGTGCCAGGCTTAAAAGCATTAAAGTATAAGTGGTAAAAAATACGATCCAAATCATCGGGGGAATTGTTTGTAAACACAAGATTTTGTGTTCCTTTATAGGTGTGGTTTTCTACGTCTACATCAATTACCATTGTATAATCAACCTCTTGTTGCCAACGAAAAACGTTTTCTTGTGAAAAACCCACCAAAGTAAAAAAGAAAAATAACAAAAGGAAGATCGGCCTTTTCACAATTAATGTATTATAAACTTCTTAGTTAATCTATCATTTCCTGATTCTAATTCGATTATATAAATACCTGCAGATAATCCAGCTGTTGAAATTTTTTGTGTGCTTACATTGTTACCCAAAGAATTCTCTAACACCTTTCTTCCAAAAACATTATACAAACTAACCTTAGTTTCATTAGGTTGAGTGGCTAACCCTTCTATTGTAATGTGGCTAGAACTGATTTCTTTGTAAGCATTCAATATAGTAGTTGACAATTCTTCATTGCTCATTGTGTCTAAGGTAATGTGTAAAAAGAACCTTCCAGCCCCTTCTAAATCACCTGTTGGAGTCAAAGCGAAGTCGCCAACCTTAAGATCTATCATTTCGCTTTCAAGGATGTCCTCTAAATATACATTAGCGCCATTTACGTTAGCATTGTATAGACTAACCCTAAACTCCTGTCCGGCACTTTGATTAATTACAAGAGGGACTATTACATTTTCCATTGCTTCAAGGCCCATGGCATTAATTGCCATTCCATGACCCTCATCATTTTCAGCAAGCCTTGTCATTAAAGGATCGTTTTGTGTAAAGCTTCCTGCATCATATCCTGGATCAAGGCCTAATGTTAGGCCTTCTACAAAGAATAGGTTTGTTTTGCCCATCAAAATACCATTGTTTAATAATCTTAATTCAACTTCAGCATGCTCAACAACATCCCCAGAAATAAAATCGTCACCCCCGTTTACTGTTTGCATTTCTTCTTTAAAGGTAATGTTTGCAGCCGTTGTGCTTCTTGCAGCCACAAAGAACCCTTGACCAGGCGCAATTGAAGTAGGGCCAGAAAGGTCGTTAATAATTGTGTATATACTAGAGTCAGCTACAGCATCGTACCCATAAATTCCAGTATAATAATTATCAATTACACCTTCATTTTCGTCAAGAAAAGTGTTGTCCGTTGTGCTGGGACCAATATTAATGTACGATGGGTACGGATTAGAAATTAAATTCCAACGACGCCCAGAAGCATCAGTAAAACTTTCAATTGATATTTTCTCAGTTGAGCCTGTGTCAATCGTCCCAGTAAAAGACATTGCTGCGCCACTGTCAGTTGCCATTTGATAACCTTTTCCAGGCACAAAATCAAGATCATCCACTTCAACAACGCTTTGGGTATAGTTAGTCCAGGTGTTATTGCTAGGATCATACGTTCCGATTGCGTATTCACCAGTTGCACCAGCACCAGTGCCATTTCCGGTAGCCAGAGGGGAACTTCCAGAGGTATTAGTGGACACAAAAGAGCTAATCTGTAATCCATTTACAGGCGAGCCGATTAAATCCCAACCTGTACCGCCGCTTAGCGAGTTTACATGTCTATTGTAGGTAATATTTCCCGACGAGGTGCCTCCAACTTTAATCGAAGAATATACAGAAGATGAAGAGTTTAATGTAACAGTTCCGCTGTTAGAAAAATTGCCTGAAAGGCTTAGTGATCCGGCAGCCTCTATATCTAAAACACCATTAGCTTTTACGGTAAGATCTGTAAGGGTTATATCAGTCAAAATATCCGGATCATTATTGGCGCCACGAATAAAAACTTTATCTCCAGGATCTGGCGTTGCACCGCTAGCCCAGTTTTCGGCTGTTGCCCAGCTAGTATCAAAAAGCCCATTCCATGTGTCGGTTGTGGCTGCTCCAATCCAATGTCCAGGATCATAACCAGCAGGAGCTGTTTGCGGAGAATTAGTAGAGTCACCCCCTCCGGTATCATTTTCAACATTCCAGTCACTTGAGGCCCAGGATGATGAAGGTGTGGTTGAAGAGGGTTTTCTTTCAGCCCTTCCGTTTTCAAATTCGTGACTGGTTCCAGTACCATCTTCACCAGGAACACCAAAAATATCAATGATTGTATAAGAAGAAGAGTTAAAGCTCGCAACATCTGAAAGTACAATCGCAATTTGATCATCTCCGTTGGAATCAGTAACCAACGCAGACCCAAGAGAAACATCCGATTCAAGCCCATACATTGTCATAAAGCCAGAAACGGTAGCCTTAGAAAGAATACAAAAAGAATTTCCAGTCATAGTAGACCCACAATGTTCGGATAGTTTTTTTGCTGACGAGCTGGTTGGGTCAGCGTTATCATTTGTCCACCGAATTAAATATAATCCGTCTAAGCTTATAGAGGAGGAAGAAGGGTTATAAAGCTCAACATATCTACCAGTATGATCATTGTTTGGGTCAGCAATTTCTGTGATAATTAAAGGTTTTTCATCATCAACAACGGTAATTGTGTGTTGTGTGTTTCTAAGCTCTACATTATTGTTGTTAAGGGTAAAGTTGAAGACAAGGGTTTCGTTATCACTATCAGCATCGCTATTTATTGTAATAGAGATTGTTTGTGTTCCGTCTGAATTAAAAGTTAGCTGATTGGGACTGATTGGGACATAGCTGTAATCACCAGATTCAGCTGTAGTGCTTGCATCTACAGAGTAGGTCAAAACAATATCTCCATGATTTGAATCATAATTAGACATTGTAACAGACAAATTTGCACTAGCTGTTGAGTCTCCATTTTCATCTACAGAGTTTGAGCTATTAAAAGATATGCCAGGGGTTCCTATTGGTGTGTCGCTCCACCAATTAGTTATTGTTGGCCCATTCCAAATATAGTATGCTAAGAAAGGGTTGTCAATAAATGGGTTTCGGTTGCCCTGGTAAGATTCAAATGTGTCGTTTCTCTTTATTTCAATATAGCTGGGAGGATCTTCTTTGTTCCATTCCAAAAAAATATCAGGCATGTCTGGATGATAATTGTTGCTGCTCAATTCAGCGCAGTTGTTTGCAGAGACACGGTCTGGATATCTCAAGTACATGTACATCACAATCCTAGCAACATCACCGCGATAATCGTCTCCCCCAGTACCTGTGCCGTCTCCAGGATACCAGCCGTTATCGCCATCATTTGTAATTGTGTTAGAATCGCCTGTAGAGCCCCCATCCTGAAACCTTTTGTTTGATCTGGAAATGTTCATCGTATAATCAACAGCCCTTAAATTATGTAAGTCAGTTCCTATTCCTGTCGATGTATCCATGGTGGGGTTGGCAAGGGACTTGGAAACCACATGTTCTCTATTCCACTTTCCTGTGCCTTGAGAGCTAGTTTGATTTTCGCTTTTGAGTCTTGTCTCATCAGTTTTATAAATCCCGTCAGTATCATTATACCCATAAATAAGGGAAACATGAGTGGTTGAACCCGACGCCAAGTCACTAATTTTTAAAGCATCCCAAGCAGTGCTATATGATTGAAGATTACTAGTTGAGGCTATTTTATTTGCCAAAGCTGTTTTCAAATTAGAGCTGGACTGATTAAAAACAAAACCATCATAGTAATCGTCTGGCGTACCGGTTTGTGAGAAAACAACAAACGGAAGTAACAATAGAATAAAAATTTTTTTTTTCAAATACATAAATCACGCTTAAGTTATAAAAAAGGGGAAATTATTCGTAACTCAATAAGGTTTTTACCAGCGACCAGGTTCTGGCGGCGATGAACTAGCCTGAGCTTTCTTAGGATTCAGTATAGCGAAGGTTCCAATGGCAGTTAATGCTGCATATTTCCCCAACTTCTTAATTGCCTGTTTTCTAGTTATTTCTGTCTTTTTCATGGCTTATTGTATTAAAAGCTTTTTAGTTAATCTTTCAGTTCCTGACTCTAACACAATCACATAAAGACCCTCAGACAATCCAATTGTTGAGATTGTTTGTGTGCCCATGTTATTGTTAAGACTAGTAGACAACACTTCTCTACCAAGAATATTATATAAACTAACGTTAGTTTCATTCGATTGAGTAGCTAATCCTTCAACAGTGATATAGCTAGCACCTGTTTCTTTATAAGCATTCAACATGCTTGTTGACACCTCTTCATTACTCATTGTATCAGCAGTCATGTGGATAAAGAATCTTCCCGCACCCTCTAAATTACTAGTAGGAGTTAACACAAAGTCTTCTTCGAGTAAATTAGTCATTGACCCCTCTTCAGTATCTTCTAAGTAAATATTTATATTGTCAACTGAATAGAAGTGAAGACTAATTTTGAATTCTTCATTAGCATACGTATTAATTTCCAATGGAACTATACAGTTATTCATAGTTTCTGCTGGTAATTCTTGAATAGCAAAGCCCACGCCTTGGTCATTTTCAACTAATCTACTCATTAAACCAGCAGACTGGTTTAAGTCTCCAGCATCTCTACCAGGATCTAGCCCTGCTGTTACATCATCATTGAAATAAATATGTGCATCCTCAATCATGAGATTTTGTTTGTACAATCTAACTTGAATTTGATTTCCAAAATCATCATATATATCTCCGGAAACAAAATCGTCAGAGCCTGTTATGGTTTGCATGGCAGTTGTAAAGGAAACATTTGAGCTTGAACTACTTTCAGCAGCTATAAAAAACCCTTGACCTGGAGCTATGTAAACAGGAGTGTTGTTATTGTTATAATTTTCTCCGTAGGCCGTATATCCAGTTCCATCTGCATCAAATCCGTATACAAACAGATAATTTTCATCATCAATTTGTGAGGCGTTAATATCAATGAAATTATTTGTGGCATCTGCATCGTCATTTGCATTAATAAACGAAGGAAATGGATTTGCAACAAGATTCCATCTTCTCCCAGAAGCACTATTATTGATAACGGATTCACTAACGGTCGTTGAGGGTATTGTTCCTGTAAAATCTAATACACCACCTGAAACATGTGCCATTTGATAACCTTTTCCAGGATCAAAAGCGGTTGAATTATTAACCACCGTGCTTGAATTATAATTAGTCCAACTATCTGCAGAATTATCATAATACCCGACTGCATATGCTGTTGGAGAACTTCCGTTAGTTGCTAATCTGCCAGAATTTGCAGTTATGAACGAACTAATATAATTATTACCTCCAACGGGCGAGCCAATTAAATCCCATTCATTTGTGCCAACAGTATTTACATAACGCTTATAAGTTATATTTCCAGTTGGAGTGCCAGTAACTTTTATCGCTGCAAATTCATTTGAATCGGATTGTAACTTAACAGTTCCGTTATTTGTAAAATCTCCAGCAACTGTTAGTGAACCGGTTTTTTCAACTGTAAGACCAGCTCCGCTATTTATTGTTATGTTATTAATTTCTTCATCTCCTGTTATAACGATATTATCAGGGCTAGAAATGGTCAAATTATCTCCTGAACCAAGAGAGCTGTTCCAGGCGGTTGATGTTTTAGCGCCAGGGGAACCATATTCAGCAGAAGAGGCCTGCCAACTTGCAGCATAATAATTATTATTTCCATCGATTAACTCTAACGATTTAAAGGAGCCGCCAGGATCGGTTGGCCACGGGGAACCATCATCATAATCGACTTGGTCGACTATATTGCCTGAAGCATCTTTTAAAATTACCGAGTCACCCCCATTATTAAGACCACCAACGTAGTTGCCAGCCCCTGGGTCATAGTCAGCACTAAATTGTGCTGTTCCACCTCCGCTAACAACAACTGTAAAATAGGAGGTTGCAGAAATTGATGTTGAACCAGGAAATGTCGTCATTGTATTAGGATATGCGTCAATTATTGTATAACCTGAAATATCAATTGCTGAGGCCGTTGGATTGTATAATTCTACCCACTCCCAGTCAGTAGAAGGAGAATTGTAAACAATTTCTGTTATTTGAATTGCATTAGCAGTAGTTGCATTGCCGGTTTGGACTGTGCCATTTGTTTTAAAATCAATATCGCTTGCTGAGTTAGTATAAGGAAAAATTTCAAAATACCAGGACGCTGAAACTCCTAAGTTTGAAAAAGAAGTTGTGCCAACACCATGGTTTATATTGATCGAAACTCTATTGTCTGAGGCATCGCTATCATCAGCAATTGCCGTTCCATCTACAGGGTCAGCTATTGAGCTATCTTTTTCACCAATTATCAAATACTTGGAAGGAGCTTGATCTCCGGCTACAGCATCTGTCCATGTCAAAGTAATTTTCTCATGAGTTACGGACGCAGATAGCCCAGAGGGTTGATTTGTTGGCTCGGGGTCAGCCGAACCTCCTGTGACGGCAAAAGCAGTTGTAGAAATTGGTAGGATAGCTTCCCCGTTTGATGATTCTTGTTGCCAATTACTTGAATTATATATTTCAGCTAAATATGCTGAAAAAGACGCTTGATTGGATCTGCTCCCGGTATAAACATACCCATCACGATCATTATTAAAATCTATTCCATTTGTTCCAAGAGTTAAACCTGACCCTGTAGTTGTGTCTCCATTTGATACATCATTACAAATAACTCCATAAAAGGTTGGTGTTGACCCATACGAAGTGGCTGGAGCAGCACTTAAAGCCCAGACACAATCATTACTACTACCAATATTCCAACTTCCGCTAACCGATATAGTTCCAACATTAACGGACCATGACGAATCAAACACGCTAAGATTATTAATAACTACAACAGTACCCGCACTCACAGTAGATGATGCGGTCCATATAGCGGTTCCTTCATTGGTATTGTTAAATGCAGCTCCCGTCCATTCATTATCGGTAAAGTATATTTCAGTTCCAGAGGATATTTCAGAAAGAGCAACAAAAGCAATATCGTCATCTCCATCTGCGTTAAACGCTATAAACGCAATATCACCTACACTTTGAGAATTAATTATAAATGGAAAAATTAAAAACAGGTATAAAAAAAAGTTCTTCATATTGGTTGGGTTTTTCATAATTCAAGCAATTTAATTTTTTCGTTAACACGAACACCTCGCGCAGTTTTATGAAGCGAAGCAGCTTCTACAAAAGCGTCATGTTCAAAAAACAATAAAACATTGTTTTCGGCGCAATAATTTAAGAATAAATCTTTTTCTTTCAAAGAAATTAAAGGCCTTATGTCATATCCAGGAATATAAGTAAGAGGAACATGACCATGCGTAGGCACAAGGTCTGCAGCAAAGGCAATTTTTTGACCTTTGTAATTAATAACTGGAATCATTTGTTTTTCCGTATGACCATCCACAAACAACACGTCAAAACCCAAGTCGGTTTGGGTTAAATAATTAACCTCATCTTTTTCTAAATAATTTAATTGACCAGACTCTTCTATTGGTAGAATGTTTTCTTTTAAGAAAGAGGCACTTTCTCTTTTGTTTGGATCGGTTGCCCAGTCCCAATGACCCTTATTGCTCCAATAGTTTGCGTTTTTAAAAGTAGTTTCAAAAGAGCTTTTCCCAGAGCGAATCACCCCACCGCCGCAGTGATCAAAATGTAAGTGCGTTAGAAAAACATCGGTTACATCATCAGTATGAAACCCATGTTTTTTTAATGAGGACTCCAGCGAATCTTCCCCCCACCTATAATAATAGCCAAAGAACTTTTCACTTTGCTTATCACCCATTCCCGCATCAATTAAAATACGCCGATCGCCGTCTTCAATAAGCAAACAGCGCGCAGCAATTTTTACCATATTGTTATTGTCTGCAGGGTTTGTTTTTTGCCAAATAGATTTGGGAACAACGCCAAACATGGCGCCGCCGTCAAGCATAAAATTACCAGCAATAATGGGGTATAAATTCAATTGAAATATATATTTAGTATTTTTATAAATATAAAACAATATTTTGAAGAAATTAGAGAGAAGCTTAACGTTGCCTGCAGTTATTGCAATTGGTATTGGCGGAATGCTTGGGACAGGTATTTTTGTCCTTCCAGGCCTTGCTGCAACTAAGATTGGGGCGTCTCTTTGGTTAGCCTATTTAATTGCGGCTATTTGTATTTTACCTGCAGCATATTCAAAATCAGAATTAGCCACAGCAATGCCAAGCTCTGGAGGAACCTATGTGTTTATTGAAAGAGCTTTTGGACCTTTATTCGGAACAATTTCTGGACTCGGCTTGTGGATTGCTCTTGTTTTAAAATGTGCTTTTGCCCTAGTTGGAATCGGCGCATATGTCCTTGTAGTTTTAGATATGGACAGCGAGGCAATTACAAAATCAGTTGGCTTAGGGTTCTTATTTTTAGTTTTTCTATTAAATATTGTTGGGGCAAAAAAAGCAGGGAATTTTCAGTCTTATGCTGTTCTTATTGCCTTATTAGTTCTTGCAGCTCTTTTTGTTTTAGGACTTCAAACCATGGACCAAACAACCCCGTTTTTTGCCAAACTAAAAGGAGAAGCCGTTGAGCTTGCGGGATATAAAGATCTTATTTTTGCCGTTGCATTTGTTTACCTTTCTTATTCAGGAGTAACCAAAGTAGCAGCAATTGCAGAAGAAATCAAAAACCCAGACAAAAATTTGCCACAGGGAATGATTTTATCCCTTTTTATAATTACAATAATTTATGTCTTAATTTCTTTTGTTTTAACAGCAAACGTTAGCCTTTCGGAACTAGCCGGGAATTACAACCCAATACATACATTAGCGCTTGACCTTAATATTTCATCACTTGAGTTTAATGGCGTTCATGTGGTTGGAGCCGCTATTGCCTTTATTGCAGTCCTTACACTTCTTTCAACTGTCAATGCAGGAGTTTTGGCCTCATCAAGATTTCCTTTTGCTATGTCAAGGGATGGTCTATTACCAGAAATTTGGAGCAAGGTTCACAAGAAGTTTCTAACCCCGATTAATACAATTGCTATTACATGCGTGGCTATTGCTCTTGTTGTTTTGTTTTTAGATGTCTTTGAGATTGCCAAGCTGGCCAGTGCATTTAAAGTTATGATGTTTGTTTCAGTAAATTTAGCGGTAATCGTACTAAGAGAAACAGCAGCACAGTGGTATCAGCCAAAATACAAATCGCCACTATACCCTTGGATTCAGATTTTTGGAATTGTAAGTGGAATCTTTTTTCTAGTCTTTTTAGGCATGGTTCCAATGCTCGCTATTTTTGCAATATTTTTAATTGGAGCAGTGATTTACTTTGTTTATGGAAAGGATGTAATGAGATCAGGAGTTTTAAAAAATTATGCTCAAAGACCAGCATCTTCATTGTTTGCTAAAAAACAGGAGACAAAAAAACAAAAAGCAATTAATATAAAAAAAGCATCTTCAAAACTCGATCCAAAAATAGCATCAAGTGCAGGGGCAATAGTCCCTCTTTTAGGAAATGAAACTTCTCCAGAAATGCTTGTTGAAATGGCAGCGGCGATTCAAAGTAAAAAAGTAATTCAAGCACTAAACATAACTGAAATCCCAAGCCAGACAGATCTAGACGCATTCTTAGAAGACTCACCTACAGAAAACTCTTTAAAAAGAAGACTTTCAAGACTATCAGAATCTCAAAAAATATCTGTTGATTTTGAAGCCGTCGTAACCCACGAACTTTCAGACACAATCAACCAACTAAGCTCCCAAAGCAGTTGTGATTGGCTCGTGATGGGATGGGATGGAAGACCCACAACCGGAATCTTTATTACAAATCCAATAGGCTGGTTATTGGCAAATATAAACTCTAACCTTGCGCTTTATAGAGACAATGGGGTGCGCTATGTAGGAAAAGTTTTATTAGCCCTAAGACCTGGAAGAAAGGATAAAAACTTTATAAGTATTGCAAAAAATGTTTGTGATTATTTTGGAGGATCTTTGACACTATTACATGTTGTCCCAGAAAATAGCTCAACAACAGAAACAGTTAAGCATCGATCGGAGGAAAAATTAAAACAGTCTGGTGTTGATGCGGAAGTTCTAATTTTAAAAAGCTCCGACCCTGTGGAAACAATTTCTGAAACATCTGCCGGCTACGATCTTTTAATACTTGGAACACCAGAAAAAGACAACTGGATTAATGTTTTATTCGGAGGGGGAAAAGACAAGTTTACAGAAAGAGCAGCGTGTTCAGTGCTCAGAATCACACTCAAAGACTAAGTTTAACATACACAATCTATAATAATTCAAAAAGAATTATAAAAATGCATATGATTTATTAAATTTGAAGTAATTATTTTTTCTTATTGGAACTACTAATACTATTTATATTTTTAACAATTAGCCTCTCCTTTCTGTGCTCTATCCTTGAGGCTGTACTACTAAGCATAAACACAACCTTTATTAAAATTGAAATAAAAGAAGGCAAAAAATATGCAAACACATTATCTAACTTAAAAAAATCAATCGACGAACCTTTAATAATTATTTTGACGCTCAACACCATAGCCCATACTGTTGGGGCAATCCTTGTTGGGGCGCAGGCTAAAGTGGCTTATTCTGAACTTAACCTCGAAAACACTTTCTTGGCAGGAGGAATTTCAGACGATGTTTTGGTAGGTATTGTTTCGACGGTCATGACGATAATGATTTTGCTGTTTTCAGAAATTATTCCAAAAACAATAGGCGCAAAGTATTGGGCTAATTTAGCAAGTTTTACAACCATTGTTCTTTCGTCGATAATCCCCTTGTTTAAATACACAGGAGTGTTATGGATATTACAAGCATTTACCAAGTCAATTGGAGCCTCAAAAAAAGAGCTCTTTTTTAAAAGAGAAGACATTTCAACCATTGCAGAAATTGCAAAAGAGGAAGGTATAATTGGAACAAAGGATTCAAACTTTATTAAAAATATTGTAAAGCTTAGAAATGTTAGTGTAAAAGAAATTATGACGCCTTACTCAGTAATGGTTACTGCAGATGCAAACTTGAGTATTAACGAATTTTATCAGCAAAACCCCGAATTGGTGTTTTCAAGAATACCAATTCAAAATAATGATAAAATTGAAGCATATGTTCTTAAAGACACCATACTAGAAAGTATAATAAACAACAAGGGTGACTTTAAATTAAAAGAAATAAAACGGCCAATCATAATCTCTAGTGAAAAAACAAAAATACCACCACTTTTTGATAAGCTACTAAAAAAACGCGAACACATTTCACTAGTACTTGACGATGCAAAAACCCCTATTGGAATAGTTACCCTTGAAGATATAATAGAAACCATGTTGGGATATGAAATTGTTGATGAAACAGACATGGTTGATGACATGCAGGAGCTAGCAAAAAAAATAGCCTCTAATGGCGGCGCTTCTTCAGGCCCTAAGGAAAGTTGAAAAAAGTTTTAGTCACTTAATTTTAATACTGCCATAAAAGCTTCCTGAGGGATCTCAACACTTCCAACTTGACGCATTCTCTTTTTCCCTTTTTTCTGTTTTTCTAAAAGCTTTCTTTTTCTTGTGATATCCCCACCATAGCACTTAGCCGTAACATCTTTTCTTAATGCCTTTATCGTTTCTCTAGAAATTATTTTTGTACCAATTGCCGCCTGAATAGGAACATCGAATTGTTGTCTTGGGATTAATTCTTTTAGTTTTTCACAAATCTTTTTACCAATTCTATAAGCATTGTCTGCGTGAATTAAAGCGGAGAGGGCATCAACAATTTTTGCATTTAATAAAATATCTACCCTCACCAGTTTTGATACTTGAAGGCCAATAGGTGAGTAATCAAAAGAGGCATAACCTTTAGAAACTGTTTTTAATCGGTCATAAAAATCAAAAACAATTTCAGCCAAAGGCATATCAAAAACCAACTCAACCCTTGTTGTAGTAAGATATGTTTGACTTTTTATAACCCCTCTTTTCTCTATACAAAGAGACATCACATTTCCGATAAAATCAGATTTTGTTATTATTGAAGCCTTGATAAAAGGCTCTTCAACCTTGTCTAGAAATGAAGGGTCAGGCAAATCAGAAGGGTTGTTAACAAGAATAATGTCTTCCGGATTTTTCTTTGAATACGCATGATAAGAAACATTAGGAACGGTTGTTATAACCGTCATTCCAAACTCTCTTTCTAGGCGTTCTTGAACAATTTCCATGTGAAGCATTCCTAAAAAACCACAACGAAATCCAAATCCTAAAGCAGCCGAGCTTTCTGGGGTAAAAACAAGGGACGCATCGTTTAATTGTAGCTTTTCCATTGCACCACGAAGCTCTTCATAATCTTCTGTGTCAACAGGGTAAATACCAGCAAAGACCATGGGCTTAACATCCTCAAAACCCGAAACAGCCTCGAGTGTAGGGTTTTCAAAATCAGTGATTGTATCTCCAACTTTTACTTCCTTAGCCTCTTTTATTCCAGTGATTAAATACCCAACATCTCCGGTACAAATTTCCTGCTTTGGTTTTTGCTTAAGATTAAGCGTTCCAACTTCATCAGCAAAATAAGATTTTCCCGTTGCAATGAATTTAATTTTTTGATTCTTTTTTATGGAACCACTAAGAATTCTAAAATAAGTTTCTATTCCACGAAAAGGATTGTAAACAGAGTCAAAAATTAATGCCTGTAATGGTTTGTCAGGCTCTCCGCTTGGTGGCGGTACCCTATTAATAATAGCATCTAAAATTTCTTCAATACCAAGCCCTGTTTTTGCGCTTGCAGGAATTACTTCTTCCGCACGGCAACCTAACAAATCAACAATATCATCTGTAACCTCAGCAGGATTTGCACTTGGAAGATCTACTTTGTTTAAAACCGGAATAATTTCTAGATCATTTTCTAAAGCCAAATACAAATTCGATATAGTCTGCGCTTGGATGCTTTGTGCCGCATCAACAACCAACAAAGCTCCTTCACAAGCCGCAATCGATCTGGAAACCTCATATGAAAAATCTACATGTCCAGGCGTGTCAATTAGGTTTAATACAAAATCTTCACCTTTATGATTAAAATACATTTGAATTGCATGAGATTTAATGGTAATCCCTCTTTCTCTTTCTAGGTCCATGTTGTCTAAAAGTTGGTCTTTTTTTTCTCGATCAGTGATTGCTCCAGTAAACTCTAATAATCTGTCAGCAAGCGTGCTCTTTCCATGATCGATATGGGCAATTATGCAAAAATTTCGAATATTTTTCATCTGACAAATTAAGGCTACAAAAATAAGTAAAAATTATTGTTATATGCCCATATTAAAGACTTGGTTATCTTTGCCAAAACATTTATAATTAAATGGTAAAGATTGGAGATATAGAGTTAGGGAGTTTTCCTCTTCTATTGGCACCTATGGAAGACGTAAGCGACCCGCCTTTTAGAGCGTTATGCAAAGAAAACGGGGCAGATGTCGTTTACACGGAGTTTATTTCATCAGAAGGATTAATTAGAGATGCAGCAAAAAGCGTAATTAAACTTGACATATATGAGAAGGAAAGACCTGTTGGGATTCAGATATTTGGAGCCAAACTAGACTCCATGCTTAAAGCCGTTGATATTGTCGAAAAGTCAAACCCAGATATAATAGACATTAATTTTGGCTGTCCTGTTAAAAAAGTTGTCTCAAAAGGTGCAGGAGCAGGGATATTAAAAGACATATGTTTAATGGAAAGTTTAACTAAAGCCATTGTTGAAAGAACTTCTTTGCCGGTTACAGTAAAAACAAGGCTTGGTTGGGACCATGAATCGATAAAAATTGTCGAAGTAGCAGAAAGGCTTCAAGACATTGGATGTAAAGCAATAGCAATACATGGACGAACCAGAGCCCAAATGTACAAAGGGGATGCTGATTGGAGTTATATAGAAAAAGTTAAGAACAATCCAAGAATGCACATTCCTGTTTTTGCTAACGGAGACATTAACACGCCAGAAAGAGCCAAGTTTGTCAGAGACAACTTAGGTTTAGACGGCGCTATGATCGGAAGAGCATCCATAGGAAACCCTTGGTTTTTTAATGAAATCAAGCACTACTTTGAGACGGGAGAACACAAACCCGCAGTTTCTATAAAAGAAAGGGCAGCAATTGCCAAAAGACACTTAGAAATGTCTGTTTCCTGGAAGGGAGAAAGGCTAGGCGTTTATGAAACCAGAAGACACTACTCAAATTACTTTAAAGGAATTGAAAACTTTAAGCCCTTTAGACAAAAATTAGTTACAACTGAAACCTCAAAAGAGGTGTATGAGGTTTTGGACTCTATTGCTGAGCAGTTTGCGGAATACTCTTTCTAACATAAAAAGAAACCGCTAAAGAAGTAATAAATCCAAGAAGAGAGACCGTTCCAAATACAACTATATAATTAACCGCCTCGATTGATATAGGGTATGGTAAAGATGGGGTGATCATAAATAAAGAAAAATTGCTTTGCAGAATTAGTAAAACAGACCCGATAGCCAACCCAGAAACACAACCAAAAAGTGATATTATCCAGCCCTGATAAAGAAATATTTTACCAATTTCCCTTTTGGTTAGGCCTAACACCATCATTGTTTTTAGGTTTTTTCTTTTTTCTAAAACCATCATTATTAGCGCTCCAAACATATTAAAAAGCGCAACAACAACAATCAATGAAAAAATAAAATATATAGCAGCTTCTTCAGTTCTTAGCATTTTATACAAACTATTGTTTTGTTGAATTTTATCCTCAACCCTAAAGTTTTTTCCGAAATAACTACTAAGGTCATTTATTTTAGACCGATTTAAAGAGCTTTCATAAAGACCTATGGAGCTAATCACATCCTTTTTAAGGTCAAAAAGATTTTTCCCAAAACTAAAATCTGTAAAAACTAAATTTGAGTTTAGGTCCTCATTTAAATTAAAAACACCTGACACAACAGCTTTTCTTGATCTCAAAATGTCTTTTTCAGAGAAAACCTGTCCTTTTCCTGGTTTTGGAGAATAAAAAGTTACAGGATTTAAAGCGTCGTTTACAGCAACACCCAAATCATAAGCAAGCCCCCAGCCAATGACAACACCACCTTCATTAACCCAACCACCATCTGTTAAAATAGTGTCTATGTTTTTTCTTGGAAACTTTTCATCCACAGCCCTAACTTCAACAATCTGACTACTGTTCTTTACAGAAAAAAGAGCCTTATCTTCAATTGCCTTGTAATAATAGAAGCCATTTTCCGCTAAATAGCCTTGCATTTCCTGAGTGAAAACAAAAGTCTTTCCTTTTTTTGAAGAAATTTTATAATCAGGAGATACGCTAGAAATGAACTCAAGACTATAATTTTTTAGTCCACTAAAGCCAGACAAAACAACAATCATTGCCGCGGAACTTACAACAACCCCTAAGATTGCAAGAATAGACATGTAGTTAACTGCCGTGTTTTTGCTTTTGGTTAAAAAGTATCTAAGCGATATGTATCGAGCAATTCTCAAAAACTATTTTTTCAAAGGGTTATCTAGCCCTTTTAATGAGCTTTCAATCTTTTCTATATAATCTAAAGAGTCATCCAAGAAAAAAATTAATTCAGGAACCTTTCTCAGCTGTTTTTTTGCTTTTTGGGCAACTTCATGCCTTATTCTACTTGAAATTTTTGAAACCTCCGCTAGAATTTGAGTTGACATTTCAGAGGGGAAGATACTCAGGTATATTTTGGCTACAGAAAAATCTACAGTAACAGAAACCTTTGTTACGGACAACAGAATCCCATAGTTGCCCGCTTTTTTTATTCTTTTTTGCAATATCTCAGCAATATCCTTTTGAAGAAGCTTTGAAACCTTTTTTTGTCTAGTTGTTTCCATTTCGTAAAATTAGGACATTTGCCGGTTTAAACTAAATAAAAATAAATTTAAGCTAAATTTGTAATGTGATAAACAAAATCGAACATATTGGAATTGCTGTTGCAGACTTAAAAAAATCTGAAGATCTTTTCGAAAAATTACTTGGAAAAAAACCCTACAAAAAAGAAGAGGTTGCCTCTGAAGGAGTTGTAACCTCTTTTTTTAAAATTGGAAACCAAAAAATTGAGTTATTAAAAGGAAACAATCCTGAATCGCCTATTCAAAAATTTATTGAAAAAAGAAAGGAGGGCGTTCATCATATTGCCCTACATGTAGACAGTATTCAAAAAGAAGTAGAAAGGCTTGAAAATTTGGGCTTCGAATTTATTTCAACAAAACCCAAAAGAGGAGCAGACAATAAGATGATTGTTTTCTTACACCCAAAAACAACAAAGGGAGTTTTAGTAGAGCTTTGTGAAGACATTTAAGATGTTTTGTCATTAGCAAAACATTCATTAATATTGCAAACTATTTGGTCCTATAGCTCAGTTGGTTAGAGTAGATGACTCATAATCATTTGGTCCCTGGTTCGAGCCCAGGTGGGACCACCACAAAACCCCTCAATAAAAGAGGGGTTTTTTATTAAAGTTCTTTTAGTAGGAAGACTAAAAAATCCTATATTTACCAATCAATTTAAGATCTACAAAATGAGAAAACTATTTTTAATTTCAGCACTATTACTTATAGTCGGCTGCCAACAACAATCTAACATGGACCCAAACATTAATCCATTTTTCCAAGAATGGAACACGCCTTATGAAGTTCCCCCGTTTATGGACATAAAAGATGAGCATTATATGCCGGCCTATCAAAAAGGAATGGAAGAAAATTTATCTGAAATTGATGTAATTGTGAACAGCCCAGAAGCACCAACTTTTGCCAATACAATCGAACAGCTTGAAAGAACAGGTAAGCTTCTTACAAAAGTAGCTCGCGTGTTTTCTAATTTAGCAAGCTCTAATACCAATCCTAAGCTTCAGGAGTTACAAAGAGAGCTAAGCCCAATGCTCTCTGCACATTACGATAAAATCTCGTTAAATGAAGGATTGTTTAATCGTGTTGAGGCTGTGTGGCAAGAAAAAGAATCTCTTGATCTCACAAGTGAACAGCGAAAATTATTAGAGGATACAAGAAAGCAGTTTGTTAGAAGTGGGGCATTAATGAGTGAAGAACAAAAAAAGCAAATCACAGAAATTAACTCCAATATTTCAGGACTCTCAACATCTTTTGGCCAGAACCTTTTGGCTGAGACTAACGGATTTGAACTAATTCTTAACCTGTCAGATTTGGATGGGTTATCAGAAGGAGTAATTGCAGCAGCATTAGACGCTGCATCTCAAAAAATGGAGAAAGCAGAAACAGAGGAAGAAAAGGAAAGGTATAAAGACAAATATGTATTCACCCCCCACAGAAGTAGTATGTATCCATTTTTAACCGAATCTACACGCCGAGACTTAAGAGAAAAACTTTACAAATCTTATGTAATGCGCGGAGATAATAATAACAAAACAGACAACAAAGAAATTGCTGCACAAATTGCAAAGCTAAGGGCTGAAAGAGCACAAATAATGGGATATAAAACCCATGCTCACTTTGTATTAGACGACAACATGCTTAAAACCCCAGAGGAGGTTTATGATCTTTTAACTAAGTTGTGGAAGCCAGCTGTAAAAAGGGCTAAAGTGGAGGTTGCAGACATGCAAGATGTTGCTGATGCCGAAGGCCAAAACTTTAAAATTGCAGCATGGGACTGGTGGCACTATTCTGAAAAAGTACGTAAAGAAAAATATAATCTTGATGAATCTGCAATCAAACCGTACCTTTCCTTAGATAATGTTATAAAGGGTGTCTTTAGCACTACAAATAAATTATGGGGACTAAATTTCACTGAACTATTTGATATTGATCTATATCATCCAGACGCAAGAGTTTGGAAAGTAACAGATAAAGACGGCAGCCATCTAGGAGTTTTCATTGGGGATTATTTTACCCGCTCAAATAAACGTGGAGGAGCTTGGATGAGCAGTTTTAAAGGTCAGTCAAACCTTGATGGAAGACAGCGCCCAATAGTTGTAAACGTATGTAATTTTCCAGCACCAGTAGGCGACAACCCAGCACTGCTAAGCTTTGATAATGTGGTTACTCTTTTTCATGAATTTGGCCACGCTATGCACGGAACCCTTACGGATGTTACTTACGGAAGTATGGCAGGAACATCTGGGCCGAGAGATTTTATTGAACTTCCGTCGCAGTTGCTTGAGCATTGGGCAAGTGAACCCGAAGTTTTAAAATCTTTTGCTACTCACTATGAAACAGGAGAGCCTATCCCAGATGATTTAATCGAAAAATTATTAAATGCATCTAAGTTTAACCAAGGCTTTATTAACACAGAATATTTAGCAGCCTCCCTACTAGATATGGATTGGCATACAATTTCTGCACAAGATGACCTGAAAGATGCAAATACATTTGAATCTGAATCTATGAAAAAAGTTGGCTTAATTGATGAAATTGCACCAAGATACCGAACTACTTATTTTGCTCATATTTTTTCAGGAGGATACTCTTCAGGCTATTACAGCTATGTTCATGCTGCGGTACTTGATTCTGATGCCTTTGAAGCTTTCAAAGAGGCAGGAGATGTTTTTGACCCAAATCTTTCTTCAAAACTTAGAGCTACAATATATTCAAAAGGATCAACAGAAGAAGCAATGGATTTGTTTGTTCAATTTAGAGGAAGAAAAGCAGATATTGGACCTCTTTTAAAAGTTAGAGGTTTAGACGGTTCAGAATAATAAATTTAAAAGAACCTAATAGAAATATTCCTTTAATCTTTATGAGTTTTATCAGAGCTATTTTATTTTTTACCCTTTTCTTGGTAAGCTCAAGTTTATATTCTCATAATCCAGAAGATTTTGTCATTGCTGAAATAGAGCGAGGACAAATGAATTTCGAAAACGAACAAATTGCAGCAGAGTATGGTGCGGCCTTAAAAAGACAAAGAGCCCGTCGTTTGGCAGCAATGCCATTTTATAAAAAGTTTTACATTTTTGTAAAGGCAGGTTTTGAGCATATTATTCCAGAAGGCATTGATCATATTCTTTTTGTATTAGGGCTGTTTTTTTCATGTATTACTTTTCGTTCATTGCTTTGGCAAGTAACAGCCTTCACAGTTGCGCACAGCATTACTTTAGTTCTTGCAGCACAAGGATTAGTTCAGCTTAGGGGGGATATCGTTGAAGCCATAATTGCACTATCAATTGTTTGGGTAGCTGTCGAAAACTGTTTATATAAAGAAACAAGTAAGTCGAGATACTGGGTTGTTTTTGCCTTTGGTTTATTACACGGTTTAGGTTTTGCAGCACTCTTGACTCAGTATGGGCTCCCAAAAGACAATTTTATTTCATTGTTGTTAGCATTTAATTTGGGGGTAGAATTTGGACAATTAGCTGTTTTGCTTATTGCATTCGTTTTAATTAGGATAATATTAAAGAAAGACTGGTATAGCAACGAAATTAAAATTCCTGCCTCACTAATAATTGCAGCTGTAGGCTTATTTTGGTTCATTGAAAGAGTTTTTTAAGCTAAAGCTATAGTAAAACCTGTTTGTTTTATTAAATTTAGACCCATGTCTTTATTTAAAAGGATTTCAATTTTTGTGTTGAGCGGTATGTATGTTTATATTGGAATTAAACACTTCACATCACCTCAGTATTTTTTAAACATAACACCACCACAAATTCCTTATAAACTATTTGCAGTTTATTTCACAGGTTTGTTAGAGGTTCTGGGCGGCTTTTTTCTACTTTTTAATAAAACAAGAAAGTTTGGGGCATATACGCTTATCTTTCTTTTAATTATTGTGTTCCCTGCAAACATATATTTATATATTTCTGAGGCAGCTCAAGACCTCATGGGGATTAGTAAAACACAAGCTCTAGTTAGGATGCCTTTTCAAATCCCCTTGATTATTTTGGCTTATTGGCATTCAAAAGAAAACCACCCTAAATGGATGGCTTATTTTTCTTCTGCAGTTTTTATTCCTACAATCATTTATTTTGCTACGACATAATTATTCAGAGCTAGGATACCAATAGTTATTTTTTGCATCTATGTCAGGATACTCAAAATCTGGATCGATCATTACTTTTGTTAAGGCCTCAGTTGTATTGACCAAGAACTTCCAGGACGTGTTTTTTTTCCAAATTTCCACAGGCAATTCTTTTCTAATTTTTTTGCCACTTTCTGTTGTCATTTCTAAAGTCACAGGCATTGGAATTTCTCTCATGTTTTTTATGGTAATTAAAACCCCCTCAGACGGGTTATCATTTACATAGCCCACTCCGGTTATTGCTTGATCTAGACTCCAGTTGTTTAGCACCCATGACCTCCAGAACCAACCTAAATCTTCTCCGGAAACATCTTCTATGGTTCTAAAAAAATCGTCAGGCGCAGGATGCTTATAAGCCCATCTATAAATATATTCTTTAAAAGCGTCATCAAATCTTTTAGCCCCTAAAACATTATCTCTCAACAACCACAAAACCATTGCAGTTTTTCTGTATTGTAAGCCCATATGGTCTTCAATCAAGTTGTCAGGAGCTGTTATTGTTGGCTCAACTTTATCAGAGTAAAAACCATAACTAAAGACCATCATGTGTTGATTTGGTTTGCCAGGATAATACTCGCCTTCATTAAATTCTTCCGTGCATATGTCATTAATAAAAGAGTTAAAACCTTCGTCCATCCACCCATATAGCCTTTCATTTGACCCAACAATCATAGGAAACCAATTGTGACCAAATTCATGATCTGTTACTCCCCAAAGGCTACCAGCTTTTGATTCATGACTGCAAAACGACACGCCAGGATATTCCATCCCCTTGACATTTCCAGCAACATTAATAGCTGTTGGGTAAGGGTATTCAAACCATCTTTCTGAATAATGTTCTACAGATGCTTTGGTATATTCTGTTGATCTTTCCCAAGCATTCCCACCAGAACTTTCTATTGGATATGCAGAAATAGCCATTGATTTCTTCCCACTGGGCAAATTAATTCTAGCAGCATCAATGATGAAAGCTGACGATGATGCCCAAGCAACATCTCTAGCATTCTCAATTCTAAACTTCCAGGTTATCATTTCTCTTCCAATTGGTCTTGTGCTAGAATCATTAATTTCTTCAGCTGCCCTAATCATTACCGTTTCGTCACTTGCTTCCGCTTTTGCCCACCGGTCAAGCTGATCTAAAGTATAGGTCTCAAGAGGGTTTAACAACTCTCCAGAGCAAACAACAATATGGTCTGATGGTGCAGTTATATTAACATTGAAATCACCATATTCTAGATAGAACTCGCCTTGACCCGTATAGGGTAAAATATTCCACCCCCTTAAATCGTCATAAACACACATTCTTGGATACCATTGTGCTACAGTATATACTTTTCCGTTTTCTGTTCTAAGGATTCCCATTCTGTCGGAACCATAATCAGGGGAAATAAATGAAAAATCAATTTTTAATGAGAGCTTACCCCCATTTGCCTTTAATGGTTCGGGCAAAACAACCTTCATCCGTGTATCATAAATTTCATGTTTCAAATCAATTATTGTACGATTTTTACTTCCTCTTTCCGGGATAAATTGAACAGCAGAGATTTTAAAACCACCATCAATTTTTTGACCTCTTGATCCGTTTCTGCTTCCATTCAAAGGAATAATAGCATTTCCCCTTGAGTCTTCTTTAAAAATATTTTGATCCATCTGTAGCCACAAAAAATCTAATTCGTCAGGGCTGTTGTTAGTATACCTAATAATTTCTTTTCCCATTACTATATCCGAAAGGGTGTCAAGCTCAACATTTATATTATAATCAGCACGGTTTTGCCAATAGCTACTTCCGGGCTTACCACTAGCAGACCTTGTTTCGGTTGAAGGGGAGTTATAGAATGATGTTTTAAAAGCCTTAACATAATCATATGTTGATTCCTTTGGTTTTTGAGAGTTTCCTTCAGCGAAGGAGATTAAAAAGGCTACTGTTAGTAAAAGTGTTTTTTTCATTTTTTTAAAGTTTTTTAGCTAAAATGAAGCAATAATGGTTGGCAAATTTACAAAACTAAAGTCTATAAAAACAAAAACCCCCAGCCTGATTAAAGCTGGGGGTTTTCTATTAACTAAAACTTGATTTAGTCCAGCACAATTGGAGCACCGGCCTCCTCCAAGATTTTTCCTACTTCTTTGACTTTCTCAAAGTAGGCGTCCATTTCAGGCTTTACCCTGTTGAACATTTCTTTTGCAATATCAAAACTTTTCATGTGCAGCTGCGTTGGCCCATATGAATTAGGATACCAGCCGCCTCTCGCAGCCCAAAGCCTATCACTAATTGTTAAAAAGTCTTTCTCCCCAACTTCTGCTTTAGCTTCACTTCCTCCAACCTTTCTTTCAAGCATATTCATAGTTTCTGTTAGCTCATATAAAGATTTGCTAGCTTCAGGAATATTGGTTGTTATTTGCATAAGCATTCTTTGGTAGGTTGAAACCCTTGTATTTGCTTTTTCAAACTTATGTTGATATGAATTCACTACCGATGAAAAATCTGCAAGATTTTTATAATATTGATCATGTTCAGCTTTCATAGGGTTGGTTAAAGTTCCAGATCTTATTTTTTCAACTTCTAATTCAACAGGCCCAGCAATTTCCGTTACCAGCCCATTAACTCTTTTATTTAAAAACAAATCATAAGTTCCAGGATCTACCTGTCTAGTAATTCCACCATAACCCCTCCAACTTCTAGATGAGGCATTTATGGTTGTAGGAATTGAACTTGTTAAATTCCAGTTTACTCTTGACATACCCTTTTTAAGGGGGCCAGAAATTTTAGTAACAATTTCCCCAGCATTATCTTTTACAACAAGAATAACCTGGTTTTTTTGTTCAGAATTTTCTTTATCTAATGCCTCCCAGCCAGGAAAAGGAATATCTCCATCTTTTTTAGACTTTTCGGATTTTTTCCTTTCTGATTTCATTGATGAAGGAGCATCTTTTACAAAATATGTAATACTAGCACCATACTGAGGGTTTTTTGCATAATATGTTTGACCACCATCACTACTCGTTCCGCCAGGAATTTGATTAAACTGAAGTGCTTTTCTTGGCTTAAAAATCACACCTTCTTTACTCAAAGTCTCCTCACTTAAATCTCTCAAGGCACTATAGTCGTCAAGAATATAAAAACTTCTACCAAAAGTTGCTAAGACAAGGTCATTTTCTCTTTTTTGAATTGCCATATCTCTAACAGGAATTGTTGGAAGACCATTAGAAAACTTATGCCATTTTTCACCTTGGTTTAAACTAATATATACACCATATTCAGTTCCAAGAAAAAGTAAGTTTGGATTTACATG
>CABXCC010000002.1 GCA_902510475.1 uncultured Bacteroidota bacterium | reverse complement strand
CTTTCTAAGTATCCAGAAACATTAGCTAAATACC
Source organism: uncultured Bacteroidota bacterium (assembly GCA_902510475.1). Taxonomy (GTDB): domain Bacteria; phylum Bacteroidota; class Bacteroidia; order Flavobacteriales; family Flavobacteriaceae; genus MED-G13. The sequence continues at coordinate 114,048 of CABXCC010000002.1, read as the reverse complement.
AAAATATTTTTAAATATATATTGGTTGATGAATATCAGGACACGAATCATTCTCAATATTTAATTATTAAAGCTCTTTCTGATAAATTCCAAAACATATGTGTTGTAGGAGATGATGCTCAAAGTATTTATAGTTTTAGAGGAGCAAATATCAATAATATTTTGAATTTTCAAAAAGACTTTCCTGATTCAAAACTTTTTAGACTGGAGCAGAATTATCGATCCACAAAAAATATTGTTAACGCAGCAAATAGTTTAATTGAAAATAATCAGAAAAGACTTAAAAAAAGTGTTTGGACTGAAAATGAATCCGGTGAAAAAATTAGCGTAAATAAATTATTAACAGACGGTGAGGAGGGAAGGTTTGTAGCTAGTTCAATTTTTGAAACTAAAATGCAAAATCAACTAAATAATAAAGATTTTGCAATATTGTATAGAACCAATGCTCAATCTAGATCTTTTGAAGATGCGCTGAGAAAGAAAAATATACCTTATAGAGTATATGGAGGTCTTTCTTTTTATCAAAGAAAGGAGATAAAAGACGTATTAGCTTATTTAAGATTGCTAATAAATTCTGAGGATGAACAGGCTTTTAAACGAATAATTAATTTTCCTTCAAGAGGAATTGGCCAGACGACTCTTAACAAAATAACCATTGAAGCCAAAAAGTTAAATGTTTCTGATTATAGTTTTATTAAAGATTTTTCAAAATCAACAGAAATATTAAATAGTTCCACAAAAAACAAATTACTTGATTTTGTTATAATGCTTGAAAGCTTGAAGGTGAACACAGAAAACTTGAATGTTTTTGATGTTACCAAAGAAGTTTTAAAACAATCGGGTTTATATAACTTGTATAAAAAAGATGAATCATTAGAAGGGGTTAATAGAATTCAAAATATTGAAGAATTACTAAACGGTATAAAAGATTTTGTAGATAACAATGAATTTGAAGATAAGAGTGTTTCTTCTTTTTTACAAAATATTGCATTGGCAACAGATCAGGATAATGAGGATGATGATAGAAATAAAGTTTCTCTAATGACAATACATTTAGCAAAAGGACTAGAATTTCCTTACGTTTACATTGTTGGATTAGAAGAAAACTTATTTCCTAGTGCAATGAACCTTAATTCCAGAAACGAACTTGAGGAGGAGAGAAGACTTTTTTACGTAGCCTTAACAAGAGCTGAAAAAAAAGTATTTCTTTCCTATGTGTTGTCCAGGTATCGATGGGGAAAGCTTGTTGATTCTGAGCAAAGTAGGTTTATAAATGAAATTAAAGATGAATATATTCAAAGAAATATTATTCAAAAATCCTCTAATTTTCCTTTTTCCAACAAGCCTAGTTTTAATAAAGTAGGAATTAGATATAAAAAACCTGAAACAAGACCTCCTAAGAACTTTGTAAAAATTAAGAAGAGTTCGATTAATTCAAATCTATTTGACAACAAACTATCTATCGGAAATATCGTTATTCATGATAGATTTGGAAAAGGTAAAGTGATTTATATTGAAGGGGTATCTGATAATCAAAAAGCAGAAATACTATTTGAAAAAGCTGGAACAAAAAAGTTGCTCTTGAGGTTTTCTAAACTTAAAATTATAGCATAAAATAACCCGCATTAACGCGGGTTATTTTATAAAGTTTAATAAGTTATTAGATTAGTTTGCTAAACTCTGCATTTCTTTTTCAATCATATCATAAAACTGATCAATTTTAGGCATAATAATAATTCTAGTTCTCCTATTAATCGATCTGTTTTCAGCGGTATCGTTATCAACAAGAGGATCATAATAGCTTCTACCTGCTGCGATTAACCTTCCAGAATTAACATCTAAATCTTCAAGAACTCTTACAATTGAAGTAGCTCTTTTTACACTTAAATCCCAATTATCAATTAAAACTCCACCATTATATGATCTACTGTCAGTGTGACCCTCAACCATACACTCAAAGTCAGGTTTTCCGTTTACAACTGTAGCAACTTTTCCAAGAACCTCTTTAGCTCTTTGTGATACTTCGTAGCTTCCTGATTTAAAAAGTAATTTATCTGAAAGAGAAATAAATACTACAGCTTTATCAACATTAACCTCAATATCAGGATCATTTATGCCAATTTCTTTTTTAAGACTCGTAACAAGAGCAAAAGTAACGCTGTCTTTTCTGCTAAGGGCATCTTGAATACGCGTAATTTTTAAATCTTTTTCTTTAATACTTTCTAAAGTTTTTTCTAGATTTTCAGCTCCTTTAGCTGTTAACTCTAAATAGTCTTGACTTTGAACAAATAATTGGTCATTTCTTCTTTTGAGGTCAGATAGCTGATCTTTGTATGCGTTGGCTAATGTTTCAGAAGTAGTTTTTTCTTCCAAACATGCATTCAATTTTACGGTGGCTGTGTTTAACAGATCTTGTGTTTTTTTGTGTCTGTTCTCTAAAGATGTAAATTCTTTTTTACTCACACATGAAGACATTATAAAGAGTGTAATCAAGCTTAAAAAAAATGTTTTTTTCATTTTAAAATATTTATGGTTAATTGATATTAGTAAAATTAGGAAAAAGAAAATTTAATTCAGAGAGATTTTACTCTTTTTAATCCTAAATATTTAAACATTATTGAATATATCTTATAATGTTTAATTTTTCTTTCATTTTTATTTCTAAAATCCATTAACTGGTTAATATGTTTATAAAACGAAAAATATGCTTTAATTATTGCAGAAAAGTGTCTGAACCCCTTGTTAAACAGATAAAAAATTGAGACTACAATATCAATTATAAGTGTTTGAGCCATCAGAAAAAATAAATTACCTCTGCTGTTTTTACACAACATAAATAACTTATTTCTAAAGTTTAAAAATGTTTTTTCTGGGTTGTCTTGGTTTAATGTAGCTGCATTAACATGATAAACTTTTGAATCTGAGTTATATTTTATTGAAAACCCTTTGTTTTTAATTCTCCAACATAAGTCAATTTCTTCCATATGTGCCCAAAATAGCTCATCAAATCCATTCATTTCTTTAAAGACTGAATTTCTTATAAAAAAACAAGCTCCACAGGCCCAAAAAATGTCTACATTTTCTTTGTCATACTGACAATTGTCTTTTTCTATTTTGTCATAAACTCTACCACGACAATATGGATAGCCGTATTTATCTAAATATCCGCCTGCGGCACCTGCGTAATCAAAACAACTTTTATTATTATAATTAAGCATTTTTGGTTGAATGACTGCGGTATTTGATTCAGTTTTAAATTGTTTTAATATACTTTCTGTCCAGTTTGTAGTAACTTCTACGTCGTTATTGAGTAAACATATGATTTCTTCTTCCACTTTGCTTAAACCTAAGTTGTAACCTTTAGCAAAGCCATAGTTTTTATCCAATTGAATAATCTTAATATCACTAAATGTGTTTTTTACAAATTCTATTGATCGGTCGTCAGATCCATTATCAACTACATAAACACTATGTTCTTTTGGAGTATATTTTAGTATACTAGGAATAAATTTTTCGAGTAGTTCTTTACCATTCCAATTTAATATGACGATGCCTAACTTCATTTATAATTTGGTATATCTTTTAAAAAATTGATTTTATTATCAATATTGTCAATTTTACAATAATAATGAATAATTCCATTTGTAATCATAAGATATTTTGAATTTATAACTCTGTTGTAACTAAGAATTTGATCAAATGTTTCCTGTCTAACAGCAATATTAGGCGCTTTACACTCAACGAGTAAATTTGGATCACCATTGTTATCATATGCAATAATATCAAACCTCTTAGTCAAGTTATTGAGAATTATTTTTTTTTCAACAGCGATTAATTGACTTTTATATTTTTTTTCATTTATCAGAAATTTTATACAGTTTTGTCTTACCCATTCTTCAGCAGTTAATTCGATATATTTTTTTCTAATTTCGTCAAAAATAAATCTCTTTTCATCAATTTTTTTTAATCTAAATTCATAATTTGGGAATGATAATTTTAACATTTAAATTTAATTTGTGACTAGTATTTCTGAAATTAAAAACGATATAAAATTAAAAAAACTATCTCCTGTCTATTTGTTAATGGGCGAGGAGGAATTTTTCATTGACAATATAACCAATTTATTTATTCAAAATATTTTATCTGATGATGAGAAAGAGTTTAATTTAAACATTTTATATGGTAAAGACACTTCGGTTGATCAAATCGTATCGATTTGTAAAAAATATCCCTTAATGTCACCTTTTCAAATTGTTTTAATTAAGCAGGCGCAAGACTTATCCAGATCTATTGACAGCTTGATTTCTTATATTAAGAACCCTCTTGACTCTACTATTTTAATACTTAATTATAAGCACAAAACAATTGATAAAAGAAAGGCATTATTTAAAGAAATCTCTAAAATTGGAAAAGTTTTTGAATCTAAAAGACTTTATGATAATCAGGTTCAAAATTGGATTTCAGAAAAATTAACCATTAGCGGTTATAATATTGACAGAAAATCAATTATTCTTATTAATGAACATCTTGGAAACAACCTAAGTAAAATTGATAATGAAATTGAGAAATTAAAAACTATAAAAAAAGATGATAAAAATATCATCTCTGACGACATTGAAATGCATATTGGAATCTCAAAAGAGTTTAACAATTTTGAGTTAAGAAGAGCAATTGGTGAAAAAAAATATGTTAAAGCGTTACAGATATCTAAATATTTTTCCGACAATCCAAACTCTAATCCTTTAGTAGTTACTATTTCTACAATTTTTAACTTTTTCAACAATCTTTTAGTTTATCACGCTAACCCCACAATGGATCAGAAAAGAATGGCTTCATTGTTAGGAGTTAACCCTTATTTTTTAAATGAGTATTCCATAGCTTCAAAAAATTATAGTCTTAGAGGTGTTGTGAAAATAATTTCAATAATTAGAGACTACGATATGTATTCAAAGGGTGTTAAGATTAAAAAGGCTACTCCTGACTTGTTAAATGAATTAATAAGTAAAATAGTTGACGTAAACTAATAAGAAAACTTTTCAGGATTAGATTCATTCATTATTGAATATATCTTATTGAAGATGTCATCAATTGACGGTTTTGAAAAATAATCTCCATCGGTTCCATATGCTGTTCTGTGGTCTTTGGCGGAAAGAGTTGAGGGTTTGCTATCCAATAAATCATAAATATTTTGATCATTTATAAGTTTATCTAAGATATATGCGCTTGCGCCTGCTGAAAAATCTTCATCAACAATTAATAACCTATTTGTTTTTTCTACACTTAATTTTATTTCATGATCAAGATCAAAAGGAATCAAAGACTGACAGTCAATTATTTCACAATCTATATTAAGCTTTTCAAGTTCTTTTGAAGCATCCTCAACAAGCTTTAGCGTTGATCCGTATGATACCACTGTAATATCCTTACCTTCTTTGATAGTATCAATTTTACCAATAGGAATTTTAAAATCACCCATATTGTTTGGTTTCTTTTCCTTAGTTCTGTAACCATTCAAGCATTCAACCACCACAGCAGGTTGATCGCTGGAAAGTAATGTGTTATAAAAACCAGCTGCAATTGTCATATTTCTTGGAACTAGCAAATAAATTCCCCTTAATAAATTGATCATTCCACCCATAGGGGATCCTGCATGCCATATCCCTTCTAATCTATGACCTCTTGTTCTTATGATGAGAGGCGCTTTTTGTTTCCCCCTAGTTCTGTAGTGTAAAGTTGCTAAATCATCACTCATTATTTGTATCGCATACAATAAGTAATCTAAATATTGGATTTCAGCTATCGGCCTTAATCCCCTTAGGGCCAATCCGATTCCTTGTCCAATAATTGTCGCCTCCCTAATTCCAGTGTCAAAAACCCTATACACACCGTATTTTTCCTGAAGGCCTTCTAAAGCTTGGTTTACGCCACCTATCAAACCGGCATCTTCACCAAAAATTACCACATTATGATTTTTTTGAAGAATTTTGTCAAAATTATCCCTAAGAATAATTCTGCCGTCAACAAGATCATGTTTATCATCATAAGTTGGATTTACGGCTTGAATATTTTTAGGACTATATAAAGATTCACTGTATAAATGTGAACTATAGTCATACTGAATTTTTTCTTTTAATTTGCTCAGCCAGTCATTAATCAACCAAGATTTTTGACGTTTATTTAATAACATTTCTCTGTAAATTTTATTTACAGAACTAAAAAGATCTTTTTTAGTAGGCTCCTTTATTTCATTTAAAGAATTTAAAATGCTGCTTATATTTTGATTTTTAAAATCAATATTTTCTTTAAAAAAATTATTAAAAGTTTTAATGTTTACGATAGTTTCTTCCAAAGAATTAGATTTAGCATTACTTCTTGCTTTTCTAACTTCATCCTTGCTTTCAGATTCTATTTTTTCTAATTCGGTCTTGGTAATTAATTTATTTTCAAGAATCCACTCCCTCATCTTAAGGATACAGTCATATTCTTTTTCCCATTTAAGTCTATCTTTTGATTTATATCTTTCGTGAGACCCTGATGTAGAATGACCTAAGGGTTGTGTTAATTCATTAACATGTATAATTACAGGAGTATGATTTTTTCTGCAAATTTCTTCTGCTTTTTGATAAGTTTTCATTAGTTCAACATAATCCCATCCTTTTACCTTAAATATCTCAAATCCATTACTATTCTTATCTTTTTGAAATCCTTTTAACACTTCTGAAATATCACCTTTCGTTGTTTGGTATTCTGAGGAAACGGAAATACCATAATTGTCATCCCAGATGCTTATAATCATTGGAATTTGCATAACCCCTGCGGCATTAATGCTCTCAAAAAAATGACCTTCACTAGTTGAGGCATCTCCAATTGTACCCCACGCAATTTCATTACCATTATCAGAAAACTTTTCTGAGCTAGAAATTTTTACATTTTTATATATTTTTGAGGCTTGAGCTAAACCAAGTAATCTTGGCATTTGACTTCCAGTTGGGGAAAGGTCTGCACTAGAGTTAAATTGTTTTGTTAAGTCTTTCCATTCATATTTTTCATCTAAGCTATGTGTTGAAAAAGAGCTTCCCATCTGTCTACCAGCACTCATTGGGTCATGATCTAAATCAGTATGAGCATAAAGACCTGCAAAGAATTGTGTTGGAGTGACTTCATTTAACGAGAACATAAAAGTTTGGTCTCTATAATAACCAGATCTAAAATCACCTTTTTTAAAAAACTTGGCCATGGCTATTTGTGGCAATTCTTTTCCGTCACCAAATATCCCAAAGCTAGCCTTACCTGTAAGAACTTCTCTTCTTCCAATAATACTACATTCTCTACTTGTATACGCTAGCCTATAGTCATTGAGTATCTCGTCTTTAAATTCTTCGAACGATATAGACTTTTTATTTTTTTTTAATTGCATAGAAATCTAGGATAGGAGCATGCAAATTTACTCAAACATGCATGCATATGCAATATAATTACATGAAATTGGTTGGATTTTGAAGATTATAACCTGAAAAGAACCTTAAAAATTTGGACTGAAATTATAATTGTTATGGAACTTTTCAAGGATTTGCATTACTTCTTCCTTGGTATCAGCAATTTGGAATAAATCAAGATCATTTTCACTGATATTTTTATTCTCTGTAAGTAATGTTTTTTTCATCCAATCAATTAATCCACCCCAAAATTCTCTACCCACTAAAATAATAGGAAATTTTTCAGCTTTATATGTCTGAATTAATGTGATGGCTTCAAAAAGCTCGTCTAAAGTTCCGAAACCACCAGGCATTACAATAAAACCTTGTGCATATTTAACAAACATAACTTTTCTAACAAAAAAGTAATCAAAACTTAACTGTTTGTCCTTGTCAATGTATTTATTATTTGTGTCTTCAAAAGGTAAATTTATACAAAGACCAACTGATTTTCCTTTGACACTGCTTGCACCTTTATTTGCAGCTTCCATTATACCGGGTCCACCACCTGAAATTATACCATAGCCACGTTCAACGATAGCTTTTGAAATATCCTCCGTAAGCTTGTAGTATTTGTGATTATTATTTGTTCTAGCTGATCCAAAAATAGAAATACAAGGTCCAATCGCACTTAACTTTTCATATCCTTCAACAAATTCTCCCATGATTTTAAAAATTGACCAGGAGTCATTAGTTTTTGTTTCATTCCATTTCTTGTTTCTTCTCTCGTTCATATTTTTTAATCTAAGTTAGTTCTTTTTTTAGGAAACTGGCTGTAGAGCTTTTTTTACATTTTAAAAAATCATTAATATTACCTTGAAATAAAATATTTCCACCATTTTTACCTCCCTCAGGACCTAAATCAACTATATAATCAGCCCTTTTAATTACATCCATGTTGTGTTCTATAATAATTACAGTATTTCCTTTTGATATTAATGACTCTATCACTGACATAAGAATTCTAATATCTTCAAAATGTAAGCCAGTGGTTGGTTCATCCAGTACATATAATGTGTTACCAGTATCTCTTTTACTAAGTTCAGTTGCAAGTTTTATTCTCTGAGCTTCACCTCCTGAGAGGGTAGTACTTTGTTGTCCTAATGTTAAGTATCCTAAACCAACATCTTTTATAGTTTTTAATTTGCGATATATTTTTGGAATGTGTTCAAAAAATTCTGTTGCCTCATTTATGCTCATTTCAAGTACATCATTAATGGATTTTCCTTTGTATTTTATTTCTAAAGTTTCTCTGTTGAATCTTTTAGACATACAAACTTCACACTCAACGAAAACATCAGGGAGAAAGTTCATTTCAATTAATTTTAAACCTGCTCCTTTACATTCTTCACATCTTCCACCGCTTACGTTAAAACTGAATCTTCCGGCTTTATAACCTCTAATAATTGACTCGTTTAATTTAGAAAACAAATTCCTTATTTCAGAAAAAACTCCACAGTAGGTGGCAGGGTTACTTCTAGGTGTTCTTCCTATTGGAGATTGATTGATATTTACAATTTTATCAATTGATTCAAGTCCATCAATTTTCTTGTAGCCATGAATATTTTTTTCAGCCTTGTATATTTTATTATGGATTATTGGATACAATGTTTCATTAATTAATGTTGATTTTCCACTCCCAGAAACACCAGTTACGACTGTCAAAGTATTTAAAGCAATTTTTAAATCTACATCTTTTAAATTGTTGCCGGTACATCCACTTAATTCAATGAACTTTCCATTTCCAGGTCTAATTTTTTCTGGTTTATCGATCTTTAATTTATTGTTAATATATTCAGCTGTCAAAGACTTGCTTTTTAAAAGTTCTTTTTTTGTTCCTGAAAAAATTATTTCACCGCCTTCTTTTCCAGCAAAGGGTCCAATATCAATAATATGATCGGCGCTTAATATCATATCCCTGTCGTGTTCAACAACTATTATTGAATTTCCAATATCTTTTAAATTAATTAGTGAATTTATAAGTCTTTTATTGTCTGATTGATGTAGTCCAATGCTAGGTTCATCAAGTATGTATAAAACTCCAGTTAACTGTGATCCAATTTGTGAAGCCAATCGAATTCTTTGGCTTTCTCCTCCGGATAAAGATTTCGATGTTCTGTTTAGTGTTAAATAACTTAATCCAACATTTTCTAAAAAGCCCAATCTTTCATTTATTTCTTTTACGATTTCATTTGAAATAATTAATTGTTTCTTATTTAGTTTTTTAGGCAGCCCAATAAACCATTTTTGTAGTTCTTTAATTTCTAAATTAACAATGTCATTGATGTTTTTGTTATCAATTTTAAAATACAATGAGTCTTTTTTTAATCTTGAGCCATTGCAACTATCACATTTAACATCTTTAAAAAAATTACTTGCCCAACGTTTTAACCGGGTTGATTCGTTATTTTTATATTGTTCAGTTATAAAGTTACATATCCCTTCAAAAGAGATCGAGTAGTCAATATTTACTCCGATTGATTTGTTCTCGACAATCAATTCATCTTTTAATCCATATAAAATTGCATTCATTCCGCTTTTCGAAATATTTTTGATAGGATCACTTAGGGAGAAATTTAATTTTTTAGATATTAATTTAACCTGCTTATAAACCCAGGATTTTTTATTACTTATTAGCTCTATTCCGCCATTATCAATTGACAAAGAATCATCTGGGATAAGTTTTTTTAAATCAACTTCTTTTAACACACCAATCCCTTTACATTTTTTACAAGCACCTCTAGGTGAATTAAATGAGAAATTGTTTGGTTCTGGTAATTCGTATGAAATTCCAGATTCTTCACACATAAGATTCAAACTAAAATATCTTGCATCATTTGAATCATTATCAATTATTAAAATAGAATCATTTCCGTGAAAAAAACATGTCTCAACACTGTCTTTTAATCTTTTTTTTGAAAAGCTCCCTTTTTTTAGATATAATTTATCAATAACAATTTCAATATCATGATTTTTATATCTCTCTAAACTGGTATTGTTATTTATGTCACAGATTTTTCCGTCAATTCTACATTGGGTAAATCCTTTTTTTATAATATGTTGAAATAAATCTTGATAATTACCCTTTCTGGATTTTACAACAGGAGCAAGCAAAATAATTTTCTTGCCGTTATAAACTGACTCAACAAGCTCTAAAATTTGTTTGGTTGTATAGCTAACCATTTTTTTATTGGAAACGTAACTATATGCTTCTGAACATCTCGAATATAGTAATCTCAGAAAATCATATATTTCGGTTGTTGTTCCAACAGTTGATCTAGGTGATTTGTTTACAGTTTTTTGTTCTATGGATATTACTGGAGATAGACCTTCAATTTTATCAACATCAGGTCTTTCAAGTTTTGACAGAAATTGTCTAGCATATGCAGAAAAAGTTTCAATATATCTTCTTTGGCCCTCTGCATAAAGTGTATCAAAAGCTAATGAAGATTTACCACTACCAGATAAACCAGTTATTACAACCAGTCTATCTCTTGGTATTCTAAGATCTATATTTTTTAGATTATTGGATTTTGCTCCGTAAATTGAAATTACTTCTTCACTCATAATTTTTAATATCCAATAGCAGTATCATCACCCCTTTTATCTGCCCCTCCTTCAAGTTTACCCTGTGAGTTAATTAATATTCCGTCAACTCTTCCTATTGACCCCTTATCATTTAATTTATATCCAGATTTTATAAGTGCATTTTTTATTTTATTATCAAATCTTTTAGATTCAATTCTGATTGAATCTGGCATCCATTGATGATGGAATCTAGGAGAGTTTACTGCTTCATTCATACCCATTTTAAACTCATGTACATTTAGTATGGTTTGTATTACAGAAGTGATTATTGTTGATCCACCTGGTGTGCCTAATGTCATAAAGAGTTTATTATTTTTTTCTACAATTGTAGGGGTCATTGAACTTAACATTCTTTTTTCGGGTTCAATTTTATTAGCTTCACCTCCAATAAGTCCATACATGTTTGGAAATCCTGGTTTACTGGAAAAGTCATCCATTTCATTATTTAGAAAAAAACCTAACTCTTCACAATAAAGTTTAGATCCATAGGAACCGTTAAGAGTTGTCGTTGCAGCAATAGCGTTTCCAAATTCGTCAACTATAGAATAGTGTGTGGTTTCATCACTTTCTATAATATTGATATTACCATGAGATAATTCGTTAGAGTCAGTTGGCTTATCAAATGAAAAATCTTCCATTCTTGTTTTTAAATATTCCTTATCTAACATATCATTTAAAGGTATATCAGTAAAATCTGGATCCCCAAGAAAGTGGCTTCTGTCAGCGAAAGACCTTCTTTCAGCTTCGACTAACAGCTTTATGTAATCAACTGAGTTGTGCCCATAAGATTTCAAATCATAAGGCTCAATCATTTTAAAAATTTGACTGATACATATTCCACCACTGGATGGAGGAGACATAGAAATTATCTTTAAATTGTCATAATTGAAAATTATAGGTTCCCTCCAAACAGGTTTGTAATCTTTTAAATCATTTAGGGAAATTATTCCGCCATTTTTCTTAATATATTTAACAAGTTTTTTTGCAGTTTCTCCTTTGTAAAACTCATCTTTTCCGTTTAACATTATTCTGGTTAATGTGGAAGCTAAATTTTTGTATTTAATTGTATCATTGATTTTAAATCCGTCGCTAAATAGAATGGGTTCTTTGTTTACTATCTCAAAGTATTCAAGATTTTCGTTTATTTTTTCGCTTTGTTTTTCTGTAACATTAACCCCTTTTTTCGCAAGATCTATTGCGGGTTTTATTAGCTCTTCGATAGGAAGGCTTCCAAATTTTTCATGAACCTCAAAGACTCCAGCAATCGTGCCTGGCACTCCAATTGATAAACCTCCAATCATGCTCAAGCCTTCAATGATTTCTCCTTTATCATCTAGGTACATGTCTCTTGAAGATTTTTTAGGAGCTTTTTCCCTGTAGTCTAATGCGCCAACTTTACCATCATTTTTTCTGTAAATCATAAAACCACCACCTCCAATATTTCCTGCTGACGGATAACATACAGCCAAAGCCAACTCTGTTGCTACCATTGCATCAAAAGCATTACCACCTTTTTTTAAAATATCAATTCCAATTTGACTTGCTTCTGATCTGGCGGAAACAACCATTGCATTTTCTGAAATTACCCCCTGTTTATTGTACTTACAGGAAGTAATTAATGTTAATAATATTAAAATTTTAAAGATTCTTTTCAATATTGATATTTTGTCCGAATTTACAAATTCAAATTATTTTACTGTAGTTTAAATAAAAGTATATTTGCAAAAAACAATTTTAATGCCATTAATAAAATCAATTTCAGGAATTAGAGGTACAATTGGAGATAGAGAAGGGGAAGACCTAACCAAGAATGATATTATTTTATACACTCTGTCTTTTTGCTTGTGGCTCAAATCTCAAAATATAGTTAAATCAAATAAAATAGTAGTAGGAAGAGACGCTAGAGTTTCTGGATTAATGGTTCAAGGATTGGTTTTGGAAACCCTAACAAAAATGGGATTTGACGTTGTTTGTTTAGGGCTCTCCACTACACCAACTGTCGAAATAGCCGTTCCAATTGAAAAGGCTGACGCAGGTATTATAATTACTGCAAGTCACAACCCAAGGGAATGGAATGCGTTAAAATTACTGAATGGTAAAGGGGAGTTTATAAATGCAGAGGATGGTAAAAATTTAATGTCTATTGCAGATTCAAATCCTTCTTTTGATGAAAATATAAATTTAGGATCAGTTACATTTAACGATTCTTACATTGATACTCATATAGATTCAATACTAAAATTACCATTTATAGATTCAGAATCAATTAAAAGAAGAAAATTTAAAGTAGTTGTTGATGCGGTAAATTCTACTGGTGGAATAGCAATTCCAAAATTGTTAGACAGACTAGGAGTTGAAACCATTAAATTATATTGTGATCCAACCGGAGAGTTCCCACATAATCCTGAACCCTTAAAGGAGAATCTTTCTGATTTATCCAAATTGGTTGTGAATCAGGCTGCTGATTTAGGAATTGTTGTTGATCCTGATGTTGATCGTTTAGCATTTATTTCTGAAAATGGTGAGGTTTTTGGTGAAGAATATACTTTGGTTGCCTGTGCAGATTATTATTTAAAACACAATCCAGGCAATACAGTTAGTAATTTAAGCTCATCTAGGGCTTTAAAAGATATTTCAGATTTAAATGGATGTAATCATTTTTTTAGTGCAGTAGGGGAAGTAAATGTTGTTGAGTTAATGAAGAAAAAAAATGCTGTTATTGGTGGGGAAGGAAATGGTGGTATAATCCTCCCAGATCTACATTATGGTAGAGATGCATTGGTTGGAATTGCATTGTTTTTAAGTCATTTAGCTAATCTTAATATTTCATGTTCTCAATTAAGGTCAGAATATCCCAGCTATTTTATGAGCAAGGACAAGATTATGCTTGATAAAACTGTTAACGTTGATAAAATAATAAATGAGATTTCGAAAAAATATTCTGACCAAGAAATCAACAATGAGGATGGTTTAAAAATTGATTTTGAAAATTCTTGGGTTCAGTTGCGAAAAAGTAATACAGAACCAATAATTAGGGTATATTCTGAAGCAAAATCTCAAGAAGAAGCTAATACGTTATCTTCAAAGTTTATTGACGAGATCAATATGATTAAATAGCCTTATTTTTTCTGTGTTTGAATCTCTTATGAGTCCAGGTGTAATACTCTGGTTTTTCTGTAACCTGTTTTTCAACTAGTTTGATATACTCTTCCGTTAATTCATAGTTTTTAAAGTCCTTAGGTTTATCAGTTATTAATGATAATGAAGCTTCATAAAAACCCCTCTTGATTTTTTGTACATCCATAAAAACTAACGCCATATTATATTTTTTTGCAATAACCTCTGCTCCAATATGAAAAGGGACATAATTGTTTAAAAAGTTAGTCCAGTATACTGCTTTGCTCTTTTTTGGAGATTGATCTGATGCAAATCCATAAAAATTTAATCCCTCTATCTTTGACAACCTACTTATTTCCCTAAATGTATCTTTTGTTGTGATCATATTAGCACCATATTGACTTCTTCTAGATTTTGTCAACTTATCAAAATACTTATTTGAAAGTTGCTTATAGACAGCATTAATATTAAAGCTTGTAATATTTCTGATAGCAAAAACCCATTCCCAACTACAATAATGACTGCACATAACAATAACATCCTGCTTATTCTTATATATTTTTTCTAGAACATCAGGATTTTTAAAAACAAATCTTTTCTTCAATTCATCCTCTTCCATCTTGGTCGATTTAAAGGTCTCTAAAAATATATCTGTTAAGTTTCTATAGTTCTCTTTTTCGATTTTTATTCTTTCTTTAAGGGATTTGTTTGGAAATGCTAATTCTAAATTTTTTCTAACCACCTTTTTTCTGTACGAAAAGATGTAATATAGAGGGTAAAAAAGAAGGTCAGAAACTATATAAATTGACGAAAAGCTCAGCTTAGAAATTAGCCAAATAAATGGGTAAGTAATGATGAATACCAGTCTATCCATTAAATAAATTTGAGACAAATATATGTTATATTTGACACGATTAAGTAAATTATCTGTGAACTCTGTAGCAATTCTTCTTATTATTCTAAATATTTATTTCTCCTACAAGGGTTTTAATGATATTAATTTTTTCAACAAATACAAATTCAACCCTTCCTACATAAAAAGAGGTGAGTGGATTAGATATCTTTCATCTGGGTTTTTACATGTAGACACTTCTCACTTAATCGTTAATATGTTTACTTTTTATTTTTTTGCTGATTCAGTGATATATAGGGTTGGTGAAATGAATTTTTTGATTATTTATTTTGCAAGTTTAATTTTTGGTAACATATTAACTTACAGGTTAAACAAAAACAAATTAAATTATAATGCTGTTGGCGCAAGTGGTGCGGTTATGGGTATAGTGTATGCATCAATATTACTTAACCCAAGTATGACGCTATTCTTTTTTATCATTCCAATGCCAGGTTATCTTTTTGGAATTGGTTATTTATTTTATTCAATTTATTCAATGAAAAAACGAAATGATAATATTGGCCATGAAGCACATTTGGGAGGAGCTATTGCTGGTTTCTTTACTACTTTACTTATTTCCCCAATTGTATTAATTAATAATATGTTCACAGTAGCGGTTCTATTGATACCAATTGTATACTTTTACGTTAAAACTAACAGGAATTGGTAGATAACGATAACATAATTGCATTAGCATCACCATCTGGAGTAGGGGCTATTTCTCTTATCAGAATTTCTGGGCCAGAAAGCATAGAAATTGTAGATAATTTTTTTCGGGGTGTTGAAAAATTAAGCTTAAAAGATCAACAATCCAGTAAGGTTCAACTTGGCTATATTTATGATAAAAAAAACACAATTGATAAAGTATTAATTACTGTATTTCGTAACCCTAAGTCTTACACTGGTGAAGATTTAGTTGAAATATCTTGTCATGGCAGTTTATTTATTCAGCAATCAATAATTCAGTTATTATTATCTAAAAATTGTAGGATTGCCAATGCAGGTGAATTTACGATGCGTTCTTTTTTAAATGGTAAAATGGATTTAAGTCAAGCTGAGTCTGTTGCGGATTTAATTTCTAGTAATTCTGAGTCTTCTCATAGGTTAGCAATGAATCAAATGAGGGGTGGTTTTAAAAATGATATTAATGATCTTAGATCTGAATTAGTCAACTTCGCATCTCTAATTGAATTAGAACTTGATTTTTCACAAGAAGATGTAGAATTTGCTAACATGAATGAATTAATTGCTTTGTTAGATAGAATATCATTAAGTCTCAAAACTTTGATTGATTCATTTAAAACAGGAAATGTAATTAAAAATGGTATTCCTGTTGTTATTGCTGGAGAACCTAACTCTGGAAAATCAACCCTTTTAAATTCTTTATTGAACGAAGAAAGAGCAATTGTCAGTCCAATTCCAGGGACGACTAGAGACACAGTTGAAGATCAAATAAATTTAAATGGAGTTATATGTAGGTTTATTGATACTGCAGGGATTAGATCTACAAAGGATGAAATAGAAAGTATTGGAATTGAAAGAACCTTTAAAAAAATAAAGGAAGCTGAAATAATAATTTATTTAATTGATTATTCGCAATTAAACTCATCAAATATGGATTATTACATAGATTATCTTAATGGTATTAATGATGAGTTTCCTGAAAAAAAATTAATACTTGTTCTAAACAAAGAGGATGAGAAATCAAATGTAGAAATAGATAATTTATCGGAATTTAAACCAATTTCAATAAGCGCAAAAAATAAGATTAATATTTCAGTATTAAAGAATGAAATAATAAATCATGTTAACAGTCTGACAAGTCAAATAGATAATTCAACAATATCAAACTCTAGACATTATGATTTGTTAAATAAGACATATGAGGAAATTCACAAGGTTAAGTCAGCAATTAATAATAAAGTTTCAGCAGATTTGTTAGCAATAGATATAAAACAGTCCATTTATTATTTAGGTGAGCTAACAGGGGAAATTTCCAATGATGAAATACTTGGGAATATATTCTCAAAGTTTTGCATTGGGAAATAGTTTGACCACATTTTTATAGCAGTATTACAACATAAAATCTGTAAAATATTCCTATCAAATACGGTTTAATTACATAATGTTTCGGTTATTTAGTGCTCCAATTATCCACCACAAAAAAAAGTGGTGCACAATTTAGCCAATTATCAATGCCTTCAAAATAATTCTTGTTAAACCCCATACTACTTACTATCTTGTAATTATTATTAATGGTTATAATTATAATTAATGGAAGTTTTTAAACTCAAAAATAATAAAGTAGAAGATGTTGATGTAGTACCGTTTAAGCTTGAAAGAGATATACAGGAGTTGGTTGAAAACAATACAGATATTTTCTTCGGACTTGAATTCATATATTCTGAGTTGACAGTGGGCAAATATAGAATTGATTCACTTTGTTATGATGCTGAGAATAGTTCATTTGTAATTATTGAATATAAAAAGGGTAGTAGCTATTCTGTTATTGATCAGGGTTATACTTATCTACAACTTTTATTAAATAATAAATCTGACTTTCTATTAACATTATCACAACATTATAATAAGGTTCTTAAAGTTGATGAAATTGATTGGTCTCAATCAAAAATAATCTTTGTTTCCCCTTCATTTAACTCTTATCAAAAGGATAGTGTTAATTTTAAAAACTTACCATTTGAATTATGGGAAATCAAAAGATTTTCTAACAATACAATTGTTTTTAATAAACACAAATCAAGCTCTAATGAGAGTATCCAATCTATAAATTCAAAAAACAAGAACGTAATTAGTTCTGTTAGCAAAGAGGTAAAGGTTTACTCTATCGAAGATCATATCTCGGTTATGTCTGAAAAACTTTTGGAAAAATGGAATGAGCTTAATAAAAAAATTTCTGAACTTGAAGGGGTTGAATTAACTCCTAAGAGACATTATATTGGACTTGCTTTAAACGGTTCATCATTTTCAACTATATGTTATATTAAGATTAGAAAATCAAAATTAATTTTTGACATTATTAGGGGTATTCATAATCCTGATGGCTTCAAGTCACAAAATTATTTTACTCTTGATGATCCAAAAAATATTAGAAAAGATAGGCAAAGGATATTAAACAATGGATCAACTTCAAAATCTTACAGAATTGAGGCTGATTCAAAATCTGATTTAGATTATTTGATTTTTCTGTTAAAACAAAAATATAATTCCTTTAATCGTTAGCATTTAAAGAAATATTTCCAAGTATTATATAAAAATGTTGTATTGGGAAATAATATAAATTTAAGATATGAAACAAGATAATACCAACCCCTTAGATTTAGAAAATAAATTATACAGCGTCGAAGAATTTGGCTTGGCAATTAGAAATAAATACGGAGGAGATGATTATATTTCTGATGTTATGTTAGGAGAGATGTTTCTTGCTAAATATCCCATGTACTCATGTAATATTAAAAAACCAAAAAATCACATCTCAAATAAAAGCTGTGGTTGTTGTTAAAAGTAAATTTCTTGAGCTAACCTAAACGTATTAGAATGAGCTTCAATTATATCTTTTAAAATTGGAGAATATCCACCTCCCATGCTTATCTGCAAAGGGATTTTATTTTGTTTACAATAATTTAAAATATATTTATCTCTTTGCTTACAACCATTTATCGATACTGATAATCGTCCAAGTTTATCATTTTCAATTATATCAACTCCTGATAAATAAAAAATGAAATCGGGCTCAAAAGATTCGATA
The DNA here is from genome assembly GCA_902510475.1 of uncultured Bacteroidota bacterium. Classification (GTDB taxonomy): domain Bacteria; phylum Bacteroidota; class Bacteroidia; order Flavobacteriales; family Flavobacteriaceae; genus MED-G13. Next base: position 95,211 of record CABXCC010000002.1, on the reverse strand, counting down.
ATTCTGGGTATTTCATAAGTTATTTTGTTTAAATATTCTTCATCAGATGTACCGTCTTTGAATCCATAATCATAATCACTTTTTTCTTTTCTAAATGGGTAGTTTTTTTCACCGTGAAATGAAACTGTAAAAACATTTTTATTATTTCTAAATATTTCTGCTGTTCCGTTTCCTTGATGAACATCCAGATCTAGAATTAATATTTTTTTAGAATGATTATTTTTAATAAGAAAATTTGCCGCAATTGCCTGATCATTAAGAATGCAAAAAGCTTCAGCTCTGTTTGTAAAAGCATGATGAGTACCGCCAGCTATATTCATAGCCACTCCATTTTTAACAGAAAACAAAGCACTTTCAATAGTACCCTGAACAATACATTTCTCTCTTTGAATTAATTTTTCTGACATTGGAAATCCAATAGCTCTTAATTCTTTTTTATTTAATTCTTGATTTTTTAATTTTTCGTAATAAATTTTATCATGTGTAAGCAGTATATTTTCTTCGTTGATTAGTCCAGGTTCAAAAAAGTTACTTTCATTACACGTGTTCTCAAGTATTAATTGTTCTGGAATTAGCTCATATTTAATCATAGGAAACCTATGATTTTCCTTAAGTGGATGATTGTATAGTTTATCATAAGAAATTTTAAGCATTCTTTTAAATTAATGAAATAAATTTTGATATTTATAATCATAAAATATGCCACATGAGATCTTTACTTTTTGCCTTTATAATATTATTTAATTTACAATCATTTTCTCAAGATACTTTTTCGATAATAGCAGTTGACCCAGAAACTGGAGAAGTTGGTGCTGCAGGAGCAACTTGTTTATTTGGGCAAAATGAGGGTATTATTGAAAAAATTTCCTCGATAATTCCAGGCAAAGGAGGGGTTTTTTCACAAGCTTATGTTTGTATTCCAAATGTTAACATGAATATTACCTATTAATTTAAATAAACTTATAATTTGTTAACAATGGTTAATAAATCATATTTAACAAGTTTTATTTTATAAAAATGATAATTTATATTGTATTGGTTGAATCGAACGTAAAATATCAACTAAAAATTAATAACCAATTAAACAAAAACTATAATGAAAAACATATTTTTTACACTATTATTACTTTTAACTTTCTTATCATGTGATACAGAGGTTAAAAATGAATCTCAAACAGGTATAATTGAAGGTGGAGATGCAAAATCTTTAGTCATGGATGCTTTTAATGATGCTTATCTTGCTAACGACATGACAGGTCAAGAAGCTATTTTTACAGACGATGCAGTTGCAAACGTTAATGGTCAGGAAATGACACCCTCAGAAATGATGGATGCCTTTATGGGTGGAAGAGAATTTTACAATGACATTAAAAATTCTGACAGAGCTACAGCAACATTTATTTTTGACGATGGAGATACTTACACCAGCACTTGGTTTGATTGGGAAGGTACAAGTAAGTCGTCAGAGGTAGTTGTAGGAAATCCAGTTCATGCTTGGTTTAAGTGGGATGGTGATAAGGTTTCAGAAGTAACTTATATATTTGATTCTGCTGAGTACGTAGCAAATATGGGTGAGTAAAAGTTTTTATTTACATTAGTAGGACTTTATGAGTTATTCTAATATCCTATTATTAATTCTTTTTATTTGGGGAATTCCAAGTACTTATTTTAGAAATAAGTTTAGAAAAATTGTCTATCAGACAAACGACTGGAAAATTAATATTAAACCCGTATTTGTTAAGGAGTTAAGGGGTTTATTTTTTAATTTATTTCCTGAGGATAAAATTTATCTAAAAATAAGAAATCAGTATAGAATTTACCTAGCGGTATATTTATTGTTATTCATTATTTATATAAACGTAAAATGAAAAATCATCTTTTAAATCTTTTGTCATCAGTAATTGCTTTTTACATACCTTTTCAATTAGCTCTATTAACTGATTTAATATTAGTCAAAAACCTTGTAATACTGATCTTTTGTATTCAGTGGATTAGCTTTATTCCTGCATATTATTTTCAGACAGAAAAATTCTTTGATCTTACAGGTAGTATTACTTACATATCAATAATTTTATCTACTATTTACATTACGGGAACAGATAAAATTGCTGACTATATTATCGTTGGATGTGTTGCAGTATGGGCCATCAGACTAGGATCTTTTTTATTTATGAGAATTCACAAAGCAGGCGAGGATAGAAGGTTTAGAACAATTAAGATAAATTTCACAAGATTCTTAATGACATGGACTTTACAGGGCATGTGGGTTTCTATGTGTTTATTGTGCGTTTTAACAGCTTTATCATCATATAATGGAATAATTATCAATAATGTATTTTACATTGGTCTATTGATGTTTATTTTAGGTTTTGCAATAGAGGTTATAGCCGATCGTCAAAAAACTAATTTTAGAAAAAAATCAGAAAATAAGGATAAGTTTATTTCAACGGGTCTTTGGGCATTGTCTAGACATCCAAACTATTTTGGTGAAATTTTACTTTGGTCAGGAATCGCTGTGATGTCTATATCATCTCTAGAGGGATTACAACACATAACATTAATATCTCCGTTGTTTGTTTATATTTTACTTGTATACATTTCTGGAGTTAGAATTTTAGAAGATCAAGGATTAAAGAAATGGGGGCATCATGAATCTTATAAAGAATACATAAAGAATACACCCAGACTTTTTTTTAAACTTTTTAATTAATCTACTCAATACAAACTATCAATGAAAAAAATATTATTAATTCTGATCCTGTTGCCGATACTTGGATTTTCTCAAAATCAAATGAAAAACAAAAAAATGGCACAACAAGCCATGACAAAAAAGAAAATGATTGCCAATAAATCCAAGATGAAGGATAAACGTTCTTCCAATCCGTTTACCACAAAAAAAATGGTTGAAAACAGGATTATTAATAGATGGGAGGAGTATAGCAAAGCATTTGAATATTCAGATTTTGAAAAAATTAAAACTTATTTCACATATCCAGTCACTTTATCTGTTTTTGGTGATCCCATAATAGTTGATAATGAAAAAGATTTAATGAATTGGTACAAAAAAATTAGAAATGATGTACAAGAGGGTTATAAGTATAGTATGTTAGAAAAATCCAGGGTAATATGGATTTCAAAAGATATCTGTATGGTAGACGCTACTTATTCTAGATTTAATGCCAATTACGAGAGAATTTATACCGGTAGAGGAATTTATATGTACAAGAAAGTAGACAAAACATGGAAGATGTTTTCAATGTCTAGGGTTGAATTAAATAAAAACAAAAAATAATATGAAAAAATTCTTTACTTTTTCAGGAACAATTAGCGGTAAAACATTCTTATTAAGAACACTTTTTATAATAGTAATGTGTATTCCTTTAATCATAGTTTCAATTGCTAAATGGACGACTTACTTTATGTCTTTAAGTGAATTTGATATTTCAGATCCTAGTGTTGAAAACCAATTGGAGATACAAAAATTTGGAGATGAATTAGCTCTAAAAATAGCTGAGAACCCTGAGTTTTATCTAAATGATTTTATGAATTCATTTTCAGCTGTTTGGATCCTAGTTTTTATAGTATGTGTTGTGCCTATAATATGGTTTGGATTGGCAAATTATTACAAAAGAATTTCAGCTTTATTTTATGAGCAAAGAAACAATATATTTTTTGCTGTTGTAGCTTTTGATGTAATCTCAGACATTTTAATATTAAAATACGATACAGGATCTTTTATTTTGGGAACCATATCTACCCTGATTTTTGTTTATCTAATTGTTTCAAATTCTAAAATTGATACTCATGAGGGTTAAATTTTTATTTTTTATCGTTCTGTTACAGTCTTGTTTGTCATTAAATGTTGCAAATAAAAAGGTTGCTTCAAATTCTCAAAACAGTCAAAATGAAATTCAATATGTAAATTCAGATGAGACAAAGGAAAAAGGTTACCCTTTTTCTGATGCTACAGTGGTAAATGGGATAATTTATTTATCTGGTGCTATTGGTACATTACCTGATGGTTCAGTGGTTTCTGGGGGTATTGTAGCAGAAACTAGACAGACTATGATGAACATTAAGAACAGATTGGAAAAAATCGGTGGATCGATGGATGATATATTTAAATGTACTTGTATGTTAGCTGATATAAATGATTGGCCTCTTATGAGTCAGGAATATAAAAAGTTTTTTAATCCCAATAAATTGCCAGCTAGAAGTGCTTTTGCCGGAAGTGGTTTAGCGCTAGGAGCAAAACTTGAGATTGAGTGTATGGCAATCCAAAGAAAGTAATGGATTTTTTTAAAAATAAAAGCTTTCTTGTTTTTTTGATGATTTTAATACCTCTTGTTGGTTTATTATTTAATATTTACGCTTTATTACTTATTTTTCCTCTAGGATTACTCCTAAAAAAAACTAAATAATTTCTACAAATATTATTAGGAAAGCTATTGCGATCACAAAAGTTCCAAAATTTATTTTAAGGGTATTGTCAGATATTTTTTGAGAATATTTTTGTCCTACAAAAATCCCCAGAACTGAAATTAAGGTAAAGATTAGAAGAAAACTCCAGTTTATTTTCAAATTTTGTACATCTCCTATAAACCCAATTAGTGATTTTAATGAAATAATTGCCAGTGAAGTAGCTACAGCTGCTTTCATCCTCAAGTCTGAGAGAATTACAAGAATAGGAATGATTATGAATCCACCGCCTGCACCTATTAATCCGGTCAAAAAACCTATCAATGAACCTTCAGAAAAAATCAATAGCTTATTTGGAGCAATTGTTTTAGTTTGTTTAATCTTTACTATTGTCTTAGGTGTTTTGTTAATCATTAAAATACCGGCTGCAATCATTAATAGAGCAAACAACAACATAATTAATTGATCTTTCGAAACTAAAATAAAATCAGTTTCAATAACAATTTCTGGAATCAAATTAATAAGATATCTTCTTGTAATATAAACTGAAATGATAGCTGATACAGAAAAGAGTAATGTAGTTTTGTAATCTATAAGTTTATTTTTTAGATTTCTTATGGATCCGATCAAAGAAGTAGCACCAACAATAAAAAGAGAGTAAGCTGTAGCTGTTACGGGATTAATTCCAAATAGATAAACCAAAATAGGAACAGATAATATAGAGCCACCACTACCAATTAACCCTAAAATTAGCCCAACAATAAAAGCCCCTATAAATCCTAAAATCTCAAGTGTTTCCAAGAAATATTTTTAGTTAGTTTGTTTTGTAGTTTTGTCAAGATAAGTTTAATATATTAAAATCTGATAATCATTTTAAATATCTTTACACGAGCTTTTTTATTTTTTAAATGAGATTACATATATTATTTATTCTTTTTATTTTATTTATTGTAGAATCCTTCTCACAAGAAACCGCTATTAAGTCACTGAATATAAAATCTTTAGACACTTCTAATATCAATATGAATAGCTTTAATTTAAACAGAATAAAGCCAATTGGATTAACGAATAAAGAACCTAAAAAATATTTCAATTATAATCTAGATGTTGATTTGAACGGATCTCGCAAAGAAATCGATATTACTGGTAAAACAAATCTAGTAACACCAACTTGGGTGATTAGACAGAGCTTTAACGAAGGAAACGGAAATAAATCAAAGTTTAGAAATGATTATTATTTAGGGGACTTAGAAACAAATTCAAAATATATAATTATAAAGTGCAGGGATCATGAATTTGTTGATGGTGATAGAATAAGGTTGATTTTAAATGGTTCAATAATTCACCCTAATATTCTACTTTTATCTATGTTCTTCGTTGTTGATGTAGATTTAGATGAAGGTTATAATAATATTGATTTTATTGCTTTGAATGAAGGAGATTCAAGCCCTAATACTGCACAATTATTAGTTCTTGATGAGTTTGGAAATGAGCTATCCAATAAAAAATGGGCAATTTCAACTGGTTATAAAGCTAAGTTGGTAGTTTTTAAAAAGTAGATTAGTTATTTAACATCACAGGCATAACTAGCATTGTCAAGTCTTCATCTTCTGAATAACCATCCAAAGGTCTTAAGATACCTGCTCTATTTGGCAGGCTCATTTCTAATTTAACCTCTTTGCATTCTAAGTTGTTAGTCATTTCAATTAAAAACCTGGAATTAAAACCAATTTCTATGTCTTCTCCTTTGTAATCACAGGTTAATCTTTCTTCTGCTTTATTGCTAAAATCAACATCCTCGGCAGAGATGTTTAATTCAGCACCAGCAATTTTCAATCTTACTTGATGAGTGGTTTTATTTGAAAAGATTGATACTCTTTTTAATGAACTTAAAAGTAATGATCTATCAATAGTTAATACATTAGGATTTTCGTTTGGAATGACAGCTTCATAGTTTGGGTATTGACCGTCAATAAGTCTACATATCACAGTTAAACCATCCATTTCAAATTTTGCATTTGAATTGTTGTATTCAATTGTTATTTCATGATCATTATCAATAATATTTTTTAAAAGATTTAGGGGTTTTTTTGGCATTATAAATTCAGCCAAAGTAGATGCCTTTATATCATTTCTTTTGTACTTTACAAGTTTATGAGCATCAGTAGCAACAAATGTTAAGTTTTCAGATGTCAATTGAAAAAATACTCCACTCATTACAGGTCTAAGGTCATCATTACCTGAGGCAAATATTGTTGAATTTATAGCTTTTGCTAAAATCTCGCTAGATATCTTAGTGCTTGACGGATTATCTAATGTTATGGTTTTTGGAAATTGTTCACCTTCAGTATAGGCAAGAGCATATTTTCCATGGTTAGAACTAATTTCAACTGTGTTGTTTTCTTCAACCGTAAATGTTAAAGGTTGTTCCGGAAATGTTTTTAAAGTATCAATTAATAATTTTGATGGAATAGCCACCTCACCTTTGCTTGTGCTGTCTACATCAATCGAGGAGATCATAGTAGTTTCAAGATCACTAGAGGTAATAGTAAGTCTGGAATTATTGAGCTCAAATAGAAAGTGATCTAAAACGGGTATCGTGTTGGACGTGTTAATAACACCTCCTAAAACTTGAAGTTTTTTTAAAAGAGTACTGCTCGAGACAATAAATTTCATAGGTAGATTTTAACTTAATTAATTAACAAATATATCATATTGATAAATTATTCTTAAATAAACTTATCAACATATATAAACTATTTAAATGTGACGGTAACAGAATCATAAATTTTTAAACCCATTAAAGATGATGCAGTTCCCACATTCATTGGGTTACTCCTATATATTGATATTTGTAAAAGATCATTTGAATTAAATACAACCATTCCTTTTCCCTCATCATTTCTTTGAGAAGTAGGGGTTGCGTAATTGACAATATCACTGTATCTACCATAAATCTCACTAAACTTATAATTTCTGGCGGATATTTCGAAATCTCTTCCCTTTCTTATTTCCTCAAAGTAGGATTTTTTAAGGTTAGTAACTACATTTCCAAAGTTATCTATATATATGACACTTAAAACAATTTGATTTTGATCATCATTAAGAAAAGGTTTAAGATTTTTAACAGATTTAATTTTCTCAATCTTTTTACCAACAATTTCAGGTTTACCTCCTTTTGCCAAATGACAGGCAACTTCAGTGAAAATCTTTGTACTTGAGTCTACAGAATTTAAATCTTCATGAATAGTTATTTCGTATATCTCTTGGGGGTTGATATTTTGACTTAATATGCTTAAAACTCCATTATCAGCAGTAATAAAATAATGATTGTCTAAATACATTACTATGTGTTTTTTTTCTTTTGTTCTTTCAGAATCAACATCAATAATGTGAATAGTGTTTTCAGGATAACTTTTGTAACAATTTTCTAAAATATAAGCAGCTTCCATAATATTAAAAGGAGATACCTGGTGTGAGATATCAACAACATTTGCCTCGGGGTATTTTATGTAGATATCACCCTTTACTTGACCAACAAAATGATCCTTATATCCAAAATCTGTTATAAGAGTAATAATTGACATTAAATTGTTAATATTTATTAATGTAAGTGGTCATGAAATTACGTAATTTAGATTAAGAAATCTAGTAATTTACATTGTGATTAATAATAATAATTAATTTGGAAGAAAAAGTAATTAAAATCGAGTCAATAGACCCAAAAGATTTTTTTGGCCCTCAGAATAAAAATATTAAACTTTTAAAAACCAATTTTCCTGATTTAAAAATTGTAGCAAGGGGAAATCAGATTAAAGCATTTGGTAAATCTGATGATCTGTCTGAGCTTGAATTGAGAATTAATAAGATTATCAGTTATTTTTTAAAGTATAATATTTTATCTGATAACGAGATAGAAACCTTGTTGACAAGAAGTGAAAAGGAGCTTGAAACATCTGCACTAAGCCATAAGCCTATTCTTCACGGAGTAAGTGGAAGAATAATAAAAGCTAGATCTTTAAATCAAAGAAAAATCATTGACAGTGTTACAGAAAATGATATGGTCTTTGCAATAGGTCCAGCAGGAACAGGAAAAACATATACCGGAATTGCATTGGCTGTAAAAGCATTAAAAAATAAAAATGTTAAGAAAATTATTTTAACTCGTCCAGCTATAGAAGCGGGTGAAAACTTAGGCTTTTTACCGGGGGACTTAAAAGAAAAACTTGACCCTTATATGCAACCACTTTATGATTCATTAAAAGATATGATTCCTGCTGAAAAATTAAAAAAATATTTAGAGGATGAAGTTATTCAAATTGCTCCTTTAGCATTTATGAGAGGTAGAACATTGGATAATGCTTTTGTAATTTTAGATGAAGGTCAAAATACAACTCATTCCCAAATGAAAATGTTTTTAACGAGAATGGGTAAAAACGCAAAATTCATTATCACAGGTGATCCTGGACAAGTTGATTTACCAAGAAATTCAATTTCTGGCCTAAAAGAGGCTGTCTTAATTTTAAGTAATACTCCAGGGGTTGGAATTGTACATTTAGATGAGTCTGATGTAATCAGAAATAAATTAGTTAAAAAGGTTGTAAATGCCTACAGAAATTATTCAAAACAATAGCTAACCATGTTAAATACATTAATAAAATCTGATTTTATTTTTCCAAAGCAGAATAATGTTTACAAAGGCAAAGTAAGGGATGTTTATTATTTGGAAGATAATCTTGTGGTTATGGTTGCTTCTGATAGAATTTCAGCATTTGACGTGGTTATGCCAAGAGGAATTCCTTATAAGGGTCAGATATTAAATCAGATAGCTGTTAAAATGATGAACGAAACAAGTGATATCGTTCCAAATTGGTTAATTGATAGTCCTGATCCTAATGTTTCTATTGGACATCTTTGTAAGCCATTTAAAATCGAAATGGTAATTAGAGGTTATTTGTCTGGCCATGCTTTAAGAGAATATAAAAAAGGAAATAGAGTTATATGTGGTGTATCTATGACTGAAGAAATGTATGAAAATGATAAATTTCCTGAACCGATTATTACCCCAGCAACCAAAGCTGAATTTGGTAATCATGACGAGGATATTAGCAAACAAGAAATAATAAATAGGGGATTGGTATCAGAAGATGATTATGAAATTTTAGAGAATTATACCAAATTATTATTTGAAAGAGGTTCGCAATTAGCAAATGATAGGGGGCTTATACTTGTTGATACAAAATATGAATTTGGTAAAACAATTGACGGTAAAATTGTTTTAATAGACGAGATTCATACGCCTGATTCATCAAGATATTTTTATAAATTAGGATACCTGGAAAGACAATTAAAGAGAGAACCTCAAAAACAATTATCTAAAGAATTTGTAAGGCAATGGTTGATTTCAAATAATTTTCAAGGATTCCAAGGGCAAAAAGTCCCAGAAATGTCTGATGATTACATAATTACTGTTTCAGATAGATATATTGAATTATTTGAAAATATTACATCGGAATCATTCGTTAAATCTGAAACAATAAATATTTCCGAAAGGGTTTTTAAAAACACAGAGAACTATTTAAATAGTTATTTTGGATCTTGATAAATTAATTTCAGAAATCTCATCTTTTGTATGGGGATATCCATTATTAATAATACTTATTGGTGGGGGTTTATATTTGCTGTTCATTTCAAAATTTATTCCTTTTAAATATTTTTTACATTCTATCGACATTGTTAGAGGTAAATATGATGATAAAACCTCTGATGGTGAAATAAGTCATTTTCAAGCTTTAACTACTGCGCTTTCTGCCACAGTTGGAATGGGTAATATTGCAGGAGTAGCTGTGGCAATCTCGATTGGTGGTCCTGGAGCAATATTTTGGATGTGGATTAGTGGAATAATTGGAATGTCAACCAAATTTTTCACATCATCATTAGCAGTTATGTATAGAGGTGTTGATTCTATTGGGAATAAACAAGGCGGTCCAATGTATTTTATAGTTAATGGATTAGGAAATAGATGGAAACCTCTAGCTGTTTTTTTTAGTTTTTGTGGAATGGTAGGTGCTTTACCAGTGTTTAATGTAAATCAACTTACTCAAGCAATTAATGATATAGTGTTAATTCCTAACGGAGTTGCCATTACAAGCATGTCTAATGTTATTATTGGTCTATCTCTTATAATTATTACATCAATTGTGATTTTAGGAGGATTAAAAAGGATAAGTGGTGTTGCATCTAAGCTTGTCCCATTTATGGTTGGAATTTATATGTTAACAGTTCTTGTTATTATTATAATTAATGCAGATAAGTTGCCCTATTACCTACACTTAATATTCTATGACGCATTTCATGCAGACTATTATAGTGGGGATTCTGCCTTTGGAGGAGTTTTGGGGGCTTTAATAATTCTAGGAATTAGAAGAGGTGCCTTTTCAAATGAAGCTGGAATTGGTATGGCACCAATGGCTCATGGCGCTGCAAAAACAAATAATCCAATTAAAGAAGGTTTTGTAGCCATGCTTGGTCCAGCCATCGACACCTTAGTTGTCTGTACAATGACTGCAATGGCAATTTTGGTTACAGATGTCTGGAAAACCGATGCTAACGGAGTATCATTAACAGCTTCAGCATTTGAATCTTCATTTCCTATTTTTGGAAATTATATTTTATTGGTTTGTGTACTGATTTTTAGTATATCCTCTTTGTTTTCATATTCTTATTATGGAACAAAATGTCTTTCTTTTTTAATGGGAGATGAAAACAAAAAAAAATATAACTACATTTATATTATCAGCATAATGGTTGGAGCTACAACTTCTTTATCAATGATGATAAATCTTATTGATACATTTTTTGCTTTAATGGCTATACCAACAATGATTGCAACTTTGCTTTTAGCACCAAAAGTTGTCGCGAAGTTAAAAGAATATGAAATCAAAAAATAAAGAAAATATTTATTGGAAAACAAACATCAAATATGTAAGCATATTACTGTTTTTTTGGTTTGTTTTTTCCTTTTTATTTGGAATTGTATTTAAAGACTTTTTAAATCAATTTTCCATTGCTGGTTTTAAGTTAGGATTTTGGTTTGCCCAACAAGGGTCTATTTATGTTTTTGTAATACTAATATTTATTTACGTCAAATTAATGAATGACTTAGATAAAAAACATGGTTTTAACAGATAAGAGATGAGTATACAGTCATGGACTTATATTATAGTGGGAATTACTTTTGCAGTGTATATAGGGATTGCTATTTGGTCAAGGGTAAAATCCACAAAAGAATTCTATGTTGCTGGAGGAGGAGTTGGTGCCTGGGCTAACGGAATGGCAACTGCTGCTGATTGGATGAGTGCCGCTTCTTTCATTTCAATGGCTGGAATAATTTCATTTGCTGGATACGATGGAGCAGTATATTTAATGGGTTGGACAGGTGGATATGTATTATTAGCTCTGCTTCTAGCTCCTTATTTAAGAAAATTTGGAAAGTTTACTGTTCCAGATTTTATAGGAGATAGATACTATTCAAACAATGCTCGGTTAGTTGCTGTTTTTTGTGCTCTACTAGTTTCATTCACATATGTTGCAGGTCAAATGAGAGGTGTTGGTATAGTTTTTTCAAGGTTTCTGGAAGTAGATATTAATACCGGAGTAATTATAGGTATGTTAATAGTGTTATTCTATGCTGTTTTAGGTGGAATGAAAGGGATTACATATACACAAGTGGCTCAGTATTGTGTATTAATTTTTGCATTTATGGTTCCTGCTATTTTTATTTCCATTCAAATGACCGGAAATCCGATTCCTCAGCTAGGTTTTGGGGATCAGTTAAACGATGGTTCTTCGGTTTATTTGTTAGATAAATTAGATAACCTAAATGTAGAATTAGGTTTTAATGAATACACAGAAAATACAAAATCATTGGTTGATATTTTTGCGATTACTCTTGCTTTGATGGTTGGTACGGCTGGATTGCCTCATGTTATAGTTAGATTTTTTACGGTAAAAAAGGTTTCTGATGCAAGAAAATCAGCAGGTATTGCGTTAATGTTAATCGCAATACTTTATACAACTGCACCCGCTGTAGCTGCATTTGCAAGAACAAATCTTTTAGAAACAATTTCAAATAAACCTTACGTAGAAGTTCCGCAGTGGTTCAAAAAATGGGAGGACACAGGGTTAATCAGATTTGATGACATTAATAATGACGGCCTTATAAATTATGTTAATAATGAAAAAAACGAATTGTATGTAGATAGGGATATCATGGTATTAGCAAATCCTGAAATAGCAAATCTCCCAAATTGGGTTATTGCATTAGTAGCTGCGGGAGGTTTAGCAGCTGCTTTATCAACTGCAGCTGGTTTGTTATTAGTAATTTCTGCATCTGTTTCTCATGATTTAATTAAAAGGGTAATCTATCCAGAAATTAGCGAAAAAGGGGAGTTGGCAGCCGCAAGAATTTCGGCATTTTTTGCTGTTTGTGTTGCAGGATATTTTGGTATTAATCCTCCTGGATTTGTTGCTGCAGTTGTTGCATTGGCATTTGGTTTAGCAGCATCATCTTTTTTTCCTGCAATTGTCATGGGTATTTTTTACAAAAGAATGAATAAGGAGGGGGCAATTGCTGGAATGTTAGTTGGAATAAGTTTGATGTTATTTTATATGCTAAAGTTTAAGTTTGATTTTTTTGGAGGTGGCGATTCAAGTGATTATTGGTTTGGAATCTCACCTGAGGGATTTGGAACTATTGCAATGGCTGCAAATTTTATTGTTTCTATAGTTGTAATGAATTTCACTTCACCAACCCCTTATCGAATCAAAGAAATTGTTGATAATATAAGAATACCAGAAAATGAATAATTATTTAATTAATAATAAAAACAAGTATGATTCGGCATATAATGAGTCACTAAATAATCCAGAAAAATTCTGGAATGATATTGCATCAGAAAATTTTTCATGGTACGATAAATGGTCTTCTGTGGTAAAATGGGATTTTCATAAAGCTAAAATCAATTGGTTTAGTAATGCAAAATTAAATATAACAGTCAATTGTATAGATAGACATGTTAAAACTAATCCTCATAAAATTGCTATTTTATTTGAACCAAATAATGTAAACGAAAAACCTAAATCATTCACTTATTCAGAACTTTTAGTAGAAGTCAGTAAAATGGCAAACGTTTTAAAATCTTTGGGAGTAAAAAAAGGTGATCGTGTGTGTATTTACCTTCCAATGATTCCTGAATTAGCTTTTTCAGTTTTAGCTTGCGCTAGAATAGGAGTTATACATTCAGTTGTTTTTGCTGGTTTTTCATCTGATGCATTAGCAACAAGGATTAATGATTGTAATAGTTCTCTTACGATAACATCAGACGGTTCTTTTAGAGGTGCTAAAACTTTGAATTTGAAAAATATTGTAGACGATGCATTGCTAAAATGTAATGACGAACAAAAGGTATTGGTTGTTAAACGTACGTTGGAGCCTATTAAAATGATTTCTAAAAGAGATGTTTTTCTTGAGGATATAATTTCTGGTGTAGACGTTTATTGCAAGCCGGAAATTATGGATGCTGAAGATCCATTATTTATATTATACACATCTGGTTCAACAGGAAAACCAAAAGGAATGGTTCATACAACCGCTGGATATATGGTTTACACATCATATACTTTTAAAAATATATTTCAATATACAGATAATGATGTTTATTGGTGTACGGCTGATATAGGTTGGATAACAGGTCATAGTTATATTTTATACGGCCCGCTAAGTAATGGTGCTACTACATTGATGTTTGAAGGAGTTCCAAGCTATCCTGATTTCAGTAGATTTTGGAGTATTGTAGAAAAATATAAGGTTACACAATTTTACACTGCTCCAACAGCAATCAGAGCTCTTGCTAGGCAAGGAGTTAAATTTGTTCAAGGAATTGATCTTTCCTCCCTAAAAGTTTTGGGTACCGTTGGTGAACCTATTAACGAGGAGGCATGGAATTGGTACAACATAAATATTGGAAAAAACAACTGTCCAATTGTTGATACCTGGTGGCAAACAGAGACAGGTGGAATATTAATTTCATCTATTCCAAATGTCATCCCGGATAAACCAACCTTTGCAACAAAACCATTCTTAGGAGTTCAGCCTATGCTAGTTGATGATAATGGAAATGAATTAAAAGATAATAACATTGTAGGTAAGTTATGTATCAATTTCCCATGGCCTTCTATAGCTAGAACTATTTGGGGTAATCATGAAAGATACATTAACACTTATTTTTCAACTTTTAAAGGAAAGTATTTCACAGGTGATGGTGCCTATAGAGATGAATATGGTAATTATAGAATTACAGGGAGAGTTGATGATGTAGTAATAGTTTCCGGGCACAATCTTGGAACTGCTCCGATTGAAGATGCTATAAATGAACATCCCAATATTGCCGAATCTGCTATTGTTGGTTTTCCTCACGAAATAAAGGGTAATGCCTTATATGGATTTATAACATTAAAGGATTCGTCTATTGATAGCAATTATATAAAATCTGATATAAATAAAATTATTTCTAATAAAATAGGGCCCATTGCAAAACTAGATAAGATTCAAATAACTACAGGTCTTCCAAAAACAAGGTCAGGAAAAATTATGAGAAGGATATTAAGAAAGATTGCTTCTGGAGATTTTAATAATCTAGGTGATATAAGTACATTATTAAACCCTGAAGTAGTAAATAAAATTATAAATAATTCTTTGTAGTTCTTTTTTTTATTTCACTGATTACATCTAAATAATAATCTTTGTTTTTACCGATAAAATAGTTTTTTAAATCCTTACAGATTAATGATTCCATTTCTTTAATTGGGATCAATTTTAATTCTTCAACTTCATCATTTTTAAAACTTATATTAATCAATTCTTTTTTGATTTCTAATACATAAGTATGATGAAACTCATTATCTATTATTTTATCATGTATAGAATTACTATGATATACTCCTAGTTTGTGTAATTTAAAACTTTCTATATTAATCCCAGTTTCTTCTAATGTCTCTCTTATGACAGCTTGATTATATGTTTCACCAAAATGAATATGTCCAGCAACAGAAACGTCCCATACCCCTGGATTCAGTATTTTATTTAAGGACCTTTTTTGGATTAAAACTTCTCCGCTAAGTGTGTAAATCCAGAGATGAACAGTAGAATGGTGAAGCCCGTTTTTATGTATAACTGCTTTTAAGGCTTTTTTTCCTGTTTTTTGACCTTTGAAATCATATATCTCAATAAACTCATTTTCAAAACTTTTAGATGTCATCTATTTAAAATAGCTAAAGTCTTCCCCTGATTTTATGTTTAAAATTGTGTTGTATATTAATTTAATCACGTTTTCAACATCATTTCTATGCACCATTTCAACAGTTGTATGCATGTATCTAAGTGGAAGTGAAATTAGTGCCGACGGAACTCCTCCGTTACTGTATGCAAAAGCATCTGTGTCGGTTCCTGTATATCTACTTGATGCTGCTCTTTGGAAAGGTATTTTATTTTTCTTGGCGGTATCTAAAATCAGATCTCTTAGTTTTTGTTGTACTGCAGGAGCATATGTTACCACAGGTCCTTTGTTTAATTCACAATAACCTTGTTTTTTTTGATTAATCATTGGGGTAGTGGTATCATGTGTAACATCTGTGACAATGGCAACATTAGGTTTAATAGTTTGAGTTATCATTTCAGCTCCTCTTAAACCTACTTCTTCTTGAACTGAATTGGTTACATACAAACCAAAAGGCAGCTTCTTCTTATTTTCTTTTATTAATCTTGCAACTTCAGCAATCATAAAACCTCCAATACGGTTATCTAGTGCTCTACACACAAAATTTTCTTTATTTAGTACGTGAAAAGGATCAGGATATGTAATTACACAACCAACATGAACACCAAGTTTCTCTACTTCTTTTTTTGTTTTGCACCCCACATCAATAAAAATATTATCAAGCTTAGGAGCTTCTTCTTTAGATGCTAGTCTCGTATGTATTGCAGGCCAACCAAATACACCTTTAACAATTCCTTTGTCTGTGTGGATATTGACAATTTTACTTGGCGCAATCTGATGATCACTTCCTCCGTTTCTAATAACAGAAATAAGTCCTTTTTCTGAAATATAATTAACATACCAAGATATTTCATCTGAGTGACCTTCAATTACAACCTTATATTTATGGTCAGGATTAATTACAGCTACAGCAGAACCGTATGTATCTGTGATAAATTCATCAGCATAAGGCTTTAAATAATTCATCCATATTTTTTGACCTTCCCATTCATAACCAGTTGGAGAAGGATTGTTTAAATACTCCTCTAAAAACTTCATAGATTTCTTATTCAATATGCTTTTGTTGCTCATTTTATTAAGTTTATTTTTTTATATATGTAAAAATAATAATGATTTCTTTATTTATTATATATAATTTTATCATTTATTAAATATTTGTTCTCAATTGAAATTATATTTTTTCTTTTTTGGTTTATTTTTTTTTCATTTGGTTTTCTCTCAAGGACAAACCGATGATCTAATTAATAAAGAATACATAAAAATTACCGGAGATACAATTGTAAAAGGACCAATTGAGTTGGGTGAGGTTGTTTTACTCCCAAAACGGCCCTACAAGAACTCTGATCAGATTAGAAAATATTTAATACTTAAAAGAAAAACCTTAAAAGTTTATCCTTATGCAGTTATGGCTTCAGATAAATTAAAATCTTTGAATTTGGAATTAAGTGAGATTAAGAGGAAAAGAAAAAAAAAGAGATATACTAAAAAAGTTCAAAAATTTTTAGAGAAAGAATTTACCGAGGAGTTAAGTAAACTAACCCAAACAGAAGGCCAGATTTTAATTAAATTAATTCACAGACAAACTGGAAGGAACACATACAAACTTGTAAAAAGTTTAAGAAACGGGATTAAAGCATTTCTTTACAACACAACTGCTAAATTTTTTAATATGAATTTAAAAGAAGAGTTTACCCCTAATTCCGATTTATCTGATTATTATATCGAAGACATTATTCAAAGATCGGTTAGAGATAATATTATTCAATACAGCGAGCCGACTTTCAAATATGACTTGTTTGAGCTTAAAAATATTTGGAATTCAAAAACAATAGATAAATAAAAAATATGTCTGAAAATTTTAAAATGATTGCAAAAACCTTTTATGGTTTTGAGGATGTTTTAGCAAGAGAATTGCTTGATCTTGGCGCTCAAAAGATCGAAAAAGGCTTAAGAAATGTAAGTTTTTACGGAGATAAGGGGTTTTTATACAAATCAAATCTATGCCTTCGAACCGCTCTTAGAATATTAAAGCCAATTTTTCACTTCAAGTTTAAGGATATTGAAGATTACTATAAAAACATAAATAATTTCAAATGGGAGGAATTAATAGATGTAGATTCAAGTTTTGTCATAAACTCTGTTGTATTTCATTCAAAAACATTTAACAATTCAAAATTCGCATCCTTAAAAGCTAAAGATGCAATTGTAGATAGATTTAGAGATACATTTAAAAAAAGACCTGATGTTAGCTCCTCAAATCCAGATTTAAAAATTGAAATTCATGTAAACAGAAATTTATGTTCAATTTCTATTGATAGCTCAGGATATTCTCTTCATAAAAGGGGGTATAAAAAATACAATTCTCATGCTCCTCTAAATGAAGTATTAGCTGCAGGAATAATTTTAATGTCTGGATGGGATAAAAAATCTGATTTATTAGATCCTATGTGTGGTACAGGTACTATTTTAATCGAAGCAGCAATGATTGCCAGGAATATTGCTCCCAATCTTAACCGTTCTTTTTTTGCGTTTGAAAAATGGAAAGATTGGGACGAAGATCTTTTTGAATTAATTGAGAAATCGGTTTTGGGTAAAATAGTTGATTTTGATAATAAGCTATATGGTTTTGATATATCACTTTCCATGATAAAAAAAGCAGAGAAAAACATTGAAATAAGTCAGGTCGATGTTGATATTGAAGTTTTAACAAAGGATTTTTTAAAATCTTCTAAAGAAGATCAAGATGATTTATTTATAATTATCAACCCCCCTTATGATAAAAGAATTTCGGCAGATGTAAAGTCCTTATACAAATCAATAGGTGATACTTTAAAGAACAATTATCAATTTTCTGATGTATGGATCATTACAGCCAATTTAGAGGCTATAAAGTCTGTTGGGTTAAAAACTTCAAAAAAAATAAAGTTATTTAATTCAAATTTAGAATCTAGACTGCTTAATTATAAAATTTACCCAGGAACAAAGAAGGTAAAAAATTAGATTTTATTTTTTTACTAAGGGAATAAGGTAAGAAATTGTATATCTAAAACCAGTTCCGATACTTGAGCCATCATATGTTCTGTTAAAGCCAGGAATATAAAAATTAGTTATTTCGTTATGCATTTTTTGGGATAATGTAGATTTAAGTTGCAATTCAAAACCTAAAAATAGATTGTTAAAAATCTCTGTTTTTAATCCAAAAATTAATTCAAACCAAAATGCACTCAGATCTGGAGAATATATCGGGGTATTGATGTTAGACTCACCCCAAGTATAGTTGTGAATGTTGTAAATTGTATAATTATTTATCGTTTGATTGAATGAACTAAAACCAGCATTTATTCCAGAATATGTTAGGTTTTGCGTCCCAGGAATAATTTTGTTAAGTCTAAATTTTGTTCCAAATTTTATATAATTTCCTTTCGATGTCGATCTAACATACTCATAATTAGTATTTTTTTCTTCATTTCCAATTTCTGCAGAAATGTATAATTGTTTTTTTATTCTGATATCTCCGTTTATTGAAAGGCCTTTATAGTTCTTATCACTAGCTGATCTTATAATTTTTTGTATATCCAAACCAGCTCTTAACCCGTATTTGTTTAATGTATCATTTTTCTGCTTATTCTCCGATGAAAAGCCATATAAGGTTGTAAATATTATCAATAGACTAGTGTAGAATCTTAACATGAGATTGATTTTCGTTAGTTATTGAGTCGTTTATAATGATGATTTCTGAAATCCAATTTGTTGGACCTGGAGTAGCCGTAGGGTCATATGGAAGGGCAATAGATAAATTGTAATTATTTATAAAGCCACATGCTCTTGAAACAAATATTTCGTTAATCTCATAGTCAAAATAAACATGGTTTGGAAGGCCGCTTGGAATTACGGTTATATCTTCTGAAAAATCTTTACAAAACTTAAAATTTGTTATGGATTCGTTATCTCTAAGAGGAATGGCTATAGAATCTGTATTTACTCCGTTAATTCCTTCAATAATATTTAACTCTCCATTATTAACTGTGTAAACACCAAGACTTTCAATATTTTTTTTTGATTCTGGATTTTCTACATCATAAAAAGTAATTATTAACCTAGGAGTTGTTAGAGTGGACTCAGGACATATATCATCACTTTCACAATAAAGTAAAGTTATAAAGAGAGGGATTATCCAAAAAATCCTGTTCATATTTACATTTTTTCCAAAAGTACAACATTTTCGACATGGTAGGTTTGAGGAAACATATCAATTGGTTGTGATAATTTTATTTTATAAAATTCTTTAAAGTCGAATAAATCTCTAGCTTGGGTAGAGCTATTACAACTCACGTAAATTATCTTCTTTGGTTTTAACGATATTACAGAAGTTATAACCTGTTTTTCAAGTCCATTCCTGGGTGGATCTAGAATTATTACGTCAGGATCACTAGAGTCCTTAATTCCGTCAGAAAGAATATGTTTAACATCTCCATGGATAAATTTTGTGTTGTTTATCTTATTTAACTTGGCGTTGTCTTCTGCAGCTAAAACAGCATCTTTTACAGTCTCAATCCCTATAATTTCTTTTGCAAATTTGGAAAGAAATATCGAGATTGTTCCTGTTCCACAATAAAGATCATATATTGTTTCATTTCCCTCTAACGAAGCAAACTTTTTAACAACATTATAAAGTTTTTTTGTTTGGTAAGAGTTTGTCTGGAAAAAAGATTTTGCAGAAATACTAAATTTTAGGTTTCCTATTTTTTCAGAAATAAAATCTATACCATTAAAACACTCAACCTTTAAATCATAAATAGTATCATTTTTCTTATTATTAATAACATACATTATGGATGTAATTTCAGGAAATTTATTTTGAATTTCATTTAAAAGTTGATGCGCTTTTTTAGATTTTTTATAAAACTGAACGAGAATCATTATTTCATTTAATGTAGTTGTTCTAATCATTAGTGTTCTTAAGTCACCAGATTGATTTCTTAAATCAAAAAAATCTAATCCAATCTCCAAAGACTTCTCTTTTATAAAATTTCTAATTTTATTAGAAATATTTGTTTGCAAGTAGCACTTATCTATATCTATAACTTTGCTCCACATCCCAGACTTGTGAAAACCAAGAGCATTTTTATTTTCTATAATATTTTTTGAATTTATTTCATCTTCAGTAATCCATCTTGAATTACTAAAGGAAAATTCCATCTTATTTCTATAATAGTACTCTTTGTTAGATTTAATAATAGGTAGGGTTTTTTCAGGGATTACTTTAGCAATTCTGGAGAGGTTATTTTCAACCTCATTACTCTTATAAATTAACTGATCTTCATATTTCATGTTTTGCCAACTACATCCCCCACATAATTGAAAATATGAGCACTTTGGGTTTTCTCTTTTTTTTGAATAAGTATGAAATTTTATAATTTCACCTTCAATGTATGATTTCCTCTTTTTTTTAACCTGAATATCAACTATGTCACCAGGAACTCCAAATTTTGTAAAAATAACTTTTTGATTCTCAGACTTAGAAATAGCTTTACCTAATGAGCCAGCATCGTTTAGTTCAATTTTTTCTAGAATAATATTTTTTTTTCTTTTGCGGCCCAATTTTTTATTTGTTAAATATGAAACGAAATATAATTCATAAATTTGGGCTAAAATAAAGTATAAATAACACAAATCATTATGTTGACATCTAAAAATATTATTGAACTTGAATATAGGTATGGGGCGCATAATTACCATCCTTTACCTGTTGTTTTGGAAAAAGGAAGTGGTATTTTTTTATGGGATGTTGAGGGTAGAAAATATTTTGATTTTTTGTCTGCATATTCTGCTGTTAATCAAGGACATTGTCATCCAAAGATTATCTCAGCTCTTGTTAATCAATCTCAAAAGCTGACCCTTACATCTAGAGCTTTTCATAATAATGTTCTTGGTCAATATGAGAAATTTATAACCGAATTTTTTGGCTATGATAAGGTGTTACCTATGAATACCGGAGTAGAAGGAGGTGAAACTGCCGTAAAATTAGCTAGAAAATGGGGTTACGAAGTAAAAAAGATACCAAAAGACTCTGCAAAAATTGTCTTTGTTGAGGGTAATTTCTGGGGTAGAACCTTAGGAGCTATCTCTTCCTCAACAGATCCCTCCAGTACAAATGGATTTGGACCTTTTATGCCTGGTTATGAAATTATTCCATATAATGATTTAGAAGCATTAAAAAATTCTTTAAAAGACCCAAATGTTGCTGCTTTCATGGTTGAGCCAATTCAAGGAGAAGCTGGAGTTGTTGTTCCTGATGAAAATTATCTTTTAGAAGCTTATAATATGTGTAAAAGCCAAAACGTTTTATTTATAGCTGATGAAGTTCAAACAGGTATTGGTAGGACAGGTAAAATGCTTTGTTGTGATCATCATGGTTTTAAGCCAGACATTCTAATATTAGGAAAGGCTCTGTCTGGCGGAGTGTTTCCGGTTTCGGCTATATTAGCTTCTGATGAAGTTATGTTAACGATTAAGCCTGGAGAGCACGGCTCTACGTTTGGAGGTAACCCCGTGGCTTGCCAAGTTGCAATTTCTGCTTTAAATGTAATAAATGAAGAAAAATTAGCCAAAAATGCCCAATTAATGGGGGAGGTTTTTAGAGCTAGGCTTCAAGATTTTGCAGATAATAATAATATAGTGACAAAGGTTAGGGGTAAAGGGTTACTGAATGCTATTGTTATTAATGATAAAGAGGGTAGTGATATTGCATGGAATATCTGTTTAAATATGGCTGAAAAAGGTTTATTAGCAAAACCTACCCATGGGAATATTATTAGATTTGCGCCTCCTTTAATTATTAACAGGAAAGAGCTTGATGATTGTATTGATATAATTATATCATCTTTAAAGGAATTTGAGGTATAAATTTATAAATTAGCAATACTAACCAAATTGTATGTCGAAAGTATATCTTGATAATGCTGCTACTACAAAAGTAAGGGATGAAGTAATTAATGCAATTACTGAGGTGATTAAAAAAGACTACGGAAACCCCTCATCTACACACAGTTATGGTCGATCATCTAAAGCTATAATTGAGAATTCTAGAAAAGAGATAGCAGGCCTATTAAACGTTTCTTCATCCGAAATTATTTTTACCTCTGGTGGAACAGAGGGTGATAATATGATATTAAGGAATTGTGTTAAAAACTTAGGAATTAACCATATTGTTTCATCTAAAATTGAACACCATGCAGTAACCCATACACTAGATTATCTATCTGCTTTAGACAATTTGAAAATTAGTTATGTAAAAATCCTTGATAACGGAGATATTGATTACTCTGACCTTGAAAACATTTTATCTAATTCTAAGGGAAAAACACTGGTTAGTTTAATGCATATAAATAATGAACTTGGAAATATTTCTGACATTCAATTAATTTCAAAAATATGCAAAAAATACCATGCCTTATTTCATAGTGACACGGTTCAATCTATTGGTCATTATGATTTAGATTTTAATGAACTTGGTTTAGACTTCTTTGTAGCTAGTGCTCACAAATTTCATGGTCCTAAGGGTGTAGGTTTTGCATTTGTTAAAAAGAATACCCAATTAGGATCATATATCACTGGTGGTATGCAGGAAAAAGGTTTTAGGGCAGGAACTGAATCTGTTCATAACATATATGGCATGTCCGAGGCATTAAAAATTTCATTAAATAGTTTATCTAAGGAAAAACAATATGTGTCAGAAATAAAGTCTTATTTTATTTCTAAAATTTCAAATGAAATTGAAAATATAAAATTTAATGGAAATTCTGCTGATTTATCCAGGTCTACATATACTTTGGTTAATGTTTTATTACCTGTTGATAAAAAAACTGGAGGTTTATTTATGTTTAAATTAGATATGAAAGGCATTGCCTGTTCAAAAGGAAGTGCATGTCAAAGCGGTAGTGACAACGGATCACATGTTTTAAATGAGATACAAAACAAAGAGGATAATTGTAAAATTTCATTAAGATTTTCATTTAGTATTTACAATACAAAAGATGAAATTGATTACACCGTTAAAGAGATTAAAAATTTACTTTCTTAAAAATCAATATCTAAATTCAAATTAAATATTCTTGGTGTTAGATAATTTGGGATACTAAATTGTCTTTTGGTGTAAACATCTCTTACCCAAGTATTAGTAATAGAGTTTTGCATGTTAAACATATTAAAAATCTCAAAACCGATAGAAATTTTATCGATTTTATTCATAAATTTTTCATTACTGTTATTAATTATTTTGTTTGAGATTTCATACGAAATACCAATATCAGCTCTTTTGTAATCAGGTAGTCTGTTTAAATACTCATAAGGATCTGAATAACTAGGTGACCCGCCAGGTAATCCTGTATTATAAATTAGATTTATAAACATTTTAAGTTTAGGTATATTTGGCACATAATCTTGAAAAAGAATACCAAACTTTAATCTTTGATCAGTTGGTCTAGAGATAAAGCCTCTGTTGTTAATATTTTCCTCTGTTTTTAAATACCCAAAACTAAACCATGACTCTGTACCCTTAACAAATTCTCCATTAATCCTAAAATCCAAACCATATGCATAAGCTTCAGCATTATTAGTGGCTGAATATCTAATCCTAACATTCTCAAGAGTATATGGATTTACATTATCTAAGTCTTTATAATATATTTCAGATGTTAGTTTAAATGGTCTATTCCACATGTCAAAATTATATTCATTTGACAAAACATAATGTGTTGACTTTTGAGCTTCAACATTTGGGTTTAAAGAACCATCATTTGCTCTTAATTCTTTATAAAATGGCGGCTGGTTATAAATCCCATATTTTAATCTGTATATCATATTTGAATTATTTTTTGGGATTAAACTTATCTGTAGTCTAGGGCTAAAAATTGATTTGAATCGGTTTGAGTTTACCTTCCATGCATGATATCTAATACCAAGATTATAAAAGATCTTATTGTTACTTAAATAACTTTCATTTTCCCATTGAATATAGGATTGAAATCTATTAATTTTTGTATTAGTTGTTGATCTAATATTTTGAAATGGAACTATAGGGCCTTCATTGGCATCATAAGGTTGTTCAGAAAGATTTATGATGAATGGAGGATCTATTAAATAACCTGCAGAGTCAATAACTTCCCATTCAACTATTCTGTCATTTATCTTTTCATCAGAATATTTAAAAGATATATTAAATTCATTTTTTTCTCTGATCAGTTTAATTTTAGATTCTATATTGAAAATTAGAGCATTTAAATCATTTCTTGCATGATTAAGTTGACTTCCTACCCCTTGACTAAATTCAATTTCCCCCAAATCTTCACTTCCGATATTATTGTTAACTTCAGCCAAATTATATTGGGCGAGAATATCATAATATTCTTTCTCGTTTGAATTATAATAAGAAGATGTTAAGTTTATTGTAGTTAACGGATTTAACTTATAATCAACAAAAATTGAATTAAAATAACTTATATAATTATCTTTTTCTTCACCTTGATAAAAAACAACTAAGGCTAAAGGATCCTCCAATGTACCAAAATTAGTTTGTCTGTTTACGGGTTTAAAATTATATATGTTATTAGAATAATTTAGAATACTCCCAATATTTAATTTCTCGTTAATATTGAAATTTAGGTAGTTTTGGACATCGAAAAAAGAAGGTCTGAAATTTGAATTAGTTTCCTTTGAATTAACTAGCAAACTATTATTTCTGTACCTAATTCCTAACATATTGGTTATTTTACCATCCTTCATCACATTATCTGAAACAATACTAGCTCCGAGTAAACTAGAATTTAATCTGAGATCATTATTCTTTGGCACCCTATATTTAATATCCAAAACCGATGACATTTTATCTCCGTATTTTGATTCAAAACCACCTGATGAAAAATTTACATTTTCGGTCATTTCAGAATTCACAAAGCTTAAACCTTCTTGTTGCCCTGATCTTACCAGTAGAGGCCTGTATATTTCTATTCCGTTAACATATATGAGATTTTCATCAAAATTACCTCCTCTTACAGAGTATTGAGAACTCATTTCATTATTTATGCTAACACCTGGTAAGGTTTTTAATATGTTTTCAATTCCAGGTTGAACACCTTTAATATTTCTTAATTTTTTAGGTGAGAGATTTAATATTGATTTTATTCTGGTCCTGGAATTACTGTTTATAACAACTTCAGAAATTTGTTCAAATTTTTGACTTAACACAGGGTTGAATTCAAACACTTCTTTATCGTCTAACTGAACTGATATTTTTACTTTTTCAAAGTTTATATGGGTAAATATTACTTCATGTATTTTATCAGAACTTATTTTAAGTTTATAATATCCATTTTCATCACTTATCGAACCAATATTTTCACCAAAAGAAATATTTACACTCTGTACAGGTAAATTATTTTCATCTAAAATCAACCCTGTAATAATAGATTCTTGACTGTAAACTATAGTTGATAGTAGAAAATAAATTAATGTAAGACAATATTTTATCATTTGATCTCTCTGTAAAAAACTTTATTTAACTCTGAAATATTTCCTGCATTATCTTCGATTTTTATAGATAAATCATTTCTAGTTTTTGATGAATTTATATTGTCGTCAAAATCATATGTGAGTAATCCTTTTGAGGGATTATATTCCAACAGAATCCATTGGTCGTTAATCCATCCGTTGTAGGATTTAATTCCAGATGATTTATCAGAAATATAAACTTTTAATTTTTTAAGGTTTGACACCCATTGATTGTTTTCTAAATTTAAAATTTTAATCGATGGAGGTATGGTGTCCAATTTAATTTTATAGTCGCCTAAAGTTTTAATTTTTGCGATAATTTTATCGTTATCTCTTTTATTCGAAATAAATGGATAATTATTTTCCTTATCAATTTTTGCTACAAACATTCTGTCTTTCATTGAATCATTATAACGTTTTACATCAAATTTAATTGTAATTGGTTTTAGTATAGGAATAGTATCTTGATCTACGTGTAAAATTTCATCTTTATTGTAAATTTCAATAGCAGTGTTATGATAAAATGTATTTTTTGAAATATGGATTGATGAATTATTTAAATCAAATGTATAAGTACTATCATTATTAATTTTAACTATATCTTTTGAATCAATTTTTTTCCCTTTATCATAACTTTTTTCAATTGCGGTAATCGGGATTAAAACCTCGGTTAAATTATCATTATAATCATACAGCTTAATATTATAGATTGAGGTTAAGCCCTCATTTTTAATTTCTATTATTCCATTACCTAAACCCCTTTTATACATGCTTAAAGGGTTTTGGTTTTCGATGAACAACTTTTGAATTCTAAAGTTTGATTTTTTATAAGTAGAGTAATCAATGAAATTATTTATATGATGCCATTCGTCAAAAGAGAATTTATTAAAATCGATTTCAAATATTGTTTTTCCATTATTATTTGATGTGATTTTTGATAACCCCATTTTATTTTGAGTATTATTCATTTTATCATAACTATTGACACCAAAACTAATAAATCCATTAGTTTTTAAAGTATCAGCTATATATAATGAGGGGTTAATTTTTTTAATTTTTATTTTTGAAAAACCTGATTGATGATATTGAAAAGCACCTTTGTTGTCGATTCTAAAATTTTTATAAAAAACTCCCAACAAAATTGGCGATATAGTGTCATTAACAGAGTATGATTTAAACTTCATGGGGTTTATTGGTCGATCCTTTTCATCCCTAAGCTCATAATGAAGATGAGGTGCAGTGCTTCTGCCAGTGTTTCCGGTTAGTCCGATCATTTCTTTACTGGAAATTCTAAACTCATTTTTTTTTGGATAATTTCTAAACGTATATGATTGATTAGTATATTGAATTTCCTTAACTATCTTTTCAATTCTTGGTGAATATTTTTGAAGATGTGCATAAACACTAGACTGACCATTATCGTGTTTGATGTATATAGCTTTTCCATTCCCGCCATGGGTTATTTGAAGTCTGCTTATGTATCCATCACCAATGGAATAGATTTTAAAGCCTTCAACACCTTTTGTTTTTATATCTATTCCTGCATGAAAATGATTAGGTCTTAATTCTCCAAAACTACTTGATAAAATAATCGGAATATCAAGAGGGTAGTCACCAGAATTTTGTGACCAAATGTTCAAATTTATTAAAACGGAAATCAGAAATAAACCAACTCTCATTACAAACTAAAATAATATTATTATAGAATTATTAACTGAAAAACTCTGAAAATTTAATTTTGAATGTTAAATTTGTTACATAGTACTTTGCTATGGATAAAATTAATGCTCTTTTAGCGGATTTAGAAAACAAAATCAAAGAAAATATCTTAGAAATATCAAACCTAAGAAATATAAATGATGAGTTAAGAGCTCAAAATGTAATATTATCCGATGAAAAAGATAACGCCGTGAACAATTTTAAACTACTAGATAAAAGGTTTAAAGCACTGAAAGTAGCAAACACTATCTCGGGCAGTAAAAATAATGTTAATGAGACAAGAGATGAGATAAATCTATTAATCAAAGAGGTAGATTTATGCATTTCGCAATTATCAGATTAATACATGAGCAATAAGTTAAAAATTAAACTTTCTGTTGCTAATAGGGTTTACCCTTTGACTATAAGCCCTTCACAAGAAGAAGGTTTAAGGCTGGCGGCTCAGCAAGTAAATAATTTGATTAAAAAATTTGAACAGAATTATTCTGTTCAGGACAAACAAGATGCATTGGCTATGTGTGCATTGCAAATAGCATCTAGTAAAAAACAAGAAGGTTTAGACGAAAAAAATATTTTAAATGATATGGAAGTTAAAATTTCTGAATTAATTAAATCTTTTGATCAAACTGACTAGTTTTATATTGTAGTATAATAAACTGCCTACATTAGTTTTTTTTGTAAACTCAACGCTAATCAATTAAGAAGGGTGAGTTTAGATTGTTAAATCGTGCTGATTTACTCAGATTTTTGATCAGTCTTGTAGCCCTAAACCTGTTAAAATGGAGTTTAAATAAAATGACTTTTGTGGGTTTTTTATTTAATAAATTTTAATATGGATATAACAACAAATGTGATTATTTCATTACTAATAGGTTTTGTGCTGGGTTTAGCATTTTTAAAATTACTTAACAAAAACAAATCTTTAGGGCTAATTAACAAAGCAAAAAAAGATGCTCAACGAATTATTGATGATGCAAATGAAAAAGGAGAGAGTGTCAAAAAGAACAAGATTATTCAAGCAAAGGAAAAATTTTTAGAATTAAAATCTGATCATGAAAAAATTATCTTTTCAAGAGAAGATAAAATTAAGATAGTAGAAAGAGAGATTTCTTTAAAAGAATCAAAGATTGAAACCATACTTAACAAACAGGAGTTTTTAAATTCTGAACTAGAGCAAAAGTCAAAAAGCCTTGATACTAAAATATCTGCTCTTAATAAAAAAGAGGATGAGTTGGAAACAGTTAGAAAAAAGCAAATAAAGCAACTTGAAGTTATCTCTGGCTTAACAGAGTCAGAAGCAAAGGAAAGTATTTTAGAATCATTAAAAAAAGATGCAGAAAACGATGCCCTGCTATATGCAAAGGAGAAAATGGAAGAAGCTGAATTATCTGTTAAACAAGATGCTAAAAAAATTATCTTAAATACAATTCAAAGAATTGGGGCAGAGGAAGCTATCGACAATACGGTGTCAGTTTTTAATATTGAATCAGATGATTTAAAAGGAAGAATAATTGGAAGGGAAGGAAGAAATATTAGAGCATTAGAAGCAGTCACTGGAGTAGAAATTATTGTTGATGATACTCCAGAGGCAATCATTCTTTCCTGTTTTGATTCTGTTAGAAGAGAAATTGCAAGAATGTCCTTATATAAATTAGTGAAAGATGGAAGAATTCATCCTGCAAGAATTGAAGAAGTTGTTAGAAAAACAAAAAAAGAGATTGATCAAGAAATTATTGATGTTGGTAAAAGAACAGTTATTGATCTTGGTATAAACGGATTACACCCAGAATTGATTAAATATGTGGGAAGAATGAAATACAGATCCTCTTATGGTCAAAATTTATTACAACATTCTAAAGAGGTTGCAAAACTATGTGCAATAATGTCTTCTGAGATGGGTATAGATCCTAAATCAGCGAAAAGAGCTGGTTTACTCCACGATATAGGTAAAGTTCCAAGCACTGAAAAAGATATTGAGACTCCCCATGCTATTTTAGGAATGCAGTGGGCCAAAAAATTTGGAGAGAACCCTAATGTTTGTAATGCAATTGGTGCACATCATGATGAAATTGAAATGAACTGCTTGATATCACCTATTGTTCAGGTTTGTGATGCAATGTCAGGAGCCAGACCTGGCGCAAGAAGACAAGTTTTAGATTCATATATAGAAAGATTAAAAAATCTAGAAGAAATTGCATTGGAATTTGACGGTGTTGAAAAAGCTTACGCAATACAGGCCGGAAGAGAACTCAGAGTGATGGTAGAAAGTGACAAAGTAAATGATAATCAATCATCAGAATTATCATTTAAGATTTCTCAGAAGATTCAAACTGATATGACTTATCCCGGCCAAGTAAAAGTCACTGTAATAAGGGAAACAAGATCTGTAAATATTGCTAAGTAGTTTTAGATCTTGGATGAAATTTACTCATTACTTTTATCAATGCTTTATTATCCAGGTGCATATATATTTCAGTTGTTGTAATACTTTCATGACCCAATAATTGTTGAATTGTTTTTAAATCTGCTCCGTTTTCAAGTAAATGTGTTGCAAACGAATGCCTAAAGGTATGAGGTGAAATATTTTTTTTGATTCCTGAAATTTTAGCAAGATTCTTAATAATTGTAAAAATCATAGCGCGGGTTAAGGACTTACCTCTTCGGTTTAAAAATAAAATATCGGAAAACAACGAATTAACCTTTATTTTTTTTCTTGAATTATTTATATAATTATTGATATAGATCTTGTTTACAATACTTACAGGCACCAATCTTTGTTTGTTTCCTTTTCCGGTTACTTTTATAAAATCTTCATCAAAAAACAAATCTGAAATTTTCAATCCAATTAGTTCACTAACTCTCAAACCACAACCATATAAAGTTTCAACAATAGCAATATTTCTTTCAGATTCATTTTTATTTTTATCAATGTTTTTAATTAAGATATTAATCTCATTTTCTGAAAGCGTACTTGGTAACTTTCTACTCAATTTTGGGGACTCAATATTGATTACAGGATTTGATTCAATTAATCCTTCAAATAGTAGATAGTCAAAAAAACTTCTAATACCAGAAATTACTCTAGATTGAGAGTTTGATTTTATTTCTTTTGAAACATTGTATATAAACTCTTTAATTAAATCAGAATTTACATCAACAGGTTTTATTTCTTCTCTTTTACTATTTAAAAAATTACTTAACTTTTTTAAATCATTCTCATAACTTAAAACAGAGTTGTTGCTTAAACCCCTTTCGATTCTTAAATAATCTTTAAAATCATTAATTGAATCTTTCCAGTTCATATTGTTCTAATATATTCTAATTTTAATAAATTTACGAAATGAAAAATATTATCATCATAAACGGTCCAAATTTAAATCTTTTAGGAAAAAGAGAAACTAGTATATATGGCGATGTATCCTTCGATAACTATCTTGTTGAGCTTAAAAAGTCTTATCCTCATTTTCAAATTGATTACTATCAATCCAATATCGAAGGTGAAATAATTGATAAGTTACAGGAAGTTGGCTTTTCATATTCGGGCATAATTTTAAATGCAGCGGCTTACACACATACATCTATTGGAATTGCAGATGCGATATCTGCAATTGAAACTCCGGTGATTGAGGTTCATATCTCCAATATTTACTCCAGGGAGGAAATAAGGCATAAGTCTCTGATTTCTAAGAATGTTCAGGGGGTTATTTGTGGTTTTGGACTTAAATCTTACGATTTAGCAATTCAAGCATTTACTAAAGATGAATAACCTCATCATATGCATCTGCTACAGCTTCCATTACAGCCTCTGACATTGTCGGATGTGGATGAATAGCTTTTAAGACTTCCGTTCCTGTTGTTTCAAGTTTTCTACCCAATACTGCTTCAGCTATCATATCTGTAACACCAGCACCAATCATATGACACCCAAGCCATTCACCATATTTTTCATCAAATATTACCTTGACAAATCCTTCTTTTGTACCTGAAGCGCTAGCTTTACCAGAGGCAGAAAAAGGAAATTTTCCGACTTTAATTTTATAACCTTTTTCAACTGCTTGTTTCTCGGTTAATCCAACACTTGATATTTCAGGACTGCAATATGTGCATCCAGGGATATTTCCATAATCAATAGGAGTAACATTGTGACCAGCAATTTTTTCAACACATAGTATTCCTTCAGCAGAAGCAACATGAGCTAAAGCTGGACCTGCTACTACATCACCAATCGCATAGTATCCAGGAATATTAGTAGAATAATATTTATCAACTAGGATTTTATCCTTATCTGTTGCAATCCCAACTTCTTCTAATCCAATATTTTCTATATTAGATTTAATTCCAACTGCTGAAAGTAGGATTTCAGATTCAATCTTTATTTCTTCACCATTATTTTTAACCAGTGCGATCACTTTATTTTTGGTTTTATCAACAGACATCACTTCAGATGATGTCATAATTTTTATACCCTTCTTTTTGAACGATTTTTCTAATTCTTTTGAAATATCACTGTCTTCTAAAGGGACGATATTTGGTAAGTATTCAACAACAGTTACATCGGTACCTATACTATTATAGAAATATGCAAATTCGATTCCAATTGCACCAGAGCCAACAATTGTAATGCTCTTTGGTTGTTTTTCTAAAGTCATTGCTTCACGATATCCGATAACTTGTTTTCCATCCTGTTCAATGGAGGGTAGGATCCTGGATCTTGCTCCAGTTGCTATAATTATATGCTTCGAAGTATATTCATTGCCATCCACCGAAACAATATTGTTTTTTTTCACTTTGCCAAATCCTTTAAGTACATCAATTTTATTTTTCTTCATTAAAAAAGTAACTCCTTTACTCATTCCGGATGCGACATTTCTACTTCTTTCAATAATTTTTTTAAAATCCTGAGTTACATTGTCAGCGGATAACCCATAATCGTCAGCGTGATTTAAGTATTCAAATACCTGTGCTGATTTTAATAAAGCTTTTGTAGGAATACAGCCCCAATTCAAACAAACACCACCTAAACTTTCTTTTTCTACAACTGCAGTTTTTAAGCCTAATTGAGAAGCTCTAATTGCAGTAACATAGCCCCCTGGACCACTTCCTAAAACTATTACATCATAATTACTCATATATTATTTTTTATTTGGGTTTTTTTTAAAATCTATACTGATTGAATTTACACAATACCTTTTACCTGTATCCGTGGGTCCATCATCAAAAACATGACCTAAATGACCGTCACATCTAACACATACAATTTCTGTTCTTACCATGTTATGAGAAAAATCATCAACATATTTCACAGTACCCTCTATTGCATCGTCAAAACTTGGCCAACCACAATCAGATTCAAATTTTTGATCACTTTCAAATAATGGAGTATTGCAGCCATTACAATTATAAACACCATTTTCAAAATGAAGATTGTATTTTCCTGTATGAGGGTATTCTGTCCCTTTATTTCTTAAAATATGAAATTCTTCTTCACTTAAAATTTCTTTCCATTCCTTATCAGATTTAATTATTTTTTTTTCACTCATTATTTTGTCTTTTGAATATGATTTATTTTGAGATATAAGTTTAGTTGTAGCTGTAAAAAGTAAAATAAATGACAGTAAGTAATTTTTCATCATAATTAAGTTAAATAAATGATTAAAATATTATTATATTAATGACTCTTTATAACAATGCAAATTTATTTTAATTAAATGAGACTTTATAAAAAAGGAGATAAAAAATTATTAAATGCTTGGGCCTTTTATGACTGGGCAAACTCTGTGTATCCACTAGTTATTTCTACAGCAATATTTCCTATCTATTTCAAGAGTATTACAAAAGGAGAACCAGTTGATTTTCTTTGGCTCAATTCAATTGAAAACGATGCATTCATTGGTTATGTGTCCTCATTTACTTTTATAATTTTAGCAGTAATTTCTCCAATATTATCTGGTATTGCAGATCATACAGGCTATAAAAAATTATTTATGCAGATTTTCTGCTTCATTGGAGCAATTTCATGCATTTTACTATACACGTTTGATTTAGACAATTTTGATCTAGGAATGATTTATTATTTCTTCGCGGTTGTTGGTTTTTGGGGTAGCTTAGTTTTTTACAATTCTTATTTACCTGATATTGCAAATGTAGATGAACAGGATATTACAAGTGCAAAGGGATATTCTTTAGGTTATCTTGGGAGTATCATACTTCTAATTTTCTGCCTATTATTAACTCAATTTCCTGATTATTTCAATATTGATGGAAAAACCCAAGCCGTTAAAATTTCATTTGTTTTGGTGGGTGTTTGGTGGCTAGTTTTTAGTCAATATTCCTTTTACTATTTACCTGGTAAA
The DNA here is from genome assembly GCA_902510475.1 of uncultured Bacteroidota bacterium. Classification (GTDB taxonomy): domain Bacteria; phylum Bacteroidota; class Bacteroidia; order Flavobacteriales; family Flavobacteriaceae; genus MED-G13. Next base: position 60,836 of record CABXCC010000002.1, on the reverse strand, counting down.
AGTTACTATAATATAAAAAAGACAAACTTATACTCATCCAAAACATTATTGAGTGGATTTAATCAGTTAATTGATGTTTTAAATCAGTTAAAAACAAATAAAAAACTTAGAATATTTTTACTCTCATTTTTCATTTTCACCATACCTACTCAAACTATTATTCTGCTGGCAAGTTATTTTGGCGCAGATTTAAATGAAATTAGTTGGTCTAATGAGGAAATTATGCAATCAGGTCTAATAATAGCCATTATAGTTATTCAAATATTGGCAGCTGCAGGTGCTTATCTAGGAGCTAAATTATCTAATCGTTTTGGAAACATTAACACGTTAATAGGTATAAATGTTTTGTGGGCTGTAATTTGCTTGTTTGGTTATTTTGTGTCTACACCATTTGAATTCTATTGCGCTGCAGGATTTATAGGTTTAGGGATGGGAGGAATACAATCTCTTTCTAGATCTACATATTCTAAATTGATTGATGAAAAGTATTCAACTTCATACTTTAGTTTTTACGATGTTTCACAAAAACTAAGTATTGTTATCGGAACATCATTATATGCAACTATGGATATATTTACGGGTAGTATAAGGCTAGCTATTTTACTTTTTACCTTATTGTTTATCCCATCAATATATTTACTGTTTAAAATGTCAAAAAGCTAATTATTTTAATGGCATAGTAGTTGAAATATATATATTATAAATGATGATTTTAATTTCTAAATCAGATAAGATATCACTCATTTTGTAATATTTATTTAATATGTCTAAAAAAAATCTATTTAATATTGACAATTTGTCAGCTCAAGATATCGATGAAAACTCAGAGCTGATTCCTCTGATGACGCCGGAGGATGAAATTGAGATTAGTAAAGAAGAATTACCTTCTACGCTGCCTGTTTTATCCCTGAGAAATACAGTTTTATTTCCGGGTGTTGTAATTCCAATAACAGCATCAAGAGATAAGTCTATTAAACTTATAAAAGACGCTAATAATTTTAATAAATTAATCGGTGTAGTTGCACAAAAAGATGAAAGTGTTGAGGATCCAAAAGTGAATGATATTTACACTATTGGTACAGTTGCAAAGATTTTAAAAGTTCTTCAGATGCCGGACGGTAATACCACAGTTATTATTCAAGGTAAGAAGAGATTTGAGATTGAGAGAGTTATTTCAGATTCTCCCTACATTACATCTAACATAAAGGATTATCCTGAAGAAAATCCAGGAAACACTAACTCAAAATTTAGTGCTACTATTGACTCTATAAAAGACTTATCACTAGATATAATTAAAAGAAATCCAAATATTCCATCTGAAGCTTCATTTGCCATTAAAAATATAGAAAGCAAATCGTTCCTAATAAACTTTGTGTCATCTAATTTAAATCTTCCTGTTAAAGAAAAACAAGCTTTACTCGAAATTAATGACTTACAAAAAAGAGCTTTAAAAACATTAAAGCATATGAATGTTGAGTTTAAAAAATTAAAAATTAAAAATGACATTCAATCTAAAGTTCAAAATGATTTAAGTCAACAACAAAGAGAATATTTCCTACACCAACAAATGAAAACCATTCAGGAAGAACTTGGTGGGGTAAGTCATGATTCTGAAATTGATGAAATGAAAAAGAGAGCTAAAGTAAAAAAGTGGAATATAGAAATTAAAACTCATTTTGAAAAAGAACTCTCAAAGCTTCAGAGAATGAACCCTCAGGTTTCCGAATATTCTGTTCAAAGAAATTATTTGGATCTATTACTAGATCTTCCCTGGAATGAATTTTCAAAAGATAAGTTTGATTTGATTAAAGCAAACAAAATCTTAAACAGAGATCATTTCGGTCTAGAAGATGTTAAAAAAAGAATTATCGAATATCTAGCAGTGTTAAAGTTGCGTAAAGACATGAAGTCTCCGATTTTATGCCTTCAAGGACCCCCTGGGGTTGGAAAAACCTCACTTGGTAAATCAATCGCAGAAGCTATTGGGAGAAAGTATGTGAGAGTATCCCTAGGTGGATTAAGAGATGAAGCGGAGATAAGAGGACATAGAAAAACATATATAGGTGCAATGCCTGGAAGAATTATTCAAAATATAAAGAAAGCAAACACTTCAAATCCTGTGTTTGTTCTTGACGAAATTGATAAATTAACATCTTCAAACGTAGGAGATCCGTCATCGGCAATGCTTGAAGTTTTGGACCCAGAACAAAATAATGAATTTTATGATAATTATTTAGAAAAGGGGTTTGATCTATCTAAGGTAATGTTTGTTGCGACCTCTAATAATCTTTCTAATATTCAGCCCGCTCTGCTAGATAGAATGGAAATTATAAATGTTAGTGGTTATACAACCGAGGATAAAATTCAAATTGGAAAAAGATTTTTATTACCGAAACAGATAAAAGAACACGGCTTAATTCCAAATCAAATAAAAATAAGCGGTAAGGTTATGGAGAAACTAATTGAAGGTTATACAAGAGAATCCGGAGTAAGAGGATTGGAAAAAAATATAGCCAAAATCGTTAGAAATTGTGCTAAAAATATTGCAACTGATGTAAAATACGACACGAATATAAGTTTAGACGATATGACTACTATACTGGGTCCTTCAAAGCTTCAAAGGGATGAGTATGAGTCTAACGAAATTGCCGGAGTTGTTACTGGATTAGCTTGGACTAGAGTAGGAGGTGACATATTATTTATTGAATCAATTTTGACAGAAGGAAAGGGAAAGTTATCAATCACTGGCAACCTAGGTAAAGTCATGACAGAATCTGCCAAAATCGCTTTGGAATATATTAAATCATACTCTGCTAAATTTAATATAAATTCAGAAATTTTTAACAAATACAATATTCACATTCATGTTCCCGAGGGAGCAACCCCCAAAGATGGACCTAGTGCTGGAATTGCCATGTTAACTTCATTAGTTTCTTTATTTACTCAAAAAAGGATCAAGTCGAGGATGGCAATGACGGGTGAAATTACATTAAGGGGTAAGGTGTTACCAGTTGGAGGAATTAAAGAAAAAATACTTGCAGCAAAAAGAGCTAAAATTAAAGAGATTATCCTGTGTAAACAGAATGAACCTGATGTAAATGAGATTAATAAAAAATATATTAAAGGACTAAAATTTCATTATGTTTCAGAAATGAGTGAAGTAATTAGATTAGCACTGACCAATCAAAAGGTTAAAAATCATAAAAATTTATAATAAATTAGTTTTATTGTAGTTTTGAATTTATGTATTTAAAAAGAACAGTTTTATTAATTTTAATTTTAAGTACAGTTTTTTTAGATAATGTCTACAGCCAATCAGCGGGAGAATCTACTTATCAATTTTTAAATATATCTACCTCACCAAGACAATTAGCGCTCGGTGGAAAAACGATCACTAATTTTGGTTCTGATGTTACTTCAGGTTTATATAATCCATCGACAATTAACCCTGAAATGGATAATATATTAAGTGTAAACTATTTTAGCTATTTTTCTGATATTTCTTTTGGTTCACTTTCTTATGCATACACTCTTGATAATAGAGGGAATACAATTCATTTTGGTTTTTCATATATAAATTATGGAGATTTTATGGGATACGATGAGTATGGGAATTTCACCTCAGAATTTACAGGAAATGAATCTGTTTTATCGGTAGGATATGCAAATAACATAAAGAATTTACCCATTCGAATCGGAGCAAATTTAAAATTTATAACCTCAACCTTTGAACAATATAATTCTTACGGTTTGGCTGCCGATTTTGGATTATTTTATACGGATGAAAATAATATTAATATGTCCTTAGTTTTTAGAAATATTGGTTTTCAAATTAAGGCATATGATGAAGTAAGAGAATCATTACCCTTTGAAGTTAACCTTGGATTTTCTCAAAGACTTGATAATGCACCAATTAAATGGCATTTAACCCTGGAAAATATACAAAAGTGGCCAATAGGCTTATCAAACCCATCAAGAATAATAACTGATCTAGATGGAAATGTTACAGAAGAGAATATATCGTTCATTAATGAACTATTGAGGCACGCAATCGTTGGGGTTGAAATATTCCCAGAATCCATATTTTCGGTTCAGTTAGGATACAGTTTTAGAAGGTCTGAAGAACTTAAAATTCTTGAACAAAGAAACTTTTCGGGAGTATCTTTTGGATTTGGAATGAAATTTAATAAACTTCGTTTCAATTATAGTCATGCAAGATACTCTAGTGCGTCGAATGTTAATTATGTAGGACTTCAAATTGATTTAAACTAATGAAAAAACTAACTATAGCTATTGATGGACATGCATCAACTGGAAAGAGTTCAATTGCTAAGGAATTGGCGGTTTCATTAGGTTATACATATATAAATTCAGGTTCAATGTACAGAGCAGTTACATTATATGCTGTGGAAAATAATTTAATGGAGTTAATTGATAGTAATATAGATCAGTTTATCAAACTATTAAATAATAACAAAATTCATTTTAAGTTTAATAAAAATTTAATTTCCGAAATTTTTTTAAATGATCGAAATATTGAAAATGAAATTAAAAGCTTAAAAGTATCTCAAAAAGTAAGTGTTGTAGCGGCAATTCCTAAAATTAGAAAGGAAATGGTAAAACTTCAAAGAAATATTGACAGAAATAAGGGTATAGTAATGGATGGCAGAGACATTGGCTCTGTTGTTTTCCCAGATGCTGATCTTAAGCTTTTCTTAACAGCTTCTACTGAGGTTCGAGCGAAAAGAAGATACAATGAAATGGTTGATTATGGTGAAAAAGTAGAATTTCATGAAGTATTAGAAAACATAATATATAGAGATAACTTAGACTCTACCCGAAAAGATTCTCCTTTGATTATCCAAAAGGGTGCTGTTGTGATTGATAATAGTTTTTTAAGTATTGAAGATCAATTACTTAAAATTTCTTCCCTAATTAAAGAAAAATTAAATAATTAATATTTAACGTAAGGTTTTTACCATAATATTTTTTAATTTCGCGTGCATTTTGTCACCTAATACTGAAGCAAGTGCTTAAATAATGTAAATGCCTTCCAAGGTTTGTGTGTTAAATCAGTAGGAAATTTTGGAATACAAATTTTTTATCATGCCAAAAAAAGCAGAAAAAAAAGAATCTACTTTAGAAACTACAAACGAACAAGTAGATGTAAAGGTTACAAACGAAGAAACTACTGAAATTGTAACTGAAATTAAAGAAGATACTACATCAACTGAAAAAGCTGAGTCAACTGAAGAAAAAGTTGATCTATCAAAATTTGATTGGCACAATTACGAAGAGGGAATTGACCAGGTTGATGATAAGCAAATAAAAGAATTTGAAAAATTAGTTGAAGAAAATTTTGTAGAAACTCTTACCAACAATGTTGTTGAAGGTACTGTTGTTCATATGACAGAAAGAGAAGCTATTATAGATATCAATGCCAAATCAGAAGGAGTCATCTCTCTAAACGAATTTAGATACAACCCAAATTTATCCGTTGGAGATAAGGTTGAAGTTTTAATTGATATCAGAGAAGATGCCACTGGTCAGCTAATTTTATCACATAGAAAAGCAAGAGTAATTAAAGCTTGGGAAAGTGTTAATAACGCTCACGATACTGGTGAAATTGTTAATGGTTTTGTAAAATGTAGAACAAAAGGAGGAATGATTGTTGATGTTTTTGGAATCGAAGCATTCTTACCTGGCTCACAGATTGATGTAAAACCAATTAGAGATTACGATCAGTATGTAAATAAGACAATGGAATTTAAAGTTGTTAAGATTAATCATGAATTTAAAAACGTGGTAGTTTCCCATAAAGCCCTTATTGAAGCTGATATCGAGCTGCAGAAAAAAGAAATTATAAAGCAACTTGAAAAAGGTCAAATTTTAGAAGGAGTTGTTAAAAATATAACCTCATATGGTGTGTTTATGGATTTAGGTGGAGTTGATGGGTTGATTCACATTACAGATTTATCATGGTCAAGAATTAATCATCCAAATGAAATAGTCGAGCTGGATGAACAAATAAAAGTTGTTATTCTTGATTTTGATGAAGATAAATCAAGAATTCAGCTGGGATTAAAACAATTAAGCAAACATCCATGGGAGGCCTTAGCCGACGACTTAAAAGTTGGAGATGTTGTAAAAGGAAAGGTTGTTGTTATTGCTGATTATGGAGCTTTTGTAGAAATTTCTGAGGGAGTAGAAGGTCTTATACATGTTTCAGAGATGTCATGGTCTACCCATTTAAGATCTGCTCAAGACTTCTTTAATGTAGGTGATCAAATTGAGGCGAAAATTTTAACCTTCGACAGAGAAGATAGAAAAATGTCTCTTGGTGTTAAGCAGTTAACACCCGATCCTTGGACTGACATAACCAAAAAATACCCTGTTGATTCAAAACATAAAGGTATAGTTAGAAACTTCACCAACTTTGGGGTGTTTGTTGAACTTGAAGAAGGTGTTGATGGATTAATCTATATTTCTGATCTTTCGTGGACAAAGAAAATTAAACACCCAAGAGAATTCTGTAATACTGGAGAGAATATTGAAGTGGTTGTATTAGAGTTAGATGTAGACAACAGAAAGTTAAGTCTAGGACATAAACAGTTATCTGAAAATCCATGGAACAAATACGAATCTGAATTCTCTTTAGATTCTATTCATAACTCAGAAGTTACAGAGATTGTACCTAAAGGTGCTACAGTTCAATTTAATGAGGATGTAATTGCATTTATACCTTCAAGACATATGATAAAGGATGATGGTAGTAAACTTCAGAAAGGTGAAGTTGTTGACCTAAAAGTTATAGAGTTTAACAAAGACACCAAAAGAGTTGTATTATCTCATACTCAAACCTTCAGAGATGTTGAAGAAATGAATAAGAAAGTAATGACCAAAAAAATGAAGGAGGATAAAGAATCATCTAAAAATACACTTGGAGATGCAAACGAGCAATTGCAGGAGCTCAAGGATAAAATGGATGGAAAATAATAAAAAAAGCCTTTCAATTGAAAGGCTTTTTTTTTAAATTAAATGTATTATTAAATACATAATGGGTAAAAGTATATTGCTAAACGAAAAACAGTTAGAGATTTCTCTAGATAGACTTGCTTGCCAACTTACTGAAAATCACAGTGATTTTAAAAATACAGTTCTAGTTGGACTACAGCCTAGAGGAATAGAGTTATGTGATAAAATCGTTAATATTCTAAGTGAAAAATACAATTTGCCAAATATTAACTTTGGATACCTTGATATAACTTTTTTTAGAGATGACTTTAGAAGAAGTGAAGATATTTTAATTCCAAATAAAACCGAATTCAAATTACTAGTTGAGGATAAACACGTTGTATTTATTGATGATGTTTTGTATACTGGAAGAACAATTAGAGCAGCTTTAACCGCGATTGAAACTTTTGGAAGACCAAAAACCATAGAATTATTAGTGTTAGTTGATAGAAGATTCAGTAGGGAGCTACCCATTCAACCAGATTATAAAGGTATTCAGGTAGACGTGTATGAAGATCAAAAAGTGAATGTTGGCTGGAATAATAAAAAATTTGGGAATTATATTTATTTAGAAAATATAGAAAATGGATAGCTTAAGCGTTGATCATTTATTAGGAATTAAATATCTAAATCTAAACGATTTAGAACTGATTTTTAAGACCGCAGATAATTTCAAAGAAGTAATTAATAGGCCGATTAAAAAAGTTCCTTCGTTAAGAGATATTACAATTGCTAATTTATTTTTTGAAAATTCAACAAGAACAAAATTATCATTTGAACTTGCTCAAAAAAGATTATCTGCTGATGTATTAAATTTTTCATCATCTCAATCATCATTAAAAAAGGGTGAATCACTGATTGATACCGTAAATAATATCCTAGCCATGAAAGTCGATATGATTGTGATTAGGCATTCAAATCCAGGTGCACCTCATTTATTATCTAAAAAGGTAAATTCTACAATCATAAATGCTGGTGACGGAGCTCACGAACATCCCACCCAAGCTTTACTTGATTCTTACTCAATGAGAGAGAAGTTGGGTGATTTAAAAAATAGAAATATACTTATAGTTGGTGATATTCTTCACAGCAGAGTAGCCTTATCAAATATTTTTGCACTCCAATTGCAAGGGGCCAATGTTTCTGTCTGTGGACCCAACACCTTACTTCCTAAATATATTAAAGAATTAGGTGTAAAAGTTGAAAATGATCTTGATAAAGCTCTAGAATGGTGTGACGTTGCAAATATGTTAAGACTTCAAAATGAAAGAATGTCTGACAGTTACTTTCCGTCGGTTAGAGAATATAAGAGGTATTATGGTCTTACGAAGGAGAGATTAAATAAATTAAACAAGAAAATTATAATAATGCATCCAGGCCCGATTAACAGAGGAGTGGAAATAACTAGCGAAGTAGCAGATTCTGATAATTCTATTATTTTAAATCAAGTAGAGAATGGAGTAGCAATTAGAATGGCGGTTATATATCTATTAGCAAAAAAAATATAAATCATTGAATTTAACAATACTTGGCTCGCAGGGTGCAATCCCAAAGCTTAACCAATTTTCCTCATCACATGTATTGCAGGTGGGAAATAAAAATATTTTAATTGATTGTTGTGAGGGAGTACAGTTTCAGCTGAGAAGATATAAAATAAAACTCTCAAATATTGAAATTATATTAATATCACATGCTCATGGAGACCATTTCTTTGGTTTGATGGGTTTGCTAACCACCTTATCGTTACTTAAGAGAGATAAAAAGTTAGAAATATTTTGCCCTGTTTCAGTTTTAAGAATTGTTCAAGCTCATATAAAGTATGCAAAAATAAAATTTAGTTATGAATTAAAATTAAACGGACTAAAATCAGAAAAATCAAAAAGAATATTTGAATGTCCATCTTATATCGTTCAAACTATCCCATTAAAACATTCAATTTACACTAACGGTTTTCTGATTAAAGAGCAACCAAAGAAAAGAAAACTTTTAATTGATAAATTAAAGGATAAAAAAATCGATAAAATTTACTATAATAAATTTACAAAAGGTTTGAATGTCATTGACGAAGACGGGAATGAGGTGAGTTATCTTGATGTCACAAAAGAAGGAGATAATTCAAAATCATACGCATATTGTAGTGATACTTCTTTTTGTGAATCTATAATTGATACAATCAGGGGAGTCGATTTATTATATTGTGAAACCACTTTTCTACAAAGACATCAAGACAAGGCCAAATCAACATTTCATTCAACCACTAAAGATGCTGGAATATTAGCGCAAAAATCAGAAGTAAAAAAATTATTAATTGGTCACTTTTCATCTAGATATGATGATATTCAAGAATTTTTTAATGAAACAAAAAAAAATTTTAACGACGTAATGCTTTCGGAGGAAGGTAAAAAGATAGTTATTTAATAAAGTAGGTTATTTATTTTTTAAATTTGAACCATGCAAAGAGATATTAGTAATTTTAGAAAATCATATTCAAAAAATATTATTAATGAAGATTCTGTTCCAGAATCTCCTATGAATTTGTTTGATAATTGGTTTAATGATGCGACTTCTATTAAGGGAGATTTCGAACCAAATGCTATGACATTATCAACAATAGATAACAAAGGATTTCCAAAAGGAAGAGTTGTATTACTTAAATTCTACTCTGATGAAGGTTTTATTTTTTTTACAAACTATAACAGTGAAAAATCTGTTTCTATTTCTGATAACAATAAAGTTTCTATATCTTTTTTTTGGGAACAACTAGAGAGACAGGTTATTATCAAAGGTTACGCAGATAAAACATCAAATAAAATTAGTGATGAATATTTTAACTCACGTCCAAAAGGGAGTAAGATTGGTGCCCTTGTTTCTTCAAATCAAAGTTCTGTAATTGACTCTAGAGTTATTTTAGAGCAAAGATTTAAAAAACTTACTAAAGAATTTTCAAATAAAGAAATCAAAAGACCAGTTAATTGGGGAGGTTTTCTTGTAAAACCCATTGAATATGAATTTTGGCAAGGAGGAGATAATAGATTACATGATAGAATCCGTTACAGTTTAATTGATAAAAAATGGAAAATTGATCGATTAAGCCCATAATTATGAATACCATTAGAAAGCTTGCTGCCATTGATATCGGTTCAAATGCTGTTAGGCTATTAATTTCGAGTGTTATAAAAAGGCCTAATGATATCTTATATAAGAAAATTAGCCTTGTAAGAGTTCCTCTTAGATTAGGAGAAGATGTTTTTTCAAAGGGCAAACTGTCAAAGAAAAGTATAAAAAAACTCGGTGAAGCTTTAAAAGCCTTTAAATTACTAATGATTTTACATAGAGTAGATGCTTTTAAGGCAGTAGCAACTTCAGCTATGCGTGAGGCTTTAAATTCATCTAAAATTATTGATGATATTTTTAAAAGTCATGATATTTTAATTGACATAATTTCTGGAAAGGATGAAGCAATGATAATAGCTAATATTTTTCTTAAATCTAAACTAAACTTTTCAAATCATTACTTATATGTTGATGTTGGAGGAGGTAGTACTGAATTAAATATTATTATTGATGATAAAATTGTTAAATCTAAATCTTTTAAAATTGGAACTGTTAGAGCTTTAAAAAATAACATTGATAAAAATGAATGGATTTCTTTTGAAAACTGGATAGACGAAAACACAATTGGTAAACAAAATATTATTGTTATTGGATCTGGTGGTAATGCAAGTAAAATTTTAAAAATATCTAATAAGAAGACGACCGAAATAATAGATTACAATGAGCTCACAGGAATTGAAAATTTACTTAAAAATTTAAATTTTAACCAAAGAGTTGCTGATCTTCAACTTAACCCTGATAGAGCAGATGTAATTATTCCTGCAATTAAAATTTACTTATTAGCCATGTCAAAATGCAAATCTAAAAGTTTTATTGTCCCGAGAATTGGTTTAGCTGATGGGATTATTAGAAATATAGACACAATTAAAGATTATGGTCAATTATTAAATGGATAATTTAAAGGCGTTCTTTAATTCCTCAATCAAAGGATTCTTTTCTTTTAAAAGATTGTATTTGTCTTTATTTGTATAGGTTAGCTTCTTGTCAATGGTTTTGTCAGTGGTCAGTATTAATTCAATTTTAGCTTTTAATCTATTTCTTAAAAACTGAACTAATTGATGTTTTTCCAAATCAATCTCAAGTGCAGAAGTATTATTAGAAACTTTATAATGAATATGATTTTCCTTTAGAGTAGGGGTAGAAATTCGAAGAATAGAGGCGATATTGTATCTACCCTTATCTTCTTGAATCTGTATATATTCACCCCATAATTCTAGAACATCTTCTATTGTAAGCAATTTTTCCTCAAAATGATCATCTTGAACTTCAGATTCAGATTCAATTTCCTTACTTTTTTGAATACTTTTTAGAGATAGAGTTGATGTTTTAAAATTTTCGATTTTAATATTTGCAAGAGGGGTTTTCTTCTTTTGCTCTTGAGCATTATTGCTGTCTTGTAGGAAAACTTGTTCTTGAAAATGAAATGTAGGTATTAGTTTATATTTAAACTTTTTTTTTTCCTCATTATATTCTAATGAGACGATTTTTAGCATTGTTAATTCAATTAAAAGCTTCTGATTTATGCTTTTTTGAAAGTTTATTTCAGAATCATTCAAAATATTCATGTATTCAATTAAATAATTGTAATCTACTTTACTTGAAACATCTAACAGTAACTTAAAATTAGCTTCATTGTAATTCACTAGATTTTGAGATAGTTTGTTTTTGCAAACTAGTACATCTCTGAAAAATGAGGATAAACCTGAAATAAAGATATCTCCAGAAATACCATTATCTAGAACACTATTAATTTCAACAATTAAATTAGGAATGTCATTATTGTTAATGAGTTCAAATAATTTGATGTATGTTTCAAAATCAACGGTATTTAAGTTTTCACTTACTAATTTGGAAGTCAATTCTTTATTAACTCCAACAACTTTGTCAAATAATTGCAAGGCGTCTCTCATAGCTCCATCACTTTTATTTGCGATTTGTATGAGAGCATTATCTTCAAACTTTATTTTTTCAAGTTGACATATGTTTTTTAAATGATCTACAATCCCTTCATTCGTTATTCTTTTGAAATTGTAAATTTGACATCTTGATAAAATTGTTGGAATAATTTTATGTTTTTCTGTTGTAGCCAATATGAACATGCAATGCGCAGGTGGTTCTTCTAAAGTTTTTAAAAAAGCATTAAAAGCACCAGATGACAGCATATGAACCTCATCAATGATGTAAACTTTAAATTTACCTGTTTGTGGAGGAATTCTAGTTTGTTCAATTAAATTTCGTATTCCTTCAACACCATTGTTTGATGCAGCATCTAGTTCAAAAATATTATAAGAATTATCATCACTAATCTCAAAATTATTTAGTTCTCTGGCAACTATTCTCGCACAACTTGTTTTACCGACACCTCTTGGGCCAGTAAACAATAATGCCTGAGCCAATTTATTGTTTTTTATAGCTTCTTTCAGGGTATTGGTGATTACCTTTTGACCGATTACATCATCAAAGTTTACAGGCCTATATTTTCTTGCAGAAATTATAAAATTACTCATATATTAAAACCAAATATCGTTAAATAGATAGATTACTAAATATAGGAAATTGATAAGATTAAATAATCAATAAAATTGCATTATTATTGATTTATATTAACAATTATCTATTTTTGCTAATTGAATCGTCTTGTCGCTATTAATAGAGGAAAGTCCGAACACCATAGTACAGCACAGTGGCTAACAGCCATCGGCCGAAAGGTTAGGAAAAGTGCAACAGAAAGAATGTACAGGTAATGCTGTAGTGAAATCAGGTAAACTCTGTGTGGTGAAATGCCATGTAAACCAGCTTTTGAGAATTGTACGTTCAATGTTGGAGGGTAGGCAGCTAGAATGTATGAGTAATCATATATCAAGATAAATGACAAGAACTCTTAATGAGTACAGAATTCGGCTTATAGATTCACTTAAAAGCGGGTTTTACCCGCTTTTTTGATTTATAAAACTAAATGAACAATCTCCATAATTTTTTAAAAACTTAAATCCTTGAATTTCACTAAATGTTTTCTTTTTAAAATGTTCTAACACCAAAATACTTTCTTGATTTCTTAAAATATTTTTTTGAATCTCTTTGATCAATGAAAGATAATCTTGTTCAATAAAATCATACGGCGGATCGGCAAAAACTAAATCAAACTTCTTCGATGTTTTTCTTAAATATTTAAAAACATCATTTAAAATTATTTCAGCACGAATATTAAGAGATTTAGTTGTGCTGTATAGTTGCTTGATACACTTTTTGTTTTTTTCAACAAAAGTGATGTTTTTAGAACCTCTTGAGTAACATTCTATCCCTAACGATCCTGAACCTGAAAATAAATCCAAAACATTTGTCGATTCTAAATTGATTAAGTTATTTAAAGTATTAAAAACACCCTCCTTAGCCATGTCAGTAGTTGGGCGAATGGGTAAGTTTTTTGGAATATTTATTCTTAATCCACCTAATTCTCCTGAAATAATTCTCATTTATAGAGATTTAATAAAATGTTTGAGTTAAGTATTTTATTGTAATGATTATTATCGCTCAACTCAAAATCCAAAATTTCTATATTTTGTATATAAGTATATAAAAGTTCATACAAAGCGGATTCAATTGTTATTTGCCCCGTACATGATACTAATATTTTTTTTGTGTCTAAATTTAGTTCATTTAAACAGTAAAGAAGATAATACAAAACATCCTCGTTATTCGAAAATTCGAAGGAGTTATAAAATATAATCTTACCGTTGTTAAAATGAGTAATATCGATATTTTTATCTCCAATATTTAAAAATACGGCATTACTAAAGTTACTGTTAAGTCTCTTCCTAAGCTCTTCAATTAATATTGTAGAATAGTGATGGTATTCAAAGGAATTAAATTTTTCAAATATGTAATTATTTATAGTAACGTATGGTACATAAATGTTTTTAATTTCATTATCCATTAATGAATCATTAGCTGTAAAATCATCAACTTGAATTTTTGCATTAAATTTTAAGAAATTAAGTGAGTTTTTTTCATCAAAAAGGTCTGTTGGAACTAATGTAGAATTTGTGTTATAATATACCAATTTAACATTTTCTAAATCGGATAATTTTTCTGAAAAATTTTTAAAATACTTTTTTATACTTTTTAATAAAAAGGTGGGTGATTTTTTTTGTAAAAAATTAATCTTATTTAACTCAATTAATTTATTCTCTGAAAACATACAAAATACTAACCAGTTATCATTAATGTGAATGGTAAGCATATTGTTATAATTATAATTACGTGTTATTTGTCTTTAGAGTAGTTTTTAGGCCAATTTCCGTTAGTATTAACCTCGTTCATGGATCCAATCTTCAAAAAGGAACCGTTAACCCCATCAACTGATTGAACTTGATTTTCTTTTAATACAAGATTTATCGCTTGATCATATAATATTACTCTCTTTTTTACTTTAGCTTCAAAAACAGGAATATTAATACCATTTTGATTTAAAAAGCCAGCATTTAAGTCAAATTTTGTATCCTTATCTTCTGAAAATGGAACATACATCATGTTTTCATACCTATTGTCAAAACCAAATAATGAATCCTTAACTGAAACTAAACCTAAAGTGTCAACAATCACAATGTCTTTATAAGTTTTAACGCCTCCATATCTTTTAGTCATTTCTTTATCCAGAACACTAGAATCTCTTCTTTGAGTTATTGTAAAAGAGTCAACTTCAACGAACTTTACAAGACTGTCCCAATTATTTTGAAATATTCCCTTAACATTTCTGTGAGCTAACTGAGAATCTCTAATATCTTTTAGATTTTTTATTACTAACTGATATCTGTCGTTTTTAATCTGATCAAATTTAATTTCACTATTAATTGATGAAAATAATAAATAACTAAAAATTAATATAAAAAACCATAATACTCCCAATACATAGGGCTTGTGTTTATCTTGCATATATGTTCTAATATAAATAACAATTCCTATTGCTATTGGAATAGAAAGAAAAAGGAGAAATTTCATCATTATGGAGATTTTAATTGTAAGATAAACAAAACTACAATTTTTTTTTATTTGTAAAAATCTATGAGAACAAAAACATTTATATATTTGACATTCAATTATTTTAGGTTAAATGGAGGAATCTCTAAGCTCAATCATTATTAATACCCCCTCCAATACTCTAAACAGTAATCAACAAACAGCTGTAAAGGAAATATGTTCGTTTATTTCTGATAAAAAAAATGAATCAATTTTTATTTTAAGGGGTTATGCTGGAACAGGAAAAACATTTATCATTTCGAATGTTGTAAAAAACTTATGGAAAATTAAAAAATCCGTAATATTACTTGCCCCAACAGGAAGATCTGCAAAAGTTCTTTCTGGATATTGTGAAAAAGAAGCATTTACAATTCACAAAGAAATATTTTACGCGAAAAGTAATTTTTCCGGCAACCTTGACTTTTCATTAAAGGTTAATAAACATAAAAATACTTTATTTATCGTTGACGAAGCCTCCATGATTGGAACTAATAGATCTGAGGGAATTGGTCTTTTTTCCCAGTCTCTTTTAGATAATATTATTCAATATGTTTATTCCGGATTTAAGTGTAAGCTTTTGATTGTTGGAGATTCTGCGCAATTACCCCCAATAAAATCTAACATGTCATACTCCTTAAATGATGAATATCTTGAAAAAGAGTACGATAAAAAGATAGAATCTGTGGGGCTTACAGATGTAGTAAGACAAGATTTAAATTCTGGGATTCTTTCTTACGCTACATCAATTAGAAATAAAATTGAATCAAATCTATTCGATAATATAAATTTTAAAATCTCTGGGTATAAAGACCTGATTAGAGTAGAGGATGGAGAAGATCTAATGAATTTACTTAATGACTCATATAATTCATATGGGATAGAGGAGACAGCAGTTATAGTAAGATCAAATAAAAGAGCTAATATTTACAATAAAAACATCAGGGAAAGAATTTTAATGAATGAAAATATAATTACCGTTGGAGATCTACTAATGGTAGTAAAGAACAATTATCATTGGTTAAATAATAAAAGGGATTTAGGTTTTATTGCCAATGGAGATATCATTAAAATTGAAGAAATTTACAGTATTAAGAAACTGTATGGCTATAGTTTTGCAGAGGTTAAAATAACAATGGTTGACTATCCAAAAATAAAGTCATTTGAAACAGTATTAATTCTAGATACATTAGACATCAACACCTCTTGTTTAGAATATTCAGAAACCACCAACTTATATCAAGAAATACTTAAGGATTATATGGATATAAGAACAAAATATAAAAGACATTTAAGTGTTAAAAAAAATAAGTACTTTAATGCTTTACAGGTTAAATTTGCATATTCGTTTACATGTCATAAGTCCCAAGGTGGTCAATGGGATTCAATTTTTTTAGAATTTCCTTATTTACCAAATGGGATGGATGAGGATTTTTTTAGATGGTTATATACAGCAATGACCAGGGCAAAAAATAAATTACATTTAATAGGATTTAGTGAAGAATTTTTTGATTTATAAAAATTAACCCCCTACATTTAATTTATGAATATAACAGCAGTTATACCAGCAAGACTTGATTCAAGTAGGCTTCCCAATAAATTACTGATGGATATTTGCGGTAAATCTCTTATAATTAGGACTTATGAGGCTGCGTTGAAATCAAATTTATTTAATGATGTAATCGTAGTTACTAATAGTAAACTAATTAAAGATGAACTAAATAAAAACGATGTTAATTACATATTTAAAAACAAGGAATATGAAACTGGAACAGATAGGATTGCCGATGTTTCTGATGAAATTAATTCAGAAATTATTATCAATATTCAAGGTGACGAACCCTTTATAAATTCAAAAACATTAAAATTAATTATAGATAAATTTCTTGAGGATGATGAGAAATCAATAAATGTTGTTTCTGTAATGTCAAGGTTTACAAGTAATTATGATGTAGAAAATCCCAATAATGTCAAAGTAATAACAGACGAAAATCAAAATGCAATATATTTTTCTAGAAGTATAATTCCATTTAAAAGAAATGATTCTTCGGTAAATTACTTCAAGCATGTTGGTGTTTATGCTTTTAGAAAAAGTTTTTTAACAAAATTTTCAAATTTAAAAATTGGAGTCTTAGAGACTGCTGAAAAGATTGAAGCACTTCGCATGGTTGAAAACAGGGTAGCTATAAAAATGATTGAATCTGACGAAAAATTTATCGGTATTGATACTTTAGAAGATTTAGAAATGGCAAGAAAAATGATAAATGAAAAAGGCTCTATCTAAATTAATCTTGATCTATATATTAGGTTGGAAGATTACGGGTAATAAAAACCTTTCAAAGGATAAGGTTAAAAAGGCAGTATTAATCTCTGCTCCCCATACCCATTGGTTTGATCTTTTTTTAGGTTTATTTGTAAAGGGTGCAATTGGTTTTAAGTCAAATTTTTTAGCTAAAGAAGAGTTATTTGTCTTTCCAACCTCTCTTTTCTTAAAATATTATGGTGGAATTCCTGTTAACAGATCTTCAAAAAACAATCTTGTTCAGTACATTGCGAATCTATTTGATAAAAAGAAAGAGTTTAGAATATCCTTATCTCCAGAAGGAACTAGAGCTAGTGTTAAAAAATTTAAAACAGGTTTTTATTATATAGCTAAAACTGCAGAAGTCCCGATCATAATGATTACTATGGACTACAAAAACAGAAAAAGTTTTATTTCTGACCCCTTTTACCCAAGTGAAGATATTAAGAAGGACTTTGAATACATAGAAGGTTTTTTTAGTGGGGTAGTAGGTAAAGTTGAAAAAAATAGCTTTCGGATACACTAGGCTATTTCATATTGTGAAATACATTTTGAACGTCATCATCATCTTCAATTTTTTCCAGTAGCTTGTCAATTTCTGACTTTTGATTCTCAGAAACTTCTTTAAAGCTGTTTGGTATTCTATCAAAACTTGATGAAATTATTTCATGATCTAATTCCTCAAGTATTTTTTGCATTTCTCCAAAACAATCAAACGACGCATAAATTAAAATCGACTCATCATCAGTGAATAATTCCTCAGCTCCATAATCAATTAATTCTAATTCTAATTCTTCAATGTCTATATTTAGTTTATTTATTTTAAAGCTGCAGGTATGATCAAACATAAAAGATACCGATCCTGAAGTACCTAAATTTCCATTGTGTTTGTTAAAATAACTTCTAATATTTGCAACTGTTCTTGTATTATTATCTGTTGCTGTTTCTACCAATATAGCAACACCATGCGGAGCATATCCCTCAAATAAAACTTCTTTATATTCCCCAAGTGATTTGTCAGATGCTCTTTTAATTGCACGCTCAACATTATCTTTGGGCATATTAACAGACTTGGCATTTTGAATTACTGCACGTAATTTTGAATTTGAGTCGGGGTCAGGACCACCATCCTTGACAGCCATAACTATATCTTTACCAATTCTAGTGAATGCCTTACTCATGGCAGACCAACGTTTCATTTTTCTAGCTTTTCTAAATTCAAATGCTCGTCCCATAATTATTTGAATGGAGTTTTAACAATAATAGCTTTTTTTATGTTCTTTCTAATTTTTATAAAAATCTCGGAATCAATTTCTTCAAATCCGCTATTAATATAACCAAGACCTATTCCAAAGTTTAACGAAGGTGACATCGTTCCAGAAGTAACTATCCCTATTATTTTATGATCAGAATTTAAAATTTCATAATCTTTTCTTGGAATGGATTTTTCAAGCATCTTGAAACCGATTAATTTTTTATTAACTCCTTTTTCTTTTTGATTTTTAAATATATTGGAGGAGGTGAATATTTTATTGGTTTTGGTTATCCATGACAACCCTGCCTCAATAGGGGATGTATTATCATTAATATCGTTTCCATACAGACAAAAACCCATTTCTAATCTCAATGTATCTCTGGCCGCTAATCCTATAGGTTTAATTTTATAATCTTTACCAGCCTTAAAAATTTTATCCCATAAATCTGATGCAAATTCATTTTTACAATATATTTCAAAACCTCCACATCCAGTATATCCAGTGTTAGAGATAATAAGACCATCTAAAAAAACAAAATGATAATAGCCAACTCTTTCTAAATCAAAATCAAATATTGATTGTAAGACATTTTTTGATTTGGGTCCTTGAACAGAAATGAGGGAGTAATCTTCTGATACATTAATCATTTGGATACCAAATACATTTTTATTCGCTAAAAATTCCCAGTCTTTATTGATATTTGAAGCATTAACAACTAGCATATATCTATTGGTTTCAAATTTATAGAGAATTAAATCATCAACAATGCCTCCAGACTCGTTTGGAATACAATTGTACTGTGCTTGGCCATTTTTAAGAATACTAATGTCATTACTAAGTACACTTTGTAGAAACTCTTCAGCCTTATCACCATGAATGTAAAATTCCCCCATATGAGATACATCAAATACACCTACATCTTTCTTTACAGAAATATGTTCAGCAACAACACCTTCATATTGTACCGGCATCAGGTATCCAGCAAAATCAATCATTTTAGCATTTAATTCTAAATGCTTTTCATACAATGCGGTTTTCTTCATCACTATTACTATGTTTTAGAGAATTAATTTTTAGTGTGAAACAAATTTAACTATTTTTAGTTCATAATATATTTTTAATGACCAACTACACAATAAAAAATAAAAATATTTCAATAGAAGAAATATATGATATAGTTTTTAAGAATAAAAAACTATCTCTGTCAAAAACGGTTATTTCTAATATTAACAAGTCGAGGTCTTTTTTAGAGAAAAAAATCAGAGATGAAAACAAACCATTTTACGGAATAAACACAGGTTTTGGAGATCTTCATAATGTAAAAATAGATAATGATAATTTAGAAATTCTGCAAAGTAATTTGCTTAAGTCACACGCTTGTGGAACAGGTGAAAAAGTAGAGTCTAACATTGTTAAGCTGATGATGTTACTAAAAATAATTTCATTATCTAAAGGCTTTAGTGGAATTAAATTAGAAACTGTTGAAAGATTATTATTTTTTTACAATAACAATATATTTCCCGTGGTATATAAGTATGGTTCATTGGGTGCTTCCGGGGATCTATCCCCTTTATCTCATATGTCATTGCCAATAATAGGGGAAGGCGAGGTTGAATATAAAGGGAAAGTTATTAATTCCAAAAAAGTTCTTAAGAAATACTCTCTAAAAAAAATAAGTCTTGGTTTAAAGGAAGGCTTAGCATTAATTAACGGAACACAGTTTATGCTATCTTCTTTATTATATTCATTGTTTGATGCATACAGAATTTCTTATTTAGCAGATAAAATTTCTTGCATATCATTAGAGGCATTTAATTGCGATATGTCGCCCTTTGATAAACTTATATCGCAGATTAGACCACAAAAAGGCCAAATTGATGTCTCAAAGAGGGTTTTAAACTTTTTGAAAGGTAGCAGCATAGATTCAATCTCTAAAGAAGATGTTCAGGATCCTTATTCGTTTAGATGTATACCACAAGTTCATGGAGCAACATTAGATTCAATAAATTACTGCTCTAAGGTTATTGAAATAGAAGTTAACTCTGTAACTGATAACCCATTAATCTTTCCAAACGAAAATAAAATAATTTCAGGTGGTAATTTTCATGGACAACCTTTGGCGCTAATAATTGATTTTTTAAAAATTTCTCTTTCAGAATTAGGAAATATTTCTGAACGAAGAACTTTTAATCTTATGTCAGGTAAAAGAAACTTACCTTCTTTTTTAACAAAGAATCCGGGGTTAAATTCCGGTCTAATGATTATTCAATATACTGCAGCAAGTTTGGTTAGTGCTAATAAACAATTTTCAACTCCTTCAAGCATAGATTCAATTACTTCCTCAAACGGACAAGAGGACCACGTAAGTATGGGTGCTAACGGAGCAAATCAATTAAGAGAAATATGTTCTAATCTTTATGATATTCTAGCTATTGAATTGATTTCTGCAGCGCAAGCTAAAGACTTTAATATTATTAAATCCTCTAAAGTAATCAGTGAATTTTTAAAGAAATTAAGGGTTATTTCTCCGAAAATTTCAAATGATAAGATAATGTTCGTTGAAATTAAAAAAGTAAATAAGTTTATTAAAAATTATAAAATCAAAAACTTATTTCTTTGATGTTTTTGTTTCTTTTGAATTTTTAATCTTAATAGATAGCTCAGATTTTTTAGAAACATGGTCGATCGTAATTGTATCTCCATCATTTATGGAAGAATTTAATATCTCTGCCGCTATTAGATCCTCAACATGCTTTTGGATGGTTCTTTTTAACGGTCTCGCTCCGTATTTTTTATCGTAACCTTTTTTACATAAAAAATCTTTAGCCTTTTTTGACAGTTTTATTTTATAGCCTAATTCATAAATCCTTTCGTATAATTTTTCTAATTCAATTTCAATAATTGAATGAATGTTTTGTTCAGACAATGAATTAAAAATTATGACTTCATCGATTCTATTTAAAAATTCTGGAGCAAACTTTTTTTGCAGTGAATTCATAATAGTCTTTTGCGTAAATGAATGTTCTTGAGATTTTTTCGCAGTTGTTCCAAATCCAACACCAGATCCAAAATCTTGAATCTTTTTAACTCCAATATTTGATGTCATAATAATAACACAATTAGTGAAATCAATTTTTCTTCCAAGACTATCTGTCAAAAACCCATCATCCAGAACTTGTAAAAGCATATTGAACACATCAGGGTGTGCCTTTTCTATTTCATCTAGCAAAACTACAGCATAAGGCTTTCTTCTAATCTTTTCTGTAAGCTGACCACCATCTTCATAACCAACATAACCTGGAGGAGCACCAATTAATCTAGAAATTGCAAACTTCTCCATATATTCACTCATATCCACGCGAATTAACGCATCTTCAGAGTCAAACAATTCTTTTGCAAGGATCTTTGCTAACTGAGTTTTTCCTACACCTGTTTGCCCCAAAAATATAAATGAGCCAATTGGTTTCTTTGGATCCTTTAATCCCGCTCTGTTTCTTTGGATTGATTTTACAACCTTTTCAATAGCTTTATCCTGTCCAATAATACTTTTCTTTACTATTGACGTAAGATTAGATAATTTATTACTCTCAGATTGTTTTAATTTGTTTAAAGGAATACCTGTCATCATTGAAACCACATCAGCAATGCTTTCTTCGTTTACAATCTCTTTGTTTTTTTTACACTCTTCTTCCCAAAGAATTTGCGCACTATTTAATTTTTTTTCAATTATTTTCTCTTTATCTCTGAAACTTGCTGCTTGTTCATACTTTTGATTTTTTACAGCTTGATTTTTATCATTTTTAACATTGTCTAATTCCGACTCAAGATCAGTGATATGTAAAGGAACATCAAGATTCGTTAAATGAACTCTTGACCCAGCTTCATCAAGAGCATCAATAGCTTTATCGGGAAGGTGCCTGTCTGTCATGTATCTAGATGTGAGTTTAACACAAGCAAGCAAAGCTTCGTCTGTATAAATTACATTATGATGGTCTTCATACTTGTCTTTAATATTTTTAAGAATCTCTAGAGTTTCTTCATCATTAGTTTGTTCTACTATAATTTTTTGAAATCTTCTTTCAAGTGCGCCATCTTTTTCAATAGAGTTTCTATATTCATCAAGTGTAGTAGCACCTATACATTGAATCGTACCTCTAGCAAGAGCAGGCTTAAACATATTTGAAGCGTCAAGACTTCCTGTTGCACCACCGGCACCAACAATTGTATGAATTTCATCTATAAAAAGAATAACATCAGAATTTTTTTCAAGCTCATTCATTACAGCCTTCATTCTTTCTTCAAATTGACCTCTGTATTTAGTCCCTGCAACTAAACTGGCAAGATCTAATGAGATTATTCTTTTATTAAATAAAACTCTAGAAACTTTTTTCTTAATAATTCTAATTGCTAATCCCTCTGCAATAGCGGATTTACCTACACCTGGCTCACCAATTAATAAGGGATTATTCTTCTTTCTTCTACTTAGAATTTGTGAAACTCTTTGGATTTCAACTTCCCTTCCAATTATTGGGTCTAATTCGTTATTTTCAGCCATTAAGGTAAGATCCTTTCCAAAATTGTCTAAAACCGGAGTCTTTGATTTTTTTGAAGATTTTGATTTCGTACTTGATTTTGAAGACTTTAAATCCTCAATTTCACCAGTTTCAGAGTGATCAGCTTCGCTTTCTTCAGAAAAGTCATCTTTTCCTATGATAGACTTATACTCGTCTTTAACAACATTATAATTAACTTCCATGTTATTGAAAATTTTTGCCGTAGGATCATTCTCGTTTCTTAAGATGCATAACAGTAGGTGAGCAGTATTGATTAACGAACTTTGAAATAGCTTAGCTTCTAAAAATGTAGTTTTTAAAGCACGCTCAGCTTGTCTTGTAAGATGAAGGTTTTTTTTAGATGATTCTTTAACATCGTTATCAAAATTTATTGGATTTAAAGATTCAACTTTTCTTCTTAATTCATTTAAATCAACACCTAAAAAATTTAATATATCGATTGCCTTTCCTTCACCATTTCTTATAATACCAAGAACTAAATGCTCAGTCCCTATGAAATCATGACCAAGTCTTAGAGCCTCTTCTTTACTAAAGGTAATAACGTCTTTTACTCTAGGTGAAAAATTATCATCCATAACAAAAACAATTTGTATAAAAATAATCATAAAGATTTTTTAAAACAACACTATTACTATTTAAAATTTATGGAAGGTAAATTGTTAATAAATTATCAATTTTAGTAATCAATTAAGGGATCAATAATTTGGCTAAATTATTATATTTGTTTACTACTATTTATATGATATAATTAAACTAATTTTTTATTATGAATGACGGCGAAAAATTAATACCTATTAATATTGAAGATGAAATGAAATCCGCATACATTGATTACTCAATGTCTGTAATAGTTTCAAGAGCACTTCCTGATGTTAGAGATGGATTAAAACCTGTTCACAGAAGAGTTTTATATGGAATGCATGATTTAGGAGTTAGAGCTTCAACCGCTCATAAAAAATCTGCTAGAATTGTTGGTGAAGTAATGGGTAAATATCATCCTCACGGGGATTCAGCAATCTACGACACCATGGTTAGGATGGCTCAGGAGTGGAGTTTAAGATATATGCTTGTTGACGGTCAAGGAAATTTTGGTTCTGTTGACGGTGACAGTCCCGCAGCCATGAGGTATACAGAGGCTAGAATGCAGAAAATTTCAGAAGAAATGCTTTCTGACATAGAAAAAGATACAGTTGATTATAAATTAAATTTTGATGATACTTTAAAGGAACCAACTGTTTTGCCTACAAAGATTCCAGCGCTACTTGTAAATGGTGCTTCAGGTATTGCAGTAGGTATGGCGACCAATATACCACCACACAATCTAACTGAGGTAATTAACGGTACCTTAGAATATATTAAAGACAATTCAATTGATATTGACGGTTTAATGCAATATGTTAAAGCTCCTGATTTTCCTACTGGTGGAATTATTCACGGTTATGATGGTGTTAAAGAAGCATTTCATACTGGAAGAGGTAGGGTAGTAATTAGAGGGAAAGCAGAGATTGAAGAAGTTAACGGAAGAGAATCTATTATAGTTACTGAAATTCCATATCAGGTAAATAAAGCTGATATGATTAAAAAAATTGCGGACTTAGTTAATGATAAAAAATTAGACGGAATTTCGACAATAAGGGACGAATCTGACCGTAATGGGATGAGGATTGTATTTGTTTTAAAAAGAGATGCAATTCCTAATATTGTTTTAAATAAATTATATAAATACAGTCAACTTCAATCTTCTTTTAGTGTAAATACTATTGCTCTTGTAAAAGGGCGTCCTCAGATGCTAAATTTAAAGGAAATGATCAAGCATTTTGTTGATCACAGACATGATGTAGTGGTTAGAAGAACTAAGTTTGAATTAAAAAAAGCGGAAGATAGATGTCATATACTCGAAGGTTTAATAATTGCTTCGGACAATATTGATGATGTAATAGCTTTAATAAAGGCTTCAAAAAATGCCGAGGATGCTAGAAATAACTTAATTAAGAAGTTCAAGCTTTCTGAAGTTCAAGCAAAGGCAATTGTTGAGATGAGGTTAAGACAATTAACCGGGTTAGAACAAGATAAACTTAGATCTGAATATGAAGAAATTAAAAAGCTTATTGAAGATTTAAAGGATATTCTTGAAAATGAGAACAGAAGAATGAATATCATTTCAGCTGAACTAAATGAAATCAAGGACAAATACGGAGATGAAAGAAGATCTGTAATAGAATATGCCGGAGGCG
Organism: uncultured Bacteroidota bacterium; assembly: GCA_902510475.1. Taxonomy (GTDB): domain Bacteria; phylum Bacteroidota; class Bacteroidia; order Flavobacteriales; family Flavobacteriaceae; genus MED-G13. The sequence goes on along the minus strand of CABXCC010000002.1, from coordinate 35,329 downwards.
ATCTTTCAATTGAGGATATGATTCCCGATGAGAAAGTTGTTATTACAATTTCACATGCAGGATATATTAAAAGGACCTCATTAGATGAATATAAAATTCAAAATAGAGGAGGGGTTGGTCAGAAGGCATCAACAACAAGAAATGAAGATTTTCTAGAAGATATTTTTATTGGAACCAATCATCAATACATGCTATTTTTTACCCTAAAAGGCAAATGCTTTTGGATGAGAGTTTATGAAATTCCAGAAGGAAGTAAGACCTCTAAGGGTAGAGCCATACAAAATTTAATTAATATTGAACAAGATGATAAAGTCAAAGCCTTTATCTGTACAAAAGATTTAAAAGATGAGGATTATATAAATTCTCATTATGTGATAATGGCAACTAAAAAAGGTCAGGTTAAAAAAACTTCTTTAGAACAATATTCTAGACCTAGATCAAACGGAATAAATGCAATAACTATAAAAGAAAATGATGAGCTACTTGAAGCAAAATTAACAGATGGTAACAGCCAGGTAATGCTTGCATTAAAATCAGGAAAAGCGATAAGGTTTGAAGAAGCTAAAACAAGACCAATGGGAAGGAATGCTTCTGGTGTTAGAGGTATTAGATTACAACATGATAAAGATGAAGTTATCGGAATGGTGTCTGTAAATGATATGGAAAGTAATATACTTGTTGTTTCATCAAATGGTTATGGTAAAAGATCGAGACTTGAAGACTACAGAATAACTAATAGAGGTGGAAAAGGAGTAAAAACAATTTCCATCACAGAAAAAACAGGCGATTTAGTGGCTATTAAAAATGTTGATGACACTAATGGACTTATGATTATAAATAAGTCCGGGATAGCTATTAGAATGGCTGTAAAGAACCTAAGAGTTATGGGAAGAGCAACTCAAGGAGTAAAGTTGATAAATTTGAAAGAAAGTGATTCTATCGCAGCTGTTGCAAAAGTTGTTCATGAAGAAGACGAGGAAAATCATGAAGAAAATATTGAAATAATTGACGAAAATAATTCAAACGAAGAATAATGAAAAAATTAATTTTAATTCTCATAACTATTAGCATAACACACTTTAGTTTTGGTCAAAAAAAAGAACTAAAAACTGCAGAAAAGCTAATAAAATCTAATAATTATACTGGAGCAAAAAATATACTTGAATCATTAAATGATTTAATCGGTTCTGCTGATGATAAAACCAAAGCAAAATTTTATTACTTAAGCGGTCTTGCTAATTATCAAAATGGAGAAAGCTCTTTTGAAAATAAATTATCTAGTATTGAAAATTTTAATTATGCAAAAAAAATAGAAGAAGAAGGTTCGAAAATATATTCTACAAAAATCGATGATATTTTAACTAATTTATTTAATTCATTTGTTAATGATTCGAGATCTGCTCTTGAAATTAAAGATTATGAATTATCATATAAAAGTTTAGAAGCAGCTTATAATGTTTCCAAAAGTGATACTCTTTATTTATATAACGCAGCCCTTGTAGCAACCGAGGCTAAATCTTATGATGTAGCTTTAAACTTTTATGAAAAATTGATTGATTTAGGTTATACAGGTATTTCAATAAATTACTATGCTACCGAAAAGGAATCTGGAAAAGAGCAGGTTTTTCAGGATATGAAATCACGTGACTTTTCAGTAGATGTTCTAACAACACATATTTCACCAAGAGATGAAATGGCTAAATCTGTAGAAATTGATATTTTAAGATCTTTAGCTGCGATCTATAGAACGAAAGAAGATTTTGATAACTCACTGAAATTTTTAGAAAAAGCCAAATCAATAGATCCACTTGACATTAATTTGATTTTACTTGAATCTAATATTATGTGGGAGATGGGTGAGGTTGACATGTATCAAAGTTTAATTACTAAAGCACTAGAAATTGAACCAAATAATGTTGATTTAATTTTTAATCTTGGAGTAGTAAACGCAGACAAAGGGGATCTTGAAAAGGCTGTTGATTATTATAATAAAGCAATAGCTATGGACCCATCATACACTAAAGCTTATTTAAATGCTGCAGCACTTACCTTAGAAAAAGAAGGTGCGATAATTGAAGAAATGAATTCCTTAGGAATGAGTACCGCAGATTACAACAGATATGATGAGCTTAAAATAGAAAGGGAAAACCTGTATCAAAGTGCCATTCCTTATTTGGAAAAAGTTTATGAACTTGAAAATGATAATCTTAATGCTGCTAGAACTCTGAAAAATATTTTTTCAGCCCTCGGGGATGTTGAGTCCGAAAACAAGTACAAAACTATTGTTGCTGATTTAGAAAATAAATAGTTATATAATTTTCTTAATATAACGTAGAGAATGAGTATGCTTATTTAGATCATTATTGTAAATACCAATATGATCTATTCTATCAATCCTAACTTTTCCGCTTGCATGTATTATGTGATTGTTTTGTAGTATAATGCCTACATGTATTATATCACCTTCGTCATTGTTAAAAAATGCTAAATCACCAGCTTCTGATTCCTCAATAAAGCTTAAAGTTTTTCCTTGATTCGCTTGATCTTTAGCATCTCTAGATAGCTTGTATCCATTTATTTTATAAACCATCTGGGTAAAACCAGAACAGTCAATACCAAAAGGTGTTTTACCTCCCCAAAGATAAGGTGAGTTTAAAAACAATAAAGCTGTATTTACAATAGAATTTCGATTGTTTTTACCAGAAATAGTTTTTCCATCAAATTTATGGTTCATTAATGAAATATTTGATATATCTGAGCCAATCGGAATTGTAACTAATTCATTGTTATCATTTTCGATAAATTCAACCAAACTCACACTATAAACAGGCTTGTTTAGATCTAACCTAATATTATCATCAATTTTAAAATATTGTTTTATATCAATCCATCCAGTATAATCATCAAATACTGACTTTATTTTTACCCATTTTTCTTTTTCCTCCAAAATTTCGATTATATCTCCGTAAATGAGTTGATTGATCATTTCTGATTTATCAGAATCTACAATCCGCACCGGAACAATACTGAGGTTACAAATTCCAAGTATCATAGAAAATTAAATTTTAATCTGTACTGAAGAAGCACCTCCTCCGCCGTTACAAATGGCAGCAATTCCTTTTTTCTTTTTGAGCCTGTGTAAATTATGAATTAGAGTAGTAAGTATTCTAGCTCCAGAACACCCAAGGGGGTGACCTAAAGAAACGGCACCTCCATTGATATTTACCTTTTTATCATCTAAACCTAGAATATTCGTGTTAACTAATGGAACCATGGAAAAAGCTTCATTGATTTCAAATAAATCAATATCATCTAAATTACTGTTGGTTTTAAGAGCTAATTCCTTTATGGCCTTTGAAGGAGCGATGGTAAACTTGTTAGGTTCAATTGCTGCATCATGAAAATCAATAATTTTAGCCAAAGGTTTTAGATCCATTTCTTTTGCTTTTTTTAAACTCATTAAAACTAAAATTGAAGCACCGTCACTAATCGGCGAAGAATTAGCGGCTGTAACCGATCCATTTTTAACAAATGCAGGTGAAAGTTTAGGTATCTTATCAAATTTTACTTTTGAAATCTGCTCATCTTTCTCAATTACTATTTCATTTCCTCTTTTGTCTTTGTAAAAAATGGGTATAATTTCATCTGAAAAAAAATTATTTTCTGTTGATTTTATTGATTTCATGTACGAATTAATAGCATATTCATCCTGAGATTCTCTAGAAATAGAATAATTACCAGCACAATTATCTGCTAATACCCCCATAGAGCTTTTACTGTAAACATCTGTCAAACCATCATTCATCATACCATCAATTGATGAGGAATTACCAAGCTTAGTAGCCTTTCTTAAATTTAAATAATGAGGAGAATTACTCATACTTTCAACTCCCCCGGCAACAACTATTTCATTTTTACCAAGGGCTATGGACTGAAAAGCTAAATCGACAGCTTTTAAGCCTGATGAACAAACCTTATTTACACTGAAACAAGGTATTTGAGTCTTTAAACCAGCCCCGACAGCAATTTGTCTTGCTGGTGCCTGACCACATCCAGCTTGTAAAACATGTCCGATTATTAGCTCATCAATAAATGATTTGTCTAGATTTATCTTTCTTAATGCACCTTTAACAGCCTGAATACCCAGATCTACAGCTGACAGATCAGATAAAGATCCCATAAAACAACCAAGAGGTGTTCTTACAGCACTTACAATAACTACTTCGTTCATCATAAATTTCTTTTAATAAAGTTAATAAATTAAAAATTGTATTAAACCTTTAAATATTTAGTAAATTTATTAAATCAATATTATGGGAAAACTATTTAATAAAATAAATAAAGGATTTTCAAGACTTTTTCGAATACTCCTTTTTATTCTTTCTGCTTTTTTAATTATTTATTTCTTTCCAAAAAGCGGAAAATTTAAATATAGCTTTGAGAATGGAAGACCTTGGCAATCGGAAAACCTGTATGCACCTTTTGATTTTGCTATTAAAAAATCTTCTGATGAAATTAATAGTGAGATTGAAGATGTAAAATTAAATACTCCACTTTTTTTTGAAATTGATACAACATCAAAAACTAATTCTGAGAAGAGAATTACCAAAAGATTTAAAGAGTTAAACGATGATACTCTTTTTATAAATTATAAAAATGTTGATCTAGAAATAATTAAAAAATATTCTGTAAAAATCATAAATGATGTTTATAATACGGGCTTATTAGATGAGAATTTTGATTTTAACAAAAATCAAACAATTTCAATTCTTTTAGACAACAAACAGATTAAATTAACCGATTTTGATCTTCTTATTAAACCCGAGAGTTTACTTCTATTTATAAATAATAAAATCCTAGAATACGATACAGAAATATATAAATCCGAAATAATTTCGGTTGTATTTGATCTAGTAGCTCCGAATCTTAGTTTTAACGAGTCATTGTCCGTAAAGGCATTAGAGGAGTCCGAAAGTAAAATATCTCCCAACAGAGGATTTATTGAAAAAGAAACATTAATTATTTCCAAAGGAGAAATTGTTGAAGGGGAAAAGCTAAATATACTGGAATCCTTAAAAAGAGAATATGAAGTTAATGATGGATCATTTTCTGATATTTATTTAATTGTCACAGCATACTCACTATTGGTTATACTATCATTACTGATGATTGTGCTATTTATCAGAAAATTTGAAAAAGAAATTTATGAAAATAATAACCGAATAGCTTTTGTTTATTTTAATATCACTTTAATCATTCTGATTACTACATGGGTAATAGACTTTAACTCCAATTACGTTTACATTATACCTCTTTGTATTATTCCTTTATTATTTAAAGCATTTTTTGATTCTAGGATTGCTTTTTTTATTCATTCAGTAACAATTATGTTGTTAGGTTTTGTAGTGCCAAATAGTTATGAGTTTATTTTTCTTAATATTATTGCTGGTGTAGTAACCATTTTAACTTCTGACAACATATACAAAAGAGCAAATCTTTTTATAGCTGTAGCTCAGATAACATTTGTTTACATGTTAGCTTATTTCTCATTTTACGTAATTCATGAAGGAAGTATTGAAAACTTGCCAATGTTTAATTTCTTACTATTTATATTATGTGGTTTACTAACCTTATTCATATATCCTTTAATTTATATATATGAAAAATTATTTGGTTTGGTTTCTGATGTTTCCCTTTTAGAATTATCTGACACAAATTCAAAACTAATGAAAGAATTATCTGACAAGGCACCTGGGACTTTTCATCATTCTTTAAATGTTGCAAACCTTGCTGAAGCTTGTGCAAATAAAATTAATGCAAACGCATTACTATCACGTGTAGGTGCATTACATCATGATATAGGAAAAATCAATAATCCATCATACTTTATAGAAAACCAACTTTCAGAACAAAATCCTCATGATAAACTAAATTCTGAAAAAAGTGTAGGGATTATAAAAGATCATGTAAAAGATGGTGTTAATATTGCCAAAAATGCGGGTTTACCTGAAAGGATAATTGATTTTATAAGGACTCATCATGGGACTAATTTAATATCATATTTTTATTCTAAACATCTTGATGAGGATGGGGTAAAAAGTAAAGATGAGTTTTGTTATGATGGACCTAAACCATTTAGTATTGAAATGGCTCTTGTTATGATGTGTGACTCGGTAGAAGCTGCTACTAAAAGTTTAGACAAACCTGATAATTCAAAAATTGATAATTTTGTTGAAACTATTATTGATAAACAAATTGAAGAAGATCAGTTTGTTGATTGTGAATTAACTTTTAAAAATATTTCAACCATAAAAAGTGTTTTAAAAGAAAAATTGAAAAACATTTATCACGTCAGAATTGAATACCCTAAAAATAGTAATTAAAAAAATATTGTTTATAGTTGCGTTGTTAGTAATGAAAAACTATTTTTGCAACCGCATTTTATAAATACTATTAAGAGTATTGGAGAGGTGCCAGAGTGGTAATGGAGCAGATTGCTAATCTGTCGACGTGCAAACGTCGCCAGGGTTCGAATCCCTGTCTCTCCGCCATCTCGGGGTGTAGCGTAGCCCGGTTATCGCGCCGCGTTTGGGACGCGGAGGTCGCAGGTTCGAATCCTGCCACCCCGACATTTTTAGTAAGGTCGCGTAGCTCAGCTGGATAGAGCATCTGCCTTCTAAGCAGACGGTCAAAGGTTCGAATCCTTTCGCGATCACAGAGCAATCCTCACTTTCAAAAGTGGGGATTTTTTATGATTATACACGCGTATTTAATAATCTCAATTACAACGAAGCAATTGAAGTAATGAATTATTTAACAAGATTTGATATTATTTTCTTAATATCAAAAAAGCTTACAAAAATTACCTTCAATGTTGTGTATAGTGGTATTGCTATAATCAAACCGAAAATGCCAAAAAGAATTCCAGAAAATATAATTACAATAAAAACCTCTAGAGGATGTGATTTTACCGAAGATGAAAATATATAAGGTTGAAGAAAAAAATTGTCGACAAATTGAATAATTGAAAAACCAACAAAAATAAACACGGAATTAAATATGTAATTATCTAAAACAATATTATCTAAATTACTTGTTATGGATAAAACAATCATTAAGATTACACTTATTAACGGGCCCAAGTATGGAATAATATTTAGGATAGCACAAATAAAGGCGATAACAAATGAATTATCTACACCAAGAATAAGAAGAAGTGTATAATAGAAAACAAAAAGAATTACAACCTGTATCAAAACACCAGTGAAATATCTAGTCAGAAGGGAATTTATTGTGTCAAAAGAAGCTTTTAATTTAGCACTTTGTTTACTTGGAAAAAAATCTATAAAGTTTTCAAAGATTTTGTTTCCATCTTTTAAGAAGAAAAAAGTAATAAATAAAACAGAAAGAATACCTATACTCAAGCTTCCTATTTGTGAAATAATAGAATTGAAAAGTTGAGTAACAAAACTAAAATCAATATCTGAGATAATATTTAAGTCTGTGAAAAAATCAAAAATACTTAATTGTTGATTTTCAAAATAATTATTTATCGTTGTAATAGTTGAATCAAAATTTGCCCTAAACTCCTTATTATTCAAGAGTGAAAGGTTTTGACCTTGTTTGGTTAAAACTGGAACAATTAATCCGATAATCATAGCAAAAAATGAAATCAGGAAAGTAATTGAAATAACAGATGAAAAAGTTTTACTAAGCTTGAGTTTTTTAAAAAATAGTTTGTTTAAAGGGTTGACAATTAAGGTTAAAATTAAGGCTATAAACACATATAATAAACCTAATTTCAATTTAAATAGAACAAATATTAAAAGTGCAATTAATGATAATTTAATCACTGACTTAACAAGGTCTCCTGAATTCATATTTTTATTTATTAATTAGTGAAAAAATCATGCATACGCCAATTCCAGCTGTTTCAGTTCTATATCTATAGTTTCCAAGTGATATTGGCATAAAGTTAGTGTTTTTTGCAAAATTTAATTCATTGTTTGAAAATCCACCCTCAGGACCAATTAAAACATTAGCAGGGAAACCTTTGATCAATTTTTTTTCAAATAATGAGTAATTATTTTTTTTACATGTAGCAATAAAATTATTTTCTCCGCATTTTTTCTCAATTAAATAGTCCTCAAAACTTATTGGTGTGTTTAATATTGGCAATCTGGATCGTAAGGATTGCTTCATTGCAGAAATTAATAATTTATTTGACCTATCAATATTTAAATTAGATTTTTCTGTATGTTCAGAAATTATGGGTGTAATCTCATGAATTCCTATTTCAGTAGCTTTTTCCAAAAACCATTCAAAACGATTTGTTTTTTTTGTTAAAGAAATAGCTATACTAAGCTTAGGAAAATTTGAATCATTTTTATCAATATTAATTATCGAAAGAGTTGATGAAGTTTTATCTGTATTAATTATTTTACACTTGTATGTATTGCCGACACCATCTGTTACACTTATTACTTCACCAATTGATTTTCTTAGAACTTTTATCAAATGTCTATTTTCCTGATCAGTAAGAGAAATTTGACCTTTTTCGTTATCAATATTATTAGAATAAAATAAATTCATTATACAGGATATCTAGAAATGCTTTGATCACTTAGTTCACCAAAAATAGAATATTTAAACTTATAATAAGCATTTACTCCAATCATGGCTGCGTTATCTGTTGAATAGCTAACATTGGGAAGGTAAGATTTTATATTTTGCGAATCTTTTAAATACAAAAGTTTTTGTCTTAAATACGAATTTGCAGAAACACCTCCGCAAACAACAAAATCATTAATTCCATATGTTTTTTGGGCATTTAAAATTTTCTCAATCAAAATTTCAACAATAGTGTGTTGTAGGGAAGCACAGAGATGGTTTATATTATTTTTTATAAAATCTTCCGATTTTGAATTGATAAAATTTTTAAAATTAGTTTTTAATCCAGAAAAACTAAAATTTAAACCTTTGACCTTAGGTTTTGCAAAAATAAATCTATTTGGATCACCTTTTTTTGAGATTTTATCAATTGTAGGTCCAGCAGGGTAATCCAAACCAAGAATTTTCCCTGACTTATCAAATGCTTCCCCGGCAGCATCATCTAGAGTTGTTCCAATTTCAGTGAATTTTATAGGGCTCTCAACAAGAACTAATTGGGTGTGACCACCGGACACTGTTAATGCTATGAAAGGAAATTCAGGCTTGTCTATATTATCCTCAATAAATATTGATAAAATATGAGCATGCATATGATTTATTTCGATTAGGGGAATATTTAGAGAAAGTGATAAAGATTTTGCAAATGAGCTTCCAACTAGCAATGAACCAAGTAACCCCGGACCTCTCGTATATGCAATAACATCGATTTGATTCAGAGATATTTTAGATTTGTGTAAGGCCTCTCTTAGAACAGGTACAATTAATCTGTCATGTTCTCTTGATGCTAATTCTGGGACTACACCTCCAAAAAGTTCGTGAATTTGCTGACTAGAGACTATATTTGCCAACACTGCATTATTCTTCATTATTGCTATAGAAGTATCGTCACAAGATGTTTCAATTGCTAAAATGTAAATCTCATCATTCATACTTCAAATTTATAGTTACTTTTTTAATTAAAAAAAGATTTAAAAAAATGCTTATGATTAATCTAATAGATTATTATATTTACAGGGATGGATAAATCCCTTAAAAAAATCGCTATTATCACGTCTGGTGGAGATGCACCGGGGATGAATGCTGCCATTAGATCAGTTGTTCGTACATGCGTCTACAAAGGTATAACCCCGATGGGTTTTTACAAAGGATACGATGGCTTAATAAATGGTAAAATGATTGAGTTAAATGCAAGAAGTGTTAAGGGTATAATTAATAAGGGTGGAACAATCTTAAAAACGGCAAGATCTAAAGATTTTAGATCTAAAGAAGGAAGAGATAAGGCATTTAAAAATTTAAAATTCAATAATATTGATGGTTTAATTGTAATTGGCGGTGACGGAACATTTACTGGGGGTTTGATATTTGGTGAAGAAAATAACTTTCCTGTCATCGGTATTCCTGCAACAATTGACAATGATATTTTTGGAACCTCTCATACAATTGGTTTTGATTCTGCTTGTAATACAGTTATGAGTGCTATTGATAAGATTAGAGATACCGCGAGTTCACATAATCGATTGTTCTTTGTTGAAGTAATGGGCAGAGATGCTGGTCATATAGCTCTTAACACAGGTGTTGCTTCGGGTGCAGAAGAAATATTAATACCTGAAGAAAATTTGGGTGAAGAAAGGTTAATCCAATCTTTAAAGAGAAGTAAAAAAACAGGAAAATCGTCTAGTATAGTAGTCGTTGCTGAAGGAGATGATACCGGGGAGAATGTATATGAATTAAAAAAATATGTGGAAAAACATTTACCTGATTATGACGCAAGAGTTTCTGTACTTGGTCATATGCAAAGAGGTGGTTCTCCTACATGCTTTGACAGAGTTTTAGCCAGTAGGTTAGGGGTTAAAGCTGTTGAACTGATGATTAAGGGTGAAAGTAATATTATGGTTGGTTTACAAAATAATATTGTTGAAATTACTCCTTTCAAAAAAGCAATAAAAGGAATTACAAAAATAAATACTGAACTTTTAAAAGTCAGTGATATAATGTCAATATAAATTAAATAAATAAAATGAGTAAGATTAGAGTAGGAATTAATGGTTTTGGTAGAATTGGAAGAATAACATTCAGAGCAATACTAAATAGAGATGATATAGACGTCGTTGCTGTAAATGATTTATTAGATGTTGAACACCTAGCTTATCTCTTGAAATATGATTCAGTTCATGGCAAATTAGATGACAAAATTTCTACAAAGGAAAATTGTCTAATTGTAAATGGAAGTGAAATTAGGGTCACAGCAGAAAAAAACCCATTGGATATCAACTGGGGAGCATTAAACATTGATGTTGTTGCTGAATGTACTGGAATATTTAAAACTATGGAGAAAGCTCAGCTACATATCGATGCTGGAGCAAAAAAAGTTGCTGTATCAGCTCCTTCAAAAGACATTCCAATGTTTGTTATGGGTGTTAATAGTGATGAGATTACAAAAGATCACAAAATAGTTTCTAATGCATCTTGTACGACGAATTGTCTTGCTCCTGTGGCAAAAATCTTACATGACAACTTTAACATTAAAGAAGGTTTAATGACAACAGTCCATGCAGCCACAGCTACTCAAATGACTGTAGATGGACCAGCAAAAAATTATAGACTAGGTAGGTCTGCATTAAATAATATTATACCATCTTCAACAGGCGCAGCAATAGCGGTAGGAAAGGTAATTCCAGAATTAAACGGAAAACTTACAGGAATGGCCTTTAGAATTCCAACAGCTAATGTATCTGTTATTGATTTAACTGTTGTTTTAGAAAAAAGCACCTCTTATGATGAAATTAAAGAGAAATTTAAAAATGCAAGTGAAAATGAACTAAAAGGTGTATTAGGCTACACTGAAGAAGCAGTAGTTTCACAAGATTATGTTGGTTCACCATTTACTAGTAATTTTGATGCAAATGCAGGTATAGAATTGAGTTCTACATTTTTTAAAATAATTTCTTGGTATGATAATGAATACGGATATTCAACAAAACTTGTTGAACTTATTCATAAAATCCACAACCAAGGGTAATTACATTAAACCAACCACCAATAAAATATCAATATGATTTTAATTGTAGATAGCGGTTCAACAAAAACCGATTGGATTTCAATAAATAAAAGCGGAGAAACGTTATTTGAAACACAAACTCTTGGGCTTAATCCTCAAGTTTTAACAAATCATATACTAAAAGAAAGGATTGTAAATAACTTTGAATTATATAAGTTTAGAAAAGATGTGGAAGAAATACATTTTTATGGAGCAGGCTGTGGAACAGAACCCCCTAGAGTTTTAATTAAAAACGTATTTGAAGATATATTCACAAACTGTAAATATTATTCTATAAAAGAAGACACATATGCAGCCATATATTCAACAGCGGAAATAAATTCAAAATCAATTGTTTGTATTTTAGGTACAGGCTCAAATTGCACATATTTTGATGGAGAAAATATTGATCAAAGGGTTATATCATTAGGATATATTTTAATGGATGACGCTAGCGGAAATTATTTTGGGAGACAAATGTTAAGAGATTATTATTTTAATAGAATTCCTGAAGATACAGCTAAAAAATTTAGTAATGAGTTTAATTTGGATGCGGAAACAATTAAAGACAATCTTTACAAGCAACCTAATCCAAATACTTACCTAGCAACTTTTGCTAAATTTTTAATTCAAAATAAGGATTCAGATTATGGACAATCTCTGATTAAAAGAGGTTTTAATCTGTTTATCGAAAGACAAATATTACAATTTTCTGACGCAAAAAATATTCCTATACATTTTGTTGGTTCGATTTCATTTTACTTGAAAGAAGAGCTTCAAAAATGCTTAGAAGAATATAATTTGAAAGCTGGTAATATAATTAGAAAACCAATCGATGGATTACTAAATTTTCACAAAAGACAATTACAAAATAGCGATCATTGATATTTCAACATTAACTCCTACTGGTAATTTACTGACTTCAACTGTTTCACGTGCTGGTGCAGTTTCATCTTTTAAATAAGAACCATAGATTTCATTTACGGATTTAAAATTATCCATACTGGAAAGGAATATAGTTGTTTTAACAACATTCTCAAATGTTAGTGAGGCTTCTGTTAAAATAGCTTTTAAATTTTCCATAACTTGTTGAGTTTCATCTTCGATACAATTAACAATTAAATCTCCTGATTTTGGATTTAAAGCAATCTGTCCAGAAATAAATAAATAATTTCCAGCTATTACAGCTTGATTATAAGGTCCTATCGGTTTTGGAGCATTGTCCGTTTTTATTATTTTTTTCATAGTATAAATTTATAATATTTTATCTCTTTGTCTTCTTTTATCGTATTTAATATCACTGAGCATCCCGCTTTTTATTCCAATAAAGAAATTCCATGATTTATTTGCACTAAAAGGTATCCAGCTAAAGTTCATCCTCCAACTTAGTAAGTCTCTCTCAAATCTTAATTGAGTGTAAGTGATACCCTGATTTTTAAAATCATAACCAGATGATATACCTGCATTCCATTTGGGAGATAATTCTACATCTCCAGAAAACATTAACGAATGAGAGGAAATTTCATTTTGCCCTATAGAATTATTATAATTTACCGCATATGCCAGCCTTAATGACCATGGTATTTTATAAGAATATAAGTCACTTAATACCTCCTCCTCCTCATCCTGAGTATCCATAAAATCTGATGATGAGGTATCCATAGCCCTTCCGAATAAATCATCATCTCTTCCTCCGTTTCTAAGAGATTCGTTTATTGATGAATCATTTGTTTCTTCTTCTTTCTCCAAACTACTGTTATTTAAAGAATAATTAAAGGTTAGATTGGCACTTGTTAGTCTAAATAAACCTCCATTATTATTAATATTAAATTTATTAATTCTAACATTATTTTCATCTAGCGTATAAGGATCTAGTGTTGCTCCAAAATTCACATTCATTTTATTTTTAAATAATTGTGTTCCTCCGCTCATTCTAACTGGTGATAAATTCAAAGAATCTGCGGCTAAGTTGTAAGAAGTAGAAAAATTTAAATTATTTAGTAATACTATTTTTTTTAATTCATTCTCTTCACTTTCTTTATCAATTACTTTTGCCTCGATATTATTATTTAATGATAAGGACATTGAGCTTGCATAATTCTTATTGGGTATTCCAAATATAGATTCTTCAAATCTAGAATATTCTATATCAGAAGTGGTCAATCCATCTGCGGAAACTACTTCATATGTGTCATAATACTGATTAAAAGCTGGTGAAATACCATAACTTACCGAAGGTCTCATAACATGCCTAATTGTTTTAATTTTACTTTTTTCAGAAAAATTATACATTCCATATACAGTAGTTCCTAGTGAGGTTGAGAAATTATAAGTTCTAAATGAATCAAAACCTCGATCTTCGGTTGTTTCCACCTCCTGTAATTGTATGTTATAGTCCTTGTTAATTGTTTTAAAAACCCAGGTTTCTTTAAAGTTAGCGCTTGTAGAAAAACTTAGGTATTTAAATAGTTTAAAGTTAGTACTAATTGGAATTGAATGCTGAAAACCTGATTTAGCTGACTCAAACATTTCCTTCTTAAAAAACAAGGAATCAGTGGTTAAAATTCTGTTTTCACCACGCACATTATATTGAAAATTAATATTTTGAATTGCACCTCGTTTGCTTCCACCTTTCGGAGCAAATGGATATATTCTAGATATACTTCCTTGAAATGTTGGTAAAGTCATATTAATGGCCTGGGTATTAGTGTTTTGTGAATGTGTAGCTGACAAACTAATATTTACCTGAGGTTCACCCGGAAAAGTTTTAGAATAAGAAACGGATGAGGACAAACTATTATTCAAAAAATTAGCTGCATTCATTTGATTTACAGATTGTTGATAGTATTTACTACTTCCTAAATTAACAGAAGCAGAGAATCTTGAATTTGGATTTGATTTTGCGTCTTTGCTGTGAGACCATCTCAAATTATATATGGAACTTTTAGAATAGTCTGGAAAGCCTCTTTCACTACGTATTAAATTCTCAAATCTGAAACTTAAATTTCCTCTAAACTTATATCTATAGAAATAGGTGTTTTCAACTCTAAAACCGTAACTTCCGTTTGTATAATAATCACCAAGTAATGTCAAATCTAAATTGTCATTTATTGGCAGATAATAACCTCCATTTTGAATAAAATAACCTCGGGAATTTTGTTCTCCAAAAGAGGGGAAAATTATACCAGAGCTTCTTTTATTAGAAATAGGAAAATAAGCAAATGGCAGACCAATTGGGGTAGGCACGTCTGCAATATACATATTGGTGGGTCCTGTAATAATTTTTTTTCCAGGAATTACCTTGGCCTTTCTAAGCAAAAAATAATATTCTGGATTATCAATGTCTGCAGAGGTTGTAAATTTAGCTCTGTTCATAAAATATACCGAGTCGTTTTCCTTTTTGGTTTTTTCTGAAAGTATATTCAAACCCGCTTCTTCTGTTCTTGAATTAAAAATAATTGCCTTTTTAGTATCCATGTTAAATTTTAATGAATCTGGTCTTATTTCATCTTGACCTTGTTTAAATATCGGCAATTGAGTATACTCACCAAGAGAGTCTTTAATTCTTCCAGCGTAAATTTCATTTTTTTCATAATCTACAAGAATGATTCCTGATGTTATCTCCATATCCCCGTAGGTAATTTTAGCATTATTATATAATCTAATTAATTTATCTTTTGGGCTAATAGCAGTTGTGTCGGTAGCTTCATAGTTGATTTTGCTTAAAAGCAACTTATCTTTTTGATTAATTGAATCATTTTTAACAATTGTGTCAATAGAATAATTACGTGTGAATGCATAATTATTCATGTTTATAAACAATGTATAACTTAACAATAAAATTAATTTGAAAAAGTTTGATTTCAACCTATTGAATGTATATTAGTATAACTGAAAAACAGCTATAAATTTACGTATATTTTAAGGCTATAATACATAATTTATGACTAAAGTTTACTTAAACTCCCTTTTTTTTAACCTTAGTTTAACAGCGAAAGGGATAATTATGTTCTTTGCTTTAAGTCTTTCAAACATAAATGAACTTGATTCTCAAAACAAATTTAAAGTAGTAATTGACGCTGGACATGGTGGAAAAGACCCTGGAAGACCGAATCAAAGTGGAATTAAAGAAAAAGACATCGTATTAAAAATAGCTTTGGATTTAGGAAAGAAGTTAGAAAATAGTGGTGATGAGGTTATTTATACAAGAGATAAAGATGTTTTTTTAACACTAAGACAAAGGGCTAAAATTGCAAATGATGTTGATGCTGACCTTTTTATTTCAATACATTGTAATGCATTTCATAATAGTTCAGTTCATGGTTCAGAAACTTTTGTTTACGGATTACATGTTAGTAATGCTAATTTTAATATTGCTAAAAAGGAAAACGAAATTATCTTTTTGGATGATCATTATCAAATGGATAAGGAAAACTATAGTCCAACATCAACTGAATCTCTAATTGGAACTACACTCATGCAAGAGGAATATCTAGATCAAAGTATTTTACTTGCGAGTTTTGTTCAAGAAAATTTTACAAAAGATTTAAAAATCAAAAACAGAGGAGTAAAACAATCTGGTTTTTGGGTGCTTCATAACACATATATGCCTAGTATTTTAATTGAAGCTGGTTTTATGACTAACAAAAAAGAAGGTGACTATTTAAACTCAAAAAAAGGACAGGCTGAAATATCAAATAGCATTTACAAAGCCATCAAAAAATACAAAAAAGCCATTAATTATTATGAAAATAACATAGCTCAATCGCAAAATTCTGATATAGTTATATACAAGGTTCAAATAGCTGCAGGTAAAAGAAAACTGGAATTAAAATCGTATAACTTTAAGGGGTTAAATGACTTAACTAGGATAAAACAAGGTTCTTTGTATAAGTACTTCTATTCAAGTTCAAAAAATCTTACTGATATTAAAAAGAAGAAAAAATTTGCAAGACGAAGCGGTTATCCAAATGCATATATCGTTGGTTTTAAAAACGGTAAACTATTTGAAGTTGATTAGTAAATAAGTAAATTTATATAAACTGAGAATTATTAAATGAAATTAAACAAGGAAATAAAAATTGGTTTTTTGGCTATTATCGGAATAATGATGAGTGTTTTTTCATATAATTACCTAAAGGGAATAAATTTATTTGAAAAAAATAGGAAATTTAAGGTTACTTATTCCAAAGTTGATGGACTATCAGTGTCAAATCCAGTAACACTCAACGGATTTAAAATAGGTAAGGTTCATAAAATAAATTTTAATCGAGAAAATACTAGAGAACTCATAGTTGACATAATTATTGAAAATGATGTTATTTTTCCAAAAACCAGCACTGCTGAACTGTACGAGACAGGATTGATTGGGGGAAAGGCAATAGCAATAATCCCTGATTATAAAAATGATTCAACAATTGCCTTAGACGGAGATTTTTTAAAGGGAGTTTTAAAACCTGGCCTGACAGAGCTCGTAAATCAAATTTTACCACAAGTTCAGTTACAACTCGAGTCTGTAATGCAAAGTGCTGAAGTAGTTTTTGAAAACGTTAACAAGTTATTTGATGAGGAAACTAAGACTGAACTTAAGTCAAGTATTAAGGAATTTTCTTTACTAACTCAGAGTCTCTCAAATACCTCACAAAAAGTTTCAGATTTGATTGAAAAAAGTGCGCCAGGTATTGAACGTACTATTAATGATCTAAAAGATACAAGTAATAACCTAAAATCTATAACTGATTCTGTTTCCAAAAAAGATATTAGTGATTTAACTAATAATTTGAATGAACTTGTCATAAATCTTAACAAAGTATCTAAAAATTTAAATAATTCCAACGGTACTATGGGAATGCTTATTCAAGATAAATTAATTTATGAAAATCTTGAAAAAGCCACTAATGAGCTTAATATATTAATCGAGGACGTAAAACTAAATCCAAGTAGATATATTAATTTTTCAGTGTTCGGAAAAAAAAACAAAGACTTTAAAAAGAATAACTAATTGCAATACATTCCAAACATAATTTTTTCTGTTCTTTTGATTTCATCATTAGGTGTTTTCATCATAAATTTAAAAAGATTGAGAAGAAATATAAATTTAGGTAAGGGTAAAACAGATCCTATAACCAACAGACCTCAGAGATGGAAAAATATGGCTAGAATAGCTCTAGGTCAATCCAAAATGGTTAGTAGGCCTATAGCTGGTTTGCTTCATATGATTGTTTACTTAGGTTTTATTATAATAAATATTGAACTCATAGAAATAATAATAGATGGGGTTTTTGGGACACATAGAATATTTTCATCCATAGGTTTATTATACGGAGTATTAATCGGTTTATTTGAAATTTTCGCTGTGCTTGTTTTGATCGCAGTAATTATTTTTTGGACCAGAAGAAATATTGTAAAAATCAAAAGATTTTTTGAAAATAAAATGATGGGGTGGCCAAAGCTTGACGCTGATTTAATCTTATATTTTGAAATAATTTTGATGAGTTTATTTCTGTTAATGAATGCTACTGATGTTGAATTTCAAATGATGAACAATGGAAATATTGTAAGCGGTCTTATATTTCCATTATTTGAGGGTTTATCTGACCAAACATTGTATTTTCTAGAAAGATCCTTTTGGTGGCTCCATATTACTGGTATATTAATTTTTCTCAACTATTTATATTATTCAAAACATCTGCACATTATTCTTGCCTTTCCAAATACGTTTTACGGATCTATTTCAAATTCAGGAAAACTAAATAATATGAAATCCGTTACAAATGAGGTTAATATTATGATGGGTAAATCCGTCGAACCAGAAACTAATGAAGACATAAAGTTTGGAGTTTCTGATGTTACAGATTTATCATGGTTACAGATTTTAAATGCTTATTCATGTACTGAGTGTGGTAGATGTACAAGTGTTTGCCCCGCAAATATCACTGGAAAAAAATTGTCTCCCAGAAAGATAATGATGGAAACGAGAGATAGAGTTGAAGAGTTTGGCAAAAATATAGATAACAATGGCTCATATGTTGAGGATAATAAAAAACTATTAGGAGACTACATTTCTAAAGAGGAATTGTGGGCTTGTACTTCATGTAATGCGTGTGTTGAAGAATGCCCAATCAGTATTAATCCCTTATCTATAATCATGGATATGAGAAGGAATTTAATAATGGAGGAATCATCGGCTCCAGTTGAGTTAAATAATATGATGAACAATATTGAGAATAATGGAGCCCCATGGCCCTATAATCAACAAGACAGATTAAATTGGAATGAATAAAAAATTATGAATAGAGAAGAGATAGACAAAATTTTACATGAAAAAGTTGAATCAGGTCAAAAAATTAGTCCTGTTCTGCCAGAGGGAGTTAAAAATTATTTGATTGACATTGATGGAACAATAACAGAAGATGTGCCAAATGAGGAACCAGAAAGAATGTCTACTTGCTTACCCTTTGATGATGCTCTAGAGACCTGTAATAGATGGTATAGTGAGGGTCATATGATATGTTTCTTCACCTCCAGGGTTGAAGAACACAGAATAGTTACTGAAAATTGGTTAAGAAAACACGGATTTAAATATCATTCTTTACTAATGGGTAAACCAAGAGGTGGAAATTATCATTGGATTGACAATCACTTAGTTAAAGCTACTAGATATAATGGAACATTTGGAGATTTAATAAAGAAAGAAGTTACAATCGAAGTTTTTAAAGATGAGTGAGTTAAAAATTAAAACAATTGAAGAATTTCAAAATGAGGGTACTTCCCCCGAAATTTTATTTTGGGTTGGATGTGCCGGTAGTTTTGATGACAGAGCTAAAAGGATTACAAAAGCCTTTGTTAAAATTCTAAATTCTGCAAATATTAGTTTTGGAGTTTTAGGCAAAGATGAGTCATGTACGGGAGATCCAGCAAAGAGAGCAGGTAATGAATTTCTTTTTCAAATGCAAGCCATGTCAAATATTGAAATTCTAAATTCTTTTGATATTAAAACAATAGTAACAACATGTCCTCACTGTTTTAACACTCTAAAAAATGAATATCCAGACTTAGGTGGAAGTTATGAGGTTTATCACCATACACAATTTATTAACAAACTATTAGATGATAATAGATTCTCTATAGAAGGTGGGGCATATAAAGGAAAAAAAATAACATATCATGATCCTTGTTTTTTAGGAAGAGCAAATAACGAGTATAATGCGCCTAGAAATCTTATAAAAAAAATTGATGCTGAATTATCTGAACTAAAAAGATGTAAATCAAAAGCATTATGCTGTGGTGCTGGAGGCGCACAAATGTTCAAGGAATCTGAAAAAGGAGAAAAAGAAATTAATATGGAACGGGCAGAAGAAATAAAAAATAATTCTGCAAAAATTGTTGCCACAGGATGTCCTTTTTGTAATACAATGTTAACTGATGGTACCAAATCATTTGAAAATGAGGATAAAGTTGAAGTTATGGATATTGCGGAACTAATCGTTAAGGCAAAAGATTTATAGATGTTTGTTGATTTTAAATTGTTAAGTAATGATTCAAGAGTCTGGATTTTTCAGTCAATACAAAAGATTGATAACAATACTATTGAAAAAATAAAAACCAAATTAAAATTGTTTCTAGATAATTGGAAATCACACCAAATGAATTTCAAATCTTCATTTGAGATTAGAAATAATACATTTATTATAATAGGTGCTGATGAAAGTAATTTAGTTTCTGGGTGCTCAATTGATTCACTTATTAACTTTATTAAGGAGCTTGAATCTTTATTTGATTTACAGTTAATGGATAAACTACATGTTAAATATATTTTAAATGATGAAATTCAAACAAAGCATCTTAATGATTTTAAAATCCTTTGTAAAAGTTTAGAAAATAATCAAGAATTAATTGTTTTTAACAATTTGGTTAAAAACATCTTTGAATTAAATCATAATTGGAATGTTGATGTCAGAGACAGTTGGCATAAAAAATACCTGACATGAATCGTTTATTAGTGTTTTTAGTGTTTTTAGTGTTTTTTAAGCTTGAATCTCAGACTTTAGACCCCCTAATGTCAAAAGATTTTATTGATCAAAATAAATGGGTAGATTCAATTTATGATAACCTATCATTAGATGAGAAAATTGGACAACTATTTTTTGTCCAAGCAACATCAAAGAAAGAAAATAATTCAATAAAGATATTAGACAATATAAATAATCATAAAATTGGGGGCATAATCTTCTCTACAGGAAACCCTTCAGTTCAGGTAAACCTTACAAATAAATTTCAAGAATCCTCCGATACACCTCTAATGATTAGTATTGATGGTGAGTGGGGAACAGGAATGAGATTAGATTCCATCCCCAATTTCCCTTGGAATATGAGTTTAGGTGCAATTAAAAATAATTTGATTATTGAAAAAATAGGTGAAGAGATTGGTATACAATTTAACAGGTTGGGTATTCATATGAATTTTGCGCCTGTTGTAGATATTAACACTAATCCAAAAAACCCTATCATTGGAAATCGTTCATATGGGGAAAATAAAATAAACGTTTCCAAAAAAGGAATAAGTTTTACAAAGGGTATTCAATCAAAAAATATTTTAGCTACAGCTAAACACTTTCCAGGGCATGGGGACACATCAAAAGATTCACATTTGACACTTCCGACAATTGATTTTAGCAAAAAAAGAATCAATGAGGTTGAATTGTTCCCCTACAAACAATTAATTAAAAATGGTTTGTCAGCAATTATGGTAGCCCATCTTAACGTTCCTTCACTTGAAAAGGAGAAGATGTTACCCTCAACATTATCAAAAAATATTATCGAGAAAACATTAATCAAAAAACTAAAGTTTAAAGGGCTTATTATTACGGATGCACTAGAGATGAAGGGTGTATCAAATTTCACAAAGAAGAATGTTGATCTTTTGGCATTTCTAGCTGGAAATGACATTCTTTTGATGTCTTCAGACGTAAGTAAAGGAATAAAATCAATCAAGAAGGCTTACAGAAAAGGTGCCATTAGTGAAGAAAGGCTATCAAAATCTGTAAGAAAAATATTAATGGCAAAATACAAAGTAGGGTTAAACAATTATAAACCCATAGAAGAATTTAATCTCGTAAATGATCTTAATGATTTTTCCTCTAGAAATTTAATAAATACTTCAATAGAAAATATTCCTGTACTAATAAAAAATCAAAATAATTTACTTCCGTTAAAAACAAAATCTAATAACGTAATAAACTTACAGTTTGGTAATGATAAGGGCAGTGTATTTAACAATTATCTAAATAAATATAAGGATGTAAATAGTCTAAAAATACAAGATATTGATGAAAACGAATTAAATGATATAGTCGATAATTATGAAACAATAATTGTTAGTATACACATGAAATCAAATACTCCTTGGGAGAATATGAATAAAAAGTTTTCTTCAACTGATTTGGAAATGCTTAAAATCATTAATAAGCATAATAAAAAGATACTAGTATCTTTCACTAATCCCTACATGTTAAATCAGCTTAATTTAAATTCATATAATTCAATTTTAGTAGGCTTTCAAAATAATCAAGAATTTCAAAAGACAATAGCTCAGCAAATTTATGGAGCAATTTCAGTGCAAGGAATTTTACCAGCAACGATTAACGAGTCGTTTAGGGAAGGGGATGGTATAATACTGGATAAGATTAATATATTAAGTTATGGAAATCCAAAATCGGTAGGGGTTGATGTAATAAAACTGTCAAAAATAGATTCTATAATTGAATATGCGATTGACAATGGAATGACACCAGGTGCTCAAATTTTGGTTGCTAAAAACTCGAAAATTATTTATGAAAAATCATTTGGTAAACTCAGATATAATGAAAATTTGAATGTAAATAATAACACTATTTATGATTTAGCCTCACTTACAAAGATTCTTGTAACTACTCCGATTGTTATGAAATTGGTTGAAGAAGGAGTGATTTCCCTTGAAACAAGACTAAAAGAAATTATTCCAAGATATAAAGACTCTAATAAGGCAGAAATTACAATAAAAGAACTTTTGTCTGGAAACGCCTCACTTCAAGCTTGGATACCATTTTATAAGATGACGCTAGACGAAAATTCAAAACCTTCCAGTGAATACTATACATTCAAAAAAACAAAAATAAATTCAGTTAAAGTTGCACCAGATTTATTCTTGAGATCGGATTATACTGATACTATAAGAAATATAATTAAAGACAGTGATTTACTAAGAAAAAAATACAAGTATAGTGACTTATCCTACTTAATAATACAAGAATTCATAGAAAATCATTATTCTCAAAGTTTAGATCTAATTATTGACAATTTGATTTTCCAAAAACTTGGAATTAAATTAGATTATAATCCAACATTAAAATATTCATCAAAAAATATAGCACCTACCGAAATCGATGAATATTTCAGGTATAAAGAAATTAGCGGATATGTTCATGATATGGCTGCTGCAATGTTTGGAGGTGTTTCATCTCACGCAGGCCTTTTTGGGAATGCAAATAATGTTGCCAAAGTAATGCAAATGTATTTGCAAAATGGCAATTATGCTGATCAGCAAATTTTAAAACCTGAAACTATTAATTTGTTTAATAATTGTTATTATTGTGATAATGATAATAGAAGAGGGGTTGGTTTTGACAAACCCCAATTAGAGGATGATGGTCCAACCTGTGGTTGTGTATCTATGAGTAGCTTTGGTCATTCTGGATGGACAGGCACATTTGCTTGGGCAGATCCAGAAAAAGAAATTGTTTATGTATTCCTATCAAACAGATCATATCCTGATGGTGAAACAGCTAGTCAATCAAAGCTTGTTAAAGAAAATATTAGAAGTGAAATACAAAGAATCATATACAACTCAATAATTGAATAAATATGGTAATAGGAATAGTTTGCTATCCTACATTTGGAGGTAGCGGTGTCTTAGCAACGGAATTAGGAATTGAACTTTCTAAAAAAGGTTATGAAATTCATTTTATAACATATAACCAACCCGTTAAACTTGAATTACTTGATAATAATGTTCACTATCATGAAGTCAATGTGCCAGATTACCCTCTATTTCACTATCCACCCTATGAATTAGCCTTATCATCAAAACTAGTTGAAATGGTTAAGAAATATAAAATAGATTTATTACACGTTCATTATGCAATACCACATGCCTATGCTGCCTATATGGCAAAAAAGATGCTTAAAGATCAAAATATTGAAATACCAATCGTTACAACATTACACGGCACAGACATTACTCTTGTCGGTAGCCATCCTTCATACAAAACTGCAGTAGAATTTAGTATTAATAATTCTGATTTTGTAACAGCTGTTTCTAAAAGTTTAAAGAACGATACATTAAAACTATTTAATATTTCAAACGAAATAAAAGTTATTCCGAACTTTGTCAACTTAGACAAATACAATGATAAAAATTCAAAAAAAAATTTAATAAGCTCAACTGATAAAATTATTACACATGTAAGTAATTTTAGAAAGGTTAAGAGAATTAATGATGTTATCGATATATTTTATGGAATAAATAAAAAAATCAAATCAAAATTATTTATGATTGGGGATGGCCCTGAAAAAAAGAAAGCTGAAAAGAAAGCAAAATCTTTGGGTATTAAGGATAAGGTGGTTTTTTTCGGCAAAAGTAATGAGACAAATCAAATTTTGTCATTCAGTGATTTGTTTTTACTTCCTTCAGAAATTGAGAGTTTCGGTCTATCTGCATTAGAAGCTATGGCTGCAGGTGTGCCTGTGATTTCATCAGATACTGGAGGAATTCCGGAAGTCAACAAACATAATTTTTCAGGTTTATTAAGTAAAGTAGGTGATACAGAAAAAATGGTAAATGATGCCATAAATCTACTTTCTGATGAACAACTACTAAACGATTTCAAAAAAAATTCAAGAAAAAGAGCTGAGGAGTTTGACATACACAATATAGTTCCCAACTATGAGAATATTTATAAAAATCTAATTAACCAGTAATAAAATGAAAAGAAAAGATTTTTTAAAATTAAGTTCAGCATCTGCTTTATTATTAGGATTAAAATCCCATGCGGTAAACCTATATGACTCTAATAAATCTTATGATTATAAAAAAAACAATTCACAATATATGGGTGACTTTTCTGCGCCAAAATTAGATGTAGTTAAAGTTGCTTTTATTGGGGTTGGAGCCAGAGGAAGTGGACATGCTAAACAGATTGCAACAATTGAAGGAACGGAAGTTGTTGGAATAAGTGATCTTTATAAAGATTTAGCCGAAAAATCATCTATAATCTGCCAAGAGATTGGAAACGGCAAAAGGCATAAAAATATAGCCATTTATTCAGGAAATAAAAATAAATGGATAGCTATGCTTGAAGAAGTTAAACCTGATGCAGTTTTTATCTCAACAAACTGGGATAATCATGCCCCTATGGCAATTGAAACCATGAAAAGTGGAGCCCATGCGTTTGTTGAAGTACCTATGGCAACATCAATTGAAGACCTATGGGATATAGTTAACACCTCAGAAAAAACAAGAAAACATTGTATGATGATGGAAAATGTTAACTATGGTAGAGATGAGCTTATGTATTTAAATATGTGTAGAAAAGGGATTATTGGTGATTTTCTACACGCTGAAGCTGCATATATTCACGAACTTAGATTTCAAATGAAAGAAGAGGAAAGGGGAACTGGATCATGGAGAACACATCATTATGCAAAAAGCAAAGGAAATCTGTATCCAACTCACGGACTTGGTCCGGTAGCTCAGTATATGAATTTAGGTAGGGGTGAGGATAATTTTAAGTCCTTGGTTTCTTATTCAACTCCATCTTTAGGGAGAAAATTATATGCAGAAAAAAATTATGAGAGTAGTCATAAATGGAATAAACTAAATTATTCCAATGGGGATATGAATACTTCAATAATAAAAACCAATCTGGGAAGAACCATAATGATTCAATGGGATGAAACCAGTCCAAGACCATACACAAGACACAATTTAATTCAAGGGACAAAAGGAGTTTTAGCCGGTTTTCCAACACGAGTAGCCTTAGAAAATGGTATTGAAGGTGTAACTAAAGATCACCATACATGGGTTCAAGGACAAAATCTTAAAATATTATACGAAAAATATGATCACCCAATTAACAAAAGACTTGATTCACTAATACAAAAAATGGGTGGAAGAAATCATGTTGGTCATGGAGGTATGGATTTTGTTATGAGATATAGAATCATTGAATGCTTGAGAAATGGAGAACCACTTGATCAAAACGTATATGAAGGATGTTTTTGGAGTGCTGTTACTCCTTTAAGTGCAAATTCAATAAATAGTGGGGGAGCTCCTCAAAAGTTTCCAGATTTCACAAGAGGTAATTGGAATAAAACAAAACCTTTAAAAATCATTAGCTAAAACTATTCCCAATTTTTTAATTTACTTGAAATTCCAATTCCCGGGTTAAATGTGTTTGTTGGATCAAGTGATTTGTAAAAATTTATTAATGAAGTTTTGGCTTTATACTCATGTCCTACATTGTGTTCTGCCGGAAATTCCGCCCCTCTTATTTTATAACTTTGAAGGATTTCTTTTTTTAGTTTTTCGGAATTAACTCCTTTTTTTAGAATGTAATTTTGATGTTGGACATGACAAAATAAATGACCGTAATAAAATTTCTTTTCTATTTGATCATCAATCTCTGTAGGCAATTCTTCAAACCATTTTTTTTCATTTCTTGGAAATGCAACATCTAAAGACATCATTTCACCAACCTCTTTATATTTTAGGGCATGATATCTTCCTATTGCACTTGCTGAAACAAATCTATGTAATGATGCTTTTTTACCTTCTTTTTCATTGCATTCAAAGAAATCCCCATCATAATCTTTAAAGAATCTGTCAAAATATTCTCTCGCTTCATCGATTCCTTCATCTGATATTTCCACTATCCAATGATGTTCAAATCTTTCCCTAAATTGTTCCATTCTCTTTGGAAGATGGTTTGGAAAAAATAAGCTTAAAAACTGCATTAATCTATCAGAAAACTTATCGGGAAAAAATTTCAACTTCGTTGCGATAATATCAACATTTCTTTTTAATTTGAATAGAGTTGGTAGGAAATTAGTACCAAGTTTCTCAATTACAATAAAATTATCCTTACTATATTTTTTTGCTGCGTCATAACAGTCTCTATGTAAATAATCTCCAAGTGTGGGTAAATTTTTGAATTTTGACAGAATATCTCTTCTTATTTTCCAAAAAACATCAGGATTATTAGTTCCTAAATAAAAAACTTTATTTTTTCTCGGTTTAGAATATGTATCCAATCTAACGGCAAAAACCGCCAATTTACCACTACTACCTGATGCTCCATACAAAAGCCTTTTATCTGAATTAAATCTTGCAGGAGTGGTTTCATCTATTCCTCTAACTATTTCAGAATACTTATCATCTGAAGCCAGTTTATCATTGTAAATAATATCTTCTTGTTTGTAGTTTCTGTTTTGTATGTTTCTTAGTATAGTTTCTGGATTTTCTCCTAGATTAATACCAAGTTCATTTATTAACTCTAGGCTACCATCTTTATTTAGTTTGGCATAAAGGGCTAATTCAGTGTAGGCAGGACCTCTTTTAACCAAAGATCCTCCAGAATTATTACAAACACCCCCAACTATAGAAGCACCAATTGAAGTTGACCCAATTACAGAATGTGGATCTCTGTTAAAAGGTTTTAATTTTTTTTCTAAATCATATAAGGTGCTGCCTGAAAGGGCTATAATCTGTTTAGCATTATTTATAATTTGAATATCATTTATCCGTAGAGTATTGATAATTACCACTGGCCTATCATAATCATTTCCATAAGGCGTAGAGCCACCTGTTAAACCTGTATTTGCTGCCTGCATAATTATAATAAAATCATTTGAAACGCATAATTCTAAAATCCTCCATAATTCTAGTAAATTACCAGGTTTTAATACAACTAATGCATCTCCACTACCATATCTCCATCCGTTTATAAAGGGTTGTTTATGCCATTTATTGGTTATGACAAATTTTTTACCAATGAATGACTCAAACTCATTAATAACTTTTGAATAATCTTTCATATCAATTAAATAAGTACAAATAAATTTAACATGATAATTTTTAAATATTATTAATAATTTTTAGAAGTTATTAATAAACTATATTTTTAACTATTCATTTCATTTTATGAACAATTCATTTGGAAATATTTTTAGACTAACAACCTTTGGTGAATCTCACGGGAAAGCTATTGGTGGGATTATTGACGGATGCCCTGCAGGACACAAAATAAATTTAGAATTAATTTCTAATGAAATGCAAAGAAGAAAACCTGGGCAATCGAAAATTGTTACTCAAAGAAAAGAGGATGATGCAGTTGAATTTCTTTCTGGAATTTTTGAAGGATTAACAACAGGAACGCCAATTGGTTTTATTATAAAAAATAAAGATCAAAAAAGTAAAGATTATGATCATTTAAAGGATTCATATAGACCTAGTCATGCTGATTTTGTCTATGAAAAAAAGTATAGAATCAGAGATTACAGAGGAGGGGGAAGAAGCTCAGCTAGAGAAACAGCTTGTAGGGTGGTTGCTGGCGCAATTGCAAAGCAAATATTAAAAAATATAGGTATACACGCATTTACAACTTCTATTGGAAATATTTCATTGGACGAGAACTATAATTTAAATAACCCAAAAAATATAGAAAAAAGTATAGTTAGATGTCCAGATAATATTGTTTCTGAAAAGATGATTGAAGAAATAAAAAAGGCAAGAAAAAACGGTGACACCCTAGGCGGAATAATAAAATGTATTATCAGCAATATGCCTATTGGGTTAGGAGAACCAATATTTAACAAACTTCACTCTGAACTAGGAAGAGCAATGCTATCAATTAATGCAGTAAAAGGATTTGAATACGGTAGTGGTTTTAAAGGAACAAAAATGAAAGGTTCTGAACATAATGATATCATTAAAAAAGATGAAACAACAAAAACTAATTATTCTGGTGGAATTCAGGGTGGTATAAGTAACGGAATGGATATATTTTTTAATGTTGCTTTTAAACCTGTTGCTACCGTTATGAAAGATCAAAAAACTATTAACTCTGATGGTAATGAATCTATAATAAAGGGCAAAGGACGCCATGATCCTTGCGTTGTTCCTAGAGCAATACCTATTGTTGAAGCGATGGCTGCCATGGTCATTCTAGATTACTTCCTAATTAATAAAACTAAAACCTTATGAATTTAAAAGAACTACCGTTACATTGGAAAATCATCTTAGGGATGGTTTTAGGTGTGTTGTTTGGTTTTTTAATGTCTAATTTTGAGCAATTTGGCAAAGACTTTATTTCTGATTGGATTAAACCATTTGGAACAATTTTTATCAATGCTTTGAAATTAATTGCAATCCCCCTGATTTTAGCATCTTTAATCAAAGGAATTTCTGATTTAAAAGATATATCCAAATTGTCAAAAATGGGAGGGATAACAATAACTACCTATTTAATTACAACAGTTATTGCTGTAAGTATTGGATTAGCTATTGTTAATATAGTTAAGCCTGGAAATACTATTTCAAATGAGACAAGAATTGAATTGCTTAACGCGTATGAGGATGATGCCGACAAAAAAAGAGTTGCTGCAGCAGAAACAAAAAATTCTGGCCCTCTTCAGCCAATTATCGATGTTGTTCCATCAAATATTATCAACGCTGCAACTGATAATAAAAACATGCTTCAGATTATTTTCTTTTCGATTTTATTTGGTATTTCTATGATTCTCATTCCGGAAAATAAAGCAAAGCCATTAAAGGAGTTTTTTGACTCACTAAATGAAGTAATTTTAAAAATAATTGATCTCATAATGAGCTTTGCGCCTTTTGGTGTTTTTGCATTATTAGCCACGCTTATCGTTGAAGCACCCAAATGGGACTTATTGAAAAGCTTATTGCTTTACTCAATTACGCTTTTAATGGGATTATTTTTATTAATAGTCATTTATACAATTGCAGTAAAATTAATACTAAATAAAAGTCCTAATTTCTTTTTTAAGGGAATTTTACCAGCTCAATTGGTGGCTTTTTCTACAAGTTCTAGTGCTGCAACGCTGCCCGTCACAATGGATAGGGTTCATAATAATTTAAATGTTAAGAAAGAAGTATCAAGTTTTGTTTTACCTATAGGAGCTACAATTAATATGGATGGAACGGCAGTTTATCAAGCTATAGCGGCTGTATTTATTGCTCAAACATTCGGATTAGATTTATCTTTAACAGCACAATTAGGAATCATAGTAACAGCAACATTAGCTTCAATAGGTGCTGCTGCTGTACCCAGTGCAGGAATTATTGTACTTGTAATTGTTTTAGCTCAAGCTGGAATTCCGGAAGCTGGATTAGCGCTGATCTTCGCAGTTGATAGACCCTTAGACATGTGTAGAACGGTTGTTAATATTACAGGAGATGCAACAGTTTCTATGATAGTTGATAAAATTGTTTCGAAAAAATGAATGTCAAATTAGATGATTCTTGGAAAAACCATCTAAATCATCATATAAATTCTGAGCAATTTAGAAATCTAGTTGATTTTGTAAAAGCTGAATATCAAGATAACGTCTGCTTTCCAAAAGGTTGTTTGATTTTTTCAGCTCTAAATAATTGTGTATTTGATAAGGTTAAATTGGTAATATTAGGTCAAGACCCTTATCATAATCCAAATCAAGCCAATGGACTCGCATTTTCAGTTCCTGAAAATATTACTCATCCACCTTCTCTGGTTAATATATTTAAAGAAATACAACAAGATTTAAATACTAGTTACCCAGTTAGTGGAGACTTAATGAATTGGGTAAACCAAGGGGTTTTATTGTTAAATTCAACTTTAACTGTAAGAAAAAACAGACCCGGAAGTCATCAAAATAAAGGATGGGAGGATTTTACTGATGAAATTATAAATATAATTTCACTGAGGAAAAAAAATATTGTTTTCCTTTTGTGGGGTAATTACGCCAAGAAAAAAAGTAAGTTAATTGATCAGAATAAACATCTTATATTAAGATCAGGTCATCCATCTCCGCTAAGTGCAAATAGGGGGTACTGGTTTGGAAATAAGCATTTTAGTAAGGCAAATCAATATTTTAAAGAAAATAATATAGCTGAAATTAAATGGGTGTAATTATATTTTATTAAGTACAAATAAGATTAAAGATTCTATTATTTCCGAAGGATTTTCTGAATACATATCATTAATTCGATTAGCTAAGATTGCATTTAATGATATAGAATTATGACCTAAAAAATCAGATAATCCGTATATAATTGCGGTTTCCATCTCAAGATTGGTAACCTTATATTTTTTTAATTCAATTGATTTCATATCATTGATATCAATTGTACTTTCCAAAGGAATTCGAGTTTCTCTACCTTGAAAAGCATAAAAACCATTACACGTAGCTGTTAATCCTTTATAGAGATTACTAGAATAAAATTTTTTAAATAGGGAAGTAGATGCCTTGAAACAATAAAAACTCTTATTGTTTAGCGAAATTACTTCAATGCTTTCACTAGTGTAATTATTTAAATCATAAAAAGATAACTGCGAATTTATATCTATTGCGTATTCACTGATAAGCCATGAATCAATCGGTATATCTTTCGAAATAGAACCAGATGTGCCAATTCTTATAAAATTTATTGACTCATGAGTGTTTTTAAAACATTTATTAGAGAAATCATAATTAAATAGAGCATCTAATTCGTTGATAACAATATCGATATTGCTTCCCCCAATCCCTGTTGATATGACTGAAACCCTTTTTTTATTGAAATAACCAGTAACACTTTTAAACTCTCTATTTTGAATACTAAATTCAACATCTTCTAAATATTTGCTAATAATATCTACTCTAAACGGATCACCAACCAGAATAATATCCTTTGAAACCTGATTTGGCTTTAGACATAAATGATATATGCTACCATCATTATTTGTAATTATTTCTGATGATTTCATGTTTATCCTCCAATGCGTTTAACCTTGTATCCCATAGATGATAAAAAATTCATAATATCATCTCTTATATTTCCTTGAATTATAATAGAATATCCTTTAATAGATCCACCAACCGAAAATTTTTGTTTAATTGATTTCGCTATAAATTTAATCTCTTCTTTTTTAATTTTTTCAAACCCTTCGATTATAGTATTAGGTTTACCTTTCCTCTTTTCATATTTACATAGAAGGGGAGAAGTTTGAGTATGTGAATTCGTGGTTTTTTTAACTTCAGAAATAGAATTTTCTGAGAGTTTATGATTAGGAAAAAGATTTTTTAATTGATCTTGTAAATCCATTACTTTTTAAGCAGACCTAATTCAATTAATCTTTGTTCAAGAAACTCACCAGCTGTAATATCATCATATGCTTTAGGAAATTCATCACATATAGTTGACTCAAGTACATTTAATTTCATTTCACTTACAGGATGCATAAAGAAGGGAATTGAATATCTTGATTTTTTTAAAAGCTCTCTATCTGGATTTACAACCCTATGTACAGTAGATTTTAAAACATTGTTGGTATGTCTTGAAAGCATGTCTCCAATATTTATCATTAATTCATCTTTGCTTGCAACAGCATCAATCCAATCTCCGTTTGTCTTTTGAACCTGTAAACCTTTTCCGTGAGCACCCATTAAAAGAGTTATTAGGTTTATATCTCCATGGGCAGCCGCTCGTACAGCCTCTTTTGGATCTTCCATTATGGGAGGATAATGAATTGGTCTTAAGATTGAATTTCCGTTGTGAATATAATTATCGAAATAATTTTCATCTATTTTTAGATAAAGTGCAAGTGCTCTAAGAACATATTTTGCAGTCTTCTCTAAATTTTTATAAACTTCTTCTCCAACTATGTTAAATTCTGGAAGTTCATCAACTTTAATATTAGGAAAATAATTATACTTATGTGATTCATTTTCAGAAACATATTGACCAAAATGCCAATATTCTTTAAGATCCCCATGTTTACTTCCTTTTGCACTCTCCTTTCCAAATGATACATAACCTCTTTGACCAGAAAATTCAGGATGTTCATACTTTTTCTTTATATCTGTTGGAAGATCAAAAAATAATTTGATTTGATCATATAATCTTTTAACTAATTGATCATCCAAGAAATGACCTCTTACAGCACAAAAACCAATTTCTTGAAATGCACTACCAATGGTATCAACAAACAAGGATTTTTTTTGCAAATCATCACTCAAGAAGTCATTAAGATCTACCGATGGAATTTTATTCATAACTATAACTATAATTGATTAGACTCCAAATATAACAAATGTTAATAACTTAAAATTTATATAAAAATTTAAACCTATAGTTATTAGTGAAATTTATAATTTGATATTAATTTTAGTATATGAATTTTTCAGATTCAAAAATAAATACCTCTACGTACATTGACCTATACACTAGTATGCTATTGCCTAGAATGATTGAGGAAAAAATGCTAATTCTTTTAAGACAAGGTAAAATTTCTAAATGGTTTTCTGGGATTGGTCAAGAAGCAATTTCAGTAGGTGTAGCTAAAGCATTGGGGAAAGAAGAATTTATATTTCCTATGCACAGAAATCTAGGCGTGTTTACAAGCAGAGATATACCTCTTTACAGACTTTTTTCCCAGTGGCAAGGAAAAAACAACGGTTTTACCAAGGGACGTGACAGATCCTTTCATTTTGGAACAAAAGAATTTAACATTATTGGTATGATATCTCATTTAGGTCCACAAATGGGAGTTGCTGATGGTGTTGCACTACATAATTTAATTGAAAAAAATAAGAATATAACAGTAGTTTTTACTGGAGAAGGAGGGACGAGTGAAGGAGATTTTCATGAGGCATTAAATGTTGCTTCGGTTTGGAATTTGCCCGTTATTTTTATTATTGAAAATAATGGATATGGATTATCAACACCTGTCAATGAGCAATACAATTGTAAAAATTTATCTGATCGAGGTGTTGGTTATGGAATTGAGTCATTAACCGTTGATGGAAACAATGTAATTGAAGTTTACACAAAAATTAAAGAAATTAGAAAAAAAATTATTAAAAAACCTCAACCTTTTTTAATCGAATTTAAAACATTCAGAATGAGAGGTCATGAAGAGGCAAGTGGTGTAAAGTATGTGCCGAAAGAACTTTTAGAAAAATGGGGTAAAAAAGATCCTGTTTTAAATTTTGAAGCTTTTTTAATTGATTCGTCAATCTTAACCCTTGATGATGTTACTAAAATAAAAAAAGGTATCACTAAAGAAATTGACACAAATCTTGAAAAAACATTTAACGAAAAAAAAATAATCTCATCTGCTGAAAACGAGTTGTCAGACGTATATGCTGATTTTAACTTTAAAAAAGTTGAAAAATCAAATGAAGTTCAAAACATGCGACTTGTTGATTCTATTTCTGATGGACTAAAAGAGGCAATGTATAAAAATGACAGCCTTATTATAATGGGGCAGGATATTGCCGAATATGGCGGTGTTTTTAAAATTACAGAAGGATTTGTTGATCTTTTTGGAAAAGATAGAGTAAGAAATACTCCAATTTGCGAATCTTCAATAATTGAAATTGCAATGGGTTTGTCTATATGCAACAGAAAAAGTATCGTTGAATTACAATTTTCAGATTTTATAACATCTGGATTTAATCCTGTGGTTAACTATTTGGCAAAATCTCACTATAGATGGGGCCAAAATGCAGATATAGTTCTAAGAATGCCCTGCGGTGCTGGAGTAGGAGCAGGCCCCTTTCATTCTCAAACAAATGAAGCTTGGTTTACTAAAACCCCTGGGTTAATTGTTGTTTATCCATCAACACCCATAGATGCTAAAGGCTTATTGATTTCTTCTATTGAAAACCCAAACCCAGTTTTATTTTTTGAACACAAAGCCTTATATAGAAGTATTAGAGATGATGTGCCAAAAGGTTATTATAATATAGAGATTGGAAAAGCTAAGTTATTAAACGTCGGTACAGATATAACAATTATTACATATGGTTCAGGAGTTCATGTGTCTATTGAAACTATAAAAAAACACTCTTTAAGCGCTGATTTAATTGATTTAAGAACTTTGTCACCATTGGATAATAATTCTATCATTCAATCTGTTAGAAAGACCGGAAAAGCAATAATTTTACAGGAAGACAGTTTGTTTGGAGGTTTAGCATCTGAAATTTCTTCAATAATTATGGAAAATTGTTTTGAAAATCTAGATGCCCCTGTAATAAGAGTTGGAAGCTTAGACACACCCATTCCATTTGAAGAAACACTTGAGAAACAATACCTCCCTTTTGAAAGATTTGAATCTGAAATTTTAAAACTTATTAATTACTAATTTTTTAACTATATATTTTAAAAAAAATATTGATAAACTTATAATTCTTCCTATTTTTGCGAATCTCATTTATTTAAATGTCATTAAAAACTGAAATAGATTTATACAACTATCAAAGAGGTGCAATTGATAAAATCTTTGAGAGATTTGAAGATTGTCCAAATGATTATCACCT
>CABXCC010000001.1 GCA_902510475.1 uncultured Bacteroidota bacterium | reverse complement strand
AATATGCAATTTTTACCGACAAAACAATCATGAGCAAGATGAGAATAAGCCATTATTAAACAATTGTCTCCAATAACAGTTTTTCCCCTATCAGAAGTACCTTTGTTTATTGTAGCACATTCTCTAATGGTAACATTATTCCCAATAATAGCATATGTTACCTCGTTGTTATATTTGAGATCTTGTGGATTAGCAGATATTACAGCTCCAGGATAAATATTACAATTCTTTCCTATCCTAGCTCCATCCATTATAGAAACATTTGAGCCTATCCAGGTCCCCTCGCCTATTTCTACATCTCCGTCTATTGATGTGAAAGGATCAATGACAACATTTTTTGCAACTTTTGCACTGGGATGTACATATGATAATGGTTGTTTCATAATTATTTTACTTTAGTAATTTGAGCGGTTAGTTCTGCTTCTGCACATAATTTTCCATTTGCATATGCTAAACCTTGCATATGACATATACCTCTTCTAAAAGGCCCTAATAATGAACATTTAAATATTAAGGTGTCCCCAGGTAATACCTTGTTTCTGAACCTAACTTTATCGATTTTTGCAAAAAAGGTCAAATAATTTTGAGGATCATCAAGTTTTGACATAACCAGAATACCACCCATTTGAGCCATTGCCTCGATGATTATTACACCTGGCATTACTGGATATTCAGGAAAATGCCCTTTAAAAAAATCTTCATCAATGGTAACATTTTTCATTCCAATCACCATATCATCATTTAATTCATAAATTTTATCGATAAACAAAAATGGTGGTCTGTGTGGTAAAATTTCCATTATTTTAGTTGTATCCATCAGGGGTTTTAACGAAAAATCAATCTGAGGAATATCATTCTTCTTAGAATCTTTAATAATGTCTTTCATTTTTTTTGAAAATTTAGTGTTGATATAATGGCCGGGTTTATTAGCTATTACTTTTCCTCTAATTTTAGTACCTATTAATGCTAAATCCCCAATAACGTCAAGAAGTTTATGTCTTGCTGCTTCATTTGGATAAAGAAGAGTTAAATTATCTAATATCCCATTAGATTTCACAGCAATTTTATCTTTATTAAAGGCTTTCTTTAATTTTGTCATTGTTTCTTCAGATAAAGGCTTGTCTACATATACAATAGCATTATTCAAATCACCCCCCTTAATTAATCCTTTATTCAAAAGCATTTCTATCTCATGCAAAAAACTAAATGTTCTACAACTAGATATATTCTCTTTAAACTCAGAGATTGATTCTATTGTAGCATTTTGAGTACCTAAAATTTTTGTTCCAAAATCAACCATAGTGGTTACTTGGTATTCATTAGACGGTATAACTGTAATTTCGCTACCCGAATCTTCATCTTTAAATGAAATAACATTTTTTACCACAAACTCCTTTCTTTTTTTTGAAAGTTCTTTAATACCAGCTTTTTCTAAAGCTTCAACAAAAAATTTGGATGAACCATCCATGATTGGAGGTTCAGAAGCATTTAATTCTATTGAAACATTATCAATTTGTAAACCAACGAGTGAAGCTAAAACATGTTCACAGGTTTGAATTGTAATATCGTTTTTATTTAAACAAGTTCCTCTTTCAGTACTGGCAACATAATTCGCATCTGCCTCAATAATAGGGCTACCTTCTAAATCGATTCTTTTAAAAGTATACCCTTGATCAGCATCTGCTGGACAAAACGTTATACTAACATCTTTCCCGGTATGCAGACCAACTCCACTGAGAGAAACCTTTTTTGAAATGGTAGTTTGATTATATTTAGTTGTTACCAGCATCGTTCTTTTTTAGTTGGTTAACATCTTTTACTATTTTTTCTAAATTTCTGAAATAAACATATGACCTATTAAAAGTTCTTTCGTCAATTGCAGGTGTGCCTTTTAATATTGCGTTATCTTTTATATTACTAAATACTCCAGTTTGACCGTTAATCTTCACATTATTTCCGATTGTAAGATGACCAATTATCCCAACCTGACCACCAATTTGGCAATTTTCTCCAATTTTGGTTGAGCCAGCTATTCCGCATTGACCAGCAATAACAGTATTCTTTCCAACTGTTACATTGTGAGCAATTTGTACTAAATTATCAATCTTTACTCCATCTGAAATAACGGTTGAACCAAGTGTAGCTCTATCTATTGAGGAATTAGAGCCTATCTCAACATTGTCGCCAATTGTAACATTTCCAATTTGAGGAGTTTTTATATATTCACCTCCTTTATTAGGAGCATAACCAAATCCATCGGAGCCAACAACTGAATTAGAATGAATGATACAATTATCGCCAATAATTGTATCATAATAAATACGAACACCTGAGTGAATTAAACAATTGTCACCAATAGTTACATTCTTTGCAATCGAGACGTTATCCATAATAATTACATTATCTCCTATTCTACAATTTTCTGCTATTAAAGAAAAATGACCGATTGAAATACTCTCACCTAATTTTGAAGTGCTGTCAATAATAGCATTGTCCATAATCCCAAAATGACTAGCTTGTTCAGACGAAAATGTCTTTATTAAAGAATTAAAAGCAGAATAAGAATTGTCTACTTCAATTAAATTACATTTTAGATTACCGTTGTAAGCAGTTCCTTTGTCTATAATAACCACAGTGGCATTTGTTTTGTAAATCCAAGGAAGATATTTAGGATTTGAAATAAAAGTAACATCACCAGATGATGCGTCCTCTATTTTTGAAAGATTATTTACTTTAGCGTTACTATCTCCAACAACAGAACCATCTAAAATATCTGCTAATTCGGCTAGGGTTAATTTCATTGAGGCAAAATTAGGGAATTTCTACAAATTCAAGGTTTAAAGCTTTGTTAAATTATTTAATTATTACATAAAACTTTACTTTATATAAATTAACTTTAAACTTTATTTAAATAAAATGTCAAAATATAAGATTTTGTGGATTGATGATGAGATTGATTTTCTTAAATCTCACATAATTTTTTTAACGGATAAAGGTTACAAAGTTGATACATCCACCAACGGAAACGATGCCCTTGAGTTAATTAAAAAAATCCAATATGATATAATTCTTCTTGACGAAAATATGCCCGGCATAAATGGGATTCAAACTTTAAAGTTAGTTAAGAAAATTAATCAAAACTTAAAAGTTATTATGATAACCAAAAGCGAGGAGGAAAACATCATGGAAGAAGCAATTGGAAAAGAAATTTCTGATTATTTAATAAAACCTGTTAATCCTAATCAAATTTTACTCAGTCTCAAGAAAAATCTTAAAGAAAAAGAATTAATCAAAGATAATAGTGTTCTGGAGTATCAGCAGGAATTCAGAAATCTATCATTGAAAATGATGGATATTAACAATTTTGAAGAATGGACCGATTTGTATAAAGAAATAGTTAATTGGGAAATTAAACTCTCTGATATTAATGATTCAACAATGATTGAAATCTTAATGACTCAAAAAAGTGAAGCAAACTCATTATTTGCAAAGTTTATATCAAATAATTATTCCAGATGGATAAATTCACTAGACGGCCCCACTCTTTCTCATCATCTCATAAAAAATCATCTCATAAAAGAGTTAGACACAGAATCAGCAACTATGTTCATTGTTATTGATAATTTAAGATATGATCAATGGATTGTGATAGAACCATTAATCTTAGATTTTTATAAGAAAGAAAAAGAACTTTCTTATTACAGTATCTTACCTACTACTACTCAGTATGCAAGAAACTCTTTATTTTCAGGTCTTATGCCGATTGACATAAAAAAAGATTATCCTCAGTATTGGAAAGATGATCACGAAAATGGAGGAAAAAATCTATTTGAGTATGAGTTATTGGATAATAATCTTAAAAAATTATCCAATAATAGAATTGTACACGAATATTTTAAAATAACAAATCTTAAAAATGGTTTAAAATTAGCTGATAATCTTAAAGATAAATTAAAAAATAATTTAACAACCATTGTATATAATTTTGTCGATATGTTGTCTCATTCTAAAACTGAGATGGAAATGATTAAAGAATTAGCTTCTAATGACAAAGCGTACAGGTCATTAACCAAAAGCTGGTTTGAAAATTCTCCTTTATATGATATTATTAAGAATGCTAAAGATTTAGGCTTTAAACTTGTTATAACCACAGATCATGGCACTATTAATGTAAAAAATCCAGCAAAAATAATTGGAGATAAAAATACAAGTCAAAACCTAAGATACAAAACAGGAAAAAGTCTCACATACAACCCAAAAGAAAATATTTCCTTCAAAAACCCAGAGGAAATACGTTTGCCTAAAACTTCGATTAATTCCTCGTTTGTATTTTCTAAAGAAGATTATTATTTGGTTTATCCCAATAATTACAATCACTATAGCAACTATTTTAAGAATACTTATCAACACGGTGGAGTTTCAATGGAAGAAATGATTATACCATTCGTTGTTTTAAATCCTAAATAGTATGGGAAATAAATTAAAGTATACATTAGATACAATTCATGTTATTTCCGATCACATAAAAGATCTTATAAATAATTATACAATTTTTTTGTTTGAGGGTGATATGGGTTCTGGAAAAACAACTTTGATAAAGCAGATAGTAAAAGATATTGGAATTTCAGAAAATGT
Organism: uncultured Bacteroidota bacterium; assembly: GCA_902510475.1. Classification (GTDB taxonomy): domain Bacteria; phylum Bacteroidota; class Bacteroidia; order Flavobacteriales; family Flavobacteriaceae; genus MED-G13. Next base: position 110,237 of record CABXCC010000001.1, on the reverse strand, counting down.
GAAAAGCCCTACTTTCTCATTGGTTAATGAATATATTGAAAATGACTTAATTATCTTTCATTTTGACCTATACAGAATTAATAGTGAAAATGAGCTCGATAGTATCGGGTTTTACGAATATTTAGATAGCGGAAAATTATGTTTTATTGAATGGCCTAATATTGCAACACAAAATATATACAAGGATTATGTTCTTATCAAAATTAGTGTAACAAGTGATTCAGAAAGAGAAATTGAAATTTTAAAAAGTTAACGATGAATTTTATTAATAGATTAAGTTATTTTTCTGGTGGATTTTTAATCGGTCTTATTTTTCTGATGTTTTTTTTAAGCGGTAAAAGAACCTCATGTAGTTACTTACCCAGTTCAAGAGTAAAAAAAGATATTTCTAGAAAAAATATAAAATTTCAAAATTTACTAAAAAAAGAAGATTCTTTAATTTTATTGAATGCGATTAAGCTAGGAAGTATTAATTTCTCAAAAAGTAATACTAATTTAAAAAAATGTAAAGAGTATTATTTTGAACAAAATGGTTTAGATAATAAGACTTGGCTTATAGTTAAAAATTGTAACGATAGTGCAGTTATAATTTCATATAATATTTCTGAAAATTAAGAATTTCTTCTCTTTATTTCCGTTGAAATAAGCCGTAGTTCTCTATTTGTTTGTATCGAAACTGAAGAGTTTTCGTCTAGTCTTCGGATTAAATATGGAATTACTTCTTTAATAGGCCCAAAAGGCAAATATTTTGCAACATTATATCCATTTTTTGCTAAAGCAAAGCTAATGTTATCACTCATTCCATAGAGTTGGCTAAACCAAACTTTTTCATCATTCTTTTCTATTTTATTTTTTTTCATTAAATCAACAGCCAATCTGTTACTAAATTCGTTATGTGATCCGACAAAAAGACTAAAATCTTTAATGTTTTCTAGAATATACTTCATTGATTTATTAAAGAGCTCGTCCGTTTTCTCTTTGTTATCACATATTGGACAATCATACTTTTTTTTCAATGCTCTAGCCCTTTCTTTTTCCATGTATGCACCACGAACCAATTTTATACCACAATAAATATTTTGTTGTTTTAATTTTTTATGGGTTTTAACGAGAAAATCAAATCTGTCTTTTCTGTAAGCTTGCAAAGTATTAAAAACGATTACTTTTTTCTTATTGAAAATTTTCATCATTTTTAATACAATGTCATCAATTGCCGGTTGAATCCAGCTTTCCTCAGCGTCTACCAATACCATAATATTTTTCTCCTGAGCAAGAGAGCAAATTCTGTGAAATCTTCCTACGACCCTATCCCATTCCCCCTTTTCTTCATCAGAAATAAAAGCTTTGGAGCTTATTTTTTTATATAATGAAAATCTACCTACTGCTGAGGGTTTAAAAACCAAAAATTTTGAAAGATTTTGATCGCTACATTTTAATAATATATTTAAACATTTTTTAAGAGAATTATCAAAATCATTTTCAGTGGTAGATCCCTCGATAGAATAATCTAAAATAGCATAGACATTATTTTCTTTTAGGTTGCTAATGACAGAATTACATTCGTCTATATCCAATCCTCCGCAAAACTGAGCATAAACTGTGTTTTTAAATAGACTTTCAAGCGGGAAATTGATTTTTAAGAGCATTTTAAGTAGTTTTCTGCCCAAAACTGACAAATAACCAAGTGAAAGTAGTTTGAATAAATAGTATGCTTTATTAAGCTCAGAATTGGTTTTGTAGTTAAATGCTATTTTAGTGTCTCTAAAGTCCAATTATTTTTTTTTCAAATATAATTTAGTTGAATTATAACTTTATTAAATTTATTGGATTATTTTAAGTAAAATTTAAAAATCTGATGGAATCCATAATTAAACCCAACTACTCTATTTTCTTCGGAAATACCGGATATGTAAAATTGTTGGAATTAATAACCAAAAATAATTATGATAAAATATTAATCTTATCTGATTCCAATACAGTAAAACACTGCTTACCTATTCTAAAAGATCGGTTATTTTCTGCTGATTCTAAATCTAAGGGTGAAATCGAAAATAAAATCTTTTCATACACAGTAAATTCTGGTGAACAAACAAAGAACTTAAATGAATTAAAAAAAATATGTGAATTTTTAATTTCAAAAGGTTTTAAAAGAAACAGCCTGATTATAAATTTAGGAGGTGGAATGGTCTCTGATTTAGGGGGTTTTGTTTCTTCAATTTACATGAGAGGAATTGATTTTGTTAATATTCCTACATCGTTGTTGGGTATGGTTGACGCTTCAATTGGAGGAAAGACTGGCATTGACTTAAATGATTTAAAGAATATTATAGGTTCGTTTGAATTTGCAAAAATTATAATTATTGATCTAAAGTTTCTATTGACTCTCTCAGTCAGACAAATAAACTCTGGATTCGCTGAGATGATTAAACATTCCCTGATAGATTCTAATGAACATTGGAATAAGATAAGAAATGTAAATTGTTCTAAAGACATTGATAGCGATCTAATTTATAATTCAATTATGACAAAAATTAAAATCATTGAAAATGATCCCAAAGAATCATCTACAAGAAAATTTTTAAATTTTGGCCATACAATTGGACACGCCATCGAATCTTTCCTGATGAATTCAGACAGAGAGATTTTGCATGGAGAAGCAATTTTGATAGGAATAATTCTAGAATCTTATTTGTCTCAAAAATTATTGAATTTTGATACTAAATTGACATCAAACGTTAAAAATTACATTCAAAAATTTTCAGAACAAATTAATTTTTCTGCGGAAGATATTACTCATATTATAGAATTATTAAAATATGATAAGAAGAACAAAAGTGAAGAACCTTTATTTGTGTTATTAAACGAAATAGGAAAACCTAGTTATGATATTAAAGTTAGTTATGAGGAAATTATTGAGGCATTTAAATTCTACGCCGCATAAACGTATTAACTCATGTCTTTAAAAATAGAATGCATCAATCTTTTCTTGTCATTTACACTTTCTTCTAAAGATATCATAGACTCTGTTCTGTACACACCCTCTATTTCGTCAAGTTTAAAAATAATATTTTTAGCATTGGTGGTACCCTTAGCTCTGATCTTACAGAAAATATTAAATTTTCCTGTAGTTATATGAGCAACGGTAACATTTGGTATTTCATTTATTCTCTGTATAATAAACTTAATTTTTGATGTATCTCTAATGTAAAGTCCAACATATGCGATAAAAGTATAACCTAATTTATCATAATCAAGAATCAAGGACGAACCTTTAATTAGACCATAATCTTCCATTTTTTTCACTCTCACATGAACAGTTCCAGCTGAAATAAGTAATTTTTTAGCTATATCAGTAAAAGGGGTACGGGTATTTTGGATCAACATATCCAAAATCTGATGGTCGATTTCGTCTAACTTAAATTTTGACATAATAATATTAATTTGTTAAAAAGGATCACAAATATAATACCATCTTTATCAAATTCATAAAATATTAAATAAATATTTAAAGATTTGACATGAAAATATCCGTAAAAATACAGAATATTCAATATTTTTAATTCATTTCTAGCATTGTTAATATTTAATTTGATGTAAAGTTGCATAAAGTACTTATAATCAATATTTTATATAGTTTTAAGTAAACAAAAGGTTTAATTATTTTTTCAGCTTTTATGTCAGTTTATAAATATATTTGTTTACATTTGTAAACATGAATATGATAAAAAGATTAGAGCAGTTTATCAAATCAAAAAAAATTAGTAAATCTGCATTTGCTAATAAAATTGGAGTTCAAAGATCCAGTATTGCACATTTTTTTAGCGGAAGAAATAAACCTAGTTTAGATTTTTATTTAAAAATCAAAGAAAAATACCCAGAAGTAGATTTAAATTGGATAATTTCGGGTGTTAAATCAAAAAAAGAAAAAACCAATACAAAAGAAAAAAATGATGAAATTGAATCTATTATCATATTATTCAAAGACGGATCATATCAAAAACGTTAAAAAAATCATACTACTCCCCTTTTTCACACTATTCATTAACTGTGAAGAGCAGCAAAGAAATTGTAAAGATTTTTACACTGGAACCTTTTACTCTGAAATAATCGTTGATGGTAAAAAATATAAATCAAATTTTAAAAGAAATAATACAAATATTCAAATTGAACAATTTCAAGGGGTTATTGACTCAAGCACTGTAAGATGGGTAAATGACTGTGAGATGGTACTCTCTTCTATAAATCCAAAGAATAGAAATGAGAAAAAAAATATTCTGATTAAAATATTATCAACCACCGACTCATCATACACTTATGAATATTCTTACGTAGGGGAAAATATAAAGCTAAAAGCTAAAGCTTTTAAAATAAAGTAACCTGATTTGAAGTAGAATCGTCTAATTTATCATTGTTATCTACATTATTAACAATATTCTCGTCAACGACATGCTCATCAATAACTTCTATTTCATTAGCGGGTGTTTCAATTGGAGGCACATATTCTATGGGTTCTAAAGGATTTACTTGCTTTATTTTAAAGGAACTTAATTGATTTCCCTGCGCTTTAATTCCTTTTATTGTAATAAATTCATCAAATATAATTTTCAAACTTTCTCTTTGTTCTTTATTTCTAACCTTGCTAAACACAATCTCTATAACCGGTTTCCAATCAGTTGAAATTAACTCTAAAAAAGATCCTTTGTTAGCTGAAATAAATAACTCCTCCTTGTTTTCATTTTCTACAAGAAATCTTTTTGCAAAATACTTTTCTTTTTTACCATCAAAATAAACAACCGATAAAGATTTTTTAGGAATCCATTTCTCCAAAACAATCATGTCATCATTAAAATGCGTGGTTAACTCTGGTGCAATTGTTTTTAAAAGACCATTTTGAGAAACTACTAATATTCTATCTTCACCTCTAAATTCACCCAGCAATTCCCCTCTTCCATCAACATTTAATTTTTGAACAGTTTCATCAAACCAAATTTTTCTAGGCTTTAAGGTTGATACACCCTTTTCCTTTAACTCAACATTCTTCAATGAATTTTTTGTAAGAATATTTCCTTTAGTCCCCCTACCTTTTATTAAAATTTCAGAAAAATCAACATCCCATTTTAATTTTTTTAATTTCGCATTATACCTTAAACTTATGGCAACTTTCTCAGCCTCACCGTTTGGATTTGCTGAAAAATATTTTACTAAACTATCCTTCTTGGACGAAGAAAGTTTGTAAACTTTATCTCTAGTTACACCAGAAACTGCAAATCTTTTTATAAAACTAAATCCTTTATCACCATCCTTATAAATCATATTATAAATAGTTCTGGTGTCTTTCTTTTTAAAAACAGCAGCATGAATTATATTTTTTCCGACAAAAGTTTTTGAACCCACTTTAGTAACTATCATATTGCAGTTTTCAGTGAAGACTATAATATCATCAATATCACTACAATCACATACATATTCATTTCTTCTAAGAGACGTTCCAATAAAACCTTCTTCCCTGTTGACATACAACTTCATGTTTCTAATGACAACCTTTCTAACATCTACATCATCAAAAATCTTTATTTCAGTCTTCCTTTGTTTATTTTCGGAATAATCTTTCTTTAATCTTGTGAAATACGCAATTGCAAATTCAATCAAATTTGAAAGGCTTGTTTTCACCTCCTTAATCTGATTTTCTAGATTATCAATCTTTTCCTTGGCTTTATCAATGTCAAATTTTGATATTCTTTTAATTTTGATTTCAGTTAATCTAGAAATATCATCATCAGTAACATCTCTCTTAAGATTCTTAATAAAAGGCTTTATTCCGTCTCTTATAGATCGTAAAACACCATCCCAAGTTTCTTCCTTTTCAATATCACGATAAATCTTGTTTTCAATAAAAATTCTTTCCAAAGAAAAATTATGCCATTGATCTTCTAATTCTCCTAAACGAATCTGCAATTCGTCTTTTAACAACTTAACAGTATGATCAGTTGATTTAGATAGGATTTCTGAAACTCCTAAAAAACAAGGCTTGTTATCTTCAATAACACAGCAAAGTGGAGATATAGACACCTCGCAGTTTGTAAATGCATATAAAGCATCAATTGTCTTATCTGGTGATATTCCAGAGGGGAGGTAAATTAAAATTTCGACTTTTGAAGATGTATTATCATCAATTTTCTTAATTTTTATCTTCCCTTTATCATTAGCCTTTATTATAGAGTCAATTAATGATGATGTAGTTGTGGAATATGGTAATTCAGAAATCAATAAGGTTGATTTATCAACTATATTAATTTTAGCTCTAACCCTAATCCTTCCACCTCTTTTACCATCATTATAATTTGTGAAATCTGCAATTCCGCCTGTGACAAAATCAGGAAATAGTGTAAACCTTTTATTTTTAAGATATTTTATAGAAGCATCGATAAGCTCAATAAAATTGTGAGACAAAATTTTTGTAGATAAACCCACTGCAATCCCCTCGGCACCCTGAGCCAGTAACAATGGAAATTTAACAGGCAAATTAATGGGTTCCTTTCTTCTTCCATCATAAGACGACTGCCAATTGGTAATCTTTGGATTAAAAATAACATCAGATGCAAATTTTGATAATCTAGCTTCAATATACCTTGACGCCGCTGCTCTATCGCCTGTTAATGTATTTCCCCAGTTTCCCTGAGTGTCAATTAATAAATCCTTTTGTCCAATTTGAACCATGGCATCGGCAATACTAGCATCTCCATGGGGGTGATATTGCATGGTATGACCAACAATATTAGCAACTTTATTGTACCTACCGTCGTCTAAGTCTTTCATTGACTGCATGATTCTTCTTTGCACTGGCTTAAATCCGTCTTCTACAGAGGGAACTGCTCTTTCTAAAATCACATAGGAGGCATAATCTAAAAACCAATCCTTATACATTCCAGTAACCCTAGTAATTGATTCAGCTTGATCAAAGTTTTCTTCGATATTTAAATTCTCATCATTCATTTAATCAACAATATCTAATTCAACTTTAAGATTATCTATAATAAAAGACTGTCTATTAGGTGTATTTTTACCCATATAAAAACTTAATAGCTCTTCAATACTTTTATCTTCATCTAACATTACTGGATCTAACCTAATATCATCTCCAATAAAATGACCAAATTCATCAGGGGAAATTTCTCCTAAACCTTTAAATCTTGTAATCTCAGGTTTTGGTTGTAGTTTTTCTATAGCACTTACCCTCTCAACTTCCGAATAACAATAAATTGTTTCTTTTTTATTCCTAACCCTAAAAAGCGGAGTTTGAAGAATATATAAATGACCAGCTCTGATTAGTTCAGGAAAAAATTGAAGAAAAAAGGTAATCAGAAGTAATCTAATGTGCATCCCATCCACATCTGCATCTGTTGCAATAACTATGTTATTATATCTAAGATTCTCAATAGAATCCTCAATATTTAGTGCAGCCTGAAGTAAATTAAACTCTTCATTTTCGTAAACGATTTTTTTTGACATTCCATATGAGTTTAAAGGTTTCCCTCTTAAACTGAAAACTGCTTGAGTATTGACATCTCTAGACTTTGTAATACTTCCTGAAGCAGAATCTCCTTCAGTTATAAACAATGTGGTGTCTAGCCTCTTATCATTCTTTAAATCACCTAAATGAACTCTGCAATCACGAAGTTTTTTATTATGTAAACTAGCCTTTTTAGCTCTTTCTCTTGCTAATTTTCTTATACCAGAAAGTTCTTTTCTTTCTTTCTCTGCCTGTAGAATTTTTCTCTGAATTGCATCGGCAACCTCACCGTTTCTGTGAAGGAAATTATCCAGCTTATTCTTTAAGAAATCATTAATATAAACTCTTACTGATGGAAGGTCTCCTCCCATGTCTGTAGAACCTAACTTGGTTTTCGTTTGACTTTCAAATACAGGCTCCATTACTTTTATTGAAACGGCAGAAACAATAGATTTTCTAATATCTGAAGAATCAAAATTTTTACCATAAAACTCTCTTATTGTTTTTACAAATGCCTCCCTAAAAGAACTTAAGTGAGTGCCGCCCTGAGTTGTGTTTTGACCATTTACAAATGAATGGTATTCTTCGCTATATTGGGTTTTACTATGAGTAATTGCAACTTCAATATCATCACCTCTAAGATGAATAATCGGATATGCTATAGCTGAATCTTTTATTCTTTCTTCAAGAAGATCCTTCAAACCGTTTTTACTATGAAACTTTTCGTTATTAAAAATGATGGTTAAACCTGGATTCAAATACACATAGTTTTTTAACATCCTAGCTATGTATTCATTTCTAAACTTAAAATTTTTAAAAATTGAAAGATCAGGTATGAATGTAACTTTTGTACCCCTTCTTCTACTACTATCTTCGGGTTCAATTTGAGTATCTAACTCGCCTCTTTTAAACTCAGCATATGCAGTTTTACCATCTCTGTTCGATTCAACCTTAAAAAAATCAGATAAAGCATTTACTGCCTTTGTTCCAACACCATTTAAACCTACTGCCTTTTTAAAAGCCCTGGTATCATACTTCCCACCTGTATTCATTTTAGAGACAACATCTATCAACTTTCCTAAGGGGATTCCCCTGCCATAATCTCTTACCGTAACTTTTGATGCTTGAACTGAAACTTCTATGGTTTTTCCAGCACCCATTACAAACTCATCAATTGAGTTGTCAAGAACCTCTTTTAGCAATATATAAATACCGTCATCCGGAGAAGAACCGTCTCCCAACTTTCCAATATACATACCTGGCCGCATACGTATATGCTCTTTCCAGTCTAAGGATCTAATATTATCTTCTGTGTATTGATTATTCACTGACATAATTATGGTATGCTAATATAGCGTATCAGAAGAAAAAAATTTATCTAGTTATAACAAAGTAATTAACAAAATATCAAGAAGTAAAACCTGTAATTACACATTGAACAAAAAATGAATGATATCTCCATTTTTAACAACGTAAGACTTACCTTCTACTCTCATTTTACCAGCCTCTTTAACCTTAGACTCCGTTCTGTATTCTACATAATCTGAATAAGAGATGACTTCTGCCTTAATGAATCCTTTTTCAAAATCAGTATGAATTACCCCAGCTGCTTCAGGTGCTGTTGCCATTTTTGGAATTGTCCATGCCCTTACCTCCTTTACTCCAGCGGTAAAATAAGTATGCAGGTTTAACAGATCATAAGTTGCATTAATTAATTTTGATGATCCTGGCTCATCTAAACCTAAATCATCTAAAAACATACGTCTTTCATCATAACTTTCAAGCTCGTTGATTTCTGACTCAATTCCTGCAGCTAAAATGATAAGTTCAGCACCTTCATTAGCAATATGGCTTTTAACTGAATCTACATGGTTATTTGTTGATGCAACACTTGATTCGTCTACGTTACAAACATAAAGAACTGGTTTAGCCGTGATAAGCTGTAATGGTTTTAAAAATTTATTTATGTCATCCTTATCTAAATCTATTGCCCTTATGTTAGTAGATGATTCAATAAGGTCTTTTGCTTTTTCTAAAACATTTTTTTCAGCTATTGACTCTTTATCACCAGATTTAGCAGATCTTGAAACCTTTTCCAATCTGTTATTAATAGTTTCTAAATCTTTTAGCTGAAGCTCTATATCAATTATTTCTTTATCTCTAACAGGATCTACTGATCCGTCTACATGAGTAATGTTATCGTTGTCAAAACAACGAAGAACATGTATAATAGCGTCAGTCTCTCTAATATTGGCCAAAAACTTGTTTCCCAATCCTTCACCTTTACTCGCTCCTTTTACCAAACCAGCAATATCAACAATTTCTACAGTAGCAGGGATGACCTTTTCAGGACCAACCAACTCTTCCAATTTATTAAGTCTTTTATCCGGAACATTAATTATACTATGATTTGGCTCAATTGTACAAAAAGGGAAGTTTGCACTTTGAGCTTTAGTGTTTGACAAACAATTAAATAGGGTCGATTTACCGACATTGGGAAGGCCTACAATTCCTGCTTTCATACTTTAATTATGCATTAGTTTTTGCTTTTCCAAAAGCTGAGATGAAGATTCAATGTTATTTAAATCAGGAATACAACAATCAACAGGGCAAACGGCAGCGCATTGAGGTTCTTCATGAAAACCTTGACATTCCGTGCATTTGTCTGGAACTATGTAATAAACCTCATCATTTACGGCTCTTTGAGGCATCTCAGCATTAACAATTTTACCATCGAGTAAATTAACATCGCCTGATAAACTTGTACCGTCTGAATATTTCCAATTCACAGCAGCTTCATAAATTGCTGTATTGGGACACTCTGGCTCACAAGCACCACAATTAATACACTCATCAGTAATTATTATAGCCATTAGATTTGATTATATTACTTAAATTTGTAAGCAAAATTAAAGCCAAAATCATTAAAAACAAAAGCATACCTGAAGAATTAAATATTCGCATCGGCTATTTAACGGCAATTAGTGAATTAATCAATAACTATTTCTGTGAAAACAAAAGTAATTGGAATGGTAAATTAGAGACAGCTATTAACGAGGCTGAAAACTACAATCCTTGGTTTACAAAAAAAAATATTCACAACGTATTAAGATATTGGGCAAATAAATTGAATGATAAAAGTTTAATCGAATGGACCAATAAATACAATTTTCACAAAACAGATACTTCAGTAGCAATCATAATGGCAGGAAATTTCCCTCTTGCAGGGTTTCATGATTTTATTTGTGTATTATTATCTGGAAATAAGTTGATCGTCAAGCCTTCTAGCGATGATAAAATATTGATTTGTTTTTTTATTGATTTTTTAAAAGATACCTTTTCAGAACTACAAGATTATATTTTTATTTCTGAAGGAAAGCTTTCTGATTTTGAAATGGTTATAGCCACAGGTTCAAACAATACATTTAATTATTTTGAATATTATTTCAGAGATAAAAAATCAATTCTTAGAAAAAATAGAAATTCCATTGCTGTTTTAGATGGGAAAGAAACAAAAGTTCAATTAACCTCCTTAGCTAGAGATATTTTTCTTTATTTTGGACTTGGATGCCGTAATGTGTCAAAAATCTTTATCCCTGTCGGATATGATTTAATGAAATTGAAAAACTATTTCAAAGAGTTTGAAGATATCATTTATCATAACAAATACTCAAATAATTATAATTATCATAAAACAATTAAAATTATGAATAATGAAAAGTTTATTGATAACGGGTATTTTATGCTTACAGAATCAGATGAATTTTCACCTCCCATTTCAGTTATAAACTACCAATATTATAAAGATATTAAAGAAGTCCAAGAAATTCTTGAAGAAAATCAAGACAGACTACAGTGTGTAGTGTCCCATTGTAATATCAAAAATAGCGTTGAATTTGGGGAAACACAAAATCCAAAACTATATGATTACGCTGATAATATTGATACAATTGATTTTCTGTTAACAAAATAGTTAAAAACATTTAGTACTTTCATTATTGCATAACAGTATTAATTATCGAGATTTGCATTTTTAATGTAAATATGAAAATACACAACTTTTGCGCAGGTCCATCAATTTTGCCAACTGAAGTTTTTGAACAAGCATCAAACGCTGTCAAAAATCTTGATAATTCTGGTTTGTCATTATTGGAAATTTCTCATAGAAGTCATGCTTTTGTGGATATTATGGATGAAGCCAGAGATTTAGCTTTGGAATTATTAAATCTTAAAAGATCAAATTACACTCCTCTTTTCCTACAAGGTGGTGCTAGTACACAATTTTTAATGACAGCATATAATTTTTTAAAAAAAGAGGCTGCATTTTTAAATACAGGGACTTGGAGTAAAAAAGCGATTAAAGAAGCAAAACTTTTTGGTAAAGTAGATGTTTTGGGCTCTTCAGAAAATGAGAATTTTAACCACATTCCTGACTTTACTTTTTCTAAAGAATATGACTATTTTCATTGTACATCAAATAATACAATATTTGGGACACAAATGAATAATTTTCCCAAAACAAATATTCCTATTTTTTGTGATATGAGTAGTGATATTTTTTCAAGGGTATTAGATTTTTCGACATTTGATCTAATTTATGCAGGAGCGCAAAAAAATATGGGTCCAGCTGGAGCTACTCTAGTGATTATAAGTAATGATCTTCTTGAAAATATAAATGAAAATATTCCTTCAATGATGAATTATAAAATTCACGCTGATAAAAGCAGCATGTTTAACACCCCTCCTGTTTTTTCGGTATATGTATCATTGTTAAATATGAGATGGCTAAAAAAAATGGGGGGAGTTTTAGAGATTGAAAAAAATAATAGAAAAAAAGCTCAATTGCTTTATTCAGAAATCGATTTAAATCCGCTTTTTAAGGGTCATTCAGAATTAAAAGATAGATCCATAATGAATGCTACTTTTAATCTTTCAGACGATAATTTTAAAGATACATTTGAATCAATGCTTTCTGATGCAAATATAACCGCGCTAGCTGGTCATCGAAGTGTTGGTGGTTACAGAGCGTCTATGTATAATGCGATGAGCTTAGACAGTGTTAAAATACTTGTTGAGGTGATGAGTGAACTTGAATCAAAAATATAATTATGAATGTATTAGCAAATGATGGGATTTCTGTCGAAGGAGTAGAAAAATTAAATCAAGCAGGATTTAATGTTACAACAGAGTCTATTTCTCAAGAAGAAATTGTTGATTATATAAATACCAACAATATTGAAGTATTACTTGTAAGAAGTGCAACTAAAGCTAGAAAAGACTTAATAGATGAATGTCCTGGATTAAAAATTATAGGAAGAGGCGGAGTTGGTATGGATAATATTGATGTAGAATACGCAAAAAATAAAAATATACATGTTATTAATACACCTGCAGCATCCTCAATTTCTGTAGCTGAATTAGTTTTTGCACATCTTTTCTCATGTGTCAGAAAATTACATCAATCCAACAGGTCTATGCCATTAGAAGGTGATAGTAATTTTAAAAAATTAAAAAAGAGTTATGCTGGAGGAATTGAATTAAAAGGAAAAACACTTGGAATTATTGGTTTTGGAAGAATTGGTCAAGAAGTGGCAAAAATTGCTATTGGCTCTGGGATGAATGTTAAATTTTCCGATTTACACACAAATTCTGCAACATTAAAATTAGAGTTTTTTGATGGAAGCCATAAAGATTTTAAATTAAATTCTTCTTCAATGGATGATTTATTGAAAGAATCAGATTTTATTACTTTACATGTTCCTGCCCAAAAAGAATATATCATTTCTCAAAATGAATTTTCAAAAATGAGAGACGGAGTTGGTATTGTTAATGCGGCAAGGGGTGGCGTTATTGACGAAAAGGCCTTGCTAAACAACATTTCAAAAAATAAGGTTTCATTTGCTGCTCTTGACACATTTGAGAATGAACCTAATCCAAGTATTAAGGTTTTAATGAACCAAAATATTTCATTAACTCCTCACATTGGAGCTGCCACAAACGAAGCTCAAAAAAGAATTGGCATAGAATTGGCAGATCAAATTATTAATATTTACAATTCTTAAAAATGTTAGAAAAATTAAAAATTAGATGGGAAATAACCTCTAATTTTCAAATTTTAAAAATATTTGTTGTATTTGGGATTACCGGGTCAACTGCTGCGTGGATTTCTGAACCGATTTGTATATTTTTTGGAATCAACTCTGAAACAATGAATGGTTTAATTTATTGGACTCTTAGAATTATTTTAATAACCATAGTATATCAATTTATACTTCTTTTTGTTGCTTATATCTTTGGAGAATATAAGTTTTTTTGGAAATTTGTTAGAAAATTTCTCAACCGGTTAGGATTCAATCTTTAATCTTTTTTTAACCTCTCTTTATATATTTTTTTAAATTTTTCAACTTTAGGAGAAATAACTATATGACAATAGGGTTGAACTTTGTTAAGCTCAAAATAATTCTTATGGTAATCTTCAGCTTCGTAAAAAATTTCAAACTTTTTTAACTCGGTAACTATTTTATTAAACTTATATGTATCGTTTTGTAGTTTTTGGATATATGCTTTGACAATATTTCTTTCGTTCGAATCATTAAAAAATATAGCTGACCTATAATGAGTTCCTACGTCATTACCTTGTCTGTTGAGAGTTGTAGGGTCGTGAGTTGAGAAAAAAATTTCTACTAATAGTTCAAATGAAATTAGTTCAGGATCATATTCGATTTTAATTGATTCTGCATGCCCTGTATTACCTGTACAAACCTCTTTATAAGTTGGATTTCTTAAAGACCCGCCACTATACCCAGGAGTAACATTAATTACACCACGTAAATTTTTATAAATTGCTTCTGTGCACCAAAAACATCCTCCTGCAAAATATGCTTGTTTATTTCCGTTCATTAATTAAATTAATATAGTATTTTTGAATTGATGATTATAGCTGAAAATATACATAAATTCTACGAAAGGAATCATATTTTAAAAGGAATTAATTTAAAAATTAATGAGGGAGAAATTGTTAGTTTAGTTGGAGCATCAGGTGCTGGAAAAACCACATTACTTCAAATATTAGGAACAATAGACTCGTTTGAAAAAAATAAAAATTCAAGATTAATATTAAAAAACCAAAACGTAAGTGATTTCAATGAAGATCAATTATCTTCTTTTAGAAATCAAGAAATTGGTTTTGTTTTTCAATTTCATCAACTACTTCCGGAATTTTCAGTGATCGAGAACATTTGTATTCCTGCCTTTATAAAAAAAACGCCTAAAAAGGATGCAGAATTAAAAGCCACTGAACTAATTGATTATTTAGGTCTTTCTAAAAGAATAAATAATAAACCAAGCGAACTTTCAGGTGGCGAGAAGCAAAGAGTTGCAGTTGCAAGAGCTCTAATTAATAGTCCTAGCCTGATATTAGCAGATGAACCCTCTGGAAATCTTGACAGCTCAACATCAAATAATTTGCATGATCTTTTTAATGAATTAAGGAAAGATTTTAAATATACATTTGTTATTGCAACTCACGATATTACATTGGCAAAAAAATCTGATAGAATTTTAAAAATTTCAGACGGTATAATCAAATAACTAGCTGTTGAATCTCAAAGAATTTTTAGATATAAAATCTGAAGAGTATAATAATACATCCTTCATTGAAAATGATCCTATTCAAATTCCGCATGAATTCAAAACAAAGGAAGACATTGAAATCTCAGGTTTTCTTACTGCTACTATTGCATGGGGAAATCGAAAATCAATAATCAATAGTTCCAAAAGAATGATGGAATTATTGGACAACGATCCTCATAATTTTATAATAAACCATTCAGATAACGATTTAAAAAGTCTTTTAGGTTTTGTTCACAGAACATTTAATGGATATGATTTAATACAATTTGTTAAGAGTTTAAAAAATATTTATTGTAACCACGGGGGACTGGAGATGGTATTTTTCAACAACATGAAAGATAATTCACTTCATAATTCTATTCACCAACTAAAAAACATATTTTTTGAAATAGAACATTTAAAAAGAACAAGAAAACACGTTTCAGATCCGTTCAAGGGCTCTGCTGCAAAAAGAATAAATATGTTTTTAAGATGGATGGTTAGAAAAGATGATAAAGGCGTTGATTTTGGAATATGGAATTCAATAAATCAAAAAAATATTTCCTGTCCATTAGATGTTCACTCTGGAAATATTGCAAGGAAATTAGGGATATTGAAGAGGAAACAAAATGATCATAAAGCTGTTTTAGAATTAGATAATTCTCTTAGAAAATACGATGACAGTGACCCAGTAAAATATGATTTTGCTCTATTTGGTATAGGGGTCAATGAGAAACTATGATTTTAAATTCATATTTTTAAATCAAATATTAAGATAAAAATGAAAAAAATTCTATTAATAATATTAGTAATTCCTCTTTTAGCTAATTCTCAAAATATAAAACTTCCTACTGATACTGTCATTACAACTCATCATGAGTCCATAATTAAGGGAAAACCTATTAAATATGTTGCTGAGGCAGGCACTCAACCTGTATGGGACGAAGACGGTAAACCAATAGCCAGTTTATTTTACACATATTATAGAAAAAAAAATAAAAAAGATTCCAAAGAAAATCCAAATCATAGACCTATCATAATCTCGTTTAACGGAGGACCAGGATCAGGATCGTTATGGATGCATGTTGGATATACTGGACCAAAGGTTTTAAAGATTGATAAAGAAGGATTTCCAACTCAACCCTACGGAGTTAAGGACAACCCATATTCTATTTTAGATACAGCTGATATTGTTTTTGTTTGCCCTGTAAATACTGGATACTCAAGAATGATTGCAGATGAAAATGGTAAATTACCTAAAAGGAAGAAATTCTTTGGAATAAATGCTGATATAAAATATTTAGCCGAATGGATCAATACATTTATTTCAAGAAAAAACAGATGGGAATCACCAAAATACATTATTGGAGAAAGTTATGGTGGAACTAGAGTTATGGGTTTATCATATGAACTTCAAAGTAGACATTGGATGTATTTAAACGGAGTAATAATGGTTTCACCAGCTGATTATAAATTATTTGAAGATGGTGATTCGGTAAACTCATCTTTACACCTACCCTATTATGCTGCAACTGCATGGTATCACAAAATGCTAAATGAAGATTTGCAAAATAAAGATTTAGATGAGATATTACCTGAAATAGAAGATTTTACTATTAATAAATTAATACCTGCTATATCTAAAGGGGGATTTATTTCTGATAAAGAAAAAAATCAAATTGCTGAAAAATACTCTTACTATTCTGGGTTAAACAAGAAATTTGTTTTAAACAATAATCTCAATGTTTCAAATAATTATTTCTGGAAAGAATTATTAAGGGATAAGCATGGATTAACTATTGGAAGATTAGACTCCAGATATAGAGGTTTAGATAAGAAAAATGCAGGCTCATCACCAGACAGTAATATTGAACTTAATTCATGGAATCATTCGTTTACTCCTGCAATTAATTATTATTTAAGAAATGAATTAGGCTTTATTACTGATATTAAATACAATGTTTTTGGGCCTGTTCACCCATGGGATAATGAAAATGATAACACTAGAGAAAACCTTAGAAAAGCGATGGCTCAAAATCCATTTTTAAAGGTATTTATACAATCCGGATACTATGATGGCGCCACTAATTATTTTCAGGCAAAATATACAATGTGGCAAATAGACCCTAGTGGTAAAATGAAGGAAAGACTATATTTTGAAGGATATAGAAGTGGACATATGATGTACTTAAGAGAAGAAGATTTACAGAAATCTAATGATGATTTACGCCAATTTATCAAAAATTCTTCTACCAATGGGAAACCAGCAAAATATTAAAATTTTATACTTTAATTTTTATTATTTTTGTTCAAATTTTATAAATGAATTTACTAATCCGTTCAGCTAATGTAATTGATAAAAAAAGTGAATTTCATAATAAAACCGTAGATATTTTAATCAAAAATGGAATCATTTCCAATATTGACACAAATATCAAAAATTCCAAAAACTACAAAGAATTAAAATTTAATAACTTATCAATCTCACCTGGATGGTTTGATTACAGTATATGCACAGGTGAACCTGGGTATGAAGAAAGAGATAATGTTTTAAATACGTTAGCAGTTGCAGCAAAATCAGGATATACATCAGTTGGAATTCAACCAAATACAAATCCAATTATTGATAAACGTACGGAAATCGAATATTTAAAATCCCTAGCCTCAAATTCAAATATTGATATTTTCCCAATTGGTGCATTGACAAAAGAATCAAAAGGCATTGAACTTGCTGAAATATTAGAAATGGGCGAATCCGGTGCAATTGGTTTTGGAGATTTTAAAAAACCTATAAAAAACCCAAATTTACTAAAGCTGGCACTTCTTTATTCTAAGGAACGCAAATATCCTATTTTTTCATTTCCGTTTGAAAAAAGAATTAACGGAGATGGGGTAATGAACGAAGGAGTTACAAGTACTCTAATGGGCCTTAAAGGCATTCCAAACATTTCTGAAGAATTAAACATAAGAAGAGATTTAGCTATATTAGAATATACAGGTGGTCACCTACACATTCCAACAATTTCGACTACTGGATCTGTTGATTTAATTAGAAACGCAAAAAATAAAAAGTTAAATGTGACTTGTAGTACCTCAATTCATAATATTTTTTTTAACGATTCAAAAATTTTAAACTTTGACACCAATTTTAAAGTTATACCCCCACTTAGAACTGAAAATGACATTGATTCTTTGATCAAAGGGATCAAAGATGGAACAATCGACATGGTTACATCTGATCACACACCACTAAATATTGAATTGAAAAATTTAGAATTTGATAATGCTGATTTCGGATCAATTGGTCTTGAGAGCTCTTTTGGTGCTTTAAATAAAATATTTTCTACAAAATTGACTGTTGATATTTTAACGAGAGGTAAGAAAATATTTAATATAGAAAATCAAACAATAAAGATTGGAGAACTTGCAAATTTGACGCTATTCAATTCCTTATATGATTATATTTTTGAAGAAAAAAACATACATTCAATGTCAAAGAATTCCATCTTTGACGGAACAAAATTGAAGGGATTGGTTTATGGAACAATTTCCAACGGAAAAATAAGCCTTAATGAATACTGATTTAGATTATAATATTAAAAAACCTGCTGATATTACCTCAGAGACTAAGGTTATTATAATGCTTCATGGCTACGGAAGTAATAAGGAGGATTTATTTTCATTTTCTGATTATATGGATCCTAAAGCTTTAATAATTTCAGTTCAAGCTCCGCATAAAATGGATTATGGTTCATATTGTTGGTGGGCTTTAAACTTTGACGAATCAATGAATTTATCAATTGAAGTTTCTCAAGCTCGGGAATCCATAAATCAATTACATAAATTTATCTCAGAATATTTAGTTAACAATTATAATTTTTCATTAAATAATATTTTTCTTTTAGGTTTTAGTCAGGGTGCAATGGCTGCATACACATTATCAATAAATTATCCTGATTTCTATAAAAAAGTTATTGGATTAAGTGGTAAGATTCCTTATGAAATTATCAATTACAACAAGGAAAATGATTATTCATTTCATAATTACTTTTGTTCTCATGGGATTTTTGATCAGGTTATTCCTATTGATATTGGAAGAGATTCATCAAGCTGGTTTACAAATAAAAAAATTAAACATGTCTTTTTAGAATTTCAATCACAACATGGAGTTTCACCTGAAAACTTTGAAGAAATGAAGTCTTGGATCTCCAAAAACTAATTTGAATTAACAACCAAACCATCGTAGGCTAAATAAACATTTTTAGGTAATTTTTTTTGAACATCTTGATGAAAACCTAGTTTGTGGCTTATATGAGTTATGTATGCTTTTTTAGGTTTCAACTTGTTTATTATTTTTAAAGCGTCACTTAAACTTAAATGTGAATAATGGGCTTCTATTCTAAGTGCATTAATAACTAATACATCTAAATTTTTAAGTTTATCAAATTCCTCATCCGGAATTGTCTTTACATCTGTAAAATATGCAATATTATCTATTCTAAATCCAAATATTGGTAATTTACCATGAAACGCGTTTAGTACAATGATTTCTTTATTAT
The DNA here is from genome assembly GCA_902510475.1 of uncultured Bacteroidota bacterium. Classification (GTDB taxonomy): domain Bacteria; phylum Bacteroidota; class Bacteroidia; order Flavobacteriales; family Flavobacteriaceae; genus MED-G13. Next base: position 90,557 of record CABXCC010000001.1, on the reverse strand, counting down.
GAAATCTAAAATTTTTTTCTATTTCGTTTACAGAAACATTAGGTGTACCCGGAATATTACCATCAGATTTAAAAATATATTCGAACCTTTTTCTAAGTGCATTAATTACCCTATTGTTAGCATAAATAGGAACATCTCCTTGTTTAAAATAAAATGGCCTTATATCGTCTAGCCCAGAAACGTGATCATTATGTTCGTGAGTAAAAAAAATAGCATCTAATTTGTCGCATTCAGAATTTATCATTTGCATTCTAAAATCAGGACCACAGTCGATAGCAACACTTTTATCATCCCACTGAAATAAAGCTGAAGTCCTCAATCTTTTATCTTTAGGATCTTTACTTAAACATACTGGATGATTACTTCCGATGACCGGAATACCCTGAGAAGTACCTGTTCCTAAAAATGTTATTTTCATAGTCTGTTAATTCCAAAAATACATTAATTTTTTTCATCTAGTTATAGTAATTTAATACATTTGTCATGTAAATTAAACCTAATGAAAAAGGTACCAAGTAGAGAAGAATCGTTTTTAGAAGCCATTCCTACTATCAAACAAAAAGCCTTACGTATAAATCTTAACGAAAACATTTATGGAACCTTTGCTGAAATTGGTGCTGGTCAAGAGACTGTAAGACAATTTTTTAGGGTTGGGGGTGCCTCAGGAACTATTGCAAAAGCCATCTCAGCATACGATAAAAGTTTCAGTGACGATATTTATGGAATTGAGGATAATAAAAGATATGTTACCGAGACTCGTCTGAGAAAGATGCTTAAACATGAGACGTCCCTCATTGAAAAAAGAATTAAGAGAAAAAACAACGAAAACAAAATGTTCTTTTGTTATGCAAATACAGTTGCAACTATTGATTTTGCAAAAAAATACAACGGACATGGTTGGGTAGGCATGAGATTTCAAATTGATCCCACACAAGATTATAATGATATAATATTGCATGTTAGATTTAAAGAAAATACAGCCAGTCAACAACAAGAAACTCTTGGAGTCTTGGGTACAAACTTAATTTACAGCGCATTTTACCATTTCAACACCCCAAAGAAAATTATTAAGTATTTGTATGATCATTTAAATAATGATCAACTTGAGATTGATACAGTAAACTTTTCAGGCCCAATTTTTAAAGACGTTGATAACAGAATTTTAAGTTTAGAACTTGTAAAAAATGGTATGACAGAGGCTGTTATGTTTGGTCCTGATGGTAATAATTTACTGCCTGCAGCTGCATTATACAAAAAAAATATTCTTGCTTTAAGAGGGAGATTTAGGCCAGTTACCAAAGTTAATGAGGAAATGTATGAAAAATCTTTAGAAATGTTTCTAAATGAACGCCACGTTGATAAAAAAGATGCAATTGTCATATTTGAAATTACATTGGCAGATTTAACTTCAGATGGTGAAATCGACGAAAAAGATTTTATGGACAGGGCAAAACTTTTAGGATCATTAGGTGAAACAGTGCTAATTTCGAATTATAAAGAATATTATAGATTAGTTGAATATTTCTCATTATATACTAAGAAAAAAATAGGTCTTTGTATGGGGGTTAATAATCTTGTACAAATTTTTGATCCCAAATATTATACCCATTTAAGTGGCGGAATTCTAGAAGCTTTTGGTAAATTATTTTTTAAAAGTTTAAAAGTATACCTATACCCTGTTCTAAATGAAAAAAATGAAATTATTAATAGCGATAATCTAAAGGTACATCCTAGGATGAAAGAATTATACAAATTTTTCAAATTTAATGGCAAGGTGGTCGACGTGGCAAATTTTAAAAAGGAATCTTTAAGTATATATTCTCATGAAGTACTTGAAAAAATAAAGAAAAATGAAACTGGATGGGAAAAATTATTACCTAAGGCAGTAGCCTCAAAAATTAAAAAATTTAAACTTTTTGGATATAAGTAATTATCCTATGATTTGATTGGTATGATCCTTCGTTTTTACCTTCTCAATAATGTTTATAATCTTACCTTTTTCATCTATTATGAATGTGGTCCTATTGATACCCATGTATTCTTTACCCATAAACTTTTTTAGACCCCATACCCCAAAAGCATTGATTACATCTTTATTCTCATCGCATAAAAGACTGTAAGGAAAGTTGAATTTATCGCTAAATTTCTTTTGTAATTTTTCACTATCGGCCGATACGCCAATAATTTCATAACCTAGTGATTTAAATTTTAAATAATTATCACTTAGATTACAAGCTTCAGCTGTACAACCAGGTGTATTTGCTTTAGGATAGAAAAAAACGACAACTTTTTTTCCTTTAAAATCAGATAACGAAATGAGATTTCCGTTTTGATCCTTACACTGAAAGTTTGGAGCAAAATCTCCTATTTTTAAAACACTCACAATTATTATATTTGAATTATTAAATGTAATATAATTTGAATAAAAAAAATAAAGTAATTTTTATTATTGAAGAACTTGAAAATTTATTTCCTGAAGTTCCAATCCCTCTAAACCATAAAGATCCTTATACATTATTGATCGCTGTTCTTCTTTCTGCTCAATGTACCGATGAAAGGGTTAATCTAATAACCCCAAAATTATTTAAAATAGCTGATAACCCGTCGGATATGAGTAAACTTTCGATAAATGAAATCAAAGAAATTATTAGACCCTGCGGACTATCTCCCATGAAAAGTAAAGGGATATATGGTTTGACCAGAATAATATTAGATAAACACAACGGTAAAGTCCCTCAAACTTTTGAAGAATTGGAAGAACTTCCTGCTGTTGGTCATAAAACTGCTAGTGTTGTAATGTCTCAAGCTTTTGGATACCCTGCGTTCCCAGTTGATACGCATATTCACAGGTTAATGTTTAGATGGGGACTTAGTAATGGAACTAATGTTAAACAAACTGAAAAAGATGCTAAAAGATTATTTCCTAAAGACAAATGGAATAAATTGCATTTACAAATTATATACTATGCAAGGAAATATTCGCCTGCAAGAGGATGGGTCATCAAAAATGATAGCATCACAAAAAAAATTGGAAGAAAATCTATTTTAAATAAGTTAATTTAAATCAAGTAATATAGAACTTGTTTTCGTTTTAATTGCTACAATTGACTTTGAATAATTTAAAATAAAATTAATAGTTTTTCTTTTTGGCTCAAGAGTAACTCCCTCTTGAAAAAAGTAGTTTTTTTCCATTCATTAGTTTTTCTAATTTGATAACGAAAAAAAAACTAAAATATTATCTTAATTTGTTAGAATAATATTTTTATCCTTAATAATATTTCTAAGATTTATTAAAGCATATCTCATCCTTCCTAGTGAAGTGTTTATACTAACTCCTGTTTTTTCTGAAATTTCTTTAAAACTTAGATCGTTATAATAACGATACTTCAACACTTCTTTTTGATCATCTGGTAAAAATTCGATTATTTTTTTTACCTCACTGTGAATTTGATCTTTAATCATTTTATTTTCAATGTCAATATCCGTATTCTTTAGAACAGAAAAAATATCAAAATCATGTGAGTTTTCAAATTTTGGGATTCTTTTATTTTTTCTAAAATGATCAATAACTAAGTTGTGCGCAATCCTCATTACCCATGAAATAAATTTTCCTTCCTCATTATAATTTCCAAGCTTCAAAGTTCTGATGACTTTAATAAAAGTATCTTGAAAGATATCTTCGGTTAAATCTCTGTCATAAACCTTGGAATAAATAAAACTATATATCCTTTGTTTATGACGTTTAATTAGAATCTCTAATGACTTTTCATCACCAGAAATATATTTAGATACCAAAATAGAATCAGCAATAATAGATTTTTTCATAACATTACATTTAGATTAAAACTGTGTTTTAATTTGATTTTTTTAGTAATGTTATTCTATAGGCAGTAGATTTGTTATTCACCAAATATACAGTTTAATTTAATATTATTCAAAAATTGATCTATATCACTGAATTATTAGCGGTTATTTTTAGCATCATATTTGATAATACAATAATCAATGACTACAAAATCTAAGAGAAATAAGTTTATTGAAATCAAGGGTGCTAGCATGCATAACCTAAAAAATATTGATCTATCAATTCCAAAAAAACAATTAATTGTGATCACTGGAGTTTCAGGAAGTGGAAAGTCATCACTCGCCTTTGATACAATTTATGCCGAAGGTCAAAGAAGATATGTAGAAAGTTTATCCAGTTATGCAAGACAATTCCTGGAGAGAATTGAAAAACCAAAGGTGGAAAAAATAACGGGACTATCTCCTGCCATTGCACTTGAGCAAAAGATTTCATCTTCTAATCCTAGATCAACAGTTGGAACTAAAACAGAGATTTATGATTATCTAAAGTTATTGTTCTCTCGATATGGACAGATTTACTCCCCTATTTCCGGAAAAGTCGTCAAAAGAAATACCGTTTCTGAAATTATCGATATTTTAAAAAAACAAAAAAAGGGAGACAAGATTTTAGTTTTATCTAAATTGGAGGATTTTGGTAAAGATAATTTTGAGAAAAAAATCAAGTCTTTAATATCACAAAATTACAATCGGGTATTATCAAATAATATAATTTATAAGCTTAATGAGATTAAATTAGATAATGTTAAAGATTTTGAAAACTTTTTCCTTGTTATAGACAGAGTCATATGTAATGATTCGTTGGAGTATATCAGTAGAATAACTGATTCTGTAGAAAATGCAATTTTTGAATCAAAAGGCAAATGCATTTTAAGAAATATATCTACAAATAAAACCTACATTTTTAATACCAAACTAGAAATGGACGGAATTACTTTTAGTAACCCAGACACCAATTTTTTTAGTTTTAATAATCCATATGGAGCATGCCAAAAATGTAATGGATACGGAGACATAATCGGAATTGATGAAAAACTTGTTATCCCTAACACATCCCTTTCTGTATTTGATGATGCTGTTTTTCCTTGGAGAGGAAAAAAATTAAAAAAATATAAAAACTTATTTATCAAGAATTCTTTAGAAAACGATTTTCCTATACACAAACCATATTTTAAGTTAACAACGAATCAAAAAAAGCTTTTGTGGGATGGTGATAAAAATATTATAGGAATAAATAAATTTTTCAGTAAGCTAGAGGCTAAAATGTATAAGATTCAAAATAGAGTTCTTCTTTCGCGATATAGGGGTAAAACAACATGTGATAATTGTAATGGTAACAGGCTTAAAAAAGAAGCAGGATATGTTAAAATAAATAACAAAAATATATTTGAAATTATCAATATGCAATTAAATGAATTAGATAAATTCATTAAAAGAATTGACCTTGAAAATTCTAGAATTTTAAATGAAATTATCGATAGAGTTGAATGTCTAAATAATTTAGGTTTAGGATATTTAACTTTAAATAGAAAGTCAAGCACACTCTCTGGGGGAGAAAGCCAAAGAATTAATTTAGCAACATGTATAGGTAGTAATTTAACCGGATCTCTTTATGTATTGGATGAGCCTAGTATAGGGCTTCATTCACACGATACCAAAAAATTGATAAAAATTTTAAAAAAATTAAATAATCTGGGTAACACAGTTATTGTAGTGGAACATGACGAAGAAATTATTAAATCGGCCGACTACATTTTTGATATTGGACCAAACGCAGGTTCTTTTGGTGGAAATTTGGTTGCACACGGAAAATTTAATGATTTATTAAAAAGTAATACTTTAACAGCTAAGTATCTTAATAAGGAATTAAATATCTCAATTCCGTTAAAAAAAAGAAATTCTAAAAACTTTATTAAAATTGAAGGAATCAGGGAAAATAATCTTAAAAATATTAATGTCACTTTTCCCTTAAACAATTTTGTAACGGTCACAGGTGTTTCTGGTTCAGGAAAAAGTACTTTAATAAATAAAATATTATACCCTGCTATTTTAAATAACCTGAAGGATTTTTCTAAAAAACCGGGGGATTTTGATAAAATATCTGGTGATATTGACAAAATAAAATTCGTTGAATACATAAGTCAAAAACCTATAGGAAAATCTTCAAGATCAAATCCGGTGACCTATATTAAAGCTTATGATGAAATAAGAAAGCTATTTGCTTTCAGCAGAGAAAGCAAATTAAGGAATTATAAGCCAAAACATTTTTCGTTTAATGTTGAAGGTGGAAGATGCAATCAGTGTAAGGGTGAAGGAACCAATACAATAGAAATGCAATTTATGCCTGATATCACTCTACCTTGTGAAAATTGCAACGGAAAAAGATTTAAAAATGAAATTCTTGAAATTCGATTGCATAACAAAAATATTGCTGATATTCTTGAATTAACAGTGGATAATGCTGTAGCGTTCTTTGACGAAATCGATGAGATAAAAATAAGTGAAAAACTTAAAGTATTACAAAAGGTAGGTTTAGGATATATAAAATTAGGACAGAGCTCTTCTACCCTTTCAGGTGGTGAAGCGCAAAGAGTAAAACTTGCATTTTTTTTAAGCATGAAAAATAAAGCTAAAAATGGTTTATTCTTATTCGATGAGCCTACAACTGGATTGCACTATGACGATATAAAAAAATTAATTAATTCCCTTAATGAAATCATAGAATTGGGTAATACCGTAATAGTTATTGAACATAATTTAGAATTAATTAAGGTTTCAGATTATAATATAGACTTAGGTCCTTTTGGTGGAGACGAAGGTGGTAATTTGATATTTAATGGTAATACTAAGGAACTTTCTAAATCAGAAAGCTTAACGGGAAAATATTTAAAAAATATAATTTAAAAAAACTTTGGCACGCAGTTTGAATATTGTTTTCCGGTTAGTTTAATTTATTGAATAGTTAGTTTAAGCCCTGTATCTATCCTTTATTTACAGGGCTTTTTCTTTTTCTTAAATTAAATATTATTTATAATATCGGTATATTTTTTAGCCAACAGCTTTCTACTGTATTTATCAATTTTATTTGAAAGTATATAATTTGATTGTTTTTTAAATTTATTATATCCATCCGAGATATAATTGTACAGAGATTCAAATTCATTGTGGTCACAGAAAAAACCTGTATTTGAATCTTTTAAAATTTTATCTATTTCTGATCCTTTTGGTCCAATTGCTAAAATAGGTCGATGAGAATTCAAATAATCAAAGAATTTTCCAGGGATAGCATATGAGGATCCTTCATCATTGGCTTCAATCATTAATAGTAATTGACTTTTACATGCAAAATAAATTGTTTTATCATACTCGACATATCCATGATACTTAACAGATTCACTAAATGATTTAGATTTTAGACATTTTTTAAAATCTATATTTACATTACCAACAAAGTTTAAAATTAAATCATCTTTAAAACCTTTAATATCGATACATAACTTTTCCAGAACTGCCCATAACTGTTCGGGGTCTCTTTCCGGATATACCGAACCTATATGGGAAATTGAAAATTTGTTATCTAATTCAACATCCTTATATTCATAATCATATCCGTTGGTAATTTTAAAACAATTTTCAGTAATAGAATCAAACAATATTTTTAATTTTTCAGAGGTAACAACCACAGCATCTGAATTAATTAAAACTGAATCTCTTAGTTTTTTATGAATTTTTTTACTCCAGGGCATTAATTGAAAATTATTTAGATAATTTAAATTAACCCATGGGTCTCTAAAATCCGCAATCCACTTAATATTTAGCTTCTCTTTTAAATCAAGACCAATTAAATGGACGCTATGGGGAGGTCCTGTGGTAACAATAGTTTGGATTTCGTTCTTTAATAAATATTTTTCCAGAAAATTAACAGATGTTTTTCTCCAGAATAATTTCATGTCTGGAAATACCATGTTGCCTCTCAAAAAAAATAATATTCTTTCAAATAAAGATTGTTTTTTAACGGTTGAGATATTTCCGCTTCTCAAAAGATTTAATCTTTTATTATTTCTAAAAAGAGATGAAAATTCAAATATTGGATGTCTAATTATTTTAATATTTTTATCAACTTCCTGCGACAAAGAATAATCAAGAATTGGATAATTAACATCTTTCGGAATAAATAATATAGGTTCAATGTTATTTTCAGGAAAGTATTTTACAAATTTTAACCATCGTTGTACCCCTGGACCTCCAGCAGGCGGCCAATAGTATGAAATAATTAAAACTTTTTTTCCCACTCTTTTCTTTTTATAAATAAACCAGTGATCAATATTAAAATAAATGAAATTGAACTGAATAAGCTAATTTTACCACTTAATTCAACGACTTCTGGCTCAAATTTAAACTCAACATCATATTTACCATTTGGGACTTCTAAACCTCTTAAAATATAGTTAAATCTAAAATGTGAAACCTTTTCACCATTAACATAAGAATTCCATCCGTGCGGATAATATATTTCAGAAAATATAATTAAACCAACATCATCAGATTCAACTTCGTACTTCAAGTAATTTGATTTTTTTTCGATTAAATCTACTCTGTAATTAGTATTTTTATATTTTTTGGATTCTAAATCTTGAGAAACTGAAATATTTTTGAAATTTAAGGAATCAAGACTTAAAATCTCGTCATTATCATTTGCAACATTAATATTTTCTTTTACAAACCAGGCACTTCCAGGGATATCGTCGTTAACATAAACATTTTTTTTATTTTCATCGTTATATACGATGTATTTGGTGTTTAACATTTCTAAGGAATTCATCTGATTCCTGTTTATATAAAATTCCATAACATCATTGTATCTTCCCAATTTGGCAGCATGATAGCCGTTGATTGAGTTTAAATAAAAATTTGGCAGTGTTGAAGATTCTGTCAAATCAAGAACTCTAAAATCAGAATCATCAGACTTAATATTTTTGTAGGTTTCATCTAGTCTAAAAGGATTTTCAACAAAATATGAATCTGTAAAATTACTCTCGTTCACATATACTTTTGAAAAACTAATTAAATCATAAGAAGAGATCAAAATTAATAACAGCAAGGTTATATTTAATTTTATTTTACTTTTTATGTAGAGTAAAATAATTATAAAAGTTATAATTACATAAATAAGTGTCCTGGCTAATTGATCTAAAAAAATACTTTTTCTATCATCAATTAACACATCTTTTATTACTGGATCCAATCCCAAATCTGACTGTCCGCTAAAACTTAAATAATCCAACGAAAAATATAGGATAATCAAAATTAATACGAAGAAAAAAAGAGTTGAGTATAAGGCTTTACTTTTAATTAAATTATTGTTTTTACTATTTATTAAACTTGATAAACCAAAAACTGCTAGAATAGGAATGCACAACTCTAATATCACTTGAATTGAAGAAACAGCCCTAAACTTATTATATAAGGGGAAATAGGAAATAAAAAGGTCGGTTAAAATGTCAAAATTTTTACCAAATGAAAGCAATAATGAAGTAATTATTGCTGCCAAAAGCCAACCCTTATGTTTTCCTCTGTACAGAAAGACAGAAAACACAAATAAAAAGAAAACTACTATCCCAAGATAAGCCGGCGCTTCAACAAATGGTTGATCCCCCCAATATGTTGGACTATTTTTTACTATATTTCTGGCCTCAATTGTACTGTATCCGTTTGATTTTAAAAAATTAAAAAAATAAGAATTCATTCCCAATTCCTCTGAAGATCCTCCTCCCATTATTTTTGGAATAAATAAATTTAAACTCTCAAAAATTCCATAACTCCACTGTGTAATGTACTCTCTTTTTAAACCACTTTCAATTGCTTTATCGCTACCATCAGGGTTGATAGAAAGTGAAGAATAATCTCCTCTGGTTGATTCATTGGAATATTCGATTGTCGTCATCAAATTAGAAGCATTCAACAATATTGCAAATAGCAATGAAATAAGCAGTGTAAAAGCGGTCTTTAATAAATGATCAATCTTTTTACTTTTTATACTATGGTAAACAAACCATACGGCTAATGAAATAACGATAAAACCTAAATAATAAGTCATTTGAAAATGATTCGCGGTGAATTGAAGAGCAAGTGAAATAGTTGTAAATAAAAAACCCAGAAAATAGTTTCCTCTAGTTACGTATATAATTGATGCTAATACAAATGGCATATAAGAGATAGCATGTGCCTTAGCATTATGACCTGCTCCAATTATTATTATAAGATAGGTTGACAATCCAAACGACAAAGCTCCAAATACTGCAAGTCGATAATCAACTTTTAGGCTCATCATTAATAAATAAAAACCTAAAAAATATAAGAATAGATAATCTGCTGGCCTAGGCAGAAATCGTAGGGATAAATCAAGTTTTTTAATATAGTTATGAGGAAACTTTGCTCCTAACTGATATGTTGGCATTCCAGAAAAAGAATTATTGGTCCAATATGCGTCATAACCATTTTCAGATCTAAAATCTTTAAGTTCCTTGGACATACCTGTGTATTGAATTATGTCATTTTGAATGATTTTTTTACCACTAAGAATAGGATGAAAAAAAATTAGTGATATTATTATGAACATAGTAACAACTAAAAAATGCTTTAGAATATTGGTTTTTAAAAAATGCTTGATCTTCATATTTTAATCAATTTCTTCATAATCCACATAATCTCCCAAATTGTTATTTTTTTTAGATTTATTTTTTGGGATTTTATCAATCGAAACCTCTCCTTCTTTCTTTTTTTGAAAATCTTTTGATCTGTGGTGATTCGATTGGCTTTCCTTTGCCTTTCTAATTAAATATACATAAAGAAACCTAGACAAAAATCTGAAAGCAAAATAAAATAGAATTAAAAACAAAAAAAACTTCATATTGATTTTATTTAATACAAATTTACAATTATCACAATTCAAAAAAAGTTAATATCTTATTAAATTATAAGATTTATCTTTGTTTAGAATGCTTGTAAATAATTATGTTTAGAACCACACTTTTAATTATATCACTTTTAATTTATCAAAATTCTTTTTCACAATACACTGACATAATAAATTCTAACAGACCTGGGAATTCATCTGGTGCTTTCTCCGTTGGAAAAAATATACTGCAAATTGAAAGTGGCTTCTTTAATGCAAAAGAAAAACATGATTTGCTAAACTATGAAACCAAAGGATTCGGTATAGATTTTAAAATAAGATATGGTTTTCTTTATGAAAAATTAGAAATAGTAATAAATGGAGTATATCAAGCAGATGAATTTAGTGACTTAAGATATAACCCCGTTAATTCTTATGATAGAAAGAATTTTAAAAAATTTCAATTAGGTGCTAAATACCTAATTTTCGATCCAAAAAAAGGTCAAGAAGATGAGCCTAATGTATATAGTTATTGGGCCGACAGAAGATTTAATTTAAAAAATTTAATTCCTGCTGTCTCGGCATATGTTGGTGTTAATGTAGATTCTAAAGATAACCCATTTACAAGTTCAGGCGTTAACGGAATTAGCCCCTCACTAGCTATTTTCACTCAAAGTAATATTACGAATAGATCTGTACTAATTAGCAACTTAATTCTTGATAGAATTGGCTCTTATCAAAATGATTTTCAATACATAATCTCATTAACATATGCATTTAATCAAGGTTTTATAGGTTTTATAGAAAAACACGGGATTAAAAGCAATTTTTATGCTGAAAACAAGCTTAGTCTTGGATTAGCTCATCTTTTTAATGATAATCTTCAGATTGATGCGGGATCAACCTTAAATTTTAAAAATACGCCAAAAATTAACTATATTAATATTGGCCTAAGTTACAGACTCAATTTATATCCAAGCAGATGATTTTTTTAAAAAAAGTTTCAAACAAAAAAGACTTAAGAAATTTTGTAATGTTCCCATTTGAATTATATAAAGGATCGAAATATTGGATTCCTCCTATTATAAATCAAGAAATGAATAACTTTAATAAAGATTTAAATCCAAATCTGCAAGATTCTAAAGTTGAATTATTTTTAGCCTATCAAGATAAAAATGTTGTGGGTAGAATAGCCGTTATCATAAACTGGTTTGAGGTAAAAGAGCAAAAAACCAGTAAAATAAGATTTGGTTGGTTTGATTTTATCGACAATTATGAAGTTAGCGATATTCTCTTCAAAAAAGTAATAGAAATTGGAAAAGCCAATCATCTAGAGTATATGGAAGGACCTATGGGTTTTAGCAATCTTGATAAAGTTGGTGTATTAACAAGTGGTTTTGATGTGATTGGAACAATGATTACAAATTATAATTATGATTATTACAAAAATCATTATAAGAAACATGGGTTAAAAATTGAAAAAACTTTTCACGAAAAGACATTTATGTTTAATGACATAGATACTGGTTATTATGAAAAAATGAGTAGAATAGTAAAAACAAGAAACAATCTTAAAGAAGTAAATTTCTACTCAACAAGTAAATTGATGGGAAGAGCAAATGAAATGTTTGATTTGTTTAACGAATCTTATGCAAAACTATCCTCTTTTGTAAAGATATCTGAAAAGCAAAAAGAACATATGAAGGAAAAGTTTCTGAGTTTTATAAATCCAGAATACATAAAATTTGTAGAAAATAGTGAAAACAAAATTGTTGCTTTTGCCATTATTATGCCCTCATTTGCAAAAGCTTTACAAAGAATGAATGGAAAATTATTTCCGTTCGGGTTTTTGCATTTATTACATGCAAAAAAATTTAACAAAGATGTAACTCTATATCTTATCGGAATTCATCCTGATTATCAAAAACTTGGGGTTACTGCCATTATTTTTAACTCATTTATCCAAACGTTAAAAAACAAAGGAATTCAAATATGCAGAAGAACACCAGAGCTTATTGATAATGGATCAATCGACAAAATATGGAAAAACTTTAACCCCAAACTGATAAAGACAAGATCTACCTACAAAGCTGATTTACATTAATTTTTCTGAAATCTTTTTATAAACTCCTGAAACTAATCTGTCTCTAATGGAAGAAAATGCTTCTAAAGTTTCCTCTATGTCTTTAAAATTATGAGAAGCTGTAGGAATCAACCTGAGTAAGATTAGTCCTTTAGGGATCACAGGGTAAACAACAATTGAACAGAAAATTTTATAATTTTCCCTAAGATCTTTAACCAAAGCGAAAGCTTCTGGAATTGAACCTTTTAAATAAACAGGGGTAACACAACTTTGAGTAGAACCTATATCGAATCCTCTATCTTTCAACCCTGATTGTAATTTATTTACATTATCCCATAGTTTTTGTTTAATTTCTGGTTTTGATCTCAAAATTTGTAACCTTTTTAATATACCTTCAACCAACTGCATTTGTAGAGATTTAGCAAAAACTTGAGATCTCATATTGTATTTAAGAAAATCAATAATTTCTTTATCTGAAGCTATAAAGGCACCCGTACTAGCCATTGATTTTGCAAATGTTGCAAAATACACATCTATTTCGTCTTGAACTCCTTGCTCCTCACCTGCCCCAGCTCCTGTTTTTCCAAGAGTACCAAATCCGTGAGCATCATCAACCAATAGCCTAAAATTAAATTTTGATTTTAAAGCCACAATTTCCTTAAGCTTGCCTTGTTCACCTCTCATTCCAAAAACACCCTCAGAAATAACCAAAACACCTCCGTTGGTTTCATTTGCAATCTTTGTTGCCCTTACAAGGTTTTTTTCAAGACTTTCCATATCGTTGTGTTGATAAGTGAATCTTTTACCGAGATGCAATCTCACGCCGTCAATGATACATGCGTGTGAATCAATGTCATAAACGATTACATCATTTTTACTTACCAATGAATCAATTGTGGATAATATTCCTTGATAGCCAAAGTTTAACACATAAGCGGATTCTTTATTGACAAATTCTGCAAGCTCTTTTTGAAGTTGTTCATGTAGATCGGTATGCCCAGACATCAATCTTGCACCCATAGGATACGCAGATCCGTATTTAGCAGCTGCTTCCGCATCAATTTTTCTAACCTCCGGGTCGTTTGCAAGCCCTAAATAATCATTTACACTCCATGTGATAACTTCATGACCATTAAATTTCATTCTACTTGAAATTTCACCTTCAAGTTTTGGAAATGCAAAATAACCTTCAGCTATATCAGCCCATTTTCCAAGAGGCCCCTTATCTTGGCGCATTCTATCAAATAAATCTCTCATATTATTTTCTTATGTATTGTATGTCATTATTATTTATCTCATGAACTGAATCAGAAAAACCTTGATTTTCCATCCATTTATCACTATAAATCTTACTTAAATATCTTGATCCATGGTCGGGGAAAATAACAACTATGTAGTCTGATTCTTTAAACTCATTTAACGTATTTAATTCCTTTACTGCCTGAAAAGCAGCACCACTTGTGTATCCGACAAACATACCTTCTGTTTTAACAATTTCCCTGGCTGTATGCGCACTATCTTCATCAGAAACTTTTATAAACTTATCAATAATATCAAAATCGGTTACGGCTGGAATTAAATTTTTACCAAGTCCCTCTATTCTGTAAGGATAAATTTCTTTTTCATCAAATTCACCAGTTTCATGATATTTCTTTAAAACAGAACCGTATGCATCAACTCCAATTATTTTTATGTTAGGATTCTTTTCTTTTAAAAATTTAGCTGTTCCTGAAATAGTTCCACCTGTTCCGCTGCAAACTATCAAATGCGTTATTTTACCATCAGTCTGATTCCATATCTCAGGGCCAGTTGTCAAATAATGCGCTTCAGCGTTCAGATCGTTAAAATATTGATTTATGTATATTGAACCCTTAATTTCATTATGTAATCTTTTTGCTACTTCATAATATGATCTTGGGTCATCAGCGGCAACATTAGCTGGACAAACATAAACCTTAGCCCCCATTGCCTTTAACATATCAATTTTATCTTTGGAGGATTTTGAAGAGACAGCTAAAATACAATCATAACCCTTGGTTAAAGAAACCATAGCTAAGCTAAACCCCGTATTTCCAGAAGTAGTTTCAATAATTGTGTCTCCAGCTTTTAAAATTCCATTTTTTTCAGCAGTTTCAACTATGTGAAGGGCAATTCTGTCCTTAGATGAGTGGCCAGGATTGGATGCTTCTAATTTAGCCAAATAAGTTCCAGGAAAACTTTTGGTGAGTTTATCTATTTTTACCATGGGTGTATTACCCACAAGCTCCAATAAATTATTAAATACATTTTTACTTTTTTTCATCCAGATTGAAAAAATATTTAGAGCACTACAAAAATAAGTGATTTTAAGCTGATTTTTAAATTATCTATTATAATTTATCGACAATTTTAAGAAGATACTTATGATCTGTTTCAGAATAATCTAAATGCGTTACAATTCTAATTTTTTTAGGCCCCATAGAATGCCAATCAAAAACTACATCATTTTTAGAAAAATAATCAATAATTGTTTTTTTACTGAAACCTTCATTTAATTCTATTATAATGATATTCGTTTCAACATCATTAATTTTTTTTACGAAACTTTTATCTAAAAACTTTGATGCTATTTCTTTTGCTCTAAAGTGATCTTCTGACAACCTGGAAATATTATTTTCTAGGGCAAATAAACCAGCAGCTGCAAGATATCCTGATTGCCTCATACCTCCACCTAAAATTTTTCTTATCCGAAGAGCTTTGTCCATATAATGTTTTTTACCCAAAAGGACTGATCCAACTGGACAACCTAAGCCTTTACTTAAACACACAGACATGGTGTCAAAATAAATTCCGTATAAATCTGGATCGTCTTTTTTTGCTACAATTGAATTCCAAATTCTTGCCCCATCCATATGAATTCCTAAATTATTTTTTTTACATACGCTTTTAATCTCATCAAAATCACTAACATTCCAACACGCTCCGCCACCTTTATTTGTTGTGTTCTCTAGACAAACTAATTTTGATAAAGGTGCATGATAAAATGCTTTGGGATTTATTGCATCAGATATCTGATCTGAGGAAAAAAAACCTTTTTTACCTTTCAATAATTTAAAAGAAACTCCACTATTAAATGAAGCTCCACCTCCTTCGTAATTGTATACGTGTGAATACTCATGAGCAATAACCTGATCTCCTGGGTTTGTGTGAAGTTTAATGGCAGTTTGATTAGCCATCGTTCCAGAGGGAAAATACATTGCTTGTTCCATTCCAAAATAATTTGCAATAAAACTTTCTAGTTTCTTAACCGTTGGGTCTTCCCCATAAACATCGTCGCCTACCTTTGCATTAAGCATCAGATCAAGCATTTTAGCGCTTGGTTTTGTTATCGTATCACTTCTTAAATCAATCATCTAATATGAATATAACTACAATTATCTGTTCCAATTGGAGACCCATCAGGTATTTTTAAAGAATCTTTTATTTCATATTCGTCTGGGTCCTCATAAAAATCATTAATCATTTTAATATAATGACTTGAATATTTTGAAAGTTTATAATCCTTTCTTTTTTTGGATAATAGCTCTAAAGTAATTTTTGCCAAGTAATCATTACTAATGTTTTTAACCTGTGAAAAAGTACTTGAGTCGTTAATAACCTTGAAAATATTTTTTAATAGGGTCACATTTACAATATGCTGAACTTCTTCATGATAAGAATCATCAATCAATGGGGAATTATTTGTTTTTAAAAGAATTGTTCTTTTAAAAATAAAATTATATAAATCGTCTAAGCTAAAATTAGAATTATCCAACGAATGTTGTAATACTAATCTATTTAGTCTTTTGGGCCTAAATATTAAGCCTAAAGTCATATCAGCAGATGTTTCACCAATTGAAAAGGGATCAAAAGCTACTCCTAAATTTGACTTAAAAGATTCTCTTGTTCGAGGGTATCCAAATGCCCTTGGGGGAAATAACTTTAATTTATCCTTTGGAATCGCTAAAAATCTTGGAGATATAGTTTTAACTAGTGAATTTAGAGCTCCTAGTTGTGTGTCTTTATCGAGGTAATGAAATTCATTTTGATTGTCACCAACCAAAGAATAATTATAATCCATACCACCAATTATCTTAGCAGTAGCCTCGGTTTGATATCTATGAAAAAAATATAGTGGAACAAAAACATCCTCAAGAACTGAATTTGGGGTTCCTTTTGGTACATTATACTCAGAAAAATTTTGAATTGCTTTTTTTCTTATATCTATCACTTTATCAAGTCCAGAAGATGCAGTAGCACCATTATCCCATAGATGTGCATATGCATGAGAACCGTCAAGTGAACGAGCATCATAGTCACTGATAAATCTTAAACCATCGTCTGTGGCATTCTCCAAAATTTTATTTAGCTCATCATTTTCATTTTGGTTAGATTTAAAATGACTGTAGCTATAGGCTACCGTAACTTTATCCCAATCTCCAATACCCGAGTCATAAACATCATCAAAAACAATTTTATCATCTTTAATATCTACCAATGGATGTGGATAGTCCATCACAGATGCTCTGTTATTGGCACTCGCTGCAAAATTATGTGCAAATCCAATTGTATGACCTATTTCGTGAGCACTAAGCTGTCTTATTCTGGCAATCGCTAACTCTAGCATTTGATTATTTTCATTATTTGAAATAAAAGGGTCTTTAGTTAATGCTTGAGCAATCATGTAATCTTGTCTTATTCTAAGACTTCCTAAACTAACATGACCTTTGATAATTTCACCAGTTCTTGGGTCAACAACACTAGCACCGTAACTCCAACCTCTTGTAGATCTGTGAACCCATTGAATTACATTATATCTGCAATCTAAAGGGTCGATACCTTCTGGAAGCATTTTAACCTGGAAAGCATCTTTAAAACCAATTGATTCATAAGCCTGATTCCACCATCTCCCACCATCTAATAAAGCACTTTTAACCGGCTCTGGTGTTCCAGGATCTAAATGGTATATTATGGGTTCTACTGCTTCAGAAATTTCTAATTCTGGATTTTTCTTTTCTAGCCTATGTCTAATTACATATTTGTTTGTGATGGGCTCATCGATTGGGCTGGAATAATCCATGTAAGAAATTGATATAGCTCCACTTCTCGTATCAAATTTTCTTGGAGTATAATTGTTGTCCGGAAGTTTAACAAAAGAATGGTGTTGAAATAAAGTAACATTATCTGGGTCAGGAGTAACACTTTTGATTAAACTTCCTTTTGCTTCACCAGAAAAAGTTAATAGTGCTTCGAATTCTACATTATTGGGAAACGCTTTGGTGTTATTAATTTCAATTGCGCTTTTTGTTTTATCAACTTTATATGAACCCTGCTTTGAATCTCTAAGTGTTTTTGCAACTCCATGTCTATCAAACATTAAAAAAGGGGTAAAATCTATTAAATAATGATTATCATTCGTTTCCATTATTTCAAATCCAAAAATTACAGATTTTGCAAAAGCCTGTTCAACACTTTTTTTTTCGCTTATATTTTTAGTTTCAGCTCTATAATATAAGTTTGGCTCAACCAATAGAAGCTTATTTCCTTTTTTAATGAATTTAACGAGTCTTTCGGATCCCAATTGACCTCTATCAAGTCCAATATCATTTGAACCTAATCCAGAGGCTAGAGATCCAACGTATAAGAATTCGTAGTCAAGCTTATCAACAAGAAGAAAAATCTTATCTTTTGATTCATCATAAGAAAAATCAAAAAAACCTTTAAATTCTTTTATTTTATTTTCATTAGAAAATGAAAAACTGACGATTAATAGAAAAATAACAAATGTTGATTTAGTCTTAAACATATTTTTTAAAATTTAATTAAATCTACATAATATAAATTTTTAATAAAAATATTCTCAACTTGTTTAATTAGTATTAATTTTACATTAATGATTACCCTAGAACAAATACAATCCCTTAAAAATCGCCTGGATGCGTTAAGGGGGTATCTTTGACTTTGATGGTAAAAAATCTTCATTACTAGTAGAAGAAAACAAAACCCTTCAACCTGATTTTTGGGAAGATTCGTCCAAGGCACAAGTTATACTTAAAAAAGTCAAATTCTTAAAAAACTGGATTAACGATATTGATAATTTAAATGAAAAGATTTCTGATTTGGAAATTTTGTTTGATTTTAATAAAAATGGTGAATGCAGCGATGAAGAATTATCTAAACAATTTGAGTCTACCGAAAACTTTTTGAAAGATCTTGAATTCAAGACTATGCTCTCTGATGAATCAGATAATATGGACGCAGTTTTACAGATTACTGCTGGAGCTGGTGGAACAGAAAGTTGTGATTGGGCTCAAATGCTGATGAGAATGTATGTAATGTACGGAGAAAAAAATGATCTTAAGGTTTCAAAACTAAATGAACAAGATGGGGAATCAGCTGGTATTAAAACCGCAACACTAAAATTTGAAGGAGATTATGCATTTGGTTGGTTAAAAGGAGAAAACGGAGTTCATAGGCTTGTAAGAATTTCTCCATTTGACTCAAACGCTAAGAGACATACAAGTTTTGCATCAGTTTATGTTTACCCGCTTGTAGATGATTCCATAAATATTGAAATTAGTCAATCCGATTTAGAAATAAACACTTCCAGGTCTAGTGGAGCTGGTGGTCAAAGTGTAAACAAAATTGAAACTAAAGTTCAATTAACCCACAAACCTACTGGTATTCAAATCACCTGTTCAGAGACAAGATCTCAATTGGATAATAAAATTAGAGCAATGCAAATGTTAAAATCTCAATTGTATGAAATTGAGATAAAAAAGAAAAATGAAAAAAGGTCTGAAATCGAATCAGAAAAAAAGAAAATTGAATGGGGAAGTCAAATAAGGAATTATGTACTTCACCCTTATAAATTGATTAAAGATTTGAGAACAGGAACAGAGACCGGAAATGTTGAATCAGTTTTAGATGGGAATATTAACGAATTTTTAAAATCCTTTTTAATGTTTAATTCAAATCAAAGTAATAGTAAATAATATGAAAATTTATCACAACCCTAGGTGTAGAAAGTCAAGAGAAGGAGTTCAATATTTGATTGACAAAGGAGTAGAATTTGAAATAATTGAATATTTGAAAGACAACCTCTCAAAAGAAACAATTCAAATCTTACTAAACAAACTAAATATAACAGCTTTGGAGTTGATCAGAAAAAATGAAAAAATTTGGAAAGAAAAATATAAGGATAGAAATTTAAGTGAAAAAGAACTAATTGAAATACTTCATAAAAAACCAAAGTTAATTGAAAGACCAATTATTGAAATTGAAAATTTAGCTGTAATTGCTAGACCTAAAGAAAATATTGATAAGTTAATTTAGAATTTCTCTTTAAATTATATTTTGAGTGGCACATAATTTGATTGTTAGTAGTCAGAAAACAAACAAAAAAATGAACTTCAAACAACTTATCTTTTTATTTGCCATATCATTTTCGAACTTAATCTATTCACAATCATATAATTATAATACACCAAAAGAGTTTGTTATTTCTGGAATTATTTCAAGTCTAGATGATGATGAATTGCTCGAATATGCAACTATTACTCTACTTGATCCTAAAAATAATAGTGTTATAACAGGTGGTATTTCCAATAGCTCTGGTAAATTTTCAATTCCTGCAAAAAAAGGTAATTATAATGTTTTAGTTGAATTCATTTCATTCAAAAATTTAACCTTAAATAATATTGAGTTAAAGAATAATGTTGACTTAGGTAAGATAAAGTTAGAATTAGATTACGAATCTTTGGGAGAAGTTGAAATTGTTGCTGAAGAAACATCTGTTGAAATTAGACTTGATAAAAAGATTTATACCGTTGGTAAAGATCTTTCCGTAAGAGGTGGAAATGCAGGCGACGTACTAGACAATATACCGTCAGTTTCCGTTGATTTGGAAGGAAACATTTTACTAAGGGGAAATGATGCAGCAAGAATATTAATTAATGGAAAACCGTCGAGTTTAGTTGGAATTGATTCTAAATTTTTACAACAATTACCCTCAGATGCAATTGAAAAAGTTGAAGTTATAACTTCTCCATCAGCAAGATATGAGGCAGAAGGTAGCGGAGGGATAATCAATATTATTTTAAGAAAAAGCAAAAAATTAGGTTTAAATGGCTCTTTGAGCTCGAGCATTGGGGATCCAAAAAAAAATGCATTATCGTCAAATATAAATTATAGAAACGGTAAAATTAATTTCTTCAATTCAAGTGGATGGAACGATAACATAAGTCCTGGTGGAGGATTTAATGATTCTGAATATTATAACGCAGATCAAGCAAATACCTATTTTCAAGAAAATAGAGAAAGAGAACGGGCCAGATCTGGATTTTTTCTTAATAACGGAGTTGAATGGTACATAAATGATAATAATTCGGTTATTGGTTCTTTTTTCTACAATAGAGCAGATTCAGATAACATACAAAATAATATCATTAACGAAGTTGATGGCTTTGGTGGTATTATATTAAATCAGACAACACAATCCGAAAATGAATATACTGATGACTTTAATAGAGAATACAATTTCAATTATGAAACAAAATTTAATGATTCAGGTCATAAATTGACAATTGACCTTCAATATGATAATTCGGAAGATTTCGAAAATGGAGAAGTAATTAGAGATGAAATTTTAGACGAAATAATTGAAACTAAAGAGGAAAACAAATCATATTTAGTAAAGGTAGATTATGTATACCCCATTGATGAAAATAAGCAATTTGAAGCTGGAATCAGAATAAGTGAAGATGATGACATTACTGATTACAAGGTGTTTGAAAATATTGATTTAGAAATTATTGAAGATATAAATCAGAGTAATATTTTTCAATATAGAGAACAAATAAATGCTTTATATGCACAATACGGGGTGAAAGTTGAAGATAAATATTCATTTCTTTTTGGGCTAAGAGCTGAAAACACCATAAAAGATATCAATCAGTTTACAACACAAGACTTTAGCAATAAGAATGAGACTGGCTTATTTCCAACATTCAACTTTGGATTGGAATTAACAGAAAACGAGAGCATAACTTTTGGTTACAACCGTAGAATTAGAAGACCATGGTCTAGGTTTATCAATCCATTTCCTTCTAAAACAAGTCCGATTAATATTTTTAGAGGAAATCCGGATCTTAACCCAACATATTCTAATAATGTGGACGTTGGTTATTTAAAAAGATATGAATCTTCATTTACAATTAACACTTCTGCTTATTTCCAAAGATCAACAGATACATATAATTTTATAAATCAAGAAACAGGTGATACTGTTCAACTAAACGGAATTGAAGTACCAGTTGTTGAAAGATTCCCTATCAACCTTTCTACAAATGAGAGATTTGGATTTGAGTTAAACCTATCCTATCGAAAAGGAAGAAATTGGAACATAAATTCAAATTTTAATTTGTACACAAATAAAGTAATTGGCACTTACCAAGATCTAGTGTTTGACAACGAAAGTTTAAGCTGGAGTTTTAGACTTAATAATAAACTTATTCTTCCCGGTAAAATTGAGTGGCAAACAAGAATGAATTACAGAGGCCCTGAAGAAACAGCGTTAACCAAAAGAAAAGGTCAATTTTCAATTGATCTAGCTTTCAGTAAAGAGCTGTTTAATGATAAAGCATCTTTAACTTTTAACGTAAGAGATTTGCTTGACCAAAGAGGTTGGGATATAGAAACTTTCAATCAAACATTCTACAATAACTCATCATACAGATGGGCCCAAAGATCATTTACACTAAATTTCACTTACAGATTTAATCAGAAGAAAGACCAAAATAGAAGACAGATGCGTAACGGAGGATTTGAAGGTGGAGGATTTGATTTCTAAAAGTTTTACTTCTTTTTTCTTTCTTGTATAAGATCTTCAATTCTTTCTTTTAAGGCTCCAAAAACCCAGTAAGGAATTACAAACAACAGTAATACAAAGAAAAGCCAGAAACCTATTGTAAGTATCGTTAGAAAGGCTAAAAATCCAAGATATTGATCAAATTCAAACATCTGTAAAATATATTTTTTACAAATATAAAATAATGGATTAGTTAATTATTATATTTTTTATAAAAAAATTAACAACTGCAATAATTAACATTCGAATATTTAACAGATTGTGTATAGTTGTTAATTATACGTAAATTTGTGCTATAAATTCTAAGATATGGAATATAGAATTGAAAAAGATACTTTGGGTGAGGTTAAAGTACCTGCAAATAAACTTTGGGGTGCTCAAACTGAAAGATCGAGAAATAATTTTAAAATTGGCTCTGAATCATCGATGCCCATTGAAATAATTCATTCCTATGCTATATTAAAAAAAGCAGCTGCAATAACTAATTATGAGTGTGGCATTCTTTCTAAAGAAAAAATGGAATTAATTTCAAAAGTCTGTGATGAAATAATTAGTGGTGATCTAGATGACCAATTTCCTCTGGTTATATGGCAAACAGGATCTGGAACTCAGACAAATATGAATATTAATGAGGTCATATCTAACAGATGTCAGCAATTAATTAGAAAGGACTTAAATGATGAAAAACATGTCAAATCTAATGATGATGTTAACAAGTCACAGTCTTCAAATGACACCTTCCCTACCGCAATGCATATAGCAGCATATAGAGTGATTTCAGAAAAAACATTACCCTCTCTTTTAAAATTAAAAGATACCATAGATAAAAAAGTAGTGGAATTTAAAGATGTAATAAAAATTGGCAGAACTCATTTAATGGATGCAACACCACTTTCTTTGGGTCAAGAATTCTCTGCATTCTCAAAACAACTAGAAAATGGTATTAAAAATCTAAAAACATCTCTTGAAGTTATTTCAGAAATAGCGCTTGGCGGAACTGCCGTTGGCACAGGTTTAAATACACCTAAGGGTTATTCCGAAAGAGTTGCTGAATTAATATCAAAAGAAACAAATTATCCGATAAAATCTGCAACAAATAAATTTGAAGCGCTTTCGTCTAATGATTCAATAGTTGAATGTCATAATGCTTTAAAAAGGATTGCTATATCATTAAACAAAATATCTAATGATATTAGAATGCTAGCATCAGGACCAAGGAGTGGTATTGGTGAGATAATTTTACCAGCAAATGAGCCTGGAAGTTCAATAATGCCTGGGAAAATTAATCCAACTCAATGTGAAGCACTTTGTATGGTTTGCAGTCAAGTTATTGGTAATGATACAACGATTACTTTTTCAGCTAGTCAAGGTCACTTTCAGCTCAATGTTTTTAAACCCGTCATAATCTCAAATTTTATTGAGTCGGCTGAACTAATTTCTGATGCGGTAATAAGTTTTAATAATAATTGTTTTTCAGGAGTAAAACCCAATTTAAATGTTATTGAGGATAAACTGAATAAGTCTTTAATGCTTGTAACTGCTCTTAACACCAAAATTGGTTACTATAAGGCTGCTGAAATTGCAAATAATGCCTATAATAATAATACAACTTTAAAAGAAGAATCAATTAAATCTGGATATTTAACTGCAGAAGAATATGATCAATGGGTAAACCCAAAGGATATGATCTAGTGCTAAAATGCAAATGTCCAAACTAATCATAAACATAAAGGAGCTTGCGCAAATAAGAGATGTTAAAACATCCTTTGTTAGTGCAAGTCAAATGAATGAAATCCCAAGTTTAAAAAATGCATTTCTATTAATCGAAAATGGCTTTATATCTGACTTTGGAAAAATGTCAAATATCCCAAAAGGAAAACATTTTGAAATTATTGATGCAAGTGGTAGAACTATTTTACCCACCTGGTGTGATTCTCATACACATACTGTTTTTACAGGTTCAAGATCAGATGAATATATTGATCGAATCAAAGGTTT
Source organism: uncultured Bacteroidota bacterium (assembly GCA_902510475.1). Taxonomy (GTDB): domain Bacteria; phylum Bacteroidota; class Bacteroidia; order Flavobacteriales; family Flavobacteriaceae; genus MED-G13. The sequence goes on along the minus strand of CABXCC010000001.1, from coordinate 65,834 downwards.
AAGTTACCAGGAGATTGCCAACAAAGGAGGTGGAATTTTAAAGTCTGCAAATCAGATACAAAAAATAAGTAAAAATGATCTTTTTGAAGAGTCAAAAAAAAGAATTTATGATTTAATTAAACAAGGTACAGGTTGTATTGAAATAAAATCAGGATACGGATTAAATTATAATTCAGAACTTAAAATGCTAAATGTTATTAAAGATTTAAAAGAATCTTTACCTATTGAAATAAAATCAACTTTTTTGGGCGCCCATGCATTTCCAAAAGAAATTTCTAAAAGTGAATATTTTGATCTTGTAATTAATAAAATGCTTCCTGATTTTGCTACAAAAAGCTTAGTGGACTATGTTGATATTTTTTGTGAGAAAAATTATTTCACGGCTAATGATACTGAACAACTAATAAAAAAGGCAAAAAAATATAATATTCCAGCAAAGATTCATGTTAATCAATTCAATTCTATTGGGGGAATAAAAATTGCTGTAAGAAATAAAGCGGTAAGTGTTGATCATTTAGAAGTGGTTAACGAACAAGATATAGCAGAATTGAAAAAAGGTTCAACCATGCCAGTTTTACTACCGGGTTGTTCGTTTTTTTTAGGAATTGAATATGCACCTGCAAAAAAATTATTATCAAATAATATTCCTTTTGCGATTGCAAGTGACTTTAATCCTGGGTCTTGCCCAACTGGAAATATGAATTTTATCATCTCATTAGCATGTAATCAACTAAAACTTACCCCTGAACAAGCAATAAACGGTGCAACAATAAACGGTGCCTACTCAATGGGCTTATCGAATATATCAGGTAGTATTACCAGAGGAAAATTAGCAAATTTACTTATTACAAAAAATATTGAATCATTAAACGAATTACCCTACTATATTGGTGATAATTTGATTGATAAAGTTTTAATAAGAGGAAGGGAGATTTTATAATTTATCGTCAACTATTTTTAGAATTTCTTTTTCCTTTAAATCGGTAATTTTTAAAATTTCATTTGCTTTTGATAAGGTCTCTTTAATAAAATCTTTATCCTTTAAATCATTACAATTTATTCTTACATTCAAAAAAGCTCCATTGATTGCAGCTTTTATACAAAACATTGCTACTCCAACATCTGTAATTGAGTTTGGGTTACCTTTCTTAGCCATTTCGAGTATTAAGCTTAAAGAATCAAAGCATACTCTCATAATTTTAAAAGGAATCTCTATTGCATTTCTTGTTGCTAATTGAATTTGATCTATTCTAAATTTCTTCTCTTGATCTGAATCTTTAGGTAATGAAAAAGAATTCATTATGGAGTTAAAAGCATCAGTATCGTCGTCAACTAAATCGATTAATTTTTGTTGTAATATCATTCCTTTTTCTCCCCAGTCTGAAAAAAACTCCCAATTATCATCCCAGCCTCTTTTATTAGCAGATAAATTTGCTACCATTACGGCCAATGAAGCTCCTAATGCTCCACAATAAGCAGAAATAGAGCCACCACCTGGTGCTGGAGATTCACTTGATGTTAAATTTGCGAAATCCTGAATAGACATCTTTGATAAATCTCTACTCTTTTCTTCAATCATATATTCAATAACTCTGGTTTTTGGATCAAATTCGCCTAACTCATCTAAACCCATAGATTTTACAGCTATATGAATTATCTCACTTTCGGAAATTGCTTTGGATCTATTTTGTTTTGATAAAAAGAATTTTCCAGCATCAATTAATACTTTTTTTGGAACTAATCCTATTAATTCAGAACCTGTAACTCTCATTCCTCTTGCTTGAGCTCTTTCACAGGTTTTATCAAAAACCTCATGTAAAGGGGTTGTTTCAATGTTTGTAATATTGTAAGAAATTTGAGCAACTCCGTATTCTTTTATAAACCACCCAATACCTTTTAAATTTTTAAAATGTCCAGGTGTTCGTTCGGGATTATTATTTTTATCTGTAATAATCTTACCTGTTAACTTCCCCCCTTCTCTTTTGATTCTACCAGCTTCTCTTAAATCAAATGCAACTGCGTTAGCTCTTCTTGTTGAAGTGGTATTTAAATTTACATTGTAAGCAACTAAAAAATCTCTGGCACTAATTGCGGTAGCACCGGATTTTTTAATCTCATCATTAAAGTTTGAGGGTCCAAAATCTGGCTTCCAAGACTTGTCATTTAATTTTTTTTCTAAACCTTCGTACTCTCCAGCTCTACAATTAGCTAAATTTTTTCTTTTTTCTTCTTTTGCCGCATATTCATAACTATAAACTGGGATGGAAAGTTCTTTACCTACTCTTTCTGAAAGCTGATGAGCTAATTTAACCGTCTCTTCCATAGTTATACCTGAAATGGGAATCAAAGGACATACATCAACGGCACCCATTCTTGGGTGTTCCCCCTTGTGATTCCTCATATCAATCAATTCTTTTGCCTTTTCTATTAAATTAAAGGCCCCATCAACAATTATTTCTGCCTCTCCAACAAAAGTAATGACAGTTCTATTTGTTGCTTTTCCTGGGTCAACATTCAATAATTTAATGCCAGGATAATTTTTGACTGAATCAACAATTTCATTAATTATAGACTGGTCGTTTCCTTCAGAAATATTAGGAACACATTCAACTATTTTTTTCATTTTTGTTTTGTAATATATTTTAAAGATATTAATATTAAGTAAGAATAAAATAAGTGGAGATAAATATTATAAATTTTGAAAAAAAATTAGAGAAAAACTTCTTTGATCTAAACATAGAATGGCTCAATCATTTTTTTAAAGTTGAAGAATTTGATTATGAGGTGTTATCAAAATCTAAATATTACATAATTGATAAAGGTGGAGAAATATTTTTTTCAAAATTTAAAAATGAAATTGTCGGAACTGTTGCGCTGATGCCGACGAATGAAAATAATGTTTTTGAATTAACAAAAATGGCTGTAAAACCAGAGTATAGAAATAAAGGGATTGGTAAAAAACTATTACAAAAATGTTTAGATTTTTCAAAACAAAAAGGCTGTAAGTCATTGATACTATACTCCAACAGAAAACTTAAAAATGCAATCTATTTATATGATCAATTTGGTTTTGTAGAGGTTGATATGGAGCAGAAATCACCCTATTTAAGAGCAAATATTAAAATGGAAAAAAAGATAAGTTAAACTCTTCCCTTTAGAGCATTAAATACCCAGGCATTTGCAAAAAAACCAAGACCAACAGAAACGAATCCCCATCCCGCAATTTCATTGTATTTAAAGACACCTAGGGAAATCAATACAACACCAAAAAATATCATAATAAAAGTTGCCCAACCTAAAACTGTATTCTTATTCATCATTTTTTTTTCTTTTTTTCTTTCTCTTTTTATTTTTTTCCTTTTTTTGTGAAAAATCTGTATCAACAAAAGTAGCAATCTCATCAGGTGTTAAAATCACTGAAAGAGATTTTACAAAATTAATTTCTAATTGCTTTAAGCTTTCTTGTCTAGCCTGCTTTGATGAATCTGTTTTTTCGACAATTTTATTATAGTTTTCATATTTTTCAAGTAACAATGCTTTTAGTATTTCTTTTTCAAAATCATCTAATGAAAATAATTCAACACACTTGGGAAGGGTTTTATTTAACTCTTCATATGAGTCAATTGTAGTGATATAAACCGATGATTCAAATTTTGGAGGTGGAACATAACCTCTTTGGCCTCTCTGAACACCGTATGGTTGTTGTGAAAACAAATTTGAAAAACTCAATAATGCTAAAAAAAGTAGTAGTCTATTCATCATTAATTTTGCGATGCAATTTATAAATTATTTATAAGTAAAAACTTATCTGGGATTTATAATTTTAATATTTTTTTGTCTACCATTTACATAGCTGTGTCCGTTTACCCCAAAAAAACCTGCCTCCTCAAGCATTATTCTAATATCAAGGCCCCACTCTTTTATATATGATGTATTATTTAATTCAATAGCATAGACAGTATTGAGATTTAAAGGATAGTCTCCTGTTCCTTCAACTCCACCCTGTGCATCCCACATACCTATGGTTGGTCCAGATGAGTGACCATATAAGCCTAGTGGATGAGTATAGATCGAGGGTCTAAGACCATTTTTTTTTGCGTCAGATAAAGAATTCAATAAAATTTCATTTCCTGAATGCCCTTCAATAAAATTTGATGTTAATATATCCTGAAGTTGATTGGCATCATCAAATGCCTGTTTTAGAAAAATTGGAACATCTGACTCGTCATCTTTAAGAACATATGCCATTTGTTGACAATCAGAATTAAGTCGTAAATAAGTGATACCAAAATCGCAATGAAGTAAATCGCCTTTTTGAATAATATTCTCAGATGGTCTATTCGAAAATGACCTCAAATGTCCTCCATTAACTTCACTATTTCTTTGAATATCAACTGAGGGCTGGAACCATGTTGACAATCCTAAATCCGTCACTTTTTGACGCATCCACCACTCCAAATCTGTGGTAGTAGTTTTACCAATTTCAATCACATCCATGGAAAAAGCTTTGTATATAATTTCTTTAGTAATTGTAACTATTCTTCTGTAAATATCCATTTCTTCTTCAGTACGAGTTTCAATCCATGATGTTGCTAGTTTTTGAGCAGATACTATTTTTTTTCTGTTTTTTTCAGAAATATTTTCAACAAATTCCTCATGATCTGTTTTATCAAGACCATCGGCTATATTGAAGTGTTTTGAAAAATTAAGTCCAATTTTATTTGGATTTCTTTCTTCAATAATTTCATTTAATCTTTTCCATTGATTTGGCTGTTTTTCTTTGTCCCATGCGGAAGTTATATTTTCACCAAAGTTATATCTTGCAACGGCTAATTTATCTAGTATGTTTTTTTCTTTGTTTCTGTAAAAAACTAAAATTGTTCTTCTTCTAGCATTTAGCCATTCTGCTGGAAGCATTGTTTTCAAAACTGGATCCTCATTGTATTCTCTTGAGATTAAAATCCACATATCAATATCTGTTTTATCCATTAATTTTGGTAAAAGATTATCAAATCTATCTTTAAGAACATCATTAATTTTTAAAGCTCTATCTCTTTGATCTAATATTTGAGCGTTAGCACTGAATGTGATTAGAAAAATTATAATAATAAGTTTCTTCATAATATGTTATTAAAGTATATTTATTTATAAATAAATTTATAAAAATATCAACTAGTAAATCAGCTATTTAATGTTAAAATATATATTAACCATATTTTTCTCTTTTTCTGTTTCAATTGGAAATATTTTTTCTCAAACTTATCTGAATTTAGACTGGAGTAAAGATCAAATTGAGGTAAATTCTGATTATAATTCATCATTGATCGGGCTATTTAGTAAACATTATGTAGAATATTATAATTCAAAATTTAGTGATGAAGTATCAATTTATGAGACACATCATTTTAAGTCATTAATCAATGAATACATAAAAGAAATTAATAACGAAATTTTAATTCCTAAGCTAAATATTATTGAAATTTCTGACGTTAAGGCAAAAATAACAAGTAAGGATTCAACTATGGTTTACGATTTTCAAACAATTAAATCACTTGTGGATGATGTTTCCTCAAATGAAAATTTTACCGTATACAAACTCCCTAATTTAAAAAAAGATGATGTTCTAGAGGTAATGTACACTGTAAAAAAGAAGTATAATTTTAATGGAAGTAGAAACATTCAAGAATCTTTTCCCATTTTGTCTGCTGATTTTATATTAATACAAAATAATTTTAAATCAAATTTAAAAGTATACAATACAACCGATTACAAGGTAACAGACTCTTTAATTGATAATAAAAAAGCAAAACTTGTACATTTTACCAACATCAAAGAATCTTTAAATGAACAATATGCTACTCCTATTGCAAATAAGATAAAAGTGTCTTATCAATGTTATGAAAATCAAGAAAACATTACTCAAAGTGAGTATTGGGGAAATTTAGTAAACAATGTCAGTGAATTATTTTTTCCTAAATCAGTTAACAAAAAGGCTGAGGAACTTTTAAAAGAAATTAAAAATGGCTACGTAACTATCCCATGGAATGAATCAAAAATAGCTAATTCCATCGATACTTACATCAAAAATTATTTTATCATTTCTGATAAAAATGATCAAAAACTAAATAATATTGATTACATATTTGAACAAAAAGAATCAAATGATTTTAGTATTATTCAGGTTTATACGCAACTTTTTAAATTAGCAGAAATTGAATACGAAATTGCAATTAGTTGTAATAGGTTTTATTTAAAATTTGATCCTGATTTATTTGACCCCAATCAATTAAGAGAATTTCTAATTTATTTACCAAAATCTAATATATACATCAGCCCAAATCGTATTGAATTTAGGGCTACTGAAGCGCCTGATGATCTTTTAGGTAATTATGCTATGTATATTGATAAAAATTTAGATTACTATTTCAGCGAAATCATCTTAGAAAATAAAAATTTTAGTAAAATTAATAAGGAAATATTCGTCAATATCCCTAAAAATTTAAAAAAGGCAATAATTCATGAAAATAGAAAATTTACTGGTTATTGGGGTATATTAAACCGAAACTATGTTTATTTATCAGAGAATGAAAAAACCGACTTTCTAGTTGATTATTTTACAATCAGTGGGCTTAACGATAAAAAAGTCCTTAAATATCAAATAAATAATTATGATACCGATTATAATTTTAGAAATCAACCTCTTAGAATCAATACAAAATTAGAAACAAGAGATCTTGTTAAAAAGGTTAACGGTAAGACATTACTGAATGTTGGTAAAGTAATTGGACTACAGAGTAATTTATTTAATGAAGATGAAAGAATTAATCCTATCGAGATTAATTTTCCAAATGAATATTATTATGATATAAAATTTATGATTCCTAAGGGATATAAAATTGTAAATATTCATGATTTAACAAAAGAAAAAAAGTTTATTTCAGTGGACGGAAATGTAACTGCACAATTTAAATCAAGTGCTAACTTTGAAAAAAATAGATTAAGTATTAAAATAAGTGAATTCTACAGATCACTAAAGTATGAAAAAAATAGATATAACGAATTTAGAGATGTAATTAATGCTGCAGCTGAATTTTATGATATTGAAATTGAACTTAGCAAAAATTAAATTTTTCCAAATAATTTACCTTTCCAGTCTGTCCAGCCATATTTTTTACTAAAAATTACTAATACTACAACAAAAAACAAAACAGGAACTAAAACTTCATCTATAGGAAGTGACTGAGGATCAGAAATATCTTTGTAAACAGAATGAGTTTGCAATGCGGTCCAATCAGCAGTAACTAACAACGCTGCGAATGAGTTATTAGCAGCATGCCATCCTAAAGCCAATTCCATACCTTCATCCATTAGAGTCATAATTCCTGCAAACAAACCAGACCCTATGTAAAATACATAGACCATGTTTCCAAGTTTATCAATTTCTGGATTTGCGTAATGCATCAAACCAAAGGCAAGTGATGTAAACAAGAGAGGTAACCACCTTGTTCCTGAAATTACTCCGATTCCCTGCATTAAATAACCTCTAAAAAGGTATTCTTCAGCGGATGTTTGAATGGGAATAAACACGATGACTATTGCTAACAATACTATAAATGAACTATAGTTAAAATTCCACTCATAATTTTCTGGTGAAACTATATTTGTATCTATTAAAATAAGAGGTACTGTAATGAGTCCCCAGAAAGTAAAAGAATAAAAAACACGACTCCAATCAATTTTATCTCTAGATGTGGTTAATTCTCTTATTGAATTTTTATGTATGTATTTTGCTGAAATAAAAACTCCAAGAAGCATACCAGCAAAACCAAGCAACATCAAGAAAAGGTTGAGATTTGGCTCCAAGACACTCATCATAGCGTTCACATCATTTTGAGCGAGCTTTTCTAAGAGTTCTGGATCATCAATAGCTGCTGAGGTAAGTGCAACAGTGAAGGGAATTTGAAAAATTATCATCATTATTGGAATAATTATAAAAATTCCTATTAGGTATAATCCCCAATTATTTTTGTTTCTAATTACTTGTTTTATATACATGATCTATTTTTTTTTAATTGCTAATGTAGTCAGTTTCCCGATTGAAATAAGTTTATTAGATTCATCAGTAACTTTAATTTGCCAAATCTGCATTGTTCTACCCATATGAATATTACTTGCTTTTGCATAAACATAACCTTGGCTTATGCTTTTCACGTGATTTGTTGTAATTTCTACTCCTCTAATTGATACATCCTTGTCATTTATAAAATATCTAGAAGCAAAACTTCCTACAGTTTCTACTAAAGCAGCTGTTGCTCCTCCGTGTAGTATTCCCGCAGGCTGATGAACACATGAATTAACCGGCATTCTGCAGATTGCATAATTTTCTCCCAATTCGGTGAATTCAATATTAAGAGTTTCCATTAATGTGTTTGAACTCTTACTGTTAATTTCTTCTAATATTTTAGCTTTATCCAAAAATATATTTTTGCAAATTTACATAAAAAAAGGGCGCCATTTATAGCGCCCTTTTTTATATCACAAAATAATCATAGGATTTATTCTTTGACCTCTTCAAAATCTACATCCTCTACATTATCAGAATCATTTGACGGATCACCAGCGGCTTCTGCTCCCTGTTGAGCTTGTCCATCTTGTTGACCTTGTTGAGCTTTGTACATCTCCTCACTTGCAGCTTTCCAAGCTTCATTGATCTTTTCTAATGCAGGATCAATTTTATCTAGATCCTTAGACTCATATGATTTTTTAAGCTCTTCTAATGCCTCTTCAATAGGTTTTTTCTTATCCTCTGAAAGCTTATCCCCAAATTCCTTGAGTTGCTTTTCAGTTTGAAAAATCATTGAATCAGCGCTATTTAACTTATCAACCGACTCTTTTGCTTTAGTATCAGCTTCTGCATTAGCCTCAGCATCTTTCTTCATTTTTTCAATCTCTTGTTCTGTTAATCCAGATGAAGCTTCAATTCTAATATTTTGTTCTTTACCAGTCGCCTTATCTTTTGCTGTAACATTTAATATTCCATTTGCATCAATATCAAAAGTAACCTCAATTTGTGGGGTTCCTCTTGGCGCAGGAGGAATATCAGCTAGCTGAAATCTACCAATTTCCTTATTATCTGGATACATTGGTCTTTCTCCTTGAGCAATTCTAATATCAACAGCAGGTTGATTGTCCGCTGCAGTTGAAAAAACTTGGGATTTTTTTGTTGGTATTGTTGTATTTGCTTCAATTAATTTAGTCATAACATTACCCATAGTTTCAATACCCAAAGAAAGTGGAGTTACGTCTAATAATAATACATCTTTAACATCACCTGTAAATACACCTCCTTGAATAGCAGCTCCTACAGCCACAACTTCATCAGGATTAACCCCTTTACTAGGTTTTTTACCAAAAAACTTTTCTACGGCATCTTGAACTGCAGGAATTCTTGTAGAACCTCCGACTAATATAATCTCATCAATATCAGATTTATTTAGTCCGGCTGCTTTTAATGCAGTTTTACAAGGATTAATTGTCCTTTTAACTAAGTCATCAATTAATTGATCAAATTTTGATTTGGATAAAGTTCTTACCAAATGCTTAGGGCCACTATCAGTAGCCGTGATATATGGTAAATTAATTTCTGTCTGAGCAGATGAAGACAACTCAATTTTTGCCTTTTCTGCAGCTTCCTTTAATCTCTGAAGAGACATAGGATCCTTTCGAAGATCAATACTTTCATCTTTCTTAAATTGATCAGCTAACCAGTCAATTATTTTCTCGTCTACGTCATCACCACCTAAATGAGTATCTCCGTCAGTTGACAAAACCTCAAAAACGCCATCACCCAATTCAAGAATTGAAACATCATGAGTTCCACCACCAAAATCAAAAACAACAATCTTTTGGTCCTGGCCTTTTTTGTCCATACCATAAGCTAGAGCAGCTGATGTAGGTTCATTAATAATTCTTTTAACTTTTAAGCCAGCAATTTCACCAGCTTCTTTTGTTGCTTGTCTTTGAGAATCATTAAAATAGGCAGGAACGGTAATAACAGCTTCCTCGACATTAGTTCCTAAATAATCTTCAGCTGTTTTTTTCATTTTTTGAAGAATCATAGCAGATAATTCTTGTGGAGTGTAAAGTCTACCATCGATATCTACTCTGGGAGTATCGTTATCTCCTTTAACTACTTTATATGGTACTCTTTCAGTTTCTTTTTTTGATTCTGAAAATTTATTCCCCATAAATCTCTTGACTGAATAAACAGTTTTAGTAGGATTTGTTACAGCTTGTCTTTTTGCAGGATCCCCCACCTTTATTTCACCACCTTCTACAAAAGCGATGACTGAGGGAGTTGTTCTTTTACCTTCAGCGTTAGGGATAACAACTGGCTCATTACCTTCCATAACTGAAACACAAGAGTTTGTTGTTCCTAAATCTATTCCAATTATTTTACTCATAATTTCAATTTTTAAATTCGTTTAAATAAAGTCAATGATTGTGCCATTAAGTTTTAAGTACGATTTTGTCAGCTTTTTTTAATTACATATGACATATTGTCTTGTTTCATGCAATTTATCAGGTAAAGTATAAATTGTTTATATAGTTTTATAATTTGACGTTGATTTAATTTATTACATTTACAAACTATTTATTAATAAGATAAATGAACAAAAAAACTTACAAAAGGGTTACGGTAAAATCTCTACAGGAAATGAAGCTTGACGGAGAAAAAATATCTATGCTTACATCTTATGATTACACAACCGCAGGTATTGTTGACAAATCTGGTATCGATGTGATATTAGTTGGTGATTCTGCAAGTAATATAATGGCTGGACATGAAACTACACTCCCTATTACACTAGATCAAATGATATATCACGCCTCATCTGTTATAAGAGCTGTTGAAAGGGCTTTGGTTGTGGTTGATTTGCCATTTGGCACATACCAAAGTGATTCGCAAGCAGCGCTTGAGTCTGCAATTCGAATAATGAAAGAAAGCGGTTCTCATGCGGTTAAATTGGAGGGTGGAAAAGAAATTAAAGACTCTATTAAAAGAATTATAAAAGCTGGTATTCCTGTTATGGGTCACTTGGGCTTAACTCCACAATCAATCTATAAGTTTGGAACCTACACGGTTCGGGCTAAAGAAGAAAAGGAAGCAAATCAATTAATCAGCGATGCTAAACTTTTAGAAAAAATTGGATGTTTTGCTATTGTTTTAGAAAAAATACCAAGTGATTTAGCCAAAAAGGTTGCAAAAGACGTCAATATTCCTGTCATTGGAATTGGAGCTGGTAATAAAGTTGATGGACAGGTTCTTGTATTACATGATTTAATTGGTATGACAAAAGAGTTTAACCCGAGATTTCTTAGAAGATATATGAATCTGCACGATGAAATGATTAACGCAATATCTTCATTTTCTACTGACATCAAAAATGGAGATTTTCCAAATAAAAATGAACAGTACTAGTTTTGACCAAAACTTTATCTAACACAAAAAATTTACAAATTTTATATGAAGACAATCATATTATTGCGATAAATAAAAGATGTGGAGATATTGTTCAAGGAGATAAAACGGGTGACAAATCCCTATCCGAAATTGTAAAGTCACACTTAAAGGAAAAATATAATAAACCAGGGAATGTTTTTCTTGGTGTAGTTCATAGAATTGATAGACCCACATCTGGAGTGGTAATGTTTGCTAAAACATCTAAATCACTATCTCGATTAAATAATATGTTTAAAAATGGTAAAATTGAAAAATATTATTTAGCAATAATAAAAAATACACCTAAGAAGAATGAAGACACATTAATTCATTGGTTATTAAAAAATCCCAAAACCAATAAATCTACACACTTTAAATCTGAGAAAAACAATTCAAAAAAGGCAATACTTCATTATAAACTATTAAAAAAACTAGACAGGTATAATCTAATAAAGATAAAATTAGAGACTGGAAGACATCATCAAATTAGATGTCAATTGCATGCTATTGACTGCCCTATCAGAGGAGATTTAAAATATGGATATGATAGAAGTAATGTTGATGGTGGTATTGATCTTCATGCCAAAACAATTATTTTTGAACATCCAGTAACAAAAAATATAATTAAAATTAACGCACCTGTTAAAAAGAATAAAATATGGTCAGCAACTCAGTAAATAAATTAGGAATTACAGAACTTTATAATATTCAAGATAAACATATAAAGTCACACAGTAAACTTAATGTTTCTGAGAGAATCCACTATTTAGTGAATTTAAAAAAAACAATTCAGTCTCGCGAAAATGAAATATATAATGCTTTAAAATCAGACCTAAACAAACCTAAATTTGAGTCTTACGCTACTGAAATTGGTTTTTTATTAAACGAGATTTCTTTATTTATTAAAAATTTAGAGAAATGGGCAGAGCCTGAACGCATTCCAAGCTCAATTATCAATTTTCCGTCAAAAGACTACATTTACAAAGAACCTTATGGTAAGGTTTTAATAATTTCTCCTTGGAACTATCCTTTTCAACTTTCACTTTTACCAGCTATGTCGGCTTTTGCATGTGGAAATAACGTGATATTAAAACCAAGCGAACACACCCCATCAACCTCAAATCTTGTAAAATCTATTGTTTCAGCTGTATTTCCTGAAAATATATTTAGTGTAATTGAAGGTGATGCCGAAGTGGCTACAGAGTTACTTAGGTTAAAATGGGATTATATATTTTTTACTGGCAGTGTTAAAATTGGTAAAATTGTTGCCAAAGCTGCTGCAGTAAATCTAACACCAACATCGCTAGAGCTTGGAGGCAAAAGCCCTGCAGTTATAGACGACTCTATAGATCTAAAATTAGTTAGTAAAAGGATTGTTTGGGGTAAGTTTTTAAATTCTGGACAAACATGTGTTGCCCCTGATTATTTGATTGTAAATGAATCGACTAAAGATTCACTTATAAAAGAACTAATAAATAGTATTTTAGAAGCTTTTGGAGAGTATTCAGATAAACTTAACAATTACACATCAATTGTTAATGAAAATAACTTTGATAGACTCGTTAAATTAATTAATGAAAGTAAAGTGATATTTGGAGGTCAGCATAATAAAAAAATAAGATTTATTTATCCAACATTAGTTGATACATCAAATGCTGAAGACAATATTATGGCTGATGAGATATTTGGACCCATACTTCCTATTTTAACATACAAAAACCAAGATGATATTGATGAAATTATATTTAAAAACCCCAATCCCCTGGCGCTTTATGTTTTTACTAAGAATAAAGAATTTGAGGAAAAAATAATTAACCGATATAAATTTGGAGGTGGAGCTGTGAATGACACCGTAGTTCATTTAGCTAATCCAAAATTACCCTTTGGAGGAATTGGTAATAGCGGATACGGATCTTATCATGGAAAATATTCATTTGAATTATTTACACACAAGAAATCAATTGTCAAAAGAGGTACATGGTATGATAATAAACTAAGATATGCTCCTTATGAAAAAAAACTCTCAATAATGAAAAAAATAATTAAGTATTTTGGCTAACAACAAATTACTCAAGTAATATATAATCTTAAATACTAATTGTTTTTACAATAAAAAATATTTAATAATTTTTGAGTATTTTCTGAAATACAAAATCTATTATCCAGTCTCATTCCTACCACCCAAATAATTTTATTATCCCCGTTAACCAAAATAGGAACTGAAGCCTTATCTAAATGATTTATATTACTGTCTTTTAAGTATTTACCAACTTTTTTACTTCCATTCATTCCAAAGGGGTTAAAGGAATCACCGTCCTTAAAATTTCTTAATGTTAACGGGAATTTTAATTTTTCACTATCTACAGTGACAACATTGACACCCCTAGTAATTTTAGCAGTTTTTTTAAATTGAATTTGAAAACCATTATTAATAAACACAGGATTATTTATGTCATTAATTATGTTATTAATTTTTTTAATTTCCTGAATTGGTCTTAAAATCAACTCCTCCTTATTCCTGAATAAAATATGGGATTGACTTAATATTTTTTTTCCTGATTCTGAATCAATCAACTTGTATATTTTATCCCAATCAATAAATCCAAAATCCCTCAAAAAATAATACAAAAAAGCCTTCGAATTTATCTTTTGTAAATCTCTAATCTTGATTGCAATTTCATCAGCTCTATAATCCAGTAAATTTTTCTTTAACTCATTAATTTTATCATGAATTATTGTGTTAGATATTTGCAGAAATGAAATACTATTTTTAAAATTTTTTATGAAATTACCTTCTAGTTTTTCAAATTCAGGAATTATCTTATTTCGTATTTTATTTCTGAGATAAGAATCTGTTTTGTTTGAGGAATCTTCTCTCCAGTTTAGGTTGTTGGATTTTGCATAATCAATAATTTTTGATTTTTCAAAACAAATTAAAGGTCTCTTTATCTTATTATTCTCAAATGGAATCCCGGTTAAACCGTCTAACCCAGAGCCTCTAGAAATATTTATAATAAAACCCTCTAAACTATCATTTAAGTGATGTGCTGTAAGAATGTGTTTGATATTTAAATCAGAAGATAACTGATCAAAAAAATCATATCTTAAATCTCTAGCAATCATCTGAGTTGATTTATTAGAGTTGGCCTTTATTTTTTTTAAATTAAAAGACTTAGCATAAAACTTAATCGAATTTTCTTTACACAGATCTCTAACAAAATACTGATCCTCATCACTCTCACTACCCCTTAATTTAAAATTACAATGTGCTACAACAAAATCTTTTGAAACGGAAAGCATTAAATAAAATAATACCACACTATCAACACCACCAGAACAGCATAGAATGCTTTTTTCCTTTAATAAATAAGGAAAATTATCTTTTAGATAAGATTCAAATTGTAGTAGCATTTCTTTTGTTTAAAACAAATATAATAGAAATGAATAGATAAAAAATTTACTTTATATGTGAATAGCTCTATTATCTGTAGCAGCTAAAGCTGCTTCCTTAATTGCTTCTGAAAAAGTAGGGTGGGCATGAGATATTCTAGCGATATCTTCCGCAGACGCTTTATATTCCATTGCAACTACAGCCTCCGAAATTAAATCAGCACACCTTGCTCCAATCATGTGTATTCCTAATATTTCATCTGACTCAGAATCAGCCAAAATTTTAACGAAGCCATCTAAATCAGAACTTGCCCTACTTCTTCCCAAAGCTCTCATCGGGAATTGACCAACTTTGTAATTTTTGTTAGAATCCTTTAATTGATCTTCTGTGTACCCAACTGATGCAACCTCAGGCCAGGTATAAACAACACCAGGAATTAAATTATAATTAATATGAGGACACTGACCGTTAATTAACTCTGCAACAAATACGCCTTCCTCTTCAGCTTTATGTGCTAGCATAACTCCTTTTACAACATCTCCAATAGCATATATATTAGGGATACTTGTTTTAAGATTTTCATCTACTTCAATTCTACCGTGTTTATCAGTTGATAAACCAATATTTTCAAGGTTAAGACCATCTGTGTAAGCACTCCTGCCAATGGAAATTAGACAATAATCTCCTTCAAATTTTATACTTTCACCCTTCTTATTTTCTGCAGAAACGAAAACTAAATTATCATTTCTTTCAATAGATGTAACCTTGTGCGAAGTATTTATCTTTATACCACTCTTTTTGAATACTTTTGAAAGTTCTTTTGAAAGACCTGCATCCATATTTGGAATTATTCTGTCCCGATATTCAATAACAGTTACCTTAGCTCCCAACCTGCTGTAAACTTGACCAAGCTCAAGACCTATTACTCCACCTCCAACAACAATTAAATGTTTTGGAACCTCTTTTAATTTAAGCGCCTCAGTAGATGATATGATTCTTTCACCATCAAAATCAGCAAAAGAAAGTTTCGATGGTTTACTTCCAGTAGCAATAATTATATGTTTTCCTTCAATGGTTTTGGTTTTGCTATCAGATTGAATTTTAATTTTATTTGAGTTTTCAAAAGACCCTATACCATTAAAAACTGTTACTTTATTTTTATTCATTAAGTAATCTAAACCTTTTGTTGTTTGTTCAACTACAGAGGATTTTCTTGACATCATTTTTTCTAAATCAAGCTTAATCTCACCCTGAACTGAAATCCCATGATCTTCAAAATTATGAATTGCATTTTCATAGTGATGTGAAGAGTCTAGCAATGATTTACTAGGAATACATCCAACATTTAAGCATGTTCCGCCCATAGTCGAATACTTTTCAATTAATGCAGTTTTCATACCTAATTGTGAAGACCTGATAGCTGAAACATAACCTCCCGGCCCGGAACCAATAACAATAACATCAAATGTGTTCATACTTCTCAAATTTAGGATTCAAAAATACAAATATTTAAATGTTAAAATAATTTTTAAAGTATTAAAATTGATTTTGGTAAATTAGTGCAAAATTCAAATTAAATGCACTTGCAACTAAATGAAATATAAACCAGCTAATAAAATACAAGACTTACAGCTTTTCGGGGAATTTGGTGGTGTGAATCCATCAATACCTGACTCCTCCACTTACACTTTTCTTTCTGCTAACTTCATGTCTGAAACATTTGAAGGAAACATGGAGGGTTGCTATTTATATTCTAGAAACTCATCCCATAGTAACTTATATCTTGAAGAAGCATGTGCAGCCATGGAAGGAACAGAAGCTGCTAATGTATTTTCATCTGGAATGGAAGCAACTACCTCTACTATATTACAAATTTGCAAATCTGGAGATCATATTATCTCAAGAAGAAATTTAAACTTATTTAGATGAATACATCATCCTCAAAAATTAGTTTAAACATATCATTAATTCCTATTATAATTTTAATCTCCTTATTGTTTTATAATATTATTTCATTTGAAAATAATGATTGGCTTGGGGATTACACATATCATTATTTGCTTATATTCTCTTCCATTATTGCTATTTTTTTAGGCTTTTTAGAAAATATTGAAATCTCACATATAATAAAAAGAATAATTCAAAGTATTAAAAGCATAACCATTCCTATAATTATTTTATTGCTTGTTGGTGCTCTTGCAGGAACTTGGAAAGTAAGTGGGATTATTCCAGCAATGGTATACTATGGGCTAAATCTTGTTGACCCTTCTGTCTTTTTGCCATTGACATTAATTGTTTCAACATTAGTTTCATTAACAACAGGAAGTTCGTACACAACCTCAGCTACGGTTGGAATCGCTTTAGTAGCTGTTGGAATTGCATTTAATATCCCTGCAGGCATGACTGCAGGAGCGGTAATTTCTGGAGCTTATTTTGGTGATAAAATGTCACCACTTAGTGATACAACTAACCTTGCCCCAGCAATGGCAGGAACCGATCTTTATTCGCACATAAAATATATGACTTATACTACCGTTCCAACTTATGTTATTACTCTTGTAATTTTTATAATACTGAGTTTTAATTTAAGTATTAGTGGAGTTGGAGAGATGAATGAGATAAATAATCTTTCTCAAACAATTTTAAATGACTTTTATATTTCTCCTACACTTTTTTTAATTCCAGTTCTTGTAATAATATTAGCCTTTTTAAAAATTAGACCCATCATTGCTTTAAGTTTAGGTATAGCTGGGGCTGTAATATTTGCTCTTATATTTCAGAATAATGTTTTAGAATCGATAAATCCTTCACAAATTTCTTCAGTTTTTCAATCAATTTTTATGGATACTGAAATTCCAACCGAAAATTCTAGAATTGAAAGACTTTACAATTCAGGTGGTATTAAAGGAATGTTGTGGACAATATATCTAACGATTTGTGCTATGATTTTCGGAGGATCTATGGATGGGATTGGTGCTCTGAAGAAAATAACTGATTTTTTACTTAATAAGGCAAAAACAACTTTTGGGCTTTTTGCCAGTACCGCTGCTAGTTGTTTGGGTATTAACATAGTAGCTTCTGATCAATATCTAGCTATCGTTATTCCCGGTAAAATGTTTAAAAATGCTTTTGAGGAAAAAGGTCTTTCAGCAGAGAATTTAAGTAGAACCCTTGAAGACACAGGTACTGTTACCTCTGCCCTCATTCCGTGGAATACGTGTGGCGCATATCACTATGGAGTTTTAGGTGTTTCTGTTACTGATTATTTTATTTATGCAATATTTAATTGGTTAAGCCCCATTACAACATTGTTTTATGCAGCATTCATGATAAAAATAAAGACTTTATCTTCTCATAAAAAATAATTAAAAAGTTTATACTTGATTAAATGATTATTAACTTGCAAGTAACAAAACCAATATTAAGTAAATGAAGCATATTTTTTCATTTTCAAAAAATAAAGAAAAAAGAGAACTCTCCAGCGCTAAGAGACTTTTTATTGGGAGCACTTTGGCAATACTTTCTGTTTTTCTTTTTGTTTCTTTTGTATCTTATTTTTTTACGGGAGAAATTGATCAAAGTAATTTATATAGCTTTTCTGATAAAAACATAACCAATTCAAACTCTTTAGGAAAGATTGGTGCAATTATTAGTGATTTTTTTATTTATAAAGGATTTGGGGTTAGCTCAATTATAATTTCGTTTCTTATATTCTTAAGCTCTTTACATGTTTTATTGGAAATCAAAAAAAGAAAACTGATAAAAAACTGGTTATGGGGATTTTATTTAATTTTTCTTTTTTCAATCTTCTTTGGCCTTGTAGATTATGGTAATATTTACTCAGGAATTATCGGTTATGAAATAGTCAGTTTTTTAGATGTATATATTAATAGTGTAGGAGTTATTTTTCTTTTAGTATTTATGTCTCTGTTTTATCTGACTTTCAGACTGAAACTAGGTTTAGATGATATTAGGAGATCCTTAAACTTTGTAAAAAGTATAAGATTATTTAAAACAAAAAGTATCAAAAAATCTGATGTAGACACTGGTCAGCTTAATGAAAATACTGTTGAAGATAATAAAGAAGAAATTGAACAAGAAATCGAGCAAGAAATTGAAAATCAAATTGAGCAAAATAATCTTGAGAATATTATTCCCGTAAATGAATCAACCACAATTACTGATAAAGTTGACATCGAAGTAAAAGAGATTGTGGAAGAAAAATCTGAAGCAGATAATCTTGCTGATAAATTAGTCGATAATTTTGGTCAATTTGATCCAAAATTAGAGCTTGGAAAGTTTCAATTTCCAAAACTAGGACTATTAAAACAATACGATTCTGAAAAAATTACAATAGATAAAGACGAATTAGAAGAAAATAAAAACCGTATTGTTGATACATTAGCCAATTATAATATATCTATTTCAAATATTAAAGCCACAATTGGTCCAACTGTAACTCTTTATGAGATTATCCCTGATGCAGGTGTAAGAATATCAAAGATTAAAAACCTAGAAGATGATATTGCCCTTTCTCTTGCAGCCTTAGGAATAAGAATTATTGCCCCAATTCCTGGAAAAGGAACAATTGGAATTGAAGTGCCAAATAAAAAGCCAACCATAGTTTCAATGCACTCGGTAATTTCTGCTGAAAAATTTCAAAAATCAGAAATGGAATTACCAGTAGCAATCGGAAAAACGATCAGCAATGAAACCTTAGTTTTTGATTTAGCCAGAATGCCTCACCTTCTTATGGCAGGAGCAACAGGTCAAGGGAAGTCTGTTGGTTTAAATGCTGTTTTAACATCTTTACTTTACAAGAAACATCCTGCTGAAGTAAAATTTGTATTGGTAGATCCAAAAAAAGTTGAACTTACCTTATATAACAAAATAGAAAGACACTATTTAGCCAAACTTCCCGATTCTGAAGAAGCAATCATAACCGATAATAAAAAGGTGATCAATACTTTAAATTCTTTATGTATTGAAATGGATAATAGGTATGAGCTTTTAAAAAATGCTGCTTGTAGAAATATTGTCGAGTACAACAAGAAGTTTAAGGCAAGAAAATTAAATCCAAATGATGGTCACCAATTTCTCCCTTATATTGTATTAGTAGTAGATGAATTTGCAGACTTAATTATGACCGCAGGAAAAGAGGTTGAAACGCCTATAGCTAGATTGGCACAACTAGCAAGAGCAATCGGAATCCATTTAATTATAGCTACCCAAAGACCATCTGTTAATGTAATAACTGGAGTTATTAAAGCTAATTTCCCTGCTAGAATTGCTTTTAGGGTAACTTCTAAAATTGATTCACGAACTATTTTAGACGGATCAGGAGCTGATCAGTTGATTGGAAGAGGTGACATGTTATATACACAAGGAAATGAGCTTATAAGAATACAATGTGCTTTTGTTGACACACCAGAAATTGAACAACTTACAGACTATATTGGTTCACAAAAAGCATATGCCACTGCTCATCAACTACCAGAGTATGTAGGAGAAGAAGGTGGCACACAACTTGATAATAATATAGAAGACAGGGATAAGTTGTTTAGAGAAGCTGCTGAAGTACTTGTTATAGCTCAACAGGGATCAGCATCTTTACTTCAAAGAAAACTTAAGTTAGGTTATAATAGAGCGGGTAGATTAATAGATCAATTAGAAGCTGCAGGTATTGTTGGTCCTTTTGAAGGCAGCAAAGCCAGACAAGTTTTGATTCCAGATCTACAATCCCTGGACAGACATTTTGAAAACGAATAAATAAAACATTATGAAAAATTTATTGATATTATTCTTATGCATATTTATAAATCTTGGTTTTTCCCAGGACAATTCTAATGCAGAATTATTACTAAATAAAGTTTCTGAGAACATAAAAAACTATGAAAATATCTACATTAACTATGCTTATACTTTGAATAATATTGAAGAAGATATCAATCAAACAAACAAAGGAAGTTTTGTAACTGAAGGAGAAAAATGGAGATTTGAAATGCTTGGGGTAACAAGAATTTTTGACGGAAGTAAGTTATATTCAATTAGCCCTGATGATGAAGAAGTAACTATTTCAAGTCAAGATCCTGAAGACGAAACTACAATTACCCCCAACAAAATGCTTTATTTTTATGAAGAAGGGTACTATTTTGAAATGGATAAATCTAGATTTATTGGTAATGGTCAATTTAGAAAAAAAATACAGTATGTAAAATTAGTGCCAAAAGACTCAGAAGCTGAGATTAAATTTATACTTCTAGGAATCGATACTGAATTTAATCAAATTTATGAAGTGATTGAAACTGGAAAAAATGAAACAGTAACAACAATATCAATTGTAGATTTTGAATTTAACCTTCCCTTAGACGAAAACTTGTTTGTTTTTCAAAAAGATAAATATGAAGAATACTATATGAATATATTAGATTAAAATCATTGAAAATACTTGATCTATACATATTCAAATCATACTTAAAAACATTGGCTAGTACTTTTTGCATTTTAATGCTGATTTTCTTACTTCAATCTGTTTGGCTATATATCTCTGAATTAGCTGGTAAAGATTTGGAATTAGATATAATTTTCAAATTTCTTGTTAATGTTAGCCCCAGGCTGGTTATTCTTGTACTCCCATTAACAATACTACTTTCTAGTATAATGGTTTTTGGAAGTTTGTCTGAAAACTATGAATTTGCCGCAATGAAAGCAAGTGGAATTTCACTTCAAAGATCAATGAAAAGTTTGATCTTCTTCACAATAATACTTGGTTGTCTTACATTCTTTTTTTCCAATAACATAGCGCCAATAGCAGAATACAATTTTCACAATTTAAGGAAGAATATTTCAAAGGTAAAACCAGCAATGGCTATTGCTGAAGGACAATTTAGCCAAATAGGGAATTACAACATAAAAGTTGAGGATAAGTATGGTAGTGAAGGTAAATTACTTGACAAAGTAATAATTCATCAGAAAAAAAATATTCCTGGAAATTACACTGTTATTAAATCTAAAAAAGGTGAAATTATTAGTGAGGAAAATTCAGACATATTACAGCTAAAATTATACGATGGAAATTATTATGATGAAATAATTTCAAAGGATTATTCTGAAAAAATAAAGAAACCTTTTGTGAAAAGTTATTTTGAGGAATATTTAATAAATATTGACTTAGTATCAATCAATAATGTTGATTTTTCAAACGAGGATGATGTAAACAAGCATTCCATGATGCAGGTAAATGAATTAAGCTATGCTATTGATTCATTAACTAAAAAAAAAATTGAAGATATTGATGTGATTAGCTCAAAAATGCTGAATAGATCAAATTTTAAAACCATCAGTTATAATTTAAACCCTAAAGAGGAGGTTAATTATGAAAATGAGAACTTCTTAAACCTTTTTCAACCCACAAAGCAAAAACAATTATATGATTTGGCTCTTAGTTCAGTAAAAAGTACAATTAGTATTATAAAATCTAATAAAACAATTCAGTCATATAGAGAACAAAATTTAAATAAGCATATTATGACTTTGCATGATAAGTTTTCCTTAGGTTTTGCGTGTATTATTTTATTTTTTATTGGTGCCCCCTTGGGAACTATAATAAGAAAAGGTGGTTATGGTTTACCCTTGGTGATATCAATTCTATTATTTTTAGCTTACCATTTTTTAGGAATCTTTTCAAAAAACTTAGCAGAAGACAGTAGTATTAATCCAATACTTGCAAGTTGGTTGTCAACTCTAATAATGTTTCCTGTTAGTATATATTTAACATATAAAGCAACAAATGACAGAAGTATTTTTAATTTTGGGGATAAATTTTTAAACTTCTTAGCTAAATTAAAAAAATAAATATGTCAAAAGATAAGTTTAAACTTAACACTATTGAATCAGCAATTAACGATATAAGAAAAGGAAAAATTGTTATTGTTATTGATGATAAAAATAGAGAAAATGAAGGTGATTTCTTAGCTGCTGCTGAACTAATCACACCTGAAATAATTAATTTCATGGCTACTCACGGAAGAGGACTGATCTGCGCTCCGATTACAGAAGATATTTCAAAGAAATTAGGATTGAATTTAATGGTTGGAACAAACACAGATCCTCAAGATACAGCATTTACAGTTTCAATTGATTTAAAAGGTAATGGAGTAACAACAGGTATCTCTGTTTCTGATAGAGCTACAACAATTAAAGCACTAATAGATAAGAACACAAAACCTAATCAATTTTCAAAGCCAGGTCATGTTTTTCCGCTTGTTGCAAAAAACGGAGGTGTTTTAAGAAGGACTGGGCATACCGAAGCTGCTATAGATTTACCTAGACTTGCTGGGTTAAAACCCGCAGGCGTTATTGTAGAAATTATGAATGAAAATGGTTCAATGGCCAGAGTTCCTGATTTGGTTAAAGTTGCTGAAAAGTTTAATCTAAAAATTATATCAATTGAAGACCTGGTTGCCTACAGAATGGAACATGATTCCTTAATTATTAAAAAAGAGGATTTTGAGATAAATACAAGATTTGGAAGTTTTCGTTTGAGAGCTTATGAGCAAACAACTAATAGTAATGTCCATATTGCCCTAACCAAAGGAAGCTGGGAAAAAGGTGATAAAGTTCTAACGCGAATAAATTCAAAATCTATTAATAATGATATTTTAGGTACTCTGACTAGTAATACCGAAAATTCTTTAAATAAGATGTTTAACATCATCAATGAAAATAAATCAGGTGCAATAATATTCATTAGTCCTGAACAACAATCTATTGATACATTAAGGAGATTAAATATCCTAAAGAAAAAACAAAATAAGGATAAAGTTGCAAAAGCACCTATCATTGGAATGGATGATAGAGATTTTGGTATTGGTGCTCAAATATTACATGATTTAGATATCACAAATCTCAAATTAATATCTAATACTAAAGGAACTAAAAGGGTTGGAATGGTTGGATACGGACTTGAAATTTCTGATTACGTTAGTTTTTAGAATAATCAAAAATCCAGTTTAAAAAATCAGGATCTCTAAAAACATTAAACCAGCTACCATGATTTACATTTTCATATAAAGTGAATTTTGGACTTCCACCTTGTTTTATAATTGATTTAACCATATTTATTGAAAGTTCAGGTAAAACAACATCATCATCTGAACCATGAGCTACCCATAAAGGAGTTGATTTTGCAAATTCTTTTGCCCATTGAGGATTTCCTCCACCACAAATCAAAACAGCAGATGCAAACATATTAGGTCTATGTTTTAATAGTTCAAATGAACCCATAGCCCCGTTAGACAATCCCGTTAAATAAACCCTTTTATTATTAATTTTTTTATTGTTAACTAAATCGTCTAAAAGACTCATAACAAGTGATAAAGAATTTGTAGGAGACGCATTTTCAGGAAAAACTTGTCTTATTTTTTTATTGGTTAATTTTCTACTTGACCAATTATCATTTAAAGGTGCTTGAGGCAATAAAACAAATGAAGGGAAATTTTTTCTGTTTGATTTATCTAAAATAACCTCATCAATATATTTTAATTGCAACTCATTGTCATTACCCCTTTCTCCAATACCATGTAGAAAAACTAAAAGTGGATAGGATTTGGAATCATCATATTTATTAGGGTATATAAGTCTATAATTAATACTACCATTAGAATTTGAGTACTCCTTATAATTATCGATCATTTTACTACCACATGATGAAATTAATGAGCAAAAAAGAAATAATAATAGGTTTTTAAATTTCATGTATTCAAAGTTTTAAATAATATAATATAAATAATTTAAAAAGATTTTTTGAACCAAAGAAAAACAAGTATATATTTGCATGCATTATTGGAGGAATGGCAGAGTGGTCGAATGCGGCAGTCTTGAAAACTGTTGAGGGTCACACCTCCGGGGGTTCGAATCCCTCTTCCTCCGCAGACTAGATTAACCCACTGTTTAGCAGTGGGTTAATTTTTTTAGTGTATATTCGCACCACACAAACGAATTGGTTTGATTGATTGCTATGGTTGGCTCTCTTTCAAACCTTTTCACTTTTATAGCATATTTGAAATTTTTAATGTTAGTTTTGCAAAAATTTATGAAAAACAGTAATGTCTAAGATTAAGAATATTGCGATTATCGCACACGTAGATCACGGAAAGACCACATTAGTTGACAAAATCATGTTTCATTGCCAATTATTCAGAGATAATGAAAATAAAGGTGATTTAATACTTGACAACAACGAATTGGAACGAGAAAGAGGTATTACAATTACCTCAAAAAATGTTTCCGTTACATATAAAGAAACTAAGATTAATATTATTGATACACCTGGACATGCTGATTTTGGAGGTGAAGTTGAAAGAGTTTTAAATATGGCTGACGGAGTTCTTCTTCTTGTTGATGCTTTTGAAGGACCAATGCCTCAAACAAGATTTGTATTACAAAAAGCGCTAGAACTTGGCCTTAAACCTTGTGTTGTTATAAACAAGGTTGATAAAGAAAATTGTACTCCTGAAGAAGTTCATGAGTCTGTATTTGATCTTATGTTTGAATTAGAGGCTGAAGAATGGCAACTAGACTTTCCAACAGTCTACGGATCAGCCAAAGAAAACTGGATGAGTGAAGATTGGAAAAATAAAACTGAAAATATAGAACCTTTACTTGATATGGTTATTAACCATATTCCGTCACCAAAAGTAGAAGAAGGTAGTCTTCAGATGCTTATTACTTCGTTAGACTATTCGTCTTTTACAGGAAGAATTGCAATTGGTAGACTTCAGAGAGGTAAATTAACTAGTGGAGCTAATATTTCGCTGGTTAAAAGAGACAAAACAATTTTAAAATCTAAAATTAAAGAATTGCACGTATTCGAAGGTTTAGGTAGAAAAAAAGTTCAAGAGGTTGAGGCTGGAGACATCTGTGCAATAGTGGGTTTAGAAAACTTTGAAATTGGAGACACCATTGCAGATATTGAATCGCCAGAGGCTCTGAATTCAATTTCTATAGATGAGCCAACAATGAGTATGCTTTTTACAATCAATGACTCACCCTTTTTTGGAAAAGATGGTAAATACGTTACTTCAAGACATATAAAAGAAAGATTAGATAGAGAATTAGAAAAAAATCTTGCACTAAAAGTTGAACCTACAGAAAGTGCAGATAAATTTTTGGTTTTTGGAAGAGGTGTATTGCATCTATCCGTTTTAATCGAAACCATGAGAAGAGAAGGTTATGAACTTCAGATTGGACAACCCCAAGTTATTACCAAAGAATTGAACGGAGTAAAATGCGAGCCTTTTGAAGAGATGACAATAGATTTACCAGAATTAATCTCAGGAAAAGCTATTGAAATTGTTTCAATTAGAAAAGGTGAAATGACTAGCATGGTTTCAAAAGGAAGTAGAATGATTTGTGAATTTATAATTCCGTCAAGAGGTATTATTGGATTAAAGAATCAACTTTTAACAGCGACAGCTGGAGAAGCAATATTATCGCATAGGTTTTTAGACTTTAGACCTGTAAAAGGAGGTATTCCTGAGAGATTGAATGGCTCACTCGTTTCAATGGAAAAAGGATTAGCAATCCCCTATTCAATTGATAAACTTCAAGATAGAGGAAAATTTTTTGTTAATCCTGGTGAAGAAATATATGAAGGTCAAGTGATTGGTGAAAATTCAAGAGGAGATGATATGGTAATTAATATAACAAAGACAAAGAAACTTAGTAATGTTAGGTCATCTGGTGCAGATGAAAAAGCAAAAATTATACCTGCTATAAAGTTTTCACTAGAAGAAGCATTAGAATATATTCAAAAGGACGAATATGTTGAGGTAACTCCAAATAGTTTAAGACTCAGAAAAGTTTTATTAAAGGAAGTTGAAAGAAAACGAAATAAATCAATTTCATAACATTTATCCCCTTGAAAATTTCAAGGGGATTTTATTTTAATTTATAGCCTTTGGTCTACCAGGTGTGTAAGGAGCTCCTGAATCTTTTAAAAACTTCTCCAATTCATTCATTTCAAGCTTTAGATTGTTAATTAGAACTTTAATTGGTTCAAATTCTTCTTTGGCGATTTCATAACTATCCATATGCGTTTTCGTTGGCGCAGCTGTAGAATATTTTTGATAGTAAGCCACAGCCCCCAATCTTGATGAAGGGGTTAAATAACTTTGAATATCTAGTCTACTCTTAATACCATCACCATAGAACTTTTCACTAATCTCCTTAATTGATTTATTGATGTCCCAAACCATTTTTGATATATCTTCCAATGGTTGTTCAGAAATTTTTACTGCTTTTTCTATAAAAGGCATTTTATCTCTAACTTCGGAAAATTTTCGTGAATATTCCCCTATTAAACCTTGTAATAAAGAAACTTTTCTTTGAAATTCAACTTTAGCATATCTATCCTTTGCGGGCATCACCGTATTTTTTAATGCAATAACATTAAAACTTTTTGGATCAACTATATTACTCATGACACCATTATTTAAGACTGCCATTTCAATCGAATAAGTACCTGGGTTAATCAAGGTCCCTTCAGAAACACCTGCAAACGGGTTGTAGAAAGAAGATGAACGCAAACTTATTGGATCTTTTTCCTCATATCTCAGATTCCATGTAAATCTACTGAGTCCTTTGGAAGGGGATCTAAATATCTTTTTAATAACCTTATTTTTATCGTTTCTTATCGTAAATACAAGCTGCGGCTTTTCATCATTTATTTCATTGTATAATTCTTCATATGAAGGATATGAAACATCTTTCTCATCCTTTATAAGTTCCTTTTCTTTTTTTTGTCTTTTTGATTTTAACGATTCATATTTCTTATTATAATTATAGGCAAAGATTGCTACTGGATCCAAATTATCTGCCAAGTAAAAATTATCCCCCTGAAATGCTTTTCCTGGAAGGCCTAATGGAGCTGCTTTTTCCCACATGAGTGCGTCCCTGACGTCATATAGTTTTGGCTTATCAACAACTTCTTTGTTTTCTATTTCTCTTAATACAGAATAGTCATCCATCACATAGAATCCTCTTCCAAAAGTTGCTAAAACCAAATCATTTTCTCTTTGCTGAATAGCAATATCTCTTACGGCGATTGTTGGTAGTCCGTTTGACAACTCTTTCCATCTTCCACCTGAATTAGGGGAGAAAAATACACCAAACTCGGTACCACAAAAAATTAAATTACTGTCAACATGATCTTCTTCAATTGAATACACACTACCCCTTTCAGGAAGGTTATTACTTATAGACTTCCAAGTATTCCCTCTGTCATCTGATCTAAATATGTAAGGCTTAAAATCGCCATATTTATGATGATTAAAAGCTACATACATAACATTTATATCATGTTGAGACAAATAAACTGAATTTACATAGGATTGATTAGGAGCACCATCAATATTATCAATTTTTCTCCATGACTCTCCAGCATTTTCAGTTACCTGAATTAAACCATCATCTGTTCCAATAGCTATGAAATCTGGATCTAGTGGAGACTCTGATAGAGCAACTATGGTTCCATATGGTGAAGTTGAACCGTTTTTTGCAACTGCATCGATACTTAAGACTCTGTCATATACTTTCAAACTGTTTCTGTTTATTTGCCTTGAAAGATCATCACTTATAACATCCCAGCTATTTCCGTAATCATCAGATCTGAAAACTTTGTTAGCAGCAAAATATAGTCTGCCAGATTTATGCTTACTTACAGCTAAAGGCGCATCCCAATTCCATTTGTAATCTAATTCACCTTTTCGAGCGATAGGCTTGATCCCTACTTCTTCACCACTTAATTTGTCATATCTTACTAACCAACCATATTGAGATTGAGCATATACAATATTTGGGTTTTCAGGATCTACCTGAGATTCAAAGCCATCTCCACCATGTGTAATAAACCAATCTTGGTTAGAAATACCGTGAGAGTTATTTACTCTTGATGGTCCTCCTAGACTAAAATTATCTTGGGTTCCTCCATATATATTGTAGAATGGCTCTGCGTAATCTACTGCAACTTTATAAAATTGTGTAACAGGTAAATTCTTCTTATAATCCCATTTTTTACCTGAATCAAATGTTTCATATATACCTCCATCACATCCAACTAACCAATGAGAATTGTTGTTTGGATTAATCCACATGGCGTGATTATCAACGTGTTTGTAATCTTCTCCTACATTTTTAAAGGTTTTTCCTCCGTCGTGTGTAACTGACATCCATGTATCCATAACATAAACTACATCTTCATTTACAGGATCAGCAAAAATTTCTTGATAATAATTTCCGCTGGTAGATTTGCCACTTTGTTTTACCCATGTTTCTCCTCTATCAGTTGATTTGTAAAAACCTCCCTTTCTTTGAGAAGCTTCTACAATTGCATAAATAATCTCAGGATTAGCATCAGAAATATCTAAACCAATTCTACCTAATTCAACAGAGGGAAGACCTTTGTTGATTTTTTTCCATGTTTCACCACCGTCTGTTGACTTATGAAGTCCTGATCCAGGTCCTCCGCCAACATAGGTATATACATGTCTTCTTCTCTGATGACTTGCAGTATATAAAATTTCAGGGTTTCTAGGATCCATATGGATTTCACTAAATCCAGTGTGTTCATCAATATTTAAAATTTGAGTCCAGGAATCACCTCCATCTGTAGTTTTATAAATGCCACGATCTCCACCTTTACTCCAAAGTGGACCATATGCTGACACATATACAACGTTAGAATTTTCTGGGTGAACAATAATATTTCCTATATGTTCAGAATTCTTGAGACCCATATTTTTCCATGACTTACCTCCATCGACAGATTTATATACTCCATCTCCATAGGCTACTGATCTTTGATTATTATTTTCACCTGTCCCAACCCATACTATGTTAGTGTTGTTTGAATCAATGGTGACGCATCCAATTGAATAAGACGATTCGTTATCAAAAATAGGATAATAATCAACACCCCAATTTGAAGTTTTCCATACTCCACCAGACGCTACAGCTACATAATACTCAGAAGGATTTTCTGGATTTACAGCTAAATCCGAAATTCTTCCTGAAGTTAAAGCAGGACCTACAGATCTCCACTTCAATGCACTTACTGAGATTTCATCTAAAGGCTCTTTATTATCTTTTTTCTTTTTTTGAGAATAAGTATTTAAGCTTAGGAGTAAAGTAATTATTATTATGGCGTATTTTTTCATTATTATAAATTTTAAGGGTAACTAAAATAGGAAAAATATATAATTACTAATAATTATTAAATTTAAATAATAATAATATAAAATTTATGTTATTTTTTTATTAATATCATAAATAGATAGCTTTTTTTTTGATATATACATGATAATTTGTCTTAAAATTTAAGACATTAATAAAAGTATTTTTTATATTTACATGAATATAACGTCATAGTTAATTTAATTGATTTAGTATGAATAAAATATTACCAATCATTTTATTATTTTTAAGTTACAATATTTCAACTGCTCAATTAGCTGGAAATGCTGCTGCAAAAGGATTAATAGAAACCACCTTTTCTAATCCAACAAGTGCTGCAGACGGAACAAGTTTTGAATATGGCGGAGACTTAACTTACTTATACAATTCGGCTACTACACCACACATATACTGGGCTGAATTTCAGAATGGAAGTGCCGGAATAACAATTGATTTTGATTCTTCCAAGAGTAAAACTTCTGACGGAAGCGGAAGTATTAAAGTTACTAAATCTGGTAGCTCAGCAGGAGGAATTATGACTAAACGTGGATCAAATCAAAACAGCAACTTATTAGACACTAATATGGCGTTAAATCTGATTACAGGTAATTCTCCTCTACAGTCAGCTGATGATGTAACTTTGTCATTTAGTATTTATAGTGAAAATGGATCTGCTATTACTAATTGTGTAAGAGGTGCCATCAGGGATGGAGCAACTAGCACTAAATGGGATAGAAGTGGATGGCAAACGGTAAATGCTCAGTCAGGATGGACTACAGTTTCCGTTAATTTAGGGGTAAATGCAAGCCAAGATTTTTCTACAATAACAAATGGATTAAGATTCACTATAGATCTTCATGGTAATGTAACAGGTACATTTTGGATTGATGATATAACTGTCACTGGAATTGATACCAAATGGGATGGTTCTGGTAGTGATAAAATTTCTAACAGATATAATTATGGGGTGGCTACCACAGCTGCATTTATACCTTCACAGTACGAAGATTTAGTTATTCCTAAGGATCTTACAACTAATTATCCAGATTTAAAAGAAACTTCATTTATAATTAATAACCTAAGAATTGAAGGTGACTCCGATACATCAACAGATAGTGATAGTGATGGAACCAATGATAATGACGGAAGATTTACTATTCAGCACAGTGAAGGAAATAATAGTGATGGGGTTTCAGATAATGAAAACTACCCTAGACTGCTTCAAGTCAACGGAAATCTCTTAGTGGATAATGGTGGTGTTTTAACAATAAATAGAGGGAGTGAAATTCACGTTAAAGGAGATTTTACCGATTCAAATACTTCATCAGGAAATATTATTTTTCAATCAGATAGTGATCAGTTTTCAGCTTTGAAAGCTGACGGAACTGCTCCAGGATATAGAATGATATACAACATGTTCGTTAATGGTGATGCAGTTCACGCTACTGATACAAACCAAAACTGGGATCTTAAAGGTTCTCCTCTAAGCCCTGGAACTCTTAATGCAAGCAATTTAGCTTCAGGAAACATAAGTGGTGTTACAAATTATGCACTTTTTGAATGGAACACTGGGTCAGACATTTGGGGTTCCAATACCGTTGGAGGTAGCACTACAATTAATGACCCATCAGCTAGTCCTAGTACAAACGGAAAAGGCTATGCAATGGCTCAAAATAGTAATTCAGGAGCAGGTGGTGTTATTTATGTTTCTGGTGGAATTGAAACTTCCGCAACGGTCTCATATACTATGGCTAATGCTGGTGATGATGCTGGTCATTGGAATTTACTTGCAAATCCATATTCAGCTTACCTAGCATTAAATGGTAACGCCCAGTCAGACGCAGGAACTGGAACAAACTTATGGCAAAAAAATACAGTTGCTAATAATGTTTTAGGAAATATAACAGATCAAAAAGGTTTCTATGTGTGGAATGGTTCCAGTGGCTACACAACAATTACACAAGCTGGAACTAATTTTTTAGCACCAGGTCAAGGTTTTTTTGTATCTGCTAATTCTGATAATGCAGTATTTCAATTTACAGAAGGAATGCTGACAACAATGTCCGCTATGAGTTCTCCAACAACTGACGATGCAATTTCTGGTGATGCAATTGAAGAAAATGGAGGAGAATTATTTTTAGACTTGGAACAAAATTCATTTAAAGGGTTTACAAGACTATTTTTTATTGAGAATATGTCTGATGAATTTGACGTAGATTATGATGGTTTAAAATTCCCTACTGAAAATATTATTGATTTGTATTCTAAACTGGTCGAAGGGGATCAAACTCAAAGATTAGATGTTCAATGCCTATCTTACTTTGAGATGTGGAATAAAATAATTCCACTAGGAATAAACGCATTGGCTAATGAAGAGATGACTGTTAGCATTTCACATAGAACAACTCCCGCTGATCTTAATATTTACTTAGAGGATGCCGTAGAAGGTACTATGACTGATCTTAAGGCTGGTGACTTTATATTAACACCAACCGATGAACTTAGTGGCGCTGGTAGATTTTTTATCCATATGACTGCTGATACAATGAGTAATGAAGATGTATCAACAAGTATGTTAAATGCGTATAAGCAGGTTAATGCAAATTACATTACAATTGAAGGTTTAGCTACTCAATCGAATAATATTAACGTTAGTTTATACAACATTCTTGGAACAAAAGTACTTGATACTTCTCTAAGTAATTCTGTAAACACACAAACCATCTCAACTGTTGGAATGGCAAGTGGTATTTACGTAATTGAATTGGAGTCAGGAAATGATAGATTAACTAAGAAACTTATAATTCAATAATTATGAAAAAGACAGGTATTACTAGAAAACAAGCAATAAAGAAGATGGGGAAATATGCAGCGTTAACTGCTATTGGAACCTTCGCTATTTTAAACCCTAAGAAGGCTCAAGCTAGTTCAGCACCGCAAGGCCCTCCTGGTTGGGATTAATTAAAAATAATTAGAGCCTTGTTTATATCTTGTTTAACTGAGGCTTTCATGTTATACACCTATTAATTATTTTTGGGAAAATAATATTCCTATGATTAGAAGTATCTTATTTTTCCTTTTAGGACTTTCTTTTAATACCCAACTAATTTCACAATGCCTAAATACAGTTTCTGATTCAGATAATATAGGAGGCTATTTCGATGGTGCTAACGGATTAAATAGTTGGTATACAGGTGGTGGAGACGGAATTTTTTCATTAGATAATTCAGATTTTTTCTTTGATACTATTGGCTCATCTGATGCTGGATCATTAAAAGCAGTGGTTTCAGGAACAGATGATTACACAAATAATAATGTTAGAATAATGACAAAAAACAGTGTAAGTAATGGCTGTTTATTTGATTATTCGACTAACGACAGTTGGAATGTTTCCTTTTATATAAAAGGTGAGTTAGGTGATGAATTAGATTTTAATATTGTTAAAAATGGAGCCGAGGGTAGTTCATTATCTAGTGCTTCATATACCATCAGATATAAGGGTTGGCACTATATGAGACTCAAAATGAGTACTCCAACAGCGTCAGAAAACGGAGCAGGAAGATTTAGGATTAATTTTAAATCCACTGGAACTTATAGACTAGATAATGTGGTTTTAGAAAAAGAAACAGCTTCTACACCTTTTAATATTTGGTATGTTGGAGATGGAACTAATGGAAGTAGTACTAGCTCAGGGGGTAATGGATCCTTTAATAATCCATATCAAAATATTAATGATGCTATATTACTAAATACAAATTGGTTACCTGGAGATTTAATATATGTTAGAGCTGGAACTTACAAGAACGATAATTGGGATGGGAGCAATGAAACATGGGGTGAAGATCCTCAAACAAGTGATGCTCTAACAGATAATAATGAGCCTTATTTAAAAATTGACAGGTATACAAATTATGACTCTAGTGGAAACGGAAGTGCAAATAGTGGAAGTAAACTACTTGCTGATAAAAACGGTTCAATTGACAGACCTATTGTTATCAGAAATTATGTAGATAACAATGGAACACATGATACACCAAAGATTTTATTCGACGGAAAGGCTGGATTTCAATTTGGTTCTGGATCTGGATACAACAATGCAACTGGAGGTGTTTCAGGAAATCATAACCATAGTTGGATTGTAACATTTATGGAAGTTGCTGGATTTGAAATTCAAGGCCCAAACCAGGAGATAACCTACGCAGAAGCGAGTTCTAACAGGACTAATGCAATTAATCTTCGAACCGCAAGCTCGTCAAATACCACCGCAATAAGAAATATGTATCATGGAAGGGGAATTGTTGTATGGGGAGGATATTACTTAAATATTCATAATAACTCGGTTTATGATTGTCCAAATTCTGGTATAAGATTTAATAATTCAGATTATGTCAGGGTTTCCAATAATACAGTTTATAATAATACATGGTGGTCCTATAATGGAGAAAGTGGAATTGTAATTGCTCAAAGCAGAAACAGAGACGATGATGATTCCTCTTCAAAAATAAAAATGAGAATCACTAATAATATCACCTATGGAAATATTAATAAAATAGTTTATTTTAATCCACAATATGATTGTGAAACTGGTGGTTCATATGATCCAAATAAAGATTCATATGCTTGTGGAGGAAGGAATAAAATTGTTGACGGATCAGGGTGTTATATTACAAGAAATGCATACGATTCTGACGATGTCAGCGGATCAAATCCAAATTATGGTGTTCATGGAAATTATAATGGAGGATTTCTGTTTTCTAATAATGTTTCTTATGCAAATGGAATGAATGGAGTTGTTGTTCACAAGACTGATGACGCAAAGGTTTATAATAATACAGTTTATGAAAACGGACAGGTCCCGTCTGAAGCCGATAGTGATTGGATCTCAGCAGGAAATCACACATATGTGAGTAATGAAGGAAGCAGTTCTTCTTGGAAAACCCCACTAGCTGAAGGTAGACAAAATTATACTGGAATCGTTGTACACTCATCAAATAATGCAAAAATTTTTAATAATATAAGTGTGCCAAAAAATGGTAATGACAGAGCATATGTTAATTATGTAGAAAATAACTGGTCAACTTCAGGTGTTGATTTTGGGACAAACGAAAACCTGGCTAGACCACATTATAAACTAGCACTAGAAAGCGACGGCAATGGAGGTACAAACTTAACTTCAACTATCACATATACTAATTGTAGCTCTGGAAGTTCATCATCAATAAACTTGAATGAAGGAAATACGAAATACGTTTGTAGCTCAACAACTCCATCAATTTCATCGGGTAGCAATACAGCAACTATCAGTTTATCCCTTACTGGAGGTAATCAATCTTTAGCCTCATCTAACTTTATTAGCTCTATGCCTCAATTTGAAGATGCAACAAATAACACTTTAGCAAACAGAGATTATAATCTATCAATTTCATGGAGTGAAGCTATTGATGCAGTTAATTCAAGTTATGCCCCTGAAAATGATATATTAGGGGCCTACAGACCACAAGGACAAAATTATGATTTAGGTGCCTATGAGCTTAGAAATTCATGGACTGGCTCAACTAATACAGATTGGAATACCTCAACAAATTGGTCAAATGGAATAGTTCCTACAAGCGGAAGATCACCAATCATTTCTAATGTTACGAATCAACCTGTGATCAGTAATTTAAATATAAATCTAAAAGATATTACGATAAACTCAGGTGCTGAGTTAACAATAAATAAAGACGCTTCTTTATTTCTTAGTGGTGACTTTATCAATAATTCTGGAACAGTAAATTTAAATTCTGATAGTAACGAATTCTCTTCTCTAATTATCAAAGGGTCTTCAACTGGAAATATTATTTATAATCGCTATGTTAATTCAGTTGGAACAAATAAATGGGACTTAATAGGGTCACCTGTTGATGGTTTAAGTATTAGTTCATTTGCAACAACAAACGCATCTCCTTTGGCTACAGGCGGTGGCAGTGGGAATAATCAATATGCAATTGGTCATTATGATAATTCTCAAAGCTCTGTAGATGCTGCATGGACAAATTATACTACAAGTACCATTGCTAGTGCTGATAATTTTGATATTGGAAAAGGATATCAGATGGGTACGGATAGTGGCGAAACAATGGCTTTTGAGGGAACTATTTCTACCTCTAATGAATCTCAATCTATAATAAATAACAGTGGCTCATCGGGCTACAGGTGGAATTTAATTGCAAACCCCTACCCTTCTTTTTTAAGTGCTAATGATGATACTAGCAACGGATCAAATAACTTTCTTACTTTAAATTCATCTGTGATAGATAGTAATTACCTTGGAATTTATGGATACAATGATGACGGAGCTGGTTATACCAGCTATGGGCAAGATTATAACGATAATGATACTCCTGTATACATTGCTCCTGGTCAAGGTTTTATGATTGCCGCCAATAGCTCCAGCACCACTGATATTAACTTTACAGTGTCTATGCAAACAACTACAGGTGCTGATGACTTTATTTCTGGAGACATAGAGGTTCCTACAAAAATTACTTTACACATTTACAATGAAGATCTTTTTATTGAAGATACCCATATTAAATTTCAGTACGATAAAAACTTAGGTTTAGATCCTGGTTATGATTTAGGAAATTTTTATCAAGGTGCAGGAATTACAACAAGGCTTGCAGAGGGTGACGAGGGGGTAAACTTTGAACGACAACAACTTCCTGTTGAGGCATTAGACAATACAATTATACCTCTTGTGATTAATCAGTCCGCAGGTCAAGAATTTAGAGTTAATCTATTTACTGCTAATGTCGGGGATGTTAATGTTTATTTAGAAGACGTTGAAGAGGGGACTATAACAGATTTAAAGGTTGATGATTTTATTTTGACTCCTCTAAGTGATTTAATAGAGGCTGGTAGATTCTTTATCCATTTTAGTGCTGATACAATGAGTAATGAAGAAGTATCAACTAGCATGTTAAATGCATATAAAGAAATCAACTCTAAATATATTACATTAGAAGGTTTAGCTACTCAATCAAACAATATTAAGGTTAATTTGTATAACATTATTGGAAGAAAAGTGTTAGATACTTCTTTAAGTAATAATGTAAATACACAGACAATTTCAACTCTTGGAATGGCAAGTGGTATTTACGTGATTAAATTAGAGTCAGGGCATGATAGATTAACCAAAAAACTTATTATAAATTAAATTTATATTGGTTTTAATATGAAGTCATTTAAAATTTCTAATAATAATGGCATTTCTGTAAGATTACTTTCCTACGCGGGAATCATCCAAGAGATAAATTTACCAGATAAATTCGGTAAAACTGAAAATGTTATTTTAAACTATAATGATCCTGAGGATTATTTAGATGATAAATTTTTTTTAGGTGCTTTAATTGGTAGATACGCTAATAGAATAAATAATAGCAGTTTTAATATTAATGGAATAAAATATGAACTTGAGCAAAATGAGGGCTTAAATCATTTACATGGAGGAAGTAATGGATTTCACAAAACAGAATTTATTATTGAAAACCACTCGGAAAATACTTTAACATTAAGTCACCTAAGTAAGCATTTGGAATGTGGTTACCCTGGAAATTTGAAAGTTAAAGTAAAATATACTATTACCAAAAATAATATTTTTGATGTAGAATTTTTTGCTAATTCTGACCAAGACACACATTTTAACCCAACTATTCACCCCTACTTCAATTTAAATCCGAATAATAAAACAATAGTTAATCACAGATTAAAAATAAATTCTAAAAAAATTTTAGATGTTGACAAAGGTTTTATTCCCATGGGTAATTTTAAAAATGTTGATTCAACCCCTTTTGATTTTAGAAGTGGAAAAGTAATAGGTGTTGATTTAAATAAAAATGATGAGCAATTAAATATTGCCAAGGGATATGATCATTGTTTTATTTTGAATAAAGGTCAAAAAATAGCTGCTGAGTTATCAGAATTAGAATCAGGTAGATTAATTCAAATATCCACTGATCAGCCAGGAATCCAATTATATACAGGAAATCACTTAAAAGGGGTCTTTTCAAAAAATCAAGGTTTATGCCTAGAAACTCAACACTTTCCAAATTCTCCAAATGTCAATTCATTTCCATCAACAATAATTAAAGCCAACACAGATTATTATTCTAAAACCAGCTATCATTTTAAATTAGTTTGAGAAAAAATATTGATTAGAGGATCAAAATGGAAGCTATTTTTTTAATTATTCCGTAGGTAATCGTTAAATTGAAAAAAAGTTTAATCAAAGTTATTTGTATGAAGGAAAGATTAATAATTTTACTATTTATAGCACTAAATCAAACTTACGCGCAAGGAATTTTTGACGATAAACTACCCACTTCTAGGCAGGACACTTTGAGAGGAAGTATCACAGCTGAAAGAGCATGGTGGGATCTTATATATTATCATTTAGATATTAAAGTAGAGCCTGATAAAAAATATATAAGTGGATATAATACAGTTGGCTATAAAGTATTAGAATCGAATAAAGTAATGCAAATTGATCTTCAAAAACCAATGAATATTACATCTATAACTAGTAAGAATAAAGAACTGAAATATACTAGGGAGGGTAATGCATACTTCATTGAACTTATAAAAAAACAAAAAAAAGGAGATATAAATTACATCAAAATTAATTACGAAGGATTTCCAAAAGAAGCTATTAGAGCCCCTTGGGACGGTGGTTTATCATGGAAAAAAGATCAAAATGATAATCATTTTATTGCCACATCCTGCCAAGGTTTAGGGGCTAGTGTTTGGTGGCCTAATAAAGATCATATGTATGATGAGGTAGACTCTATGCTAATTAGCGTAAATATTCCAAAACACTTAACAAATGTATCTAACGGAAGATTACGAAAAATAACTGAACTAAAAGATGATACAAGGACATTTGAATGGTTTGTTAGCAATCCAATAAATAACTATGGGGTAAATATAAATATTGGAGATTATGTAAATTTTTCAGAGGTTTATAAGGGTGAAAAAGGAGACTTGGATATAGATAATTATGTTTTGAGCTATAATATTGAAAAAGCCAAAGAGCAATTCAAACAAGTTCCTATGATGATTGAAGCTTTTGAACATTGGTTTGGCCCTTACCCTTTCTATGAAGATAGTTTTAAAATGGTTGAAGTTCCTTATTTGGGAATGGAGCACCAAAGTTCTATCACATACGGAAATAAATATGAAAATGGATACTTGGGCAGGGATCTTTCAGGGTCTGGTTGGGGTTTAAAGTTTGATTACATTATTATTCATGAAGGTGGTCACGAATGGTTTGCTAATAATATAACCTACAAAGACGTTGCAGACATGTGGGTTCATGAAGGATTTACTTGTTATTCTGAGAATCTATACGTTGATTATTTCTTTGGAAAAGAAGCTTCATCCGAATATGTAATTGGAACAAGAAGTGGTATTTCAAATAAGAAACCAATTATCGGACAATATGATGTTAACAGGGAAGGTTCTGGTGACATGTACTCAAAAGGAGCAAATTTACTTCATACAATTCGTCAACTTACCAACAATGATGAGCTTTGGAGACAAACTCTTCGAGGATTAAACGAAGAATTCTATCACGCAACTGTAACAACCAAAGAAATTGAAGAATACATCTCAAAAAGTATTGGAATGGACTTGTCTAGGGTCTTTGATCAATATTTAAGAGATTATAGAATCCCAATGCTTGAATATGAGATTGATAACGGAGAATTAAGCTACAGATGGAATAATGTGATTGATGATTTTGATATGCCTGTTGATGTGAAAATCGACGGTAAAAATCGTATATTATACCCCTCAACAGAATTCAAGAAAATGAAAATTAAAAATCTTTTTATTAAAATTGATAAAGACTATTATGTGTACTCTAGGGACTTAAAATTAGTTATCGACAATTAATAAGATTTTATAAATATGCTGCATTAACTGTTATTGGAACAATTTCGATTTTAAACCCTAAAAAAGGCTCAGGCTTCTTCTTCTCCAACAGACCCATGGTGGTGTGACTAAAAATTATCTTTTTACTAGCTTCTTATTATATGTGTAATCGGATACTTTTAATTTTAGAAAATAATAGCCAATTTCCAATGATTCTATATTTACAAGTTGATTTGCAGAAATATTTTTAAAAGATCTGACAAGTTTTCCTGAAATATCAAATATTTCAATAAGCTCGACATCTTTGTTTGGGACAAAATAATCATAGGCTGGGTTCGGATAAATCAGCAAATCATCATTAATTAGATTCGCAGTTGACAATGTTGTTGAAGCCTGATTACCATAAATCTTAAACTCACCTGGAGCAAGTGAAATTGGATCTGTTGTTGAAGATATTGTAATTGATTCCTCAGCATTTTCATCCATTAAATCATACCAAGTTCCTGTATATGGAAAAGAAGGAATAACCAAATTTGCAACAACATCTAAATTTGCAACAATAACAATATTTTTTAGTTCAGAAGAGGAAATATTATCATCCCATATGTATATTATAGGCGTTAATCCTCCTGAGCTAATACTATAATTTCCTTCAAAGACGTCTTCGTTAATTTTTAGACTAATTATCTTAGACCAATCTGAATAAATTTGATTTCTGTATTGGATTGATAACCAATTTTCAACCCATTGAGGTTGAGGTTTAGTATCTAATTTACAATCGGGCTCATACACACTGCCATCATAACATGTGAACAAAGAATTATCCATTCCCAAATCAGAAAAATGCCATATCATTTTAGGACCAGGAATCGTAAGACTTATAGCTCCAATTGCAGACATTCTTGATAAAGAAGTATTTAAATCTTGAATATTATATCCGTCCCAACTATTTCCGTATTGTAATGCTTTATATATTATCCTCTCTTCATCATGGCTCTCAAAGTACCCTACAAGTCTTTTTTCAGAAAAACCTCTGCTTTCATGACCTATTCCGCTTATGTTGCTGTCAGCTGCATAACCCATCGCTAATTGATAATAAGAATTACTAGTTTTTCCCCAAAGCATAATTCCTTTGCCTTCATTTACTCTGTAATTTGCCCATTGTTGCTCTTCACTACTCCCACCTAAATGTTCAAAAATCACATAATGGTCTGAATCTAAACTCCAAGAATAGTCGGCATAATTTTTCAAAACATCTACCCTATCTTGCTGATAACTGTTAGTACAGTCAAAATCATTTCCACTACAGTTTTGAGTAAATCCTTTTGTTAAATCCCATCTGATTCCATCAATTTTAAAATCGTCAATCCATCTTTTTATAACTCTTTCTGTGTAATATTGGGTGTATGTACTTTGATGATTAAAATCATTCCCTAGACTGTAACTATGAGTTGCCTGTAAATTAAAGTATGGACTTTCTGTACTAGCTGGTCCCCAACCATCATTATCAGGATCTTGCATCCACATTCTATTCATTGGACTTCTACCCATTACATGATTCATAACTAGATCTAAAATCACGGCAATTTCATTCTGATGACATAGATCGATAAATTCTTTTAACTTATTTTCAGGACCATAATACTTATCCACAGCCATATGAAAAGCAGTATTATATCCCCAGCTTTCATTTCCTTCGAATTCCATTACTGGCATCAACTCAATGGCATTTATATTTAAATTTTTAAAATAATCTATTTTATCTATCAGATTCTGAAAGGTTCTCTCTGAATCAAAATCTCTAATTAAAACTTCGTAAATAATTAAATCTTCTTTTTTGGGTTTTTGGAAATTTTCAACCTGCCAATTATAATCACTAGCGGAAAGATTAAACAGGGTGACTTCTCTTTCCTGTCCATCTGGATATGTCGGTAGGTTTGGATAAGAATTTTCCGGAATCCAAGGATCATCAAATGGAGATAGAACTATATGAGAGTAAGGATCAGCTGTTTTAACTAACTCAGGTGAATTTTCTAAAGGGTCTACATCAACAACCCAATATTGATAGGTGTAATCAATATCTGAATCTAAATTATCAACTATCAACCAAAATTTACTTGAATTTGGATCTTTTTTCATGAGATAAGACTCATCAGGCTCCCAATCATTAAAACTTCCAGAAACATATACAAAATCCTTGTATGGGGCATCCAGAACTAGCACAACAGAATTATCGGATATATAATTTATTCCATCCTCAACATTTGAAGGAATGGATTCATTTTCGATTGAATTAACCAAAATTGAAAAAAACTTTATTATTTGTGAAGAACCTTGCGTTACTACCAATTTACAATACTTATTTTCTAGGATATTATCAAAAATAAAACCTTCATATTCACTTGTATTATTTTGTGTGTCTACTAAATTATCATTAGAATAAAGCTGATAATTGGCATTCCCACCGGAATTTACAGCAATAATCTCAACACTATCCCCAGAGTCTACAATTAATAACCCTGAATTGTCAGGATTTATCATATCAACTTGGAATGAGCCCACTTGAATAAAAAAATCTGAACAACCATAATCCTTAAATTCTTGTGAACCATTTTCATTTCTGAATACTAATCCCATATTGGTTACATTTGAAATTTGGGTATTTGTAAGATTGTAGTAATCGGAAGGAACAATAGTTATACTCCACGTACCATCTCCATTATTATTCATTTCACCTACTCCATCATCTTGCCCCCAATTTCCTACAACAGAAAAACCCCAAGGTTCTGCCTCGTTTCCGATTCCAGAATGCATATAAACCTTATTAGGATTATTAAAACCATTACAATCTGTTTGGTTGCTATTTGCATCAATGGTTATTGTTACTGATTGATTTACTTCAAAAGGACTAGGGTTTGTAGTTAATTGAGCAAGTACAAAATTTGTAATTAGAAATAAAAAGAAAAATAGGATTT
Source organism: uncultured Bacteroidota bacterium (assembly GCA_902510475.1). Lineage (GTDB taxonomy): Bacteria > Bacteroidota > Bacteroidia > Flavobacteriales > Flavobacteriaceae > MED-G13. The sequence continues at coordinate 22,822 of CABXCC010000001.1, read as the reverse complement.
TTTTCATAGTGTAATATAAATTAAAAAAACCTACAATTTAATATTATAACTGTAGGTTTTTTCAAAAAATTTAATCGTTTAAATTACCACTGATACATTTCAATTGTCGGTGGATTTGCAGCCATATTTAAAATAATATTATATGTTCCTGCTGATACAGGGATATTCGCCCCGTTTACTTCCATCAAACCATCATTACCATCGTCTCCGTAATTTAAACCCCAAGCATCATTTTGTCTCACCTTTATTTCACCATCTACAAGCTCAGCCCCTAATAAATAATAATAACCTTCCATGATACCAAAGTCTGGTATAAACTTATCATTTGGACCGTCCCAACCATTTGCAGTTGCACTTCCAACAAGACCCCATACATCAATTTCTTCCATTGTGTATGATTGAGTATTTAAATTCATTGAAACTAAATAATGGCCTGATGATACCGAGATATTAGCACCGTTAGCTTCCATCGAACCATCTGCACCGTCATCACCATAGTTTAAACCCCAATCGTTGTTAAACCTAAATTTAACTTCACCTTCACCAAGGGTTACCACAGCTCTCCAATCATCTTGGTAAGAATTATAGTGTAACATTAGGTCTGGACCATTCCATTGATTTGGAGTTGCACTACCAACCAATCCCCAAGAATATGCTTCCATTGTATAGGTCATACTACTGAAATTAACTTCAATTTTATAGGTTCCAGCTGAAACCGCAATATTAGCTCCGTATGAATCTAATGTTCCGTCGTTTCCATCATCACCCCAATTTTCTGCCCAATCATTATTATTTCTAAATTTAATTTCACCATCTCTTAGAGTTACATATGCTACATAAACATCCGTCATTGAAGTTGTATAAAATTGTAGATCTGGAATATTTTCATTACCCCATCCACCAGGTGTAGCAGAACCAACTACCCCTAAATTGGTTGTAAGATCTAAAAGGGAAGAGTAAGGAGTAACATTTAAGTTAACTGTATTAGAAAATATTTCTTGATACTCACTTAAAGTAGCTTTAATTCTAAAAATAGCAACACCTTCTTCACCAGGTATCATTGAAAGCGATAATAATTTTGCATTTAATTCTTCAACTGTGAATGTTTTTTCCAAAGAACTACCTACAGAAATAATTTGAGGAGTAGAAAAATCACCTCCTTGTACATCGATTTGGACAGAGTATAAAGCTGCTGCATCAAAGCCGTAATCAGGATCACTCCACGTAAGTGTTAATATTTCATTCGCACCGTTATCATCAGATAAAGTTAAATTATCATCAGAAAGTGATAAAACTGTTTCTGCCGCATCATTATAGAAAACTCTTTCTACGTCATCACATGATTGAATAAACATGAATAAGGTAGTAACATATGTTAATTTTAATATTAGTTTTTTCATATTGTAAATTTTAATATCCTTCATTTTGGGTTAAATTTGAGTTGATTGAAACAACGTTTGCAGGTAAAGGAAATATATTTCTGTATTCATCTACACCCACTCCTGTTTGTTCATTCCCTTTAAATGGCCACAAATACGAAGAATTAGTGAATTTATTAAATCTAACAAGGTCTGTTCTTCTCAAACCTTCCCAGTATAGTTCTCTTGATCTTTCGTCTAAAATAAAATCTAAGGTTAAATCACCACTCGAAATATTTCCTGAAGTATTTCCATAAGCTCTTTCTCTGATTTCATTTACTAAAGAAACTGCGGTACCAATATCACCTGATCCTCCTCTGATTGTAGCCTCAGCATAATTTAAATAAATTTCAGCAAGTCTGATTAGTGGAATATCTGTATCAACAAAATTACCTGAACTATCACTTCCTTGATTTCCGTTTGAATCAATATTAGTCCATTTTGTTACAGCATATCCATCTTCAAAAGGAGGAATTGATTCAATTTCTAAATTTTGACCGTTTGCATAAAACATTCCTCTTCTATCACTTGTAAAAGTACTTATAGAATATGTTTCGTTAGATAAATCCATTTCAATGTAATATGTACCTGCAGAAACAGCAATATTGGCACCTCCTGATTCAAGAGTTCCATCCGCATCGTTGTCTCCAAAATTTACCCCCCAATCTTCATTAAATCTAAATTTAATTTCACCAGAAGCCAGTTCTGCATAAACCGCAAACTCTTGTGCTCCAACCTGATACATTTCTAAATCTGGACCGTCCCATCCATTTGGTGTAGCATTTCCAACTAATCCCCAGTCAGACATATTACCTAAAGAAGAATTAAGAGCATCAATGTCAACTGAAAATTTATTCACCAAATTTTTAGTTGTTCTTAAACCTCCCCAGCCTCCATTAACTCCGAATTCTCCAGGATTCATTGATCCTCCAATTGCTGCGTGAACTAAAAAGGTAGTACCTCCATAAGTTTGGGATTGCATTCCGTCAAAATTTAGCGTAAAAATAAACTCATTTTGAGCACCGTTTACGTCATTATCTGCTAAAAACAATTCATCATATGCGGTTCCATTTCCGTTTGCATCATTTGTGTTTAAAGAATAGCCTGAATTCATCACATATTGTGAGTACTCAACACATTCATTATATCTTGGCTCCCCTGTCCATATTTCAGAATTTAAGTATAGCCTGGATAAAAGCGCTTGCGCAGCGGTAATATTTACTCTACCATATTCGTTGGAAGCAGGCAACACAGTAGAAATATCCAATAATTCACTTTCAATGAAAGCAAATAACTCAACCCTATTACTCTGGGTTGGAAGCTCAGTAGAAATCTCTGTAGTTAAAGGAACGTTTCCATATAAATCCATTAAATTATAGTAAGCATATGCTCTTAAAAATCGAGCCTCAGCTATAAACAATGAAACTTCTTCTCCACTTAAATCTTGAACATTGCTTATGAATGAATTACAAAAACTAACTTCCTGTGCTAATCTGTAATACATAGCTTCAGTAAAGTCGTTACTGCTAGACCAATACATACCATGAAGGTCAGGCAATCCAGGATCACCCCATCCAACAACTGCATGGTCTGTAGTTATCTCATTGAGGTTAAACAACATTCTTGAAAATTGAGAGAATCCCTCATCAATATCTGCAATATCAGCATTTCCTGCAGGACCTGTCTGACCTGTTAAAGCCAAACTAGCATATAATTTTGCCAAAGCTCCCTTTGCGTCATCAACTGTTGCAAAAACATTCTCTTCGGTAAAACTATCAGGATCTATCGGAGATTGATTCAGGTCGTCATGACATGAAAGAACGAAAGAAAAACTGATTATGTATATAAAACTTTTAAATATATTTTTCATCTTATTTTATTTTAAAATTCAAATGTTACACCAAATACACCTGTTTGAGGCCTTGGGTAAAAATTATTATCAATACCACCATAAATTTCAGGATCAATACCTTGATAATCTGTAAATGTTGCTACATTTTGCAATGATCCAAAGACTCTTACTTTACAACCATTTTTTGTAAAAAGGTTATAACCAATTGAAATATTGTCAATTTTTACAAACGAAGCTTCTTGAATGTAATGATCACTTAAAAGTGAATTTTCAGTAAAATCAATAAACCCAGTGTTTAAGTAGTCTGAATGAATATTATTCAAAATATTATTTACACTAGCAGCAGCATTAAATACTGCATTTGAAGCCAAGTTATTGTAAGCGTAATTCCCGATACTAGCTCTTGCGGTAATTGAGAAATCCCAGGATTTATATCTTACAGAATTAGTAAGACCCATGATAATGTCAGCAAAAGGATCTTCCTTTATGTATCTGTCATCATCATTGATTATATTATCGTTATTTCTATCTACATATACACCCTCAATTGGAGTTCCAGAATTATCATAAACTTGCTGATAGACTAAGAAACTGTAAGGAGCTTCTCCTTCAACATGAGTTTGAATTGTATTTCCAACTCCTCCTGAAATACCACCAATGAATTGTTGGTCGGGTAGTCGTGTTACTACGTTATCATTAAATGCAATATTAAAATCAATTATATTCTCATAATCATCTGTAGTCATCAAAGGGAAATTAAAGTTTAATTCAACTCCTTTATTTTCCATATCACCGATGTTTGCATCAATTCTATTTCCAAAATTTGTAAATGGGTCGACCAAGGTATAAGCGATTAAATCTTTTGTTGTCTTTTGATAAACATTCACCGAACCATTTAACTTATTATTAAACATCGAGTAGTCAATTCCTAAATTTAGAGTTTCTCCAATCTCCCATCTTAAGTCAGGGTTTATTGGCTCAGGTCTAAAGGTCTGATAGAAAGAGTCACCAAATTGATAATAAGCAGTAGATGTACTACCTGTATATCTAGTCAAAAACTTATAATCTCCAAGTCCATTTACATTACCTACCTGACCGTATCCAACTCTAATTTTTAAAGTATTAAAAACATCTCCTTTAAAGAAATCTTCCTTGTCAACATTCCATGCCATTGCAAACGAAGGAAAGAATCCCCACCTGTCATCAGGATTTAATTTGGAAGATGCATCAGCTCTCATTGTAGCTGTAAGTAAATATTTTCCTTCAATATCATAATTAACTCTACCAAAGTAAGAGAGTAATACATTTTTAGACTTATCAATAAATTCGTAATCATTTCCATCCTCTTCAGCTTCACTGTCATAAGATAAGTTATCAAACTCAAATGCTTGATACGAATATCCCGCAACAGCGTTAAGAGAAGATTTTTCAAATGATTTATCATAAGTTAAATATGCATCCAATAATGTGTTTGTTGCACTTTGAGTATAAGTCGACAGAGAACCGTTCCAAGTAGGATCAGATGTTGGAATCATTTCTGAAGTTGCTCTACTTCCATCACTACTTGCATCATCATAAGCAAGGTTTACTGTAGCCTTTAAACCATCCATTGGTAAGTTATAATCCAATTTCAAGTTTGTAATAATTCTTTCCACATCAGAATTATCATTTACTAGATTTAATAATGCTAAAGGATTTGTAGGCGCACCAATGGCATACTGATTCCCTGAAGCAGGATCAATCCAAGCGTAATAACCATCATATTGTGAGCCGTTAAACACCGGCTTTGTTGGATCAAATCTTACTGCATTACCAATAGCACCTCTATCCGCAAAATCATTTTGAGTATCCATCATTCGTAAATTAAAATCAACTTCTAATTTATCATTCATAAGTGAAGGATTCATGTTAAGAGAAATTGTGTTTCTACTAAACTTATCTCCTAATAAAACTCCATTATGGTCACCTACACCTAAAGAAAATCTGGTTGGGATACCATAAATACTTCCGTTTGCACTAAAGTTATATTCTTTTCCTAAAGCTTTTTGATAAATCACATCTTGCCAGTTGGTATCATAAGAACCAAGCTGATCAATATATGATTGGTCTCCAGAATCAATTATCATCTGAGAAAACTCAGCAGAAGTTAAAACATCTACTTGATCAATTGGCGAATAAGTTGAAAATTTAGAAGTAAAGTTATATTTAAACTCACTGTCTTCTCCTTTGAAAGTACTGATCAATATTACCCCGTTTGCGCCTCTTGAACCGTAAATAGCAGTTGCGGAAGCATCCTTAAGTACAGTCATACTTTCAATATCAGCAGGGTTAATTGAATTCAAAGCATTTCTGGATCCACCAACTCCGCCGTCGTTTAATGGGACTCCATCAACAACTATTAAAGGAGAATTTGTAAGTGATAAAGAACCTAAACCTCTTATTCTTATAGCTTGTCCCTCACCAGGAGCTCCACCTCCTGAGGTAACCGAGACACCTGCCAATTTACCTGAGATTAGTTGTTCAGGAGATAATACAGATCCCTGATTAAAATCATCTGAAGTAATGAGATCTGCTGCGCCGGTAAGATCGTCTTTTTTTACAGATCCGTAACCAATTAAAAGAATTTCATCAAGTTGTGAAGCGTCTTCTGATAATGAGACTTCCATTGAAAGCTCACCATTATAAGTTATTTCACGGGTGGTATATCCAACATATGAAAATACTAGAACATCTCCTGAAGAAACATTAATTGAAAAATTACCGTTAAAATCTGATGCTGTTCCAGATGAGGTTCCTTTTACAACTACATTAACTCCGGCAATTGGGTCAGAACTTACATCATCCGTTACCTTGCCATCCAATAAACTCTGTGAATACAGGTTTACTGATAAAAACAAGGCACAAAAAAGCAATAGTGAATTTGTTTTTTTCATTTTTAGTTTTGTTTTTTTAGTTTTAGCCCTAACTTAAGTAAGTGGTTAGTTTACGTTAGAACATTGCAAAATTATACTTTTTTATGAATCTACAACGATATAGTTTTAAAATTTTATTTACACTCTTAACATTTATATTATGTCTAAATAATACTTATTCTCAAATTGAAAAAGTTCACCCACCCAACTGGTGGATTGGATTCGAAAATCAAAATCTGCAACTACTTGTTAAGGCAACCGAAATCAGTAAATATAATGTAGAGATAAATTATCCAGGCATTACCCTCATGGAAATACACAAAGCTGATTCACCAAATTATTTGTTTTTAGATTTAAAAATTTCAAATCTTTCTAAAGAAGGTGATTTTGAAATACTCTTCACAAGAAATGATGAGAAATTATCATACAATTACAACTTGAGGAAAAGACGTTCTTTTGAGCTTCAAAATGAAGGGTTTGACAGCTCTGATGTGGTATATCTGATCACACCTGACAGATACGTAAACGGTGACTATAAGAACGATGTAATTAACGGTCTTAAAGAAAATAAGATAAATAGATCTGATAATTATGCTAGACATGGAGGTGATATTAAGGGTATAACTGAAAATTTAAACTACATAAGCGATATGGGTTTTACTTCTCTATGGCTTAATCCTGTTTTAATAAATGACATGAAGGAGGGATCTTATCATGGTTATGCAACAACTGATTATTACACTGTTGATCCAAGATTTGGGACATTTGAAGAATACTTAGAGTTTTCTGAAAAAGCAAATAAGAAAAACATAAAACTAATCAAAGATATTATTGTTAATCACTGTGGATTATATCATTGGTGGATGGATGATTTGCCTTTTAAAGATTGGTTAAATTTTCAAGAAAATTATTTAAAATCAACAGATCAGACAATCGATCAGAATACTGTTTATTCAAATCACAGGCGATCTACGATTCAAGATATCTACGCTTCAAAAGTTGATTATAGAGGAATGTTGGATGGGTGGTTTGTTCCGACTATGCCCGATTTAAATCAAAGAAATGAGTTTCTTGCTCAGTATTTAATCCAAAACTCATTATGGTGGATTGAATCACTAAATTTAAGCGGGATAAGACAAGACACATATCCTTATGCAGAAAAAGAATTTTTAAGCAATTGGGCAGGAAGAATAATGAAGGAATACCCAAAGTTTAACATTGTAGGAGAAGAATGGAGCTATAACCCTTTAAGAATTGCATACTGGCAAGAAGGAAATAACAATAAAGACGGATACGAATCTAATTTGAAAAGCACAATGGATTTTGCTATGCAAAAAGCTATTTATGAAGGGATCTTTGAAGAAGAAAATTGGGACACTGGTTTGATTAAAATATACGAATCCTTGGCTAATGACTTCAATTATAAAGACCCTAATTCTCTTTTAATCTTTAACGACAATCACGATATGAGTAGGATTTATACTCAGATGAAAGAAGATATTGCCAAAACAAAAATGGCCTTGGGATTGATATTGGTTTTACCTAGAATACCACAAATTCTTTACGGAACAGAGATTCTAATGGAAGACAGTGATAATCCTGGAGATCACGGGTTAATAAGAACCGACTTTCCTGGTGGTTGGGATGATGACAAGCGTAATGCATTTAATGGAAAAAATTTAGATAATGATGAGCTTGAAATGCAGAATTACCTAAAAACAATTTTAAACTTTAGAAAGAATAGTGTAGCCATTCATAAAGGGGAAACAATGCATTTTGCTCCTGTTGATGGGGTTTACTTAATTTCTAGAAAAAAAGACGATGAAACTGTTTTATATATAGTCAATAAAAACAATTCAAATAAAGAATTGTCACTTGAAAGATTTTCAGAGTTAGGAATTGATAATATGTTTTTTACAGAAATTTATAGTGGCAAAAAATTGCATTGGAAAGGCGAAATTAATCTAGAAAAAAACAGTTCAATTATTCTAAGAAATTACTAATTTCTAATCAGTCTAAATAAAAATTTCCCGCATATCTTTATTTAAATTGTTTCTAAATGGAATTGAATCTACATTTGATTAAAAATTAATGAAAATGGAAAATTTACAATTAAGTAACAGCTGCGTAAACTGTGAAAATATTTTAACAAACTCTTTGTGTAGTTTTCATAACGTAGAGGTTAGTGAAAAATACACTTGTACTGATTTTGAAAAGAAGTAAAATTATTTACTTTTAATTTCAAGTACAATCAATATATTATACTAATTTTGATTGTGCTCAAAAATAATATTTTATTTCTCGCTTTTATATTATTCTTAAATCTTCATTCTCAAGACTTAGATTATATAAGTGAACCCCACCAAAATCAAGGCTCTATTCAGGTTTTATCTGATTTTCGATCAGACTTTGTTGAAGATAGAACTGTAGAGTTTTGGCTACCCCCTGATTACGACCCTAAAAACAAATACAATTTACTGATAATGCATGATGGTCAAAATTTATTTGACGCAAATAAAACATGGAACAAGCAAGAATGGAAATTAGACGAATGGGCTTCAAAATTAATTTTAAAAAATGAATTAAGTTCATTTATTATTGTTGGAATACATAATTCAGGTAAAAATAGATGGAATGACTATTTTCCTGAAAAAGCTTATGATTTTGTTAAGGATGCAAAATATCTAAACGATAACAAACCAGCCCTATATGCAGATTTATATTTAAAATATATTGTCGATGAACTTATCCCTTTTATAAAGAGTAAATATTTAAAATCATCTGATGATTTTAGGATAGTGATTGGAGGATCTAGTATGGGGGGATTAATTTCAATGTATGCTGCATTTGAATATCCAGAAATATTTGATGGAGCCATCTGCATGTCAACACATTGGCCCGGAGCTTATGTTATCGATAATAACCCCTTACCAGATGCAATTTTTAAATATATGTCTCAAAACATCCCCAGATCAAAAGGAAAAACATTTTACTTTGATTATGGAGATCAAGGTTTAGATAAACATTACCCTCAATATTCAAAAAGGGTAGATTCTATTTTTATTAATAATGGATATTCAGAAAATAACTTTAAAAACCTTTACTTTAAAAATACTTCGCATAGTGAAGATTCTTGGGGTAAAAGAGTTGATATCCCTTTAAAATTTACGCTTGAGAAGCTATAATCTTGATTTTTTGGAAGAAAATATCCTTTTGGGCTCAAAATTAGGTTTAGCATTTTGTATTTGTCTACCCAAACCATCGGGTTTTTTTCTGGCTTCTAGAATTCTATTTTTTAAAATTATTTTAAGAGAATCTTTAATTTGAATATATGATTCGTCACTTGCTACATTATTATTTTCATCGGAGTCGTATTTATGATCATATAGCTCATGATAAATTTTATTTTTATAATCCCACTCTATTAATCTGTACCTGTCGGTTTTGATTGAATATCCCTGACCAAGTTCTTTTTCAAAATATACCCTAAGTTCACTCAAGGCACTTTTTCTCACTACTTCTTTGTCAGAAACTAAAGACTCTTTTAAACTATGACCTTGAACAAATTTTGGTACATCAATACCGGTTAAATCCATAATAGTTTTATATAAGTCTACCAATTCAACAGGCGAGTTTAATATCTTTTTATTTGGTTTTATGCCTGGCCCTGAAATTATTAAGGGAACTTTTGTTGCTCTGTCGTATAGAGTCTGTTTTTGCCAATGTCCTTTTTCTCCTAAATGATAACCATGATCTGAAGTAAAAACAACTATTGTGTTTTTATCAAGACCTGTTTCTTTTAACTTATCCAAAACTTTACCGATTTGCGCATCAACGAAAGAAGTAGTTGCATAATATGCTTCTTTGACAATTTTTCTGGTTGGGTAATCCAAATTTATTTGTTCTTTTCTGGCCCTTAGACTTTTTGCAGCAGGTTTAGAAATTGATTCTAAAAACTCATCTCCATTATCTGGGACTTCCATTTGTTCAGCCTCATACATATCAAAATATTTTTTGGGAGCAACAAAGGGAATATGAGGTCTGTATAAACCAAATGCTAAGAAGAAGTTTTCTTTATTTTTTGAAAATTTATCCAGGTATTTAATTGTAGCCATCGCACCAATTCCGTCAGTTTGATCTTCATCAGATCCTTCAGCTTCCAACCAACTAAGTGTAGCACCATCAAAATCTTTTTTGACTTTATTTAATTTATATTCTTCGACCTTATCTCGTCCATATGGATTCACAGTTTGGTCCCATGTGAAATGATCATCATGACCAGAGGTTCCAATATCTCTGGGATTGTGATAATGATATATTTTACCAACCCTAATAGAATTATATTTTTCTTCTATAAATCTTTGCCCAATCGTAACTACATCGGGGACCGTTTGCCTCAAATACAATCTTAATTCTTTAGATTTTGTTTGATCAGGATATAAACCTGTCATTAATGATGCTCTAGAGGGGCCACACAGAGGATATTGTACATGGGCATTTCCAAATAAAACCCCTTCTTTTGCTAATTTGTCGATATTAGGAGTTAATACATTTTCATCTCCATAAGCACCTATATCACAATTCAAATCATCCGCGATTATAAACAAAACGTTTAATTTTTTTTTATCCGTTTCTTTATTCGCATTAATGTGGTTAATGCAAAGAAAATAGATCAAGGAGAAAAAAAATATTTTATTAATGTTTACCATGTCTTAAATTTACACCTTAGTAATGATCCAACAAAATATGAAAAATTATTTCATCTTTATATTTTCACTTTTTGCATTTAATGTGAATGCTCAAGAATATCGATGGACTGGAAACTCAAATAATAACGATTTTTTTGATGAATCAAACTGGGTAGAATTCACATCCGACAACACACCTCAAGAAAATAGCATAAACCCAGGACAATCAATTGGTTATTCATTGTATTTAACCTGTGAAATTGTTGCTGATGGTGAAATCACACTCAATGAAAATGGGAAAATTATAATAACGGAAGGAGAACTTAATTCTGAAAAAATATCAGGATATGGTCAAATTATTCTTAACAATTCTGCTTATCTAAATCTTACTGATATTTATCCAATATTCGAGGGAATATCAGTAAATTTCAATTCAAATGAGTCATGGATTCGGTTTTACAATTTAGATCCTACAAGTGCATTTTATTATTATCATGACAATATTTTTTATGAAGATCAACAGCTTTCATATCCTGAAAATATCAGGTTTGATAATTATTACAATGATGGGGCTGTGGTTAGAGTCAATTCTGATGAATTTTCAAATCTTGCAGTATTTAGCGAAAATAACTTAGAGGGGCAATCTGCTAATATTATTAATAATACTGTTTTTGAAGGGGAATCCATTCCGAATAATTTAAACGATGATGTCTCATCATTTAAATTAAATAAAGGATACATGGCAACATTTGCTGAAAACGAAGACGGGACCGGGAAAAGTAAAGTTTTCATTGCTTCTGAAAATGATATTATAATCAATATACTTCCTGAATACATTGACAATAAAATTTCATTTATCCGTGTAATTCCATGGAATTGGGTAACCAAAAAAGGAACTGCCGGTGACACAGAATCTATGAATAACAATTGGTTCTATAAGTGGAGCAATAACGGTAGCTCTGACATGTCAAGGGAATATGCTCCTATGGCATGGGGAAAAGGCGCCGCAGATGATTTAAATGATATTGAAATTATTAAACAAAAATACAAATCAACACATCTTTTAGCATTTAACGAGCCTGATAACTGTAATGATCAATCGGGTCAATATGGAAATATGTGCGTCGTAGATACATCACTTGTATACTACAAAAACCTTCTCAAAACAGGCCTTAGAATGGTTTCTCCAGCAACCAGACAAGGAGAAGTATTTAGCTGGTTAAATGAATTTAATTATAAGGCTGAAAATCAAGAGATCAGAATTGATGTAATTGCTGTTCATTGGTATGATTGGACTTCAAATCCGGAAAATTCCCCAAATGCAAATCCTCAGGATATTTATAATCGATTTGTCAATTACCTTGAAAACGTTTATAGTCTGTATGGATTACCTATTTGGATTACTGAGTTCAATGCAAACAGATACAGAAATGAATGGGTACACAGACAATTTTTACAACTTGCACTACCCTATCTTGAAGAAACTGAATACATTGAAAGGTATTCATTTTTCCCCCCCGTTACAGATCAAGCAGATTTTTTTGATGAAAATAACAACTACACGCAAATTGGTGAATTTTACAGAAATTTTAATTCAACAAAATCGATAGCAGAAAATGAATATGCTTCACCCAGTAATTTAAATTCAAATGTTTATGAATTCACACAAATTGAATGTAATTCAAATAACGTATTTCTTTCAAATAACGAAATTGAATCACAAAAAGAAATAACTATTTACCCCAATCCCTCAAGTGATTATATATTTATTGAATTTGATCAAGAAATTACTGATTTAAAAATTCTAAATATTGAGGGTAGAATAATTAAAATATTAAGACCTGTAGAATACATTAATGTGTCATTTTTAAATAAAGGAATATATTTTCTGAAGATTAATGATCATTTTATCAAATTCATTAAAAAATAACCTGATTTATTGAGAATAATACAAATTAAACATATTAATGTTTAATTATTTGTAAATATTTAAACATATGAGTTATTTTTACATTTTTCCTAAACAATGAAACAAACTTTTCTGCTTATAATTGCTATTTTAAGTTTAAACTTAAATGCACAGAATAAAGAAAAAAAACCCAACTTTCTTTTCATTCTTGTTGATGACCAGCCGCACGATGCTGTTGGATTTTCAAATAGATATCCGTTTTTAAAAACTCCCAATATTGACAAGTTAGCAGAAGATGGAGTAAATATTAAAAATTTCTTTGTTACTCAATCCATATGCTCCCCTTCCAGAGCCAGTTTTTTAACTGGAACCTATCCTCATATTCACGGGGTTAATCAAAATAACAAATATGTTGACCCTGATTGGACAAACTTCGCTCCATATTCCGTACACTTACAAAATTCTGGATATGAAACTGCACATATTGGTAAAATTCATATGGCTCACAAACGTGGTAAAGATCATGTAAGACCTGGATTTGATTATTGGTTTAGCTTTATTGGCCAAGGCCAATATTTTAATCCAAATGTAAATGATAACGGAAAAGAAATTAAGCTGGAAGGTTATATTACAGATATTTTGACAGAAAAAACAATTGATTGGCTTAAAAACAAGCGTGATCCTGAAAAACCATTTAGTGTTAATTTATGGCATAAGGCAGTTCACGAAAAACATTTACCTGCTCCAAGACACAAAGATCTCTTTAAAAATGAGCCACTTCCCGAACCTCCCTATGAAATGCATAAAGAAACTTTCAAAGGTAAGCCCGAATGGCAAAGAAGAAAAACATTTGGATTTAAATGGGACAAAAACAAAAAAGTACCTAAAGTTTTAGAGGAAAAAAGATGGCCTATCAATAAATTTAAAAACATGCAACTCTTAAGGAGTTTGATCGCAATTGATGAATCACTTGGAAGTGTTTTAAAAGCATTAGATGAAATTGGGGAACTGGAAAACACGGTAATCATATACAGTAGCGACAATGGATATTTTATGGGTGAACACACCTACAAGGATAAAAGATTAGCTTATGAAAGCTCAATGCGCGTTCCGATGATAATAAGCTATCCAAAATTAATTTCTAAAAATACCGTAATTCATGAGCAGTGTTTAAATATAGATCTTGCACCTACAATTTTAGAATTAGCTGGTGTTAATAAACCTAAATATATGCAAGGGGAATCAATGGTTAAATTAATAAGTGGGAAAAAAGACAAAACCTGGAGAAAAAGTATATTTTTTGAATACTATGTTGATGATGCATGGCCATATGCGGGCCCAGATCAGGTTGCGGTTAGAACAAACGAATACAAATTAGTCGATAATTTTTTAAAAAACGATATTGATGAATTATATGATCTTGTTAACGATCCGGGTGAAATGAAAAACTTGATTAATATTGCTAATTATGATGACATTGAAAATTACTTAAGAAAAGAGTCCGAAAGATTACAAAAAAAATACAAATACAACCATGATAGAGATTGGTGGTTACGTAAACAGATTAGAAAATAATTATGAAAAATATAATAACAATTTTACTACTACTTTTTTCAACGCTAATTTATAGCCAGGATTTAAACCTTAAAGGAAACGTACTTGAAAAAGATACAAATCTTGCATTGGCAGGAGCAACAATTCAAGTAATTGGAAACGAGTCAGGAGTTGTTACTGATTTTGATGGAAATTTTGAGATTAAAGTAACAATAGGTGATAAAATAAAAGTTTCATACATTGGAATGAAAACGATTGAGTTACCTATTATTACTTCCCCCATTTCAGTATTCATGGAGGTTGACATTAATCAATTAGAAGAAGTGACTGTCAGTGTTGGTTATTTCGATATCAGTGAAAAGGATTTATCAGGATCAATCACTCAAATAAAATCAGATCAACTAGAAAAAAACAGAAGCGGATCGGTTGAAAGTATTTTACAAGGGCAAGTGTCTGGATTGGTAGTTTCAGAAAGTTCGCAACCTGGAGGGAGTTCTGGAGTATCTATTCGAGGTACAAATTCAATTTTAGGCGGAACACAGCCTTTATATGTACTTGACGGAATTCCAGTCGATCCCTTAACCGATGCAGCAGGAATGGATAACAGCGGTGGATCTCAAAGCTCTTTAAGCTTTATCAATCCCAATGATATTGATAAGATTGAAGTTTTAAAAGATGCTGCAGCTACTGCTATATATGGTGCAAGAGGTGCTAACGGAGTTATTTTAATTACATCAAAAACTGCGAATAATGAAAACGGGAAAGATAAAATTTCCGTTAGTTATGAAAGTTATGTGACTTCTGTAAGAAGAAATATAAATGTTTTAGATGGCCCTGGATTTGAAAACTTCATGAATCAAAGAGTTTTAAATCAAATTTATCAGGACATAACTGATCCAAACAGAGCTGGAGGACCGTTTGATGGAACTCAGATTATTAATACAGATAATTACCCTGAAATTACGGAATACAACCTTCCCTATCCTGTTTCATCTGGCATAAATACGAACTGGCAAGACGAAACCTACAGGCTAGCTTTGAGTGATAAATATAACCTAAATTACAGAGGCGGTGATTTTAAAAGAAATATTACGATGGGGCTTGGAATTAACAACCAAGAGGGAGTTATAATTAATTCAAATAATAAAGCTATAAACTTTAATATGAATGCTAAAAGAAAAGCATTTAACGAAAAAATAGATATTTACTCAAAAACTTACTTTAGTCATAAAAAAGGAAATGCTGCATCCGTTGGTAACGGAGAAATTTTTAGACAAAGAGGTGTTGTTTCACAAGCCCTGCAGTTCCAACCCATTTTCTCATTGCTTGAGCCTGGACAAGATGATGATATTTATGCAGCATTAAATGAGGGGAATGTAATTTCGAACCCATATTCGCTAGCTAGATATGTTATGGACATCAAAGAATCTTCTTCTTTTAGACAAACCTTACAGTTAGTTAGTAAGATTACACCAAAACTAACAGGAACTCTAAAAGGATCTTATAATTTTCAAAAAAGTAATAGAGACAATTATTACCCCTTAAATACGACTAGGGGAAGAAATACTAATGGTGAAGCTTCTCAGGCATTTTTAGAAAATAGCAAAATTTATGCAGAGGCTAATCTCAGATATAGAAACAGATTTAAAAATCATCGAATTGATGCAACTCTTGTAGGTACTTATGAGAAAAATGAAATTAGATCAATTTTTGTTAAAGCAAGAGGATTTGGTTCCGATGTAACTTCTTTTTACAATTTTGCTTCTGCAGAAGAAATATTAACTCCAATTACTCAATTTAGAGAAGTAGGATTATTATCTGCTCTGTTTAGGATTGGATATAATTACAAAAGAAAATACTTTGTCGACATAAATACTAGAATAGATGCTTCATCAAAATTTTCAACAAATAATAAAAGTGCCTTGTTTCCTTCTATCGCTTTTTCATGGTTTGCATCAAAAGAAGATTATTTAAAAAAATATGAAAAATTAAACGAGTTAAAATTTAGAATTTCATATGGTAAAATCGGTAGCAATCCGATATCTCCTTATCAATCATTGGCATTAATGACACCTATTCGCTATAATTTCAATGACGAAATAATCACTGGGTTTTATGAATCTAACCTAGCAAACGACGATTTAACTTGGGAAACAACTGATCAGCTAAATTTTGGAATTGATTTGGGTTTATATGATTCAAAATTAAATTTTACTATTGATATGTATCATAAAGTAACTAGTGATTTACTTCAATATGTACAACTCCCTCCTTCAAATGGGTATGGTAGTAGAGTTGATAATTTCGGGGAAGTTGAAAATAAAGGAATTGAATTTAATGTAAAATCAGTAATTGCTGAAAATGACAACTTTAGTTGGGATATTAACGCAAATATTGGACTCAATAGAAACAACCTCAATAAATTAAATTCAAACTTAGATTTTCAATTAGGTCCGTCAATTGGGTTTTCAGAGGCCTACCCCATTTTGTTTATGGTGGATCAGCCACTCGGTATATATTGGGGTGCACAAACAGATGGTATTTATGCAGATTGGGAAGAGGCAATTAACAGTGGAATCGCAGGAGCAGCACCTGGAGAAATAAAATATGTAAATAATTTTGTTGATCTTGATGATTCTGGTCAACCCTTAGCTTTACAAGAAATAAATTTTGATGATTATGTCAAAATAGGAGATCCTAATCCTGATTTTAACTATTCCATTTCAAATAATTTTAGATATAAAAAATGGGATGCAAGTATCCTTTTCACTGGTCAAAAAGGAGGGGATTTATTTTGGGTGGACTCATGGCAGTTGAGTGGTTTACAAAAAACTACTAATGTATTAACCTCATCGTTTGAAAATTCATGGATTGCTCCACTTGTTTATGAAGATGGGGATTATGTTTATAATCCACAAGTTGGTAATTT
Organism: uncultured Bacteroidota bacterium; assembly: GCA_902510475.1. Classification (GTDB taxonomy): domain Bacteria; phylum Bacteroidota; class Bacteroidia; order Flavobacteriales; family Flavobacteriaceae; genus MED-G13. Next base: position 5,560 of record CABXCC010000001.1, on the reverse strand, counting down.
AAATAATGCTAACCATCCAGCAGCATTAATTGACACGGGGACAAGGGCAATACCTTCAGATAGAAATATATTTGACGGGTCTTTTATTAGACTCAAAAATATTAATATTGGATATAATTTTGATTTTTCTCAAGGAAGAAACATGAGAATTTATATTTCTGGGCAAAATTTATTTGTATGGACTGACTATCCGGGATATGACCCAGAGGTTAGAACCTATACTAAAAACCCACAAAAAAGAGGAGTTGATTTCGGTACTTACCCAGGAACAAAATCTGTATTATTTGGATTAAAATTTAATTATTAAACAATGAAAAATATAAAATATTACATCACAATTTTCTTATTTATTGCTTCATTTACATCTTGTAATGTTCTTGATGAAGATCCTTTTACTCAACCAAATACTGAAAACTTCTATCAAAATCAAACCGACGCATTATCGGCTTTAACCTCAGTCTACGCGAGATTAAAAAGCGGTATCGGATATTATAAGCAACAATTTATGCCTACACTATTTGCTTCCTCTGACCAAGGACTTTCAACCTATTTGTACAATGAATTTAAGCGTGGCCTGGTTACCTCGACTAACAGAAATATAAATAATTTATGGAAAGAGCTTTACTTAGGCATTAGGGATGCAAATAATGTAATTGCTAATGTTCCCGATATTGAAATGGATGAGGACTTAAAAAATAGAATTATTGGTGAAGCAAAGTTTTTAAGAGCTTTAAATTATTTTAATTTGGTTCGCTGTTTTGGTGAAGTTCCCTTAAGAACCCAACCTGTTGAAGCCGGCGATGATCAAGGGTTACCTGTCTCATCAATTGTAGAAATATACGATGTTATCATTGAAGACCTCAACTTCGCAGCAAATCACTGTTGGGGAAGAAATGAAACAAGAGGAAATCACACAAACAATTTAGGAAGAGTTACCAATACAGCTGCACATGCAATGTTAGCAAAAGTATATAACCGAATTGCTTCATGTAAAAGAACAGCAAGCGAAGGTATATTAGGAAATGAACTGTATCTCGAATTTCCAGAATCATATGTTAATTACTATCAATATGCCAAAGACGAGTGTGATTCAGCTATAAACGGTCAAGGATTTAACCTTTCTGGGTCTTTGGAGGAATGGGTGTCAATTTTTGACGCCGATAATGGTAATAATCCAGAGATGATTTTTGATGTTCAAGGATCCTCATTGACCGGTCAAGGAACTGCTCTTTCAAATTTATTCAGTCCTAGAAATGCAGGATTATCTGGAAGTGGATTCGGAGGAACAAACAAACTAAAACCTCTTTTTGTTAATAATAGAATAGATAAGTATGACAATAGATTCCAAAACTCGATAATCACTCAATATGAAACAAGTACGAGAATTTTTAATGTAAATCCAGGATTTACAGGTTATATTCCAACTAATATTGAAACTGGTAATACACTAGGAACCCTATGGCAAATATGGACAGCAAAATACATAGATTCAGAAGCGACTACTGAATATACAAGTAGGCAAAATTGGCATATCATAAGATTAGCTGATGTTTACCTAATGAGAGCCGAAGCTAATGCTGAAATTTCATCAGATCCTGCTGCAGCAAACAATGATATAAATATTTTAAGAAACCGAATAGAAATGAGTAATGTTGATTATTCTGCATATACTATGAATTCATTTAGAGAAGAATTGTTAAGGGAAAGAGCTGTTGAGCTTTACATGGAGGGTCATAGATTCTTTGACTTGACCAGATTTGGAGTCTATGATGAATATTGTAGATTCATTTATGGAGATACCGACGGAGCAAGACAACCTGAAGACTACACATGGCCAATTCCAATAAATGAGGTTTCAACCAATAGTGAGATTGACTAATCATATGAGATCTCTTTTATTAATAACATTAATCCTTCTATTTCAAAATAGTAATTCCCAAAGTCAAAAAGCCCCAAATTTCATTTTTATTTTAGCTGATGATCAGGGTTGGAATGGAACATCTGTTGAAATGTTAAACGGATTAAAAGAATCTAAAAGTGATTTTTATGAGACCCCAGAAATCGAAAAAATAGCTAAAGAAGGAATGAAATTTTCCTATGCCTATGCTAGTGCTCCTGTATGTGCTCCATCGAGATACAGTATACAGATGGGAAAGACTCCGGCTAGACTACAAATGATTAGAGTAGGTATGAATACGGAGCACATTAATCATGAAACCAACTTTACCATTCCAAAACAATTAAAAAAAATAAATTCAAATTATAAAACCGCTCATTTTGGAAAATGGGGTATGGATTCTAACCCAAAAACTTTTGGTTATGATGAAAGTGATGGAGCAACAAAAAATAAAGATGGAGTTTTTAATTGGGATTCCAACAAGATACAGTGGAGCAATACCATCGATGAAGACCCAAAAAAAATATTTAGTATCACAAAAAGAGCTATAAATTTTATCGAAAGTAGTTACGAAGAAAAAACTCCGTTTTATTTGCAGATTTCTCATTATGCCATACATTCTGATCTTGTAATGAAACGAAAGACATTTGAAAAATACAGAGATAAAAAGCCGGGGGAAAATCACGATAATATAGGTTTAGCCGCTATGACCGAAGATTTAGATACCAGTGTTGGTTTGGTTTTAACTAAGTTAAAAGAGTTGGGGATTGAAAATAATACGTATATAATTTATTCTTCTGACAATGGGTCTGTACCTGTCATTTTTCCTAGAAAAAATTACAAAAAGAGCTTTAATCATCCACTACAAAGAGGTAAATGGGATGCAATGGAGGGTGGAATTAGGGTCCCTTTTATTATTTCTGGTCCAGGAATAAGTAAAAATACTCAGACTGAAACTCCAATTTCTTTTTCAGATTTACTTCCAACTATAGTTGATTTAGCCGGAAATAAAAATTTAAATGAAAAAACCTTGGATGGAGGAAGTTTTAAAGATATTTTATTTCAAAAATCAAAAAAAGTCAAAAGAAATTCTGAGGGTTTAATTTTTCATGTTCCTTACGAGAATAAAATAGCACTTGAAAGAGCTCACTCAGCAATTATATTTGACAGCATAAAACTGGTTAAATTCTATGATAATAATGAAGTTAAATTATTTGACATAAAAAATGATAATTCAGAATCCACAGATCTGTCAAAAATATTTCAAGGAGGTAAATTATTACACAAAAAATTTATTGATAGAATTGAAAATAAACTTGATAAATATTTACACGAAGTAAGGGCCCCAAAATGGAAATCTGGAATTACTTGGAAGAAAAAACCTTTAAAGATTATTAATTCTTACCACTAAAATTTATTAATTTTTTAGTTTTGGCAGATTAAAATTAACAATCACATAATTTCAATAAATAAAAATTATATTATTCTTGATTAATATATAAATTTTACTATATTACGCGACTATATTAATTTTATGAGGAAACTTTATATTTTATCACTTCTATTTTTGTTTTCATTTTCTCTTTTTTCTCAAGACGGACTACAAGAAAGAGCAAAGAAATTATCGGATGAAATGACTGTGGTTTTATCTCTAGACGATGAAACATCTGAAAAGATTTACCACATTCAACTCAAAAGATTTATTGATGCTCAACGAATTCGCAAAGTTCATCAGGGAAACAAAAGACAAATGCAAGCAGAATTAAGAAAATTACAAGATAGATTATGGGGAAGACTCAAAGGTGTACTTGGGGACAAAAAAATGAAATCCTGGAGTATGCATAAAAAAAGTATTTAACAACAAAAAATAAAACTTATGATGAAAATTACTCAATTATTAACTAACCTAAAATTATGGCAAAGCTCGTTTGTTGCTTTGATTTTTTTATTTAGTTTTTCGATTAATGCACAAAGTGTCGGAGATGACTTAATGGCCAACACAAACGGTGCTCTTTCAACTGCACAAGCTGCTGGTTCAGGTCAAGGTTGCATCTCTGGTGCTCAGGCTGACGGTGAAACTGCATGTGGTTGGACTACTGCCCAAGGTACAAATTATGCTCCTGGAAACGGTAATCACGGCGAAACCCACTCTGGGGACAGAATGTGGAAAATGTTTGCTGGAAACTCCGGAAATGGAGAAATTGTTGCTCAAGAATTTAGCCAATTACCACTAGGTACATATACGGTAACATTTTACCACAAATGGACAAATGGCGGTGGTATTGCTGATGGTTATGCAAACGGTAGCGCTCCAAAATTATCATTCAAAAAATCTGATGGTAATGGTGGATGGATTACTGTTGAGGATGATGTAATCGATATTCCTTTAGGTAATATTGGTGCAGGTACTGACTGGACAGAAATGACAGCTACTTTTGAAGTAACTGAAGTAAATGACTACAGAATGCAAATTTATAAAAATGGAGGTTCTCAAAACAATCCAAATGATATGTATGGGAGTTTACATTTAGACACATTTAGTTTTGTGTACACTGCTGAACCTGCTGAATCCGCTTTATCCCTTCAAGGAATTTTAGATATCGATGTTAGTGGAGGTGTTGGTAAAGGTGTTCATTTAGTTGCAGATGCTGATATTGCTGATCTTTCAGCTTATGGTTTAGGCTCTGCTAACAACCAGCAAGGAACTGATGGTCTAGAATTTACTTTATCAGGTTCAATTTTAGCTGGTCAAAATATATTAGTAACAAATTCTTCCGCTGATGCTACAGGAGCTGATGTATTTCTTGATGGATATTTAGCTGGTCATACTTTTGATTTAATAATCAATGGTGGAGGTTCTGCTCTTCAAGGAAATGGAAATGATGCTTACGAACTTTTCTTTAACGAAGCTGTTGTTGAAACATTTGGAGTTACTGGAAATGTTGGTGATAGTTCTCAAAGTGGTGATTATTCTATGGACTGGGTTTATAGAGATTCATGGGCATACAAAGTAGACGGTGCATGGACTTATGGTGGAGAAAGTTGTACTGATGATTCAGAAACAACATGTGAATCTGATTGTCCTTATCCTTTTGTTGTATGTGAAGTTGTTTCAGAACCTGATTGTTCATTTGAGGTATTCATGGCAGCACCTGGAAGTTACCCAGGGGAAATTACATGGGAGATTCAAGACGCTGACGGAGCAGTAGTAATGTCAGGTACTGGATCTAGTGATACTGTTCTACTTTTAGATATGTCTTATGGAGAAACTTACACATTAGTGATGAACGATTCTTGGGGTGACGGATGGAATGGTGGATCAATTAGTGTAAATGGTACTACATATACCGTGGAAGACGGAGCTCAGGCTACCGCATCCATTGCTTGTATTGATCCAAATGTAACAGCTGTTACATTTACAGTGAATACTGCGAACATCGAAGTTGGTCCTAACGGCATGTATGCAGGTGGTGGTGTTTTAGGTAATGCTATGGCTTACATGATGTCAGACGCTGACGGTGACGGCACATGGGAAGTAACAGTTAACCTAGACCAAGGTACAACAGGTAACTACATATTCTTAAACAGCCCGACTAACGAAAATGACTGGGGTGCAAAAGAAGTCTTAAATGGACAAGAGTGTGCGGACCCAGCCAACTATGA